>JAWXCK010000209.1:0-22866 GCA_034408855.1 Pirellulaceae bacterium
CGGAGTGATGCCTCAAAAATCCAATGCGAAACGGGTGTCCGTTGAAACTTCGGTTTTCTATTCGTAACGATAAATAGTCAATTTTGACCCACAGATTTTCTCGGAAGAGCCCAAAAATTAAGGTTGTTATGTTGAAAAGTTGGTTGAAGAAAACTCACGACGTTTTGTAGGCGTCCCGCAACACCTGCATGGTGTGGCGAATCGTAATGGTTGATCCCAGCTTGGTAAGGTGGACGCGGAGTTGGGTTAGGCAGCCGATGTTGCCCGAAGCCACTAAGCTTGCACCCGTCGAAATCACTGCCCGCGCCTTCTGTTCGCCAAGTGACGCGGCAATCGCCGGTTGATCCATGTTGTAACTTCCAGCGCTGCCGCAGCACAGATGCGAGTTCGCGAGTTCGAGCAGCTCAACGCCCGGAATCGCGCGCAACAAATCGCGCGGCTGGCGGCACACGTTTTGCGCGTTGGACAGATGACACGCATCGTGGTAGGCAAGTTTGATCGACCGGCCCGTGTCAGCGGGTTGCTCGCGCAAACCGAGCTTCATCAGAAAGGCGCTAACGTCTATCACGCGGTGACGAAATTTTTCCGCGCGCTCCGCATCCGGCGTGCCGGCGAGCATCAGATGATATTCGTGCATCGCCGAACCACAGCCAGCGGCGTTGGTCAGGATCGCATCCACGTCGGCGGGAAACGCAGCCAGATTTCGTCGAGCAAAATCCTGCGCTGCTCCGAGACTGCCCGTGTGCCACGCCAGCCCACCGCAGCAACCTTGGGCGCGCGGCACAACCACCTCCACGCCGTTGCGCGCGAGCACCTCGATCGTGGCGGTGTTGATGTCAGGGTCGAGCACCTGCTGCGCGCATCCAATAAGCAGCGCTACGCGGGCGCGGCGTTCGCCTTTGGCGGGCGTAACTTCCGGCCAAGTTTGCTTCGGCGGCAGCGTCGCCGGCAACAGCTCCAACATGGGCTTGAGTGCAGACGGCATGAGCGGTAGGAGCGCCTTGCCGATTCTCCCAAACATCGCAGCTAAGCGGAATCGCCACGGATACGGCACCGTTTGCGCCGAGAGCCAGCGCGTGAGTTTCTCGCTAGCGGTTCGCTTGAACTTGTCCTGCGCCACCGCCCTGAAAGGAGTAATGAGATCGCGATACGGCACTCCGCTTGGGCAAGCCGGTTCGCAGGCAAGGCAGCCTAAGCAGCGATCCACATGCGGCTGGGCCGCAGTCCAATCGAGTTTACCTTCCAGCACTTCCTTCATGAGGATGATGCGGCCGCGAGGAGAGTCCATCTCCTGGCCGAGTTCTTGATAGGTAGGGCACGCGGCGAGGCAGAAGCCGCAATGGACACAGCTCTCGATGGCCTTGGTCATCGGTTCGCCAAGCGGCCCAAACTTTTCTTTTGAAATCGTGTGTAACATCAGGTGTCCAGAGTTGGAAAGCGATTCTCCGCATCGAGGGCGGTTTTAACGGTGGTTGCAATCAGGGTCTCATTGCGCACGCCAAGCCACAGCGGGGCAACGCCGCGCAGCGTCAGCGAGGACAGTTTCAACCCTCGCAATTTTGCGTCCACGGCGGCGGCATCCGCGCCCGGATCAAATGCCGCATAGGCTACGTTGCCGCCAGAACTGACGTGAACCTTGGCACCGAGACTTTCAAAGGCCTGTCGAAGCGGCGCCGCAACGTCGGGTGTGGTGGGTACCTTCAAAAGCAAAGAAGAATTTGTACCTGCAGTGTGTGCGACGGACGTTTCGGCCCAGCTAAACTCCGAGAGCGAAGCCCAGCGAGCATCGGCGACGTCATCGGGAAGTTTCTCGCCGGGCCAACGCTTCAGGATTTCGTCGGCGAGCGGGTCCAGCGATTCGGCGGGGCCAACGAGTCGCGCGGCGATGTAGGGTGCGTCGGGCAGCCAGTCGAGCGCGTCAATTTCCCATCGTCCGCCAGCGGCTTGCGTCAAAATCTGCACGGCGGTCTCTGGCGTCTTCGCCTCCAGAACCAGCGTGAGCATCGAGGTGTGACGCGGGAAAACCTTGAACGTAATCTCAGCGAGCACGCCGAAGCGACCGAGGCTGCCAACAAAAAATTTCGGGACGTCGAATCCGGCTGCGTTTTTCACTACTTTCCCGCCCATGCGGAGCAACCGGCCTGCGCCATCTACGAATCGAACCGCCAGAATGAAATCGCGCAGGCCGCCGAATCGAAAGCGCCCCGGTCCGCTGACACCCGAGGCAACCGTTCCGCCGAGGGTAGCGCCTGCCACCACGAGCATCGGATCGAAGGGCAG
The DNA here is from genome assembly GCA_034408855.1 of Pirellulaceae bacterium. Classification (GTDB taxonomy): domain Bacteria; phylum Planctomycetota; class Planctomycetia; order Pirellulales; family Pirellulaceae; genus JAIYDQ01. The sequence goes on from JAWXCK010000209.1 coordinate 2,281, forward strand.
ATACTGTCCGCGTTCCGCCAGCGTGGCGGCGACTTCGCGCACGGGCGTGCCGGCCAGCGCGGTGAAGGTGAATTCGCTAGGCTCGTATTCAATAATGCCGGATAGTTTCGCCGTGGAAATTTTCATACAATTAACCGCCGACAGCCGCGGCTTCGTGCCCGCGCCGACCGCGAGCAAGTGCGGCGTCGACCGGACGGCCTCGGCGAGTTCGGCGACGGAACTGGGTGTGAGTGTGCTATTCATTCTCTTGAAATCACTCCGGCCTTTTCAAGTGGGTGCAACCCGTGATGCTTTAGCGCTGGGGCTTCCGGGCCGGGAAACATTTTCCCTGGGTTAGCGATGCCGAGCGGATCGAATGCGGCCCGCAGCCGTTTCATGCAGTCAATCTCCTCCGAGCTAAACATGTCAGGCAGGTAGTCTCGCTTCTCCACGCCCAATCCGTGTTCACCGGTCAGTGAGCCACCCATCTCAACGCACATCTTCAATATGCGGCCCGCGAGAGCTTCAGCTCGCTCCAGATCGCCAGCCACTTGGCCATTGAAAAGGATGAGCGGATGTAGGTTGCCGTCGCCAGCGTGGAAAACATTGGCAACCCGAATGCCGGCCTCGCGCGACATTTCGCCGATGCGGCGCAAGGCCTCGCCGAGTCGGCGGCGCGGCACGACTCCGTCTTGCACGATGAAGTCCGGCGAAAGCCGGCCGACGGCGCTGAACGCGCTCTTGCGTCCCTTCCAAATCGCCGTGCGCTCCTCGGCGTCGCGGGCGGGCCGAAACTCGATCGGATTGCTTGCCGCGATGATCTTGTCCAGCCGCTTGCGGTCTTCAGCAACAACTTCGCGCGGGCCTTCCAATTCAACGATCAGCACGGCCTCCGCACCGGCGGGATACTCGGCGTGGACGGCAGCCACGGCGGCCTGCAGCGCGAGTGCGTCCATGATCTCCATCGCGCCCGGCAGCAGGCCATCGGCGATCACGGCAGCGACGGCGTCTCCGGCTTGCTCGAGCGTTTTGTAGCCAGCGAGAACCGTGTGAAAACATTCGGCCTTGGGTAAGAGTTGCAAAGTAATTTCGAGCGCGACTCCGAACAAACCCTCATTACCGGTAAACAACCCACACCAGTCCGGACCGGCGTTCTCGCGGCTTGCCCCACCCCACTCGACGACTTCACCCGTGGCGAGCACAGCCTTGATGCCAAGGACGTGATTCGAGGTCATGCCGTATTTAAGGCAATGCGCGCCGCCGGAATTGAAGGCAACGTTGCCGCCAATAGTGCAAATCGTCTGACTGGATGGATCGGGCGAGTAATACAGACCGTGGGGCGCAGCCGCAACGCTGACGAGCGCGTTAATGACGCCAGGCTGGACGACAGCCACGCGCTTCACGGGATCGACACTTAGGATCTTATTGAGTCGGTTCAGCGCGATGACTAGGCCGCCAGCGACTGGCAGTGAGCCGCCGGAAAGACTGGTGCCGCTGCCGCGCGCAACAAACGGCAGCTTCTCCTCGTGGCAGAAGCGGATCAAGGCGACAACCTCGTCCGTGGTCTCAGGAATGACGACGGCGAGCGGAAGCTGGTGAAAAGCCGTTAACCCATCGCTCTGGTATGCAGCGAGCTGTTCCGCACCCAGAAGCAATTGTTCTGGCCGGAGCAGTTTCTTGAGGCGTTGGAGTGAGGCCGACATTTCTATGCACGATTCCTTTTCGCGGAGGATTTTACAACCGTTCGTTTTAATTTCCGCTGCGCGCTTTCACCTCGCGCCGACGCGCGTGCAAAATGAATTCGGTATAGCCATTTGGTTGATGTCCACCTTTGAATACAAGGTCGCACGCCGCCTGGAAAGCGATGTTCTGGTCGAAGTTCGGAGCCATGGGGCGGTAGTTTGGGTCGCCAGCGTTCTGACGATCCACCACTACAGCCATACGCTGCAGAGTTTCAGTGACCTGTTCCTTCGTGCAGATGTCATGGCGCAGCCAATTAGCCATGTGCTGGCTGGAGATGCGGAGTGTGGCGCGGTCTTCCATGAGACCGACGTCTTGGATGTCAGGGACTTTGGAACAGCCAACGCCTTGCTCCACCCACCTCACGACATAACCGAGAATGCTCTGGGAATTGTTGTCAAGCTCCTGTTGGATTTCCTGCGCCGATGGTCTTGCTTCGCCAAGCAGCGGCAAGGTGAACAACGCGTCGAGAAAGCCTTCGGGGATCTCCTTCCCCTCGCGGTCGAGCACGGCATCGGTGAACATGTGATGACCGACGTTGCGGGCGAACAACAAACTCCGACCCGGCAAAGTGAGCGCCTCGCCGTCGGGCTTGGTATAGATACGATCAGGATTGAGCGTGCGAGTTAATGAGCGTCCTCCCTTCTCGAACGTCTCCGACAAATCGCCCCAGATCAGACCAAGCCAGTTGGTGTAGGCTTGTGCCTTGTCCGCTGCGTCTACGGCGGTCACGGAGTCTTCAAAGTCCTGAATGGTCGTGATGGCAGATTCGAGGACGACGTCCTTGATGCCTGCGGCATCGGTCTTTCCAATGATATGAGCGCGGTCAAATTGGATCTCAATATGCAGGCCGTGGTTGACGAGCAGGATACTCTTCGGCTCGGCGGCTTCACCGGTGTAGCCAGCCAACTTTGTCGAATCGGTAAGCGTGGACTCGGTCTTGTCCGCGAGCGAAATAACGAGCTTTCCGTTACTCACCGCGTAGCCAATGGCGTCCTTATGGCTGCCCTTGGCCAGCGGGGCGGACTTGTCAAGGAACTGGCGGGCAAAGGCGATGGCTTTCGCGCCGCGCTTGGGATTGTAGCCACCGGATTTTTCGCAGCCGTCGGTTTCAGGAATCACGTCCGTTCCGTAAAGCGCGTCGTACAGACTCCCCCAACGCGCGTTGGTGGCATTCAGCGCATAGCGGGCGTTGGTGACGGGCACGACCAGTTGTGGCCCGGCAATGGTAGCGATCTCGGCGTCCACGTTCGCGGTGGTGGCGGAGAAATCCTCGCCCTCCGGCAAGAGATAACCGATCTCCGTCAAAAACTTCTTGTATGCTACTGCATCATGCGGTTGTCCGACGCGGGCGCGATGCCATCCGTCTATCTTTGCCTGAAATTCGTCCCGTTTTGCCAAAAGTGCGCGGACGCGAGGCGTGAGGTCAGCGACAATTTTCTCAAATGCGGCCCAGACGGCAGCTGGCTCGAGATTATTGCTAGGGCAAATGCGTTGAGTGAGGAGATCATTCAGGACGGTGGCGATTTGGAGGCCACCTTGTGTGACTTGTTTTGTCATGATGTTGGTTCGATTCTCTTCGGGTTCGGAAGTGTCGAGGAAAGGCTAGGAAAGGTCGGCAGAAAGATGGGCGGTAAAAAATGTTAGGAAGACGGTTCTCTATTTTTTACCGCCCATTTTTTAGCCGGTTCATGAGTCAGCAAATTGTTGTGAAGGTGACATGTTTGTGAGTGATGTTAGCCCAGTGAATGGCTCGGAGCGATGTATGCTGAAGAAGGCGGCGTGCGTGAACCTCAAATGCCTCTAGCCGATCCGGAAACGAAGTGAGCTTGAAAGCGACCTCCGGTGCCACGAGACGCATCTTTTGATCGTACAGGCGCCCCTTGGCACCTATCACCGGCACAGGCAGCAAGACGCGTTCCTCGCCACCCAAAAAGTGAGTTAAAGCCTCTTCATATAGCCCGGTTTCGAGCCCGGCCCCCCAGTCTTGGATCATGCTGATGAGGTGATCGTGGAAGAAGGATGCTCCAGCATTGGATGAGTCGAAACGGGCCGTGTCCACGGATGGGTTCTTAAGGTCTTCCAGCCGCAGGTGACAGTTCACGAACTCATCATCTACTCGCTCGGGGCGGACGTTGATGATCTTGCCATGCGGCAGATCGAAAAGGAGCAGGTAGTTGATAGTCTGGCCACGATGACGAGCCACAATACTTTCAGTCGCCTTAAACTCAAAAAGGCCTCGTCTATGTGCGAGTACATCGAGTTTGTAGAACTTTGTGAATGTTCCATGAGTGACGGTAACCGGCGACTCCAACTCGATACCGGGCATCCGATCGGCGAGTTCGCGCTTATAGACGGCTTCGTCAAAGAAACGGCCAAACTCGTTGTGGATGCCATACACACAACTCATTACGTCGTAGGCGATCTGACCGAACTCAGCTTGAGTCGGGCGAACGGATTCGATGGTGCGGTGTATTGGCATGAAAAGTAAAGAATTTAAACGGCAAAAAGATGGTCCGTAAAAGATAAACACATGGTTCCCATTTTTTACCGCCCATCTTTTTGCCGGACGTCTATCTCTCGGGCGATGTCGATGTCTGCTAAGACATCAGGGATCTGCTTTTCGAAATTTAAGATTCCTACGCGGTTGAACCAGACTTCACCGATGTGATTGGCGGTAACAAGTTGCACATACTTTTTGTAATGCTCGGCAGCCTGAGTCAGCATCTCGACGGCTTTGTCTTTGTCGGCCGCTTTCTTGCTCTGATGAGCCAGAGCCACATAGGTCGAGCCGCGGATCTTGTCCGCATAGTAACGACCCATCTCGCAAATGATGGCGATATCATCTAGCGTGAGACGGAGTTCCTTGTTCTTTACCGAACCAAACTCGCGGAGCGCAACTGCGGCTGCTTCGACGTCTTGATCGATCAGATCGGCCAGTGCCAGCGGGCTAAGCCCATCGAATGTCTTGCCTTTGACAAAATCCGGGATCGACTGCACGCCTGCATATTTGTGAGGTGGGATTTCAATGAAGGTCTCAACGTCATGAAAACCCGAATTGGTTCTCGCCCCTTTTTTCTTTGCGTACTTATCCTCGCTGCGCATGCCTTCGATGTACCACATGAAATCCAAGTTGCCCCAATGGAATCCGGTGACTCGGGGGTAGACCATGGAGGCTTTCTGCCATGCATCGAGCAACTTGCTTCCGTCCACCTCAGGGTATCGCGTGTTCAATAGGCTGACGATGCGTTCATTGGAGTAGTCGGGGTCATATCCAAGACGACCCCACAGCATCCACTGAAGCCAGTGCTTGTCTATCTCCAGCTTGCGGGGAGACTCGTTGTCAAGTTGCGTGAATTCCCGGCCGTTGATGAATCCATCATGACCGTAGTAATAACCTTGGGTAACATCGACGGGAATGTTCTTGACGAATTCGCGAACGAAATCAGGAGCACCCCAGCGAAAGAGATAGATATCGTCGTTCCGCATGGTCCAGACCGTCTTGACCTTGTCTCGGATTGTCGGGATGAAGGACTCCGGCTTATGCTGCTTGGTCGCAGAATAGACGTGCGCGTCGGCGTACTTGAAGCTGAAGACGAAATCAACATCGGGATGATTGATCAGCACGCCCATCTTCTGAAGGATCATGTCTGTGGATGCTTCATGCTGACGATGGATGAATCGGAATTTTCGCCCGGGTTGCGTCTTGAGCGCGTCAAGCGTTCCTGCCACATACGTTTTGACCATCCAGTCTTCTTTTGCCTCGGGAGAAATGCTTTTATCCGAATCGTTGTTGCCCGCGTTGGGACTAGATTGGCTAAACATGTTCTCGCCAGCCGTGATGCCGATTCCTGCTAGGTCGGGATAGCTCACAATCAACTGCTTTACGCTTTCACGAAAGTAGTCGACAGTCGTCTCGTTGTTGGGGTCGTTCGTTATGCCGTACTTGCCGTCGACCCCATAGGTAAAGATGTTCCAAGTGATCACATAGAAATCGATGTTTCGCGATTTGCCATAGGCCATGACCTCTCGCCAAAAGGCTATTTTCTCATCGACGGTCATCGTCTTGAGCGTTTCAAGATTGCTTGACCCAAGCTCCGGTTCATTCCAAATGCCGCGCATGCTGTAGTACTCCTTGAAGGGGCCTTTGGAACGCTTGATGTCAGCAAGAGCGACATCGGGAAACGTGGGGACCTTCACTAGACTAGGGAACGGATGCAGCGACCAGAGGGAGACATAGTTGTATCGATGCTTGGCGAGCGTATCGATGTACTCCTTCCAGAAGTCCATGCTCCACATTTCGAGAATATTCTTCTGGGCAGCATCGCAGACGTCAGTGTAGCTGGGCGTCCGTGCGTCGAGGGGAATGTTGAATTTGATTCCCCGCATCTGCATATACGGGTTCTGCTGTTTTGATCGCACGACGGCGAAGCCTTCTGAGCGAATGGTTTCCGCCAAATCTAGCCCGCCATACATCGCACCCGCAGCATCTTTACCGATCACTCGGCATCCGTCGCTAGTTTTAGCGATCGAGAACCCTTCCGTCTTGAGTTCCAGTGACGGTTCGATCTCAAGGGTGATGGACGCACTCTCGCCGCGCAACGCCAAGGCCGCGTTGATTTCATTGGCGGCAAAGCGCATCTGCGGGGACTGAGGATCGAAGACGACCTCCGCCGAAGCACTATGCGATAGCAGCATCCCCGCAAAAAAGAGAAGGCTGCAAAATGCTTTATCGTGTCGGTTTAATGATGCCATGGTTTGTGTCCGTTGATTGATTGCGCGACCGATTGACTTCACTGACATGTTAATTATCATGTCAGTTGGTGTCAACTGCCAACTGGGCTTGCTGGCCTTTGAAACAGACTCGCCGGCGGGCACCGAGAACTACGGAACCTTCAATCATGCCAACTTCATCCGCGAATCTCTATCCGAGCCCTAAGTACTTGAAGGATCAAGCTTACGAGCAGATCAAGCGGGATATTTTGTCGGGTCAATTGGCCAGTGGCGTGCTACTGTCCGAGCGTTCGCTCGCGGAACGACTGCAGCTTGGTAAGGCACCTATTCGCGATGCGATCAACCGACTGAGACAAGAAAATTATCTGTCTGTTGCCCCGCAAATGGGCATCATGGTGAAGCCATTGACGCCCAAGGACGTGGCAGACACCTTTGAGGCTCGGGTGATCATTGAGCCTCAGATCGTGAAGCGACTCGCAGGCCATTTAACTCCATCGCATCGTTCCATTCTGGAAGCGAATTTGGAGCAGCAAAAATCGTGCATCGATCGTGGCCAAGCGACCGAGTTCGTGAAGTGGGACGTCGAATTCCACATGGCGCTCGTTCGTGCACATGGAAATGCCGACTTGGTGCGAATGATGGAACGCATTTGCGAACGAACGTTTCAAGTCATCTCATCCGCCTTCGACGGCAGCGTGACGGCGCTTTCTCCGGCCTTCAAAGCACACAAGTCGATTTTCACGGCGATTCTTCGAGGCGATGCTTCATCGGCAGAAGTCCGAATGAACAAACACATTACTCGCACGCGAGACCTGAAAGCCCCGGTCGATTCAAATCCGAACGAGTGAAACATTCGCAATGAGGCTGACTAAGGAAGCCGGTATGGGTAATCTACGGAGCGAAATGGTTAGGAGTGAACTAGGCCCAGTCGGTTCGTTGAGGGCGCGATTTCAATCGATTCGCCTCTTCATCGCCAACAAAGGTCTCCGTCACAGGGTCGATCTTGAGTGGCCTTTGAAGAATCCAGGAAAGTGCGGCAGCATGACAAGCAATATGGGATCGACGCATTACCGTTGAGTTCGCGGCGGTTGGTTTCCGGGTCCTCATGCAATCGAAGAAGTTCCGTATGTGATTGACCACATCGAATCCGCGAGGGCGTTCACCGGATTTGCTGATCTCGGTCGAGTTGCCATTCAACGAAAGATGGACCTCACCGCCGTCACCAGTTTCCAACCAACCTTTTTCGCCTAAGAATCGAACCGGACAGGTACCATTGGATTTAATCCAGCCCGGTCGTTCTCCAAACGGATCTTTGAGGAAGTCGACATCCAGCACCACACCGTTGGCATAACGACATTCGATCGCCTTTTCTTTCGGAGCGTACTCGATCGGCATGGTATTGTCCGATTGATTTGCCCATTGGCAAATATCGATCGTGTGTGCACCCCAATCCGGCAACCTCGCTCCTGAATCAAAATCCCATTGGCCTCGCCAATTGCCGGCAACGTACTGCTTGTTATAGGGACGCCATGGCGCAGGTTCCAACCACATGTTCCAGTCCAAACGGTTTCTCACAATAGATATCTTTTCCAGCGTCCGCTGCCATCATCGATGCAGTTGCGTGCCATCGATCACCGGTCGCAATCAAAACGGCATCGATATCTTTCCTTGCCAACAAGTCTCGGAAATCGCGAAGCGTTTCGCAATCAGAAGATCCGTATCCTTCCACTGCGCGATGCCCGTGCCGTGACGTCCGATACTAAAACGGGAATGAAGATGCCAAAGGCCCGTGGCAGGGTCGAGCGCTTCGACTTGATTGTGCGCTTCGTTTTGTGTAGTGCTCTCGCCTCCAGCAATGAGCAACTGACCGCGGGACGTGAAAGCGAAACATCCAGCGCTTGGCGTGGGGAGATTGCCCTGAGGTGAAGGGAGCGTTGACCATTTCGCATTCGAAATATCGAAGACATCCACCTCGGGGATTGTGAGATTGAAGACCTGCTTAATCACGCCGGAAGTTTTCCGACCGCCTGCCGCATAGAGTTTGTCGTTCAAACTTCAAACTCTTAGAGCCTTCAAAATACCTTGCGCACCTAGATCGATGTAACCCAGCCCGTCGGTGACGATCACAATGATGTTTGGTTTACCGACAAAAGAACAGATGGCACTTCTGCCGCGCGTATTTCCGTCCCAATGTCGTCCAGACAAAGGTAGCACCGTTCTGGCCTTCTCGCCTCCCCTTGGTTCGATCGTCAACGGATTCCGCCCAATGTTGTTAACTTTTAGTGGGGACGGATAGTCGAAAGGTGTATCGCCGAATAGTGCTGCACTCTCTGCGTTGGAATCTTCATATGTCGCCATCTGAAAATGTGAGATTGAAAGAAGATTCTTGATCTTCTTTTCTTCTCCGCCAGCTTTGACATGGTTCGGACGAAAAGGAACTTTGCTAATGACCAGTTTTTCACCGGCCGCAATGATTGAATCGAGCTTTTTTTGTGAGTAACGCCACTCTCCCTCGAGTCGAAAACAACTTGCGTTTGTACCACCACGGACTTCCAGCCGATCCAACAGCTTTGTGATGATATTGCCGCCTGACATATCTTGTGGCTCAATCACCTGATCGTCACATACGAACTGCACGCTCTTCGCGGGGAATTTCAGTGTCTGAACAGAATTGCCTGCGTTGTTAAGAGGATACTTTTTTCCTTCGGTCGTAAGCCCACCGATGAAGGCAGGAGATTTCGAGCGATTGGGCGAGTAAGCAAGTATGTACTCAGTAACAACGCCCATGTTCGCATTCAGGAAAGAAGGCTTTTTCTTCTTCTCCCAGATGAACTGTCCACAAAAATTGCGTCGACCAAAGATTTCGTCCATCAAAACTTTGAGATAGGCATGTTCGTTGTCGTCGATGTGAACAAAAATGACACCGTCATCTCGGAGTAACTCTTTAAGCAGTTCGAGACGGTCTCGCATTAAACCAAGCCAAACTGAATGTTCAACCCCATCGTCGTAGTGTTCAAACGCACTGCCAGTGTTGTAGGGCGGATCAATGTAGATGCATTTAACTTTACTTGCGAATTCTTGCTGCAATGCCTTAAGCGCCAATAGATTGTCGCCGAAAATCAGACGATTGTCGAAGCGATCCTTATCCCCGTGTCGGTAGTCGGCGAGGATAGAACGACTTGGGTCTTCAAGCAAAACACGCGGCTCAAGTCGCGGACGGAAATCTTTGTCGATCCAAATAAGCTCCAGCCTTGCGTTACGTGCATTCATTAACATTCTTCGAGTCCTTGAATTGCTGGTTAAACGATTGTCCAACGACGTGCGGCTGTTCGTGTCTGATTCCGACACTGCCTCAATAACGCTGTGTGACGTTGGGGATAAATGCTTCGTTGTACGATTTCAAATCAAACGAATCATCGGCCGTGCGTCTAAAAACCACCACACACGGACGGTCACGGTAGTCAAGGTCGTTGATCGAGAGACGAGACGTGTCGTTTTCAAAGACAGTTAAAGTCAATTGACGTACGTATGGCGAGCTAACTCGTCGCAAACTTATGGTACGCGATGCACCTCTACGATTTTCAAGCCTAAAAAAGCGACTGACGGCCGCTAACGGTAGCTGAACCTGCTTTCCGTCCTGCCCTGTTTCTCGCGGTGTGATCTCGATAATCAGATCACCCGGTTGTGGCTCTAATATTGGCGGTATTGCGACACTATTTTTCTTTAGTGACCGTTTTGGCGATGGCGGCGTCGGCTTTAGCGGTTCTTCACGGAGGCCCGACGTAAAGGTGCCTGTTTCAGAACGCTTTTTGGCAAATTCGCGGCGTTCCTTTTCATAGGTCTTTAGCATCAGATCTGTCAATGTTCGACTTGACGAATGGATAACAGAAAACCAGCGTGCGAGTTCTGGGTTTTCTTCTATCGACTTGATCAAAGTCGAAAATTCTATATTCTGAATTAAGCCGTCGTGAGTAAGGTTATTGCTTCCAACCCAAACGAGATTCTCTTTATCACCGCGAAGCCATATGACCTTTGGGTGAAAAATGCCGATGTAGCTCACCATCAATCGAACGTCCACGCCCATGGACTGCATCGCCCGTAATGCATCCGGGTCTGTTAATGCATGGTCAGTGCCCACGTACGCAATAATGGATCGCCCTGTCTTGCCGTCCCTCCATTTTTTCAAATGTGTTTCCAGTTGTTCCCAGCCAGCGATCGTAACTGCATAGGCGAAAAGTCGAAGTTGCCCAATGTCTTTGTTGGCCGACAGGTGCTTCACGAGCGAATCGTGCAGACCTGCCACGGTCCATTGAGCGCTCGTTAGAGTTGGTAATTGATTGCTCATGCTTATGTCCTGTTACGTTAGCCGCCATTTGATCGAAAGGATTTCCGTGACGTGAGTTTTCTGAGCCAGTTTGGCTTCGAGTTCCGCAATCAGCTTCTCGCGACGTTCGTCGACTTTGTCTTGAGCATCGAATAGCGATCGACGCTTTTGGTTACGTTGGGCTTCGAGCGTCTTGATTTGCTTTTGCCCCGAGAGCTTTTCTTCGAGGCTGAGCGCGAGCGATGCGGATCGCTTGGCTTCCTTGATCTGCCGTTCGAGTTCCCTGATGTCGCGTTCGAGCGTCAGTTTTAGATCATCGGCCCAACGTTCGAGCTTGTCGGCTTCAACTTCAAATAGCTCGGCATTCCGATGTGAAACGCGTCTCTGGATGACGATCGTTTGAGACTTGATTTCCGTTGCCAATTGCGGATCGGGGGCTTCATCGGACAAATCCCTGATCTCAGTGACTGGTAGGTTTCGCTCACGGGCACGCTTCAGGATTGCGTGCGCCAGTGGATGTTGCAGGCGATAGTAGTGGGCCTCGCCCGAGCGCCGTGGTAACTCGTACAGTCCGGTTGGTATCACACCTGCCTCGGCAAACGGATTGTTTTGTAAATGAAACCCGTGTTCGCCGTCGAGAAATTGAGCGTGTCCGTCGAGTTCAAACTGAGTCACCTTCATCAGCAATCGCTCGTAGCGATCGAGATACTCTTTGCCATGTTCCATGCTGACTCGCAATTTGTCGTGGACCTCTTGGTCAAAGTTCTCAAGCAATTGACGACGGGTCCGGGTCATAGCGTCATTGATTTGGCTGCTGAGTTCAAGTTGCAATTGATCGAACGACGCTTTGATATCTTGTGGACTGCGGCAACGTTGGTAGATCTCGGCTATTCGCTTTTCAAAGTCGACGCCGGATTCTATGGCCCCCAGCACCTCGTCGCTCGCTCCAAAGACCCCTTCAAAAAGTCTGAACTTTTTCGAGAGCAATTTGAAGACTCGAAAGTCGGCTTCGTTATCGCGGTTTACAAAGTTGACGACAACGACATTGTGCTGCTGACCGTACCGATGGCAACGGCCGATACGCTGCTCGATACGCTGCGGATTCCATGGAAGGTCATAATTTACGACCATCGAACAGAATTGCAGGTTGATCCCTTCTGCCCCTGCCTCCGTAGCGATCATGATCTGGCCGATCTCGCGGAAGTAATCGACTAAGGCTGATCGCATGTCGGCAGTTCGTGATCCTGTAATACGATCGGTGCCGGCGTGGCGGCGGGCCCACTCCTTGTAAATCTCGCGAGATTTTTCATCGTTGTTCGATCCATTGAACATCACCACGCCATCGCGGTAAGGACTGTCCTCGAGCACGCGACACAGGTACTCCTGTGTTCGTCGTGATTCCGTAAAAATAATCGCCTTTCGTAAGGCACCGAGTCGATCGGCTTGTTCGAATGCCTTGCCAAGCGCCTGCAACAGTGCCACTCCCTTTGCGTTTGCGGTGATTGAAACCGCGAGATCGCGAAAACTCTCCAGGTCGGCGATCTCCTGGCGAATGGCTTCAATGTCGCCGGAAGACAACGGTGGATCACTGCCGTTTTCGCTACCCCATTCTTCGGCGGTCGAATCGAGAGCTTCGTAATCGTCATCGAGTTGATCTTCGAGCGAGTCGACTGACGGCTGACTGGCAAGCTGTGTCTTTAGGCGACTGCTCATCGTTTCTAGTGCACCGGCGATCGCAAAGGACGAAGATGCCAGTAACTTACGGAGTACGAGTGTCATTAGTGCCCGTTGACTGGCGGGGAGTGCTCGTAGGTTCGTCCGTTGCAAATAATCGGAGACGAGTTGGTACAACCGGTCCTCGCTTTCAGAAGGCGTAAAATCCTCGACCATCGCATGCCGTCGAGTGAACGGGACGTAGGCCGTAACCTGACGCCGCAGCGTGCGGTGACAGAGCGACGACATACGCACGACCTCGAATGCCGGCGCCGCCTCGGAAATCCACTCACTGGATGAACACTACGTATCACAGTCGACGAGCACCACTTTTTGATGATGTGCATGCAGCCAGCCAGCAAGATGGCCAGCCATTGTGGTTTTGCCCACGCCACCTTTCGAATTTGTCATTGCAATCACCATAGTCGGATGAATAGCACGATTGCCGGCAAGTCAGCAAGCTTTTATTTGCGAGACGAACAACCGCATACCATGCGTGCAAATCAACTGTAGAGCAAGTCCAACCGAATGGCGTGCAGCCGCATGCGTGTCAACAATGCCAGCTTGCAAGCAAGAAAAAATAGCCAAAGGAAACTGTTTGCCAAAGTCGCTTAATCTGCGATGTTCCGAACGGTTATTGCGAGATTTTCGAAGCTGGGATATAGCGGGGAATGAAACACTATTCGACTGCATAGGTAGCGGGAAACGAAACACCGAATAGTGGGAAACGAGACACTCTCGGACTCGAATTTAGCGGGGAATGAGACACTTTCAAGAACGCTAAGTCCGCGAAACGGCTCGGGAATCGGACGCAGTAATTTGTTTAGTAAAACTCATTAACAACGAACAAGCAGTTGTACTTAGGAGGTCATGAAACGCGCCGACGAAAAACATCCGGTAGTAATCGACGAGAACGATGCTTGGAAGATAAACTCAGCCGTCGACGAAATGAATTTAGCCGAGTTCCCTCTCGCGTCGATCGCGGATCGTCATCTTGATGGTCGGAAGACGCTCGTTTTTGAAGAGCCTATCTACGACCGATGCGAGCGTAAATATGTCCAACGGCGACTGACGGTCTCAGGCTCGGATCGCTTTGGACTGCCGACCGCGATTGACGATGACGTTCTCTTAGCGTGTATCCAACTAAGCAAACTGGAAAATTTCCGCAGTCCCGAGGTCAGGTTTAGTCGATACGAGATTCTTAAGCTCTTACGGCTTCCCACCGACTCGAAAAACTACGCTCGGATCGCGACCAGCCTGCGCCGTTGGAAGGGACTGACGATTTTTTCAGACCGAGCATTCTACGATCATGAGAACAAGAACTGGGTAAATCGCGATTTTGGCATTTTCGATACGCTATACATTTATCGCCGTGAATCGAAGCAAGACGGAGTCATTCCATCCAACTCGCGATTTACCTGGAACGAAGTCATCTTTCGCAGCTTTCAAGCTGGTTATCTGAAACGCTTCGATTGGCAGTTGTACACGACCCTCGAAAGCTCAATTGCAAAGCAGCTTTATCGATTTCTCGATAAGCGTTTTTATCATAGCTCAGCATTCGAAATGGATTTGCGAGATTTGGCCATCAATCGAGTCGGTTTATCGGCAACTTAAAACGTCGCCCAACTCAAGCGAGCGCTTCTGAAAGGGATCGCTGAACTCGAACGACGTTGGGATTTACGATCGATCCCGACCGAAAAACGTTTCATACGACAAACCCGTGGGCATTGGATCGTTCGATTTGAGCGCAAGCGTCGATCGAAGTCTTCCAGTCCCGATCTTCGATCGTTACAAACTCCCTCGCAACGACAGAGTATCGACCCGACTCAACTCGCGTTCGCGTTGACCAAGCGTTGCATTGGACCCGCGTCCGCTGAGGAGCTTTCTCAGAATTACCCAGCGCAAACCATCCAATCGATGATCGAACTTTTCGACTGGTACAACGCAAGAGGCCAATCGCGCGGGCCAGGATTCTTGGTTCAATCGATCAAGAATCCAAAAGCCATCGAGTTTCCACCCGGATTCGAGAGCAGCCATCAGATCCAAAAAAGGCAAGCCGCAACCAATCTTCGAACGAACGAACAGCACAAGCAAGCTTCCAAGCGCGAGCGCCTCGCAATCGATCACGAAGCATTACGTCAGTCTGCCTTCATTGCCTACTGGCAGTCCTTATCGCCCGTTGACCAGCTCATCTTTGAAGAAGCCGCAGTCGATCAATCTGATCATACGAAGCGCACCGGTTACTATCGGTACCAAGGCCGAGAAGACAAGGTCTTTAAGCAATATCGCCAGGTCATCCTCCGCGACCATTTCGAACGGACTCACGACCGTGACGGGCTTCAATGCAACATTGCCTCAAGCTCGTCACAATCGAAGTAAGCTGACATTTACGTCAGCCATGGAAACCAATATCTATCCCAAGAATGATTCCTCGTTGCTTGCAAGCAAGCCTACTTGCTGGACAGCAATCCAGCTTGCTGCTTCCTTAACAACGGCGGATAAGTCTTCTTCATTCGTGATAAAGAAGTTTGGCGAGTAGCCTTCCTTGCCCGAGGTCTTTGCTTTCCAAGACCTGCTCAGCGAGAAGTCATAGTACTCGAACCCGCTCGGCGAATGCCGCTTCCAAATGCTCGCCGCCAACCCTTTCGAAAAGTTTAGTCTGGTAAATTCGTTCGAGAGACTTAACCTGCTCCCAAATCGTCGGGCCCGCCAATCCGAGTGCGTCCGCTGCGCCTGCGTAACCTCCCTGCTCATAGACTTGGCAAAACGTGTCAATCTGCTGAGCCGTTAAGGAGTCGACTTTGTGGAGTCCACTTCGCGGGCTTGGCAGGTTCATGATGACCATTCGGATTCGACTAATGGATCGTCGGAATTATACAATGGATTCGACTAATAATCATGATACACTATCGCCATCCAATTTCGTACTATCCTCACCATTCCCATGCGAATTCCGATACGAGCATATTTCGTCGGCGCAACTTTTTTTTTGTCGGTACTTTTGTATGTCGACCGTGTCTGCATCTCGGCCGCCAAAACAAACGTAGCTTCCGATCTGTCATTGACAGACAAACAGATGGGCTGGGTTTTTGCTGCCTTTTCGCTCGGGTATGCTCTGTTTCAAACGCCGAGCGGGTGGCTGGCGGATCGCTTTGGGCCACGGCGAGTGCTTGCCGCGATTGTAGCGGTTTGGTCGATGTTCACCGGCCTGACGGCAATGACATACTCCTTGGCTTCCATGTTAACTGTTCGATTTCTCTTTGGAGCTGGCGAAGCCGGGGCGTTTCCGGGGATTGCGCGAGCAGCGTACTCATGGATTCCGATGCAGGAACGCGGTATTGTTCAAGGTGTTAATTTTTCTGGCTCGCGAATTGGGGCCGCCGTGACGCTGCCATTGATCACATGGTTAATCGTTTTCATCGGTTGGCGATCGACATTTTTGGTCCTCATGATCGTTGGGTTCGCTTGGTCTCTTCTATGGCTTCTGTTTTTTCGCGACGATCCGACCGAGACACGTTGGCTGAGTCGCGACGAACGCGACTATATTCTTTTCAATCGTCAAAGCCGTTCTATTGTTCCGGCTGGCGACTTGAACGCGAAGCGGTTTGGTACGTTCGAATTGCTGGTAAGTTCTCCGACCGTTTGGGCATTGTGTGGTCAGTACTTTGCTTCGAACTTTATCTTCTTCTTCGGATTGACTTGGTTCTTTCCACAACTCAAAGATCGTTATGGTTTGTCTGGACTGGAAGCCAGCTACTTCGCAGCGGTTCCCATGATGTTCGGCGCTTTTGGAAATTGGACTGCTGGTTGGTGGATCGATCGTTTGTACCGGCAAGGAAAGTGGCGGTTGTCGCGACGATTGCCCGCGATGATCGGCTTCCTATTGGCGGCTTTTGGGATTGTGGGTAGTGCGTATGCCACGACGCCGTTCTCGTCATCAGCTTGGTTCAGCTTGTGCATCTTTGGAGCCGACATGACCTTGTCGCCTTCGTGGAGCACTTGCGTCGACATCGGAAAATCGAATGCTGGCCTCGTATCGGGGACGATGAATATGGCTGGCAATATAGGAGCTTTCCTTACATCTTTAGCCTTCCCGTATCTGTTGAGTTGGACTGGTTCGCCACTGCCGTTTTTTTATCTGGCGGCGGCGTTGAATGTTATCGCGATCGCCCTGTGGTTTAGGATCGATCCAACACTCGCTTTACAGGAGTCAGCGACATGAGTGATTCGCAGATTCGCGTTCGGCGAGGACTGTTGATCGGTTGTGGTTACTTCAGCGACTTCCATTTGGATGCATGGCAACGCCTGCCAGGGGCAGAGATCATCGCCGTTTGCGACTTGGACAGGTCCAAAGCGGAAAAAGCGGCTATCAAGTATGGGATACCAAGCGTGTTCACCGACTTGCAATCGGCAATGGATTGCGAGCGTCTCGACTTCGTGGATATCGCAACCGGACCGACGCAACGAAAGGAGTTAGTCAAGCTCGTTGTTGAACGAAACTTGCCGATGATTTGCCAAAAGCCACTCGGCCATGACTACGATGCCGCCAAGCAAGTCATTGCCGTTGCAGAGCGTTCCGCCGCACCGTTTATGGTCCATGAGAATTTTCGCTTTCAACCGTGGTATCGTGAGATCAAGCGAATGCTGGACTCGGGTCAGATCGGTCACAAACTGCATTCGATCCATATGCGTACTAGACTGGGAGACGGATGGGGCGAAGACGCCTACCTTAGTCGTCAACCCTATTTTCGAACGATGCCGCGATTACTAGTCCATGAAACAGGTGTGCACTTTGTCGATACGTTTCGTTACTTGGCGGGCGAAATCGTCGAGTGCTATGCGAGTCTCCAACGATTGAATCCAGTCATCGCCGGTGAAGATGCCGGTCTGCTTCGGTTTCAGTTTAGCAGCGGAGCTAACGCGACTTGGGATGCGAATCGTTATAACGAATCCTTGTCGGACGACCCGCGTTATACGTTCGGCGAATTGCTGATCGAAACCGATGGCGGTAGTCTATGGCTGAATTCCGAAGGC
Source organism: Pirellulaceae bacterium (assembly GCA_034408855.1). Lineage (GTDB taxonomy): Bacteria > Planctomycetota > Planctomycetia > Pirellulales > Pirellulaceae > JAIYDQ01. The sequence continues at coordinate 19,805 of JAWXCK010000209.1, forward strand.
AACATTACGACTAAACGTCTCGGCGAATCGGCATTCCAACATGAGTATCCTCGTTCGCGACAAGGCTTCGGTGGCGATTGTGTCTATGCAACCCAAAAGCACTTCTTGGAGGTGCTCGATGGCGCGACGTGTGAAACTTCGGGTCGAGAGTATCTTAAATCACTAGCGGTTGTAGAGGCTTTATACGCGTCAGCTCAGCATAATCGACCTGTTCAAATCCGACCACCGCTAGTCGATGAGTCACCGTCAAAAGTTGTGCAATTCAAGGGCTCGGTTCAAAATCAGAAGCGGCGAATTGTCGATTTGAGTCTGCCGGTCTCACCAAGCATGCCAGGCTTCCAAATCACGCCTTGCAAGTTCCGTGAAGTCGATGGCTGGAATGCGACGACGCTATCGCTCTACTCGCATTGCGGCACGCATATGGATGCACCTTGCCACTACATTGACGATGCCGCGACGTTGGATCAACAAGATCTTTCGGCTTGTTGTGGACCAGCTAGGGTGATCGATTTGACTCCGGCCGAACCGAAGATGCTCATCACCGTCGATCATGTCACCAAGGCTCTCGGTCAAGTCCTTCCCGGTGACCGATTACTCTTTCGAACCGATTGGTATCGACGCTTTGGAACAGCAGAGTATCGCAACGAGTTGCCGCGCATCTCGATTGAGCTTGCCCATTGGCTTGTCGAGCAGAAAGTTGCACTGATCGGTATCGAGCAGCTTTCGGTGGCCGACGTTAACAACCTTCCGGAAGTAACCGAAGTGCACCAAACATTGTTTCGAGGCGGTGTAGTGATCGTTGAGGGGCTCGCTAACCTCGATCAACTCAGTCGGAATGAAATCGAGTTCTTTGCATTGCCGCTCAATATCGTTGGCGGCGACGGTTGCCCCGTTCGAGCAATCGCGATTGAGGAAGGCGAGGCAACATCATGATCGGCCCGAGGTTGGGATGTATCGCCGATGACTATACGGGTGCGACCGATTTGTCGTCGATGTTGGTTAGAGCTGGCTTGCGAGTGATTCAATTCTTTGGTGGTACTGCATCGATCGACAAAACAAGTTCCGAATGGCTGAATGCAGTTGCCGAAACGGATGCGGTGGTGATTGCGTTGAAGTCGCGATCGATTGCAACCGCAGACGCAGTTGAAATTTCGCTGAAAGCACTTCATGTATTGCTGGGACTGGGTGCCGAGCGAGTCTTCTTCAAATACTGTTCGACGTTCGATTCGACCACGGCCGGAAACATTGGGCCTGTCGCGGAAGCGTTGGCCTCGGACTTGCATCAATCCAACATATGGTACTGTCCGGCATTCCCTGAGAATGGTCGGACCGTCTATTGTGGATACATGTTTGTAAATGGTGTGCCGTTGCACGAAAGTGGCATGAAGGATCACCCGCTAAATCCGATGACCGACAGCAATCTTGTACGCTGGTTACAACCTCAATGCCAGAACAAGGTAGGACTCGTGAAGCTAGCTACAATTCGAAGCGGCGATGTAGTTAGGCAAGAAGACAGCGATACAAAAAATTGGATTGTGGATGCAGTGAACGATGAGGATCTAATTCGCATCGCCAGTTTCGCTCACGATCAAAGATTATTGACTGGCGGATCTGCGATCGGAGGTCACTGGGCGAAAGTACTGATGAAAACTGAGCCGATGGCGGTAGCCTCGGGTTTCGATTCCGCAAAGTTTGGCCCAATAGCACCCGAGGCTAGCGCCTATGGCTCAGGAAATACAACAGTTTCATCAGCCCAGGACTTGCCTCCATCCGCTCAGTCGGCAAAGACCGTCATTCTCGCTGGCAGTTGTTCTGTCGCCACTCGCAATCAGATCGCGGCGTTCGCAGAAAGTGGCGGTCCCGTGCTGCCGTTGGATGTTCTAGCATCGGCGAGGGATGGCGATTCATTCAAGCGTGTCGTCGACAAAGCCGTCGCTTGGTGTCTAAAGCACGCTCACTATCCAGCGTCTCTGATTGCTTCGGCGGCGAGCGACGAAGCCGTATCGATACCCTCGCTCGAACTGGGACCGAAGTCCGCCGCGCTGCTCACGGAAAGTTTGTTTGCAGCGATTGCACATAATCTAGTGAGCTTAGGAGTTCGCAGGTTGATCGTTGCGGGTGGCGAAACTTCCGGGGCTGTTATCAATTCCTTGAAGATCGATGCGGTCAAGATTGGTCGCGAGATCGCGCCAGGCGTCCCATGGGTTCATTCAGTGAGACCGCCATATCTCTCGTTGGTATTAAAGTCGGGCAACTTTGGCGATAAGGATTTTTTTCATGATGCCATCGCATGTTTCGATGGACAAGCTACGGCATCGGAGCACAGACTATGAGTGAACATGAATGGCGAAAGCAAATCGTCGAACACGGAAAATCGCTGTATGATCGAGGCTTGACTCCAGGAAGTTCTGGAAACATCAGCGTGCGGTTGTCGGATGGCATTTTAATTACGCCTACGAACTCGTGTCTTGGTCGACTTGATCCTTCCTCCATTTCGAGACTTGATTCGGCTGGGAATTTGCTGTCCGGCAAGCCGCCGTCAAAGGAAGCCTTCCTCCATTTAGCCTACTATCGCTCGCGTCCTCAAGAAACCGCGGTCGTACATCTGCATTCGACTTGGTCCGTCGCGGTCAGTTGTCTTGAAGACATCGATCCAGAGAACGTACTTCCTGCGATCACCGCCTACTACGTGATGCGCGTTGGACGCCTGCCGTTGGTGCCATACTTTGCCCCCGGCGATCAAGCTTTAGCATCGGCAGTCGAGTTGGCCGTGAAAGCGACTCGCGGTGTATTGTTGGCCAATCACGGACCGGTGATCGGTGGAGTGGATCTCGACTCGGCTGTTTACGCCGTCGAAGAACTCGAGGAGACAGCCAAACTTCATATGCTTCTTCGTAATCTACCAACTCGTTACCTCACCGATGAACAGATATCCGAATTACATCGTCGTTTTCCTTCATAACTTTGGCTCTTCCGCCGAAACTGTGGGTGGTTTTCGTGATCCGCAATCGATTTTAGCCGTGAAATACAAGGAAAACACTGGACTGAGTGATTGCAAAAAC
>JAWXCK010000210.1:0-4412 GCA_034408855.1 Pirellulaceae bacterium
CCCAACCCCTCTTCCCGGAGTACCGGGGCGAGGGGAGCCAGTACTGAAGAGCTTGACTTTTTTAACTTTCAACTCCCGACTCTCAACTCTCAACTCTTTCAGTCTTGCAGCCACGTTGGCTTTGTTCACTTTCTCGAGCTCGGCGAGTAACCCCTCTTCGCCAGCGTGCTCCTCTTCGATCTCGGTTAACTTGCTAGTGAGCGATTCCAACTCGACTGAGAGCGCCTCAATTGCCGCTTGTTCCTTCGCAAAGTAGCGAGCCACGATCAGCGGCTTGGGGACCAGATCACATGTCCAGCCCTTGTCGCGTTCTTTGCCCTTCTTGTCGGTTTCAATCGTACGTGTAGTCCCCGCTTTCCAGCCGTCCACCGAGATGATGTAGCAATCGTCGTTCATCGTTTCCGACCAATAGGTCATCAGATGTTGATACACGATGTACGGGTCCATGAGCGGCTTGTCCTGGTAGTGCTTAAGTAAGCCCTCCGATAGCGGCGCAATGACATCGCGTGGATGAAAGTCGGCGTTAAGTGCCTTGAGTGTTTTGGCAGATTTCTTGCGCCACTGGGCAAAGTGGTCGTTCATCCCTTCGATAAACGCCGAAAATTCGGGATGCTGGTAAATGGCGGTCTTGATATCCGACTTATCGATACGCAAATCGAGGTAGCCCTTGCGATTCTTTTTGAAAAGCGATTGTTGCAACTGCGGACAAATTTCCCAGTACTCGCTCAGTGCATCGATGTCCGCTTGAGGAGTACCGCCGCGCAAGTGGGCTTCGATATCTTGCTGGTCTTCGGCTTGCTGGCTGTCGATGTAACGCGGCAGGTTGAGGTTGTAATCGTTCTTTTCAATTTCATCGTACGGTACGTTGCGCGAATACTTTGCAACATCCAGTTGTTTGTTAAATACGTCGACTATTTTGTGGATGTCTTGATCGCGAAGCCGGTTCTTGGGTCCGTCCTTCTTGTAGCCGGAGCTCGCATCGATCATAAGAATCCCTTTACGCGCCTGGGCATCTTCCTTGTCGATGACGATGATGCAAGCAGGAATACCCGTGCCGTAAAATAAATTGGCTGGTAACCCGATGATTCCCTTGATGTAGCCCTTGCGAATCATGTTGCGACGAATCTCGGCTTCCGCGTTACCTCGGAAGAGAACCCCGTGGGGCAGAATGCAGGCACCTTTGCCGGTACTCTTTAGCGTGCGAACGATGTGCAACAAATAGGCGTAGTCGCCTTGCTTTGACGGCGGCGCACCGAAGCTCTCAAAACGATTGAAGGGATCGTTGGCTACGTCCAGGCCATTGCTCCAGCGCTTATCCGAGAACGGAGGATTGGCAACTACGAAGTCAAACAGTTTGAGCGTTTCGCCATCTTTGAACTTAGGGTCAGTAAGCGTGTTTCCCTGCTGAACTACTGCCGTTGGGTTGTTGTGCAGTATCATATTCATGCGTGCCAAACCGCTGGTGGCTGAATCCTTTTCCTGGCCGTAAAGCGTCACGGGAGCATTTGCTTGGTCGGCCACTTTCAGCAACAGCGAGCCAGAGCCACAAGTGGGGTCATTCACGGTGGTGGCCGCGCTAGTTTTGGCTTTGTGAATGCCAATAATCCGAGCCATGATGAGACTCACTTCAGCAGGGGTCAAGAATTGCCCTTTGCTCTTGCCACTTTCCACGGCAAAGTGCCGCATCAAGTATTCGTAGGCATCCCCCAGGATGTCGTCGCCATCGGCTCTGTTCTTCGAGAAATCGAGCGACCTGTTTTGAAAGATCGAGATGAGATTAGTGAGCCGATCCGTCCGTTCCTTCCCGTCACCCAACTTGACGGGGTCATTGAAGTCGGGAAAGTCGGATTGGTTGAGCGACTGGTTGGCAGCAGCTAGCGGTGCAATGATTTTCTTATTGATCTGGTCACCGATGTCTGACTTGCCCTTCATGGCAATCATATCAGCGAAGGATGCACCCGCGGGGATGTTGATCGGCGCGTATTTCTGGCCCGCGTACTTGTCGCTGATGTATTTGATGAACAACAGCGACAGCACATAGTCCTTGTACTGGCTCGCATCCATGCTGCCACGAAGCTCGTCGCAGCTTTGCCAAAGGGAAGAGTAGAGTTCTGATTTCTTTAGAGCCATAAGTCGAGTATCCGTTATTTCTTGTTTAGCTTCGTGCTGTCCTGCTGGTTGCCATCAATCCACTGGTCGATTGTTGCTTTGCGGAACCGCCAGTGCTTTCCAATCTTGGCCCCTGGAACTCTCCCGGCCTGAACCAGCTTGTAGAGCGTGGACTTTGACACCTTTAGGTACTCAGACAGCTCATCCAGCGTGAGCAGCGTTTCGGTTATGGAAGTCATGGTTTGGCCTGCTAGCATTCGACGATACTCGACCGATTCGACACGTTAGGTCAAGCAGATTGTAGCCGATTCTATCCAATGCTAGCAGACGCCCACTTAAATGGGCTAGAATATGGGCCACCTACCCAGCTCACTAAGGCAATACCCATGGCTACCGAAAAACCAGCGGTCTTTAAAGTCCAACCAACATTCTAGACGATCCCAGAAGAACAAGATGGTGATCGCTACGAAGTTGACGTTTACAATGTACTCCACTGGCTTTTTTGGTTTACGACTCGACTAGGAAGAAGAGGGGTTCGCGAGCCAGATGGACTGATTTCGTTTCAAACGCTCTCTCGCTTGAGCGGAGATGTTGACGCTTCGACATGGACCGTGGCTTATGACGCAAAGTTCTCGAGGGCCGTTAAGGGCTATGACTTTGGGACTGAGGAACAACGACAGGCCCGCGAATACATCGGAAAGTACTTTAGCGCTCCATCAAATACCAAGCACTCCAAGTTGCGCATTTCCGGACATGTCATCATCTCGAACAACATTCAGGTTCAGAAAATTGCGTCATTTGCCGCTTTCCTTCGTTCCGAAGGCGTGATTGCAACGGATATTGCACCAGCGTCAGTACGACTACCGAACCAGATCTTACGAAGGACGGTCAAGGGGCGAAGCGATCGTTCAGCCGGTCGTTTGCGCTTATTTGGAATGATTTGAATCGAAACAGAGAAGCCGGACCGATTTCGCGAGCAGTCAGTGCCGACATTGACGTTCTCTTGGGTCGTTTCACTGGTATGGAGTCAGGCGAACGTAATCAGAGGCTTGATCATCCCGTCCTCTTTAGTTTGCATCATTCGGAATGCTTTCTCGATGTCCTGAAACGGAAACCGGTGTGTCGTCAACGCGAGGGGATCGACGCGATTCGTTTCGATCAGGCGCATCAGGCGAGCCATGCGTTCCGAGCCGCCTGGACACAGTGCTGTGCGGATTGTCTTGTCGCTCATGCCGACGCCCCAAGCTTCGCGCGGGATCGGCACGCTATCACCGTCGCCGTGATAGCCGACGTTCGAGATCGTTCCGCCCGGTCGCGTCACACTGACGCACGCCGCAAAAGTTTGTGCCGAACCGAGGGCCTCGATCGCCGCATCCACGCCCTTGCCCCCTGTGAGCTTCAAGATCGCCGCGATCGGGTCTTCTTTCGTGAAGTCCACGATGACATCGCAGCCATACTTTCTGGCCAGCGCGATGCGGTTCGGCATCGACTCGACCCCGATGACCAGTCCCGCGCCACGCAAGCGAGCGCCGACGGTGGCCATCATACCCACGGGCCCTTGCGAGAAGACCGCCACGCTGCCGCCGATGGGGATGTTCGCGAATTCGGCCGCGACAAATCCGGTACTCAGCATGTCGGAGCAATACGCCGCTTGCTCATCGGTGACTCCGTCGGGGATCGGCGCGAGATTCGCCACAGCGTTGTTAACATGGAAGTACTCGGCGAAACTACCGTCCTTAACGTTCGCGAACTTCCAGCCGCCGAGCATGCCGCCGCACTGGCTGGGATAACCGCGCTGGCAGTTATCGCAGGCATAACACGGCGTGATCGCGCTGACCGCCACTCGCTGGCCAACGTGGAACAGACCACTGGCGGCCGCGAGTTCGCCCAGTTCATGAATCACGCCCACGGCTTCATGCCCGAGAGTCAGGCCCTGACGATCGCCAATCGCGCCCGCCACAGTATGCGTGTCCGAGGTGCAGATCAGCGCGGCGCTCGTGCGAATGATGGCGTCGTTCGGTCCGGCGCGAGGGATTGGCTTCTCCGTCATACCGACCTCGCCGATCCTGTGCATCACGAAGCATTTCATTTTCTGGGTCATTGGGAAACTCCTTAATTGGGATAAACGATCACTCAACGAGCACTCCGGTGACGAAGCTGAAAGTCATGACGACAACCGGTAAACGACAAACAATGCTCCCCCCAAGATCAGCAGCATGAGCAACGCGTCGGGTTCGACTAGCCGCCGTCGCTTTTCGACGTGGTAGAGTTGCCCCAATGCGGCAACAGACGTCGCGAGAATC
>JAWXCK010000211.1:0-11477 GCA_034408855.1 Pirellulaceae bacterium
CTTGGTTTTTGCAATCACTCAGTCGAGTGTTTTCCTTGTATTTCACGGCTAAAATCGATTGCGGATCACGAAAACCACCCACAGTTTCTGCGGAAGAGCTAACTTTTCTAGCTTTTCGGGCGGGATGCGTGTTTGCCGAGGGCTTGGCCGAGTGGGTCGAATCCTTCGGATGAGAATCCGAAATGCAATCGCTGGCGATAGGCTTCGGCATATTCGAATTGACCCGACAGAATCCCACGCTGGCGGTCCATGTCGACCATCGTTTGAAGATAAGACGACATTTTCTGGGTCGAGTCGAGCCATCCTTGCTGGCTCCGATGGCAGGCTAACAACGCCTGTTTCTCATTGAGCATGTCAGTCGTATCGACAAAAAGATGAGGCTCTATCGGTTCGCGAAGGGGCGTACAATTTCCGTGCGGTGAAGCATGATAAACCGCGACTTCGCCTTCGGTCGGCGGCAGTGACGGAGCGCTGACGTAGTTCGGCATCCCTTTGGCGAACGTTGCCGATACAGCTAAGCGACAGGCGGCTTCATGGTCTTCCATATAGTCGCTCGGGGAATGCGTCAGAACAATCGATGGCTTGGCTTGACGAACCACCGCAGCGACTTTGGCAAAATTCTCGGCGTTATAGAAAATTGCCATATCGTCGCAAATCGGCGGATAGTGTTTGGCAGGGATCAGATTCGCTGCTTCGATGGCTTCGGCGAGCCGGATACGGGCGGTTTCTTCTCGCGATGTTACCATCGATCCGATACAGCCATTGGCAATGTTCAGGTAGTGAACTTGCCAACCCAACTTTGCCAGACGCAGCAAGGTACCCGCCATCACAAATTCGATGTCATCAGGGTGTGCCGCTACGGCCAAGACACTAGGCATGAAAAAACTTTCCGAACGCTTGTTGCTTTGGGTGCTACTCGCAGTTGCTGCTCAGACTTATCGACGAGCCATTCGCGGTTGAGTGACAACGTAAACTTTGGGGTCATCGATCACAACCGGAGTGCTCCATGACTTTCCATTGTCCATGTTAACGGAATTGTAGAAAAAAGTCCGGAACGTTTCACATCGGTAACCGTAGGGAAGCGCCGATGCAATGTAGTCGTTAGCGTTTAATTCTTCGACGCCTGGTTTGGCGAAGTAGTGAACGACGCCATCAGGCGTAAAGGATAGTCCGAGCGTCCACCACCCCATCGTTTCGATATCTGGACCGCGGAAATCGCCGCCGTTTCGATCCGCCCGAACTCGGAAGAAGAATTGGTCGACATTCTTACCAGCGACCTTTTTGGTTTCTCGCAAGACAAACAGACCGGGCCAGTAGATTTCTTCTTTATCGTGCGGAGCGCCCAGAATGAACTTGCTCTTTTCTTTGATCGTTGTCTCGACGGCGGCTCGGAACGCAAAATGAGGGCCGTTTCTCATTTCCCATTCTTCGATCGGCGGCAGATAAACTCGAGTCGTCACGTTGGGCGATTGCGAAACGGGAATCGGCCCGCCGTTTCGATATTGAACATTGGCGATAAAATCATCTTGATGCATCTTGTTGGTGATCTTTCCCGGAATCCCCGTTTTTAATGTCCTGAGCAACAATGCACCTTGGCTTCCGTCCAGTCCGCCTTCAGGTGTCGGAACCCATTGCATCACATCTGGATAGCCGCGTTTCGCACCTTCATACCAACGCCCGTTCGTCGATTTGCCGAGCGGCATGCGTTGCTTCTCGTCGATATCTTCGCTACTCTTGGGATCGTTCGCGACAAAGCCCCAGTTCGAATCTTCAAAATCGTCGCCGACATTCGCCAGTTGAACACCGGTGCCAGGTACCACGACATTGGTTGGGGTAGCTCCGATCGCATCCGAAAGCAACAAGCTCAAGCTCCAAGCGAATGATATCAAAACTTTCCTTGGCATCTGGAATTCAAGTTTCATAGTTTGTTGTCCAAACGAATGGCGGTGCGGCAACCAACGAACTTACGCAAGCGGCAGAAGAAAATTATTTGATTTCACGTAGGCGCGTCTCTCCGAGACTCGCACAGCGTCTCGGAGAGACGCTGCTACGTGGTAATTTCATCTGCCGTTCGCCTTAAGTACTTGGTTGTATCGGATTCGAATTCAGGTCCAGTCTGGAAAATCAGCAACTACTATGAGACTGAGCTTAGATCGCCTCGGCTTTCTACTTTGCGCAAAGCACCTAGTGTCGCTGTTTTGTCTAGGATTCAGGGCTATGCCATGCTAAGTTGACGCCTTTCGGAACCCGCGGCTATCGCCGACGGCTCTTTAAAAAATGCGTATTTATCAAGCCATAAAATTACGGTTTCCTTTGCCAGCTCAATAGCTATGCCAATACCGCAAGGCCTTCGAATCATAGCTGGTTTCTCGATTGCGATTTTTACTTGCGGTGGACTCTTCGGAGCCGAGTCGGGACCGAGCAACGAGCCGACGTTGGTTACGAAGGCCAGCGATGCAACGCTTCGCGATTGCACCGCATCGACATCTGATCGCGTTTGGATGGTGGGCGACCGTGGGCTGATCATGGCCAGTGACAATGGCGGACGAACCTGGTCTCAGCAAGAGAGCTTTACCGAAGCAAATCTGCATGGCGTTGCATTCGAAAACGACAAACTTGGTTGGGCTGTTGGCGGCAGTGTTCAAGCATATTCCCATCGAAGTGTGGGGGTCGTTTTAGTGACTAGGGATGGCGGTCAAAACTGGACACCGATCCACGCTCCAGAGCTACCAAGACTCAAAGGTGTTCAAGCGATGGGCAACGGTCATTTGATCGTTTGGGGAGATTGGTCACCAGCTCTGCAAACGGGTTTGATAGAGAGTTTCGATAGCGGTGGGACGTGGAGTCCCAAAACGTTACCTGCATCGCATATAGAAACTTGTGCTTGGTTTGACGCTCATCATGGAATCGTCGTCGATCGGTTAAGTCGTGTATTTTACTTCTCCGCTCAAGAACCGCCTCGATCGCTCGCTATTGCTGGCGATCCGACGAAACCGATCTTGGCCGCAGCCGTCAACGAAGCCGGCTGGTGGCTGGCTGGCGATGGAGGACAAGTTTTTTGGAGTGCTGACGGTCGTAAATGGTCCCAGCGTTCACTGCCCGGTTCATCAAGCGATCATCAGCTCGTCTCGATCCAAGGGATGGCACTCGATGGCGAGCATGCTTGGTTGCTAGGTTCGCCAGGCAATGTTATCTGGCACAGTGAAAATCGCGGATCGAGTTGGGATAACCAATCGACATCGAACGCATTGCCAATGCATTGTATCTGCGCGGCGACTTCCCAATGTCTTTTCGCAGGCGGATCACTTGCCCGTATCGAAGGGACGCGCAACCAAGGTCGTGGATGGTGGCCGATACATTCAGCGGGTTCGCGGATTGCACTCCTCAATTTCGCAACCACTACCGAAAACATCGCATGGGATTCGCTTGGATATATGGCCAATGAAACGCGTCATCAAGCTGCCGCCATTGTCGTCCATTCCCAACATCTACATGAGCAAGCTGGTGCGATTTGCGACAGCCAGAATCGTATCGAGGGACTAGCAAATCCATTGGGGCTGTCATTCATCGACATCTGCCCAAAATTCCCCGTCGGAGACTTACCGCAAGGGCGTCGAAGTTCGGACCTCCGATTCTACAACGTCAACCGCGACAGGTCATCGCAAATCGTCAGGCAAGTTGCGATGTGGATTCGAGTAGCTCGGCCTGACGTCATTCTTTGTGACGAGCCTCGATCGAGCGATCCGCTGGTAGTAGCATCAGTGGAATCCATCAAAACGGCTAGGCGACTTGCGGCTGAAAATACGTACCAGAGTTTTTCACCGCAGGCGGGCTTCGCGGACGAGCCGTGGAATTGCAAGCTTATCATTGCCCGTAACGCATCGTCAAATCGCTCGTCGCTATCAATGTCCAAACATCGTGCCGATCTTAATTATGCTCCGACGACGGTGCTCAAATCGTCAGGACAGTTGCTGGCCGATATTCTCGCACCGGTTATCCCGACGATTGAAAGTTTGCCCGCGATAGGGAGCCATCGATTTCAAGCGATTGATAGCGCACTCTATGCGAACTACGAAGCGGTTTATGGAAGCATGGCGAGGTCGAGTAAGGACTATTTGCTGGCCGACATGGTTAGCTCGGTGCAGACCAAGCGACCGGCTCTGCGATCGCGACAATCTAATTTTCAAAAAATCATTGCGGGGAGCCACCATACAAACTTGCTGGAAAAACTAGCTGAAATGGATGGCCCGGATATTGCAATTGACCGGCGTTGGCAAACGGCTTTAAAAAGTTTCTTGCGTTCCACGCCATCAGAACATCACGCTGATTCGCTTTGGCAGCTCGCCCAAGGTTATCGCCATAGCGGATACTGGAATCGATGGCGCGTATGTTTGGAAACGTTGATGGCCGAAGCACCTCGATCGGGCGCGGCCGAATTGTCTTGCTTGCAAGCGTTGATGTTCTATGGAAGTGATGAAGTAAATCTTTACCGATTAAAGTCAGCCGATCCCCAAGAGATCGCGGTCGAGACACCGGATTCCAAATTTCAAACGTCATTCATATCCAGCCCCTTTTCGCAAGATGTGCAAAAGAGCGGGCATCCAACAAAAGCCGTTGCAACAGTGCGTCCTTCCGAGGATGAGTTTCGTCGAATTCGATCGACACTACCGGTTCGCTTTCCAACCCTTCAATGGGACCCTCGGTTCTTGACCGTCGATGCTTCTTTTTATCGACAGAATGACGGTAAGGAATCTTCGGAGATTCGGCCTAAATCGATTCCTCGATTGGTGAGTTGCCATGGACTCTTTGGATGGCCGACGATCGGAATGCAAGAGGATTATCTCCAACACATTTCGCACGGTATCCATCAAGCGAATATAGAATCGCTTTCAAATTCAAGTCTTTCACTCTATCCGATTCGTAAAACTCACCTTCGACCACTTTTAGACGGTTGTCTAGAAGATCCGCTTTGGCAGTCGATTTCCACTATGTCTCTCGAAGATGTTTTGCACGAAGTCCAACCCGCAGTCGGTCAGATTCGGATGGCTCACGATGGCGAGTTTATTTATGTCTCAGCTTTCTGTCCACGCATTGGCTCGGGAAAATTGTTGCTTGGTGAAGCATCGGATGCGACAGCAGAGAAACTTACGATCCGATTAGATACCGATCGTGATTATTTGACCTGGTTCGAACTTCAAGTCGATGCGAATGGTCAAGTCGCTGAGCGATGTGTAGACATGGAAGACTGGGAACCTGAGTGGTATTTTAAGACCGAGCGTGACGAGCATGGTTGGCGATTCGAAGCCGCGATTCCGATCGCTCAGCTCCAGTCTGCATCGATAGAATCCAATCCGACATGGTCGGTCGCCATCCAGCGCGATATCCCTAATCTCGGCGTCCAAATGAACCGCGCGGATTATGCGGACCGCTTGCAATCTACCTCTGCAACCTTAATACACTTCTGCCGATAATGAGGATTATTCCTGGCTGAATCCGAGCATCTGATATTCACTTATCGAGTCGAATTCTCTAGAGATGACTAGGTTTCCGGTCAATGGATCATAGGCGACGATTTCACCGCCGGCGGGAAGTGGATCTCGGTCGCGAACGCGATTTTTACCCGCTTCTAAAGATAGGCCGCCACGGACATCGACTATCGTGACGGGATTGCGAAAGCTAAAGCCTGTTGCCCATTTGATCGTCTTGGTAATTGGATGGATCGTATCTAAACCATCGACGAGTCCTGATAGTACGGTTCCGCGATAGACGTCTAGTTTTCGGGGAACGCGAAGCGCGAGGTTATTTTCCCATTCTGCATAGACTACTGAAGCCTTTACAGGAACGGATTCAAAAGATATCTCGGTGTTAGTCTTCGGCCGTTTCGTTGTGATCCAATACCCAGAAACTTGACTGCTATAAAGTTCAACCGGGCTTTCCGTCGAAATGGCAAGACTCGGCTGGCTCCACGGGGTATAAATTTTACTGTTGCGATCAAACTTGGTTCCGGGCGGAAGTTTTTCGATCGCATCATTATCGGCGAATTCAATTGCCTGAACGCGAGCTACCGCCTCCGGCTTCATATCGGCAGTACGAGGCGAAATACTTCTTGCTCGCGTATAGTTTGGATCCTCTAAAGCCAGTCGAACGCGGTAGCGAAATTTTTTACCGGGTGTGACATCAAAATCGACGAATCGCAGGAGCTTATAGTCGCTCGGCTCAAGGGCTTGTGGCATGAGGCTTAATTCGCTTGCCTCGATCGATTGCGCTACCAATCCATCAACCTCCGAATCAGAATCGGCCATGGGTTCGGGTGTTTCCGAGGAATCGGCGTCCGACATATCGCCGCCGGATGCGGTTGCCCGTACCAGATCAAGTCGTGGTATGAGTGGATGCGATGCGATCGGTCGGTAGTCCGAGATCAATATTGGTGGGATCGGCATCGATAATAAATTCTCGACGACGTATTTGGCCGCAGAGACTTCGCTGGAAATGCCGGCCCAAAGGCTCTTTTCTTTAAGCTGCCTTTCACTGGAACAACCTTCAGCGACCTTCCAATCGGCTTCGCCAATCTCCCGATCGGGATTGTCGGTAACGTCGACCCGTTGGACTTCGTAGCTCAGATAGTTTGGAGTATCGCGATTGGGGATATAGTCGGTAGCACTGGCAAAGGCTTGCCGATAACTTTCTGAAATGGTCTCATGCGGAACGGCAGCCGTGATCAGACTGAAATAAGCTTTTTTCGGAATCGCTTTGGCTTCAACGGGACGCGGGGAAAGGCCAGGGATCGGGCTTGGAGCAATCGGCAGTTGAGGCATCATCGCTGGATTGTGTTGATACCCAAGGTCGAAGAACGGATCGAGCATGCGCGGTGGTGTCGACGCAGTGGGCGGTTTACGGGTGCGTTTGCCGTCGCCGACCGGCGGTGCGTTCAACAAGGCGTCGGCAGGTGCGGGAGTTGGGCTGACGATGGCGATCGCCCCTGAAAAGAAGTGACCTTGCAGCTCAACGGGCGCGACAAGTTCAGGATCGCCGCGCTTTTCCCCGGAGACACGAACAGGCTTGACGGGGATGTTGACGATTACGTACGGGCTAGGATCCATATCCTTTCGAGCGTCGTCTACTTGTTTAACGAAATCGGTCTTCACCAACCGATCTGCCAACACGATTTTTGAATGATCTTCATTCTCGATCTTATTCTGTGCTTCGCTTGTTTTACTCGCCATCCCTTCGGGGGTTTTGGTGCTATCGTAACGCTGCGTTGATAAGCCGTTGTAAACGAGATATCCGGTAAGCAACAAGAAGATTCCCATGCCGACCTTCTCGCCATGGTTGAGCGCCCATTGTTTCAAAGGCAGTGAAGCTCTGGAGCTTTTCTTTGGCTTGGCTGTCTTCGCTTTTGTCGTTGATTTACCTAGTCCAAACATGATTTACTCGATGGGTTTTCTGATCTATATGTTACTTAGGATTCTGGTCCGGCGGCGACCGGAGCGGTACTGGCTGGAACAGGAGCCGCAACTGGCGTTACGGTTGGCGCGACGGTTGGCGTTACGGTTGGAGGACCAACCACCGCCGTAGCAGGCGAGGTTTCGGTTACTTTTTCTAATCCAATTTTTGCAAAGTCGACGGGATTAAATAAATACACGATGCCGTAGATCTCGACCGGCGGGTCTGGCGTCACGGATGTAAACGTAACTGCCGCCGTTTCGGAAGAACCTTCAAAATCACCGCCTTCCATCGAAGCCATCGGCATACCATCCAAACCCATTGCGCCTCCGATAGCAATACCAGAAGCACCTTCGGCATTGATTCGGACTTGCTTGACTTCGATCATGATATTTCCGTTGCTGCACTCGGCCAAAAGTTTTGCGATCTTTGACTGATCCATTTTGACTTTGAAACGAACCGGGATGCGCTTCGCGACGGCATAGAAGGCATCGTCACTTTTCATTTTTTGACGGAGGATAGTCGCTGCAACCGGTTTATAGTTTTCGTCGACATAGCGCATGTCGGCTGGATCACTCTGCGCCCCGAAGACGGCACCGTCGCCTACAGCATCGGCGCTAGAGCCTCCATCATCTCCGTCTGCGCCACCCGAAGCCACTAGCGAGCTTGCTCCGCTGCCCGCCTCTTTGCCAATTCTGATCCATTCGACTTTTTTAATCGGCGCTTGGAAATTCTCCTTAGCTTTTCCGTTGGTCTTTTTGATCACTTCCAAAATACCCTTTAAAATCCAAATGTTTTCTTGGGTATAGCAAATATCGAGCGTGCTGGGCGGCTCAGTGCGACCGCCCCATGGAACGATATAGGACTGAAGTTCCATTTGCGAAGACGATTCCCACTTCACCAATGCTCCGCTGGTGTCGATGCCGATGCTTCCAGACGTTTCCGAGTCTTCCGAAGAAATCGCCGAAGTACCCGCCTTTGCCGTCCACTTGGCTCCAATCGTATTGACGAGATCAGGAAATACGGTGTTGATATAGTTTCGATACGCTTCACGGTGCGTTACGGGAATAGGATCTTTAGGAAGCGGGAATTCGAGATTGGTTTCGATCGGTCGATAACCATCGAGTTTCCGAAACGTCTCGCGGTCCATCACAACGCGATTATCCCAACTCAGAATGGCTTTCTGCAAATCGTATTGCTTGCTCCAGGCATCCGCAACATTCGTCTTGATCGAGTTCAAGATGGTATCCATCCCTTTTTCAGAAAGAGCATTCGGATGCGTTGGGGCGTCATTGGCAAGTTTTGTGACGGTCGTAAAACCGTTGTTCAATTGAGAGATGCGCGTACTCACATTTTCGTCGAGCGTGCTTCTTGAAAAATTGAACGCAACTAACGACGAAATCAGAACGATCACAGTCAATATCCAAAAATGGAATTTGACGACCCCGGCCCAAAATACTTTAAGTTGATCCATATTTAAATTTCCTAGTTTCTAAATCCCCTAGTTTCTAAGGAGCAACGGTCCCGGTTGGCTGTCGTTTGGGCGGAGTGGCAAATCGATCATAGGTTGGTTGGGCACGCCACCAAGTACGATCTTCGAGTGTCTTTTCCTTCCAGGCAAACTGCACTTGGAATGAGCATTTGGGTGCGACAAAGCCCGATGGAACGTCTTTTCCATTCGCGTCTTTGTAAATCTCGATCTTTTTGGCAGAGGTGCCAAACGCAGTTCCTTCGTCCGAGGATTCCTCGCTACTACCGACGACCCGAAGACTGATATAATCAGGATTCGGGACGACATGATACAAATCCATCGAGACTGGTTTAGCGATCAACGGAAATGCGACACCAAGTTCCTTCAGCGTATATTTCGTCAACTCGCCGTTAGGGCCAGGCAATTCGATTTCGCCAAATTCGAGATATTGGATTAAATACTTTCGAACGTGTGCCGCCGCTTCCAGGCCGCCCTTATCTTGACCATTGTAATAATGGTATCCATCCAACTGAATCACCCAACCAGGGCCAGTTGGTCCTTCGATAGGTTGGGGCGGAACTTGCGGGATGACAGCCGGCGGAGGAGCCGGTTGACCATCGACCGGTGCGGCAGGTTCGACAGCGGCGGGCTTGAGTCCCTTTACTAAATCCTCGCGAGCGTCATTCTCAACCAAGTATTTCGCCTTCAGTGGATCAAACCAAGTCTTAAGGTCTGGGGCGATTTGAGAATCGATTTTTGTGACATAAAATTCTTTACGCTTATCGTATGGCTTTACCGTCGGGCTAATCAAAAGATCGGCCGGATCATGCATCAGTCCTTCTTGAAGCGACTTGAGCATTTCCATCCAAAGTGCTCGACGGTCACCGTTGGAACTTAACTGCTGCCCGATATTGGTTAATAGCTCTAACTTTTTTTTCTTTTCCGCATCTTTCTGAACCAAACTTTGGCTGATCGAGTTCGCGTTCGAGACGATCCTTTCTGCATCACCCCAACGTTCTTCGGCAACATTTTTAAAGGAACCATAGACGGTTGCATAATTAGCGACCATTCCCAGCAACACCGCCGAAAGCGCACCAATTGCCCACGGCTTTTTGGCGCGGATCAAGCGGCTGATAACGATCTCTTTCGGCAGAAGATTGGTTTTCATCGGACCTTGTTGCAACAACTGTAGGCAAAGACCGTAAACCACCCCGAAGCCGGCTTGATTCTCTTTGAATGCCGGTTGCCCAACGACTTCGGTTCCATTCAATCGTTCGAATTTGTCGAGGGCATGTACTTCCATCCCGAGATTCTTGTTCATGAACGGAATAAGCCCTGGGAGCTTGGCCGTGGCACCAAGCATCAGCAACGATTCAATTTCGGCCTTTTTATTCAAACTTCGAAAGAATCCGATCGAGCGTTGTATTTCGGTAACCAGATCGTTAAAGACCGGACGCATCACTTGGAATATGAGCTTCGGATCGTCGGCTTGCATTACATTTCGCTTCAAGTGCTCGGCTTTGGCAAAAGTCAGCTTGAGATCTTTTACGAGTTGCCGCGTGAAGTGGTTGCCACCGATCGGAATACTGCGCTGCCAAATTCGGAATCCGTTGGTGACGACCAAATCCGATGCATCGGTTCCCATCGAAAGCAATACAATAGACGGCGGCGGAGCATCGGGATCAAAAGCCGTCGATTTCATACGATCCGAAAATCGGTCGAATGCGATCATGTTATAGACCGCTACGGGAGCCAATTGAATGACGTCGACATCGATACTCGCTTCTCGGAATGGTTTTAACGCGCGGTAGACGGCTTCACGTTTCATCGCGAAAAGCCCAACTTCGCTTTCCAACGCGTAGCCGTCCTCGATGTTGCTGCCAGCCATCTGCTGGAAATCCCAAATCACATCGTTGAGATCAAACGGTATCTGCTGCTTGGCTTCGTACTTGACGATATCCGGTATTTTTTTGACTTCGACGGGCGGCGGCTTGAAAAATTTGGCAAGACCGCTCTGACCGGGCACGCTAACAGCGACTCTGGCACCGCGCAAATCATTTCGAGAAGTAAACTGCTGGAGAGCATCAGCGATAAGTTTTTCGGGCTCGGCTTCTGGTTGACTAAGAATCTTGGGGTATTCTACAAAGTCAAACATGTCGGCCACGATCTGGTCGCCATCCGCATAGCACCTGAGAGCCTTGAGAGCGCTCTGGCCTATTTCAAGTCCCCAAACATAATTTGTTTTTTTTGCCATACTTTTGACCGCAACGAAAGCGTTTTCCTTGAAACCCTACAATGCGTAAGGCAAGTTCCTAAAATAAGATGAGATGGTGATAAGCTTACCCCATCTCTATGTTATCGACAGGGTCACCAATATGTCAAATTTACCAGAATATTTCCGATAATGGATCATTAATGGACGCCCCGCGCCTCATCGCCGTATTACCGTGCTATTCCTTGGACGATATCGCGAAAAACCTTGACGAATTGACGTGCCAGGAGTTTCACGCCTGCTGGACGGCCCTTTGGCACCCCGGATTATTGGCGCAAACCAATGCTTTGC
>JAWXCK010000212.1:0-21134 GCA_034408855.1 Pirellulaceae bacterium
CAAAAATCCAATGCGAAACGGGTGTCCGGTGAAACTTCGGTTTTCTATTCGTAACGATAAATAGTCAATTTTGACCCACAGATTCTGCGGAAGAGCCTAAAAAACTGAGACGCGACGCGCTGATCGCCGAGAAGTGTCAAGGTTTATCGCGCTCATGGCGAACGAAATCGAGCAAATCCGAAAGTTGGTCGGGCGACAGCGAAGTTTCGATCCCTTCGGGCATCAGCGAGATCCCCATGTCCTTGAGCGTCTCGATATCGGTGAGCAATATCTCTCGGCGCGAACCGTCGCTCATCGCCAGAACAACTGCCGACGAAGTTTGGCTCTCGATAACGCCCGAGAAGACTTGGCCATTGGTCGTTAGTACGCTGTACTGATGGTATTTGGGTTCCAAATTGCGATTCGGATCCAGGACGGCCGTTAACCATTGATCGGTCGTCCAATGTTTAAGATTTTCTAGTGGCGGCCCGACAATCGGCTTCGAGGGCTTTGCCAAGTGACAAGCTGCGCAATGTTGTAAGTACAATTTTTCGCCGCGCATTCGATCCGTCGACGCGTTGAGCCGACCGAGATAGTCGTCAACCAGCCGCGCACGATCGAGGTTGGCAGGTCGACCAAGAATCTTCTCGCATCGAGCCATCAATGAGCGATCGCCTTTAGATCTCAACTGCTGAATCGTCGCAGCGTCTAAATCTCGGACTTTAATCGAGCTATCTTCGAGGGCCAGCACCAATTTTTCGATCCATGGCTTTCTCTGGAGCAGCGTAGCGCATACGTTCCGTCGAGCGTCAGCGGTCATCGACGTCCACTTCGCCAGCAAGACATCGGCAGCTCGCGGATCATCGATACGTCGAATGGCAGCCATCGCGCTCTCTTGAACCTCCGGCGGCTGATCAGGCCCTAGAAGCTTAGCCAACATGTCAAGTTCGATATCGACGCTTCCGAGACCATGGCCGAGCAAATTGATGAACCTTGATCGCAGCTTCGACTCGATATTCGAATCGAGTATCTTCGATCGCGTCGACTCGACAATCGAGAGATTCGCAAATAACCCTTGGTTGCCCGCTCGGTTTGAAGTCTTTGTGGAACTGGCCATGCCGCCAAGCAACAATAACTTCGCGGCTGAAAGTTCTTGGTTCGATGCATTGGTATTGTCGCTAAAATATCGGCTCATCCAAAGCTGTTTAGATTCCATCGATGTCCGATTGAGCAATCGCTGGATACATGTTTCAAGCTCGGACCACTGATCTGTCGAGAAATCTTGAGCAGCATCGATCGCCACCATCACTGCTTCAATCGTGGATGGAATCAAGGAATCGTGAACCAGCGGAATGGCTCGAACGATCCACGGATCGGTCAAATGGCGAGCGATGATCGACGCGATAGGAATTTTGGTTGCTTCATCGCCAGCCGCAAGCTTTCCCAACGCACCCAGCGACAAAAGAATCTGCAGGTCGACTTCCGGACCAAGTTCGTCGTTTGTCCGATTGGCAATTGCGCGGATCAAATCCGGATGCTTTTCGATAAACGACTCTGAGGAGCGTATCGCAAAGGGAACGACGCGAGGGTCTCGATCTGCGATAGCCGACGCAACATCATCCGACGTTGCCAAGCCGCCGGCGACGAGAGTAGCAAAGCATTGCAAGCGTACAGCAGGATCTGTCGAGGCAAGTGCCCGCTCACGGATGATAGGTATCAGCGACTGTCGCTCAGCGCTCGAACGCCACAGGAACTGAAACTGCGCCAAATCGCGGAGGGCGCCATTGTTGGACACAAGCGATTCAATCAACTGCTCGCCATTCATCGACGCGACGTTAGGAAGCAAACTCGGCTGGTAGTCGCGACGACGAACTCGATAAAGCCGACCGAGAGCTTCTCCTGATCGAACGTCGTAGCGTTGCTGCCAAGCCATCGGAATCCATTGCGGATGCTCGATGACATGCCGCACCATATCGACGATCCAGATCGTTCCGTCGGGCGCATTGACAGCACGGACGGGTCTTGACCAAGAATCCTTGGACGCGAACCAATCGAGTTTTTCATCGTCAGAAAAACGCAACCCTTTCGTAGCTGCGCCATCGCTAGTGACTTGGTAACGCGCGACTAAATTATGAACCGGTTCGCAGACAATCGCCGCGCCGCGCATCGATTCACCTAGACCTGGACTTCGGCAAATAATACTGCTACAGGCGCTGGTAAATCGATTGTGTGCGTAGATGTCATTGAATCGATCGGCGGTGCGGCTGGCCGGAAAAACGGGCGGTGCCACGGGTGGGTCGAGCAAATTCCGTTGCAATGAACTGTTAGGAGAGCGACGCTCGACATAGCGTTCGTCGATGACATATTGATAGATCGGTTTGCTATTGGAGTTGCCGTACCAGCGGTCGAATTCGTCGCGAGCAGGACAGAATTGTGTTTCGCCCGTCGTTGCGTGAATCTCTCCGGTATCGGGATTCCACGCAACGTCGCATTTGGAAACGTTGAAAGTTTGCTTTGCCCGCTTGCTTTCAAGTTGCTCAGTCTTATCGCCAGCGCCAAAATGAAGCCAGCCGTCTAAACCCATTTCGAATCCGCTGGCTCGATGTTGCGGGTTCGCTTCGTGGATACCAACGAGCAACGTTTCACGACTGTCTGCTTTGCCGTCGCCGTCGGTATCTCTTGCTAAGATCACTTGGGGAGCCGCGATGACAATCACACCGTCGCGCCACGGAGTAACACTGGTTGGATACGACAAGCCATCGAGGAAGACTTGCGACTGATCAAGCGAACCATCGCCGTCGGAATCGATGAGCCAACGAATGCGACCGCCTGAAGTATTGCCAAGTGGATAGTCCGCCATCTCGACTACCCACACTCGACCATCATGGCCAAACGCGATATTGATCGGGTCGGCGACCTGCGGCTCGCAAGCCATCCGATCCACCATGAATTCGCTGGGAATTTGAATCGATTTCCAGGAGGCATCGGCATCGCTCGGCTTTTCGTCCGAGGCATTGTCGTCGAGAACTTCGCGAACCCGGCGGAGCAGTAGATCCTCTGTTCCCGAAGACCAGCGTCCAGGCTGCATATAGTAAACCATCGAAAAATCGACTTCGTAACCTCCCTCGGCGCGCATTCGCTGGCTTGCGACGTAGGCAAAGACGTCGTCGGTATACGCAGCAACCCAAACGTTTTTTCCGGGTAGCATTTTTTCGAGCTTCATCTGGTAGTCGATCACAACTTCGCCACCGAGAAACACCCAGGTCAGATCGTCGCCAAATTGCCAAGTATGAATCGGGGCAGGATACGATTCTGGCAATCGACCTCGTTCATTCCAAGTCTTCGTCATCGCTTCGGACCAGCGCTGATTGACAGCCCGCGCATCGGTCGACATCTCTTTTAAGTATTCGCGAGTCGGAAGCTCAGGAACTAAACCGGCATAACCGAAATGCCCCACTGGAAAATGGTTAAGCGGCGTTTGTTGCCCCGCGAAAGCTCGACTGACGGCTGCGACGATTTCCGCAGCATGGGCTTGAGCATCCTGATAAGTTGAACGAGGATTTGGATTTGCATCGGCACCGCAACCGATCGTTGCCAATACCGTGACGTTGGGGTTTTGTTTTTCAAGTTCAGTTGCCGCCAGCCCAGCCCAGTCTCCGCTGACTTGATTGAAATCACCGCCGAGCGTCGTGCAGTGACAGGCGTACATAAAGACCGCACCTCGCAATTTACCATTCGCGTCGGTCGCTCGAAGGACGCGTACGCGATGATCGACTGGGCCGTCAGCTTGAACTCCGAATCCCGACCAAACGCCACTCTTAAGCACACGCCGATTCACCGCGAAGGTCGCTTGATCACCGCCGAGTGTTAAACTTCCCGGTTGGCGATCTTGCATCGCCAGGTCAATAGTCGTCAACATCCGCTCGACGATTCGATCGGTATTTCGCTGAATCGCATCGACTTCTTCGCGTGATAGTTGGGTCTGGAAAAGATTTGTCAATCCGTTCGCTAGATGCGGCGAGGTGTGTGAATGCGTCGAAGAGAGTACTAGTTGGCTTCGCGGAATACCAAACTTTTGCTCGAGTTGCCGAGAAATTTTATTCGTGATATCGGCAGTTACTGCAATACTATCGACCGACACGAGCAACATGCTCTCCGAGTCGAGCAGCGAATTAGATAGAGCCATCGCTCGGCAACTCAATGGATCTGCCATTGATTCAAACGGCTTATCGCGGTTGCTATACCCACTCAATCGGACTGGTTCGACCGGCGTTATATCCGACTTTCCAAAACCGATCCTCCAAGCCGGCGACGTCGACGCGGACGCTTGCTCTGCCGACGCAACCGATAGTCGCGTATGCGACAACACTCCCGCGATGCATGCTAACGCGACGCATGCTTTTAGTCGCCGGAAAAAAGTTAGATAACGTTGCAGGCGACGGTTTTCGTATTGGTCCATCACACCATCGTAAGAGGCGAACGCTCCGGCTGCAACTATTTGACTTCCGGCGGATGGCTCAATTGGATATGCAATTCTCGGAGCTGCTTTAGTTCGACCGTTCCTGGGGCTTCGGTCATCATATCCATAGCCCGTTGCGTTTTTGGAAATGCGATCACGTCGCGAATATTTTCCAAGCCTGCAAAGAGCATCACGATTCGGTCGATACCCAGCGCGATCCCACCGTGCGGTGGTGCTCCGAATTGCAAGGCTTCTAACAAGAAACCGAAGCGATCCTTGGCCAGTTCCGGTGTGATTCCCAAGAGACCAAAGACCTGTTGCTGCGAGGCGCTGTCATGGATTCGAATCGTTCCACCACCGGCTTCGTAACCGTTGATAATTAGGTCGTAGGCTTGAGCACGACATGAAGCGGGATCTTTTTCGAGCAAATGCAAATCCTGAGGACGAGGAGCCGTGAACGGGTGATGCATCGCGACCCATCGATCTTCTTCCGCATCGCGATCGAACATCGGGAACTCGACGATCCACGAAAAGTTCATCGTTTTAGGATCGTACAGCTTGAGTTCGGCAGCCAACCTACGTCGCAAACCGTTAAGTCCTTTGCAGGTGACTTCCCATGTGTCGGCTAAGATCAGCATCAGATCACCCGGTTGAGCGTCAAATGCAGCTTTGATTTTTTCAAGTTGAGGCGGATCGATGTTCTTGCTGATCGGCGACCATAGCGAACCGTCCGGCTCGCATCGGAACCAAGCGAGTCCTTTTGTTCCGAAATCGTTTTTGACGAGCTCGGTCAATTCATCGAGTCGCTTTCGAGAAAATTCTTCGGCTCGCCTATCAACTTTGATACCTCGCACAAAGCCACCCGAATCGACGGTACCGCGAAAAACGCGGAACTCGGTTTCTTTAGCGATGTTCGTCAGGTCGACAATTTCCATGCCGTATCGCAGATCGGGCGCATCGTGGCCGAACCGGCGCATCGCTTCATCGTAGGTCATGCGAGGCAACGGCGTCTTCAGCTCGATACCGAGAATTTCTTTGGCCAAGCTCACCATCAGACCGTCGATCATGCCGATAATATCTTCGTTGTTCACGAAGCTCATTTCGAGATCCAATTGCGTGAACTCGGGTTGCCGATCGGCTCGAAGATCTTCGTCGCGAAAGCAGCGGGCGACTTGAATGTAACGATCGTATCCGGCCACCATCAAGATTTGTTTGTAGAGCTGAGGTGACTGCGGCAAGGCAAAGAAATGATTGCGATGCACGCGACTGGGTACGAGATAGTCTCGGGCACCTTCGGGAGTGCTTCGTCCCAAGATTGGCGTCTCGATATCGATGAACTGGTGTTCTTCAAAATAGTCTCGCATTCCCTTGATGATCCGGCTGCGAAGCAAGAGCGTATCTTGCATCGCTTTTCTTCGCAGATCGAGGTAGCGATACTTCAACCGAGTCTCTTCGCCTGGCAACTCGCCTTTGTCTGGGAAGAACGGCGGGGTTTGTGAGCGATTTAAAATCTCGACTTCCGAGACGCGAATTTCGATCTCGCCAGTATCCAGCTTGACGTTTGTCTTCCCTTCCAATCGAGACTCGACGATTCCGATGATCTTAATCACGTCCTCGCCGCGCAATTTCTTGGCAACTTCGAGTGTGTTTTCGCCGCTTTCTCGTTGGACGACCGCTTGGGTTACGCCATAGCGGTCGCGAAGGTCTAGAAAGACTGCTCCACTGTGATCGCGAACGGTGTCTACCCAGCCGCACAGTGTAACTTGCTGGCCAATGTGCGATGATCGGAGCTGACCACAGTGATGGCTACGCATCATAATTCGACTGTTCCTCAGGAATAAACTTGGACTGGGTAGCACGCAAAGCAATACACCAACACAGACGCGTACCCATTCAATAAATCGAGCACAAAGACGCCTCGAATAGGGCGGATTCTACGTCTTTCCCACGAATTCACCAACCGGGGTAGCCGATGTGGGAATAGGTTATTAAAGAACCGACCGAGAAACGGAGCTTGCTAGGCGCATTCCTGCTTCCGGCGTTAACCGAGAGGCTGTGCGCACGGGATGGGTTTGGACGCTTGGAGCACTGTGTTTTTTCGGGAACGGTACCAACTGGTCTAGATCTGGGTCCCACAGCTTGAGACTCCAGCATTTTAGGATGTTCCTAAGCGAAAGAGAGGTCACTGCCGGCGACTGCAATTCTTCTAAAGCAGCCATAGCAACCGGCAGGCGATAGAAAGGGATCTTAGCGTTTAGATGGTGAATGTGATGGTAACCAATATTCCCAGTGAACCAGCGTCCAATGAGGCCCATCTCGATATAGCTCGAAGACTTTAGGGCCGCTGACACGTAACTCCAGTCGTCCTTCTTCGTCAGCTTGCATCCAGGGAAATTATGCTGGGCATAGAACAGGTACGAACCAGATCCACAAGCGATAAAGAGTGGCAAGATCAGGCAAAGGAGGACTGCATCCAACCCGTACAAAGACAACCATCCGATCAAAAATAGATGCAAAAGGATGGCGATACCGGAATCGAGATGATGCTTCGGATTTAAAACAAAGGCTCGGATACACATGCCGTACATGAAGACGGTCAAATAGCCGAAAATCATGGTTAAAGGATGTCTCGCTAGGTTGTAATTCATTCGCTTTATCAACGAAGTACTGGCATATTGCTCGCAGGTCATGATCGGATACGAGCCGATACTTATGGCGGTTTCCTTACAATTATGCTTGTGATGATGGTCGTGCGAACGGTTCCAAACGCTGATAGGGCTTAGCACCAGCATCCCATATAGCTGCATAATCAACTTGACGAACAGCGACTTCTGAAGAATCGCTCCATGCTCATAATCGTGATAGATGATAAAGAGCCGAACGGTTACTAGCCCACTGATGCAGCTAGCAAAGATTCGAACCCAAAGCGCAGCATCCGAAACGACGATTCCGAGACATAGACCATAAGCAGCCAGGGTCGAAATCAAGCACCACCAGCTTACCCAACGTACTTCCGACGCATAACGTTTGGTTGCAAGTAGCAATTCCTTATCGGTCCGCATTCACAGAGTTCCTAGGTGTTGGGCAAGGCATTGGATTTCGGTCGAGATATTCGGCTAAATCGAACGATACGACAATGCCAATATTCGAGAAAAGCGTGGATTAACACGAGTTTCAAAGATTATCCAGCTTTCGCATCTCGGCATGTAAACGCTGTGTAAATGCCACGTAACCGGCGAGTAACCTTTTCTCGTCACTCGTGGTTGGCCATTTGATTGGCTGCGGAATCATCCGACGAGATTTGCTGATTTGCTAGCGAGGAAGCATCGGCAGACTTTTGGTCGTGATCGCCTCGAGTCAATCGATCGAAACTAAATACTCCTCTATAATTCGCTGAGTACCCTCGATGAGATCGGTCGATAAGCGTGTCCCGCAAAACAGCATTGGCGGCGGGAAATCAAGCGATCGACGGCCGTGCTTTCGAACGTGATCGAGCAATTTATTGGCGTTTGCGAACGGATTGCCGTTGTGGACCGCTTGGACTAACTCGAATGTCCGGGAAATGATCGCCTCAATCTGTTCGGAGAGCTTATTTGCCTGCTCGAAGTCACCTGCATCAAGCAATTCAAGGATGCGATTAAGTTCCGTCGCGAAGGCATTTGACGAGCTCAATAGAAATCCATCGTAGGGACCACCCGCCGATCGAGGCCATTTTGCATATCCTTCATGCTCGGAGCCACGCACTAAAAATACGCCTTCGAGGTCCACATTGGACTGAGCAACTCGATCTTTGCCGCTCGTATCCTTAAAAAGGATAAAATTTGAAAACTCTCGTGCCAGCGAAGCGACCGTAGCGGGTGCCATTTCGTTCATCGTGATTTGCGGCAATTGATACAAAGCTGTCGGAATACCGAATGAAAGAATTTGCCTTAGTCCATCGGCAATTTCGGACTGCGTTAATTCAGAGCCGCGCGGCGGACAAATCGTAGTCCCGACAACGGCCGGGTGATTTATGGTTTCATCGAGAGCCGCGAGTGTTGCAACGACTTCGTCGATGCGCGTTTTTAGAACTCCGATCAGCACATGTATACCCGCATCTTGGGCGATCGGAAGTACGATATCGAGCAACGATCGCACGTCATCGTCCTCCATCTCCCACCCTTCGCCAGTCGATCCGGGTACGAGTATTCCTTTGACAACTGGAGCTATTCGTTCGAGATGTTCACGGATACTCGATTCATCTGGCGTGCGAGCGTCGCGAAAATGAGTAATCGTCGGGCACCATAGTCGCGGAATGCCACTTGGGAA
The DNA here is from genome assembly GCA_034408855.1 of Pirellulaceae bacterium. Lineage (GTDB taxonomy): Bacteria > Planctomycetota > Planctomycetia > Pirellulales > Pirellulaceae > JAIYDQ01. The sequence goes on from JAWXCK010000212.1 coordinate 8,747, forward strand.
TAGCTTCTGCTGAAGTGATACTCGAACGGCTCGCGACATGACTTCGATCTCCGGGGAAGTGCCTTCTAATCTATTTGAAACACAATCGGGCTTAGCGCCATCCTAGTCGCTGCGCGGCAAACGCATACAGATTCACCATCAGCGAACCTGCCAGTACCAGTCCAGCATATCGATGTATCATCGTTATTTCATGCATCCCTATGGTGTCGAAGATGGGAAGCATAGCTACCAACATCGAACCAGCAACGACCAACGATGCCCAAAGTACGCACCAAAGACTCCAGCGACTCAACCACCACGCGTTGCCGATCGTGTCTGCTGACACTTGGCCGTCGACATTCGCATTGCTAAGCTTCAATGGGGACCATGCAATCGAAAAGACTAACAAAACAAAGACAAACGCACCTGCGATTGCAATATGTGCCAACAAAGCCCAGTGCTCCATGACGCCTGCGGTAAGGATTGAACCAAACGAAGTTGCGGTCAATGCGACGACGAGCGTTGCGAAAACTAAATAGACGAGCCTAGCAATCCAACTACCGCGAATCCGCGACTTGCGTTGCGAAGAGAATGCCGCATAAACCGCGTGAAGCAGGATGCCAACCGCGACGGCGATACCGGTGCAAACGATCACATTGTCGAATTGCAAACCTTTCTCCATCAAACGCGCTATAAAATTCATGACGACCGTCTCCTGTTCGCTCCAAGTCGATTTCCAATTGCGTTCGTTAGACCACTAAGTACTACTAGCGTCGTTAGCCCAAGGCATCCGAAGGCGAAATATTTGAACGCCGCGCGACTGGCGAACAAGCTATTCCATTGCTTCAAGCGATTCATATCGGCTTGCTGAAGTTCGTGCGCCATGACTGAAACGTTCTCTTTCCCTGGCAAAAAGCTTACCGCATCGATTCGAGTTGCGAAAAAAGGAGAACCGTCGCTATGGCATTCAACACACCCGCTGGCACCGAGTGCCATGCGGGCCGGCCGCACATTATGACCAAGTGGCCATACCGTCGGCTCGATAGCTTTACCGGCTTCGGCCGATGATGCAATTTCCAGTTTTTTATCTTCGCCTACTGAACGGCGATACGCTTTGCCGCCAGTTACATAGACGGCTTGCTTCCCTTCCGGCAACACTTTTTGTAATTCGTCAAGCGACTCGGCGATTCGCGTATCGACTTGAAATCGACTTTGCTCTTCAATCCATGAGTCAATCGCGTCGACTTCGGCTGGCGTCCACTCCTCTTCTTTTACTTTATAGCGGTCGTCGCCCAAAATTCTCTTGCGATCACTAAGAGCCGGTTTGACTTCGCCGATCTCTTCTGACAAATCCTTTTTGACCTTGAGAGTCTTTCGCGTTAGTTGATAAACGCTTTCGGGTTCAAGTGGATCGATGCGTCCGTCATGCATCACGCCCCAAAAAGCTGGCCACATCATGCGATGCGGTGTGTACAAAGCCTGCGGCTTATCGGAATCTTCGTGCGAAGCGATCGTGCGTATCGGCAACATGATCGGCGCGACAATCGCAGGGGCTTCATTACCGGTTCGCTGTTCATGAACTCCAAGATGATGAAGCTGCGAAGTCAACTGCCGAACTGGAGTCATATCTGCCAAGGGTCCACTATGGCATGCCGTGCAGGTGAGTTTTTCAAAGTGCAACGGAGGCAAGCCGCGATGCAACGGTTTTGGAGCTCCCATTCGACCACCCATCGATCGCCAAGCATTATCAGACATGGCCAAGTTCGCATCGTGAGAATTCAGGCTACCGCCAAGATGGCAGCCTTGGCAAGAGAGCGTTGCGATTAACTTTGGTTGCGGATGGTTTTGACCAGGATAACCTCGAACCATTTCGTGGTCCAAGCCGTTGCGGTGGCAATCGACACAGCTCATTCCCGCGCGCATATGGATATCGTCATCGTGAGCCCAACGTTGGGTATCGATCGCTTGGGCTGCGAGATTCGTATGACAATGATTGCAGGATGCATTGTGCGGTTTGCGAACGATGTCAAAGAAAACTTTTCCATCGGGCCGAAAGCGATTCATGTCATACGTAAGCTTGGGAAGATCGTCAGGATCTGTTTCACTCGCATTCTCTCGAACGCGGGATAGCGACCCTTCGATGACGGCCAAACCAGAAGCGACCGTAGGTGCATACTCGAAGTTTTCGGCTTCGATCTGTTTGCTCCATATCTCAGGGTTGTATTCGCCACCCGATCGATGGCACAGCATGCAATCGACAGGCAAGCTACCGGTGATCGTTTCTCGATCAGGTGACTTCGAGAGCGAACTTGCCAAGGTCTTATCCATTTCAGCAGGACTTGCTTCGTCGCTCTTCGACGTCGCAAAGGAACCAGGGCCGCCGCCAGGTAAAAATCCGCCAAATTGTTTGGTTACCGACCAGCGACTTATTCCCACCGCATCCGGGTTGTAAGTACCTGTCCAACCGCGATATGACAATGGCAGGATAGTGCCGGTCCGAGGATCGTTCCACACCCAAGGCTGACCGGGTCTTCCGGATTCCGATTTCAATTGTTCGACAGCATCAAAGTGCCAACCATGGACGATCTTTTCGAAATCATGGCATCGTCCACAAGTTTTGCGAGATGAATAAGGTCGAGGATTTGCATCTGCCGGGTTAATCTTCGTTGAATTCGCGTCATACAACTCGATCCAGTGAACGTAGTGACCATCCGTATCGGCCCGCGCATACTTTGGACCCGTATCGGCAGCAATGCTAACCGCACCTAACCCAACGATCAACGCGATCATGATGAATGATCGAAGGATAAAACAAGACCTTCGAAATTGGGGAGGCCAATCTACAGTCATCAAACTATCTCGGTTCAACTACGGGTTGCGAATTTTCACGAACGAATCACGAAGGCACAGCTATCGCTCCTCGCGTCCAGGACGATCCAGAGTGTCGCAGTGTCGCAAATTAAACTCAATTTCGCAAGCAGATGGACGACAAACAAGCAAATGTTACTAGGGAAGATGCCAAAAATAACGTCTGCAAATATGGGTGGCACGCCATGGGGTGCAGATAGATTGTGCTGGACGCTGAAGTGTCTCGTCGGCAACGAAAAAGGCGATAGCGATATTCGTATCGAGCAGAAACTTACCATTCATTCAAATTGACCTGTTCGCATCCGGCTTCGATCGCCTCACGCATCAATCGACCTTCTTCAGGTTCGATGGTACTGAGCGTATCGACAGACATTCCAGCGCCAAGAAGCTTTAGTGAGCGAGCGAAAATTGGATGGCAATACGGGACCCGCGTCCATCATTCGCTAAATTGATCTGTTCGTGTCCCAGTTCTGGAGGAGCATTATCATGTAGAAAACAAAAATCCAAAAATTGTGGCGACCGCCACTTGCAAAACTCGGACTTCATAGTCGTCACCGAGTCCGCGACAAGTAACCCAGTTATGGTAAAAACCACCGACTCGGACTTCGGTGGACCGATTTGGTACGCCGACGCATTGTTCGATGTAAAATTGGAAGTACTCGAACGCGTGATTTTGATTCGTCAACGACCACGAGGGCGCTAGCCTCAAGGTCATCCGCATGCTGGGCAAGAGCAGCGATCAGTATCGATGACATAGTGTAGCCGTCAGATATGGCCCCGCCGGTTAAAAACCGACGGTAGCCTAAGCAATTCGGCTATCGCGTAAATACTTTTTGATAGAGCGGTTTGCCATCGACGGAATGAAAATCAAAAGCGAGCGAACGATCGGTTGGCTGGTATCGGACGCTCATGAAGCCGCCGCGACTGGCAGAATAAGGGCGTTCGACGCCGTCGTAAATGGGCGGTACGGCTTGCACGTGTTCGTCGCACGTTGGACCGCAACTGAATTCGCTCGTGCTGCGGCCGTTGCGGCGATCGGTCGAGTGATATTGCCAATGCCGATCACCGCACATCAGGATGACGTTGTTGAGTTCCTTTTCCTTAAGCCAGTCGAGGAATGTTTGTGCTTCTGTCCAAAAACCATTCAAGTTCGCATGATTGTCGCCTTTCATCAAGCGATCGGGCCCGATAATCGGGTTAGGTGAAATGATGACGCGATAGTCGGCATCGCTTGCGAGCAACGTTTCCATCAGCCACGCTTTCTGTTCTTTACCCCAAATCGATTTTTCAGGGCCGTCGGGCATATCGTTAGGTGAACGAAAGTCGCGATTTTCGAGCATCCAAACTTGGAGCCCTTTTCCCCAACGCACGGTGCGATTTGTTTTGTCGTTCATCGGAAAGACTTGTTTGAAAATGCGAATCCCTTCTTCATGCGTCAACCAACCTTCATCGAGTCGCTTGTCCCCTTTCGTTTCGGTTAAGCGAGCACCAGGATCGGTTTTCTTTCCTGATACCCATTTTCCCTTCATATAGGGGTCTGAGTCATTGAATCGATAGTCGTGGTCATCTTTCATGAAATAGCCACCGACATTCGCGTAGTAATCCTTCATCGCCGGTAGTCCAAACATTTTTTGATAGGCTTGCCATGCTTGCGGAATAGTGCGAGCCAATCCTTGTCCGTCGTAATAAACAGTATCACCCGCCGAAACGCAGAAGTCCGGGTGTTGTTCGGCCATCGCGCGATAAGTCGATTCGCCGTGAATATCTTGGCATGTCGTGAGATGAAACATGACCGCCGCGCGTTGATCTGGAGCGGGTGCTGTCACAAACGAGAAGACTTCCGACGTTTTTGCGAGCGCTGTCTCGCCCTCGCGAAATTCGACGTGGTAGAAATAGCGTCGAGCCGGTTCGAGGTCCGTTAGCTTAAACTGGATCGAGTGATCGACATCAGGCCGAGCGGCTTCCCAGTTGGTTTGTTTGGATTGACTTAGACTTTTGTCGATGCCATATCGAAGTTTTGCTTGTCCATTGCGACCAGGAATCAATCCCTTACCATCTTGTCCAGCAGTCGTCGTCAGTCGAACGAGAACATTGGCAGTTCTATCGGTGATCTCTCCGGCTTTCACACCGCTGCCGATATACAAGTCACCATCGGCCGCTCGCCCCAATGACGGCAATAGCATCGCGACAGCAAGAACCAGTAGCGACCAAGGTCCGCAATACTTCAAATGGTTCAAGGATGTTTTCATAGTGGGCATGGACGGTCTCATTTAGCGAGGGAGGGGTTCTTATTGTCACCCATAGTTTGAATACGGCTAAGTAGCGCGGTGAGTTCTGCGACTTTGTCTGGGTGGGTCGAGTAGAGATTGTACTTCTGAGCGAGGTCGTCGTGTAAATTATAGAGTTCGCCTGGCAGCGAATTTTTCGAATAGCCATTGGCTTCGTCAAACCATTCCGGCACGGCGCTTACTCCACCGGTCTTGTTGGCGATAAGCACCCAGTCGCCGTGGCGAATGGCATATCCGTTGGCGTTGGTGTTGTGAACGATCGATTCGCGTGCGCTGGGTCCAGTGCCTTTGAACAATGCGAGCTGGTTCAAGCTGTCTTCGGCGGAGCCTGTTGGTGTTTCACTACCGACGATCGCGGCAATGGTTGCGAAGATATCGATCTGTCCGATCAATTCGTTGCTGACTCGGCCCGCCGGTACGATGCCCGGCCAACGCACGACGAATGGTACGCGATGGCCACCTTCCCATAGGTCGCGTTTTAGTCCTCGCAACGGGCCCATACTTCGATGTTGATAATTTTTCACACGGTCGTAAGCGTATTTCTCAGGTCCATTGTCGGCGGTAAAGATCACCAGCGTGTTTTTGCTGAAGCCGTGCTTTTCCAAGGCGGCCAAAACGCGTCCAACCGTATCGTCGGTTTGAACCATGAAATCGCCATAGCCGTTGGCTTGGGATCTACCTTCAAATTCCTTGGTGGGAACGATCGGTGCGTGCGGAGACGTAAATGGGAAATAAACGAGAAACGGTTCGTCTTTACTTTGCTTGCCGATCCAATCGACGACTTTCTCAGTCAGTTTCGGCATCACGGCCCAAAAATCCCAATCCTTCACCGAAGGACCGGGGCGAGCTTCCCACGAACCTTCGGCCGTTTTGGCTGTCGTTTCCAGCAAAACAGTTGGCTCGGTAATGATGCGATCGTTTTCAAACCAGGCATAGGGTGGAAAGTTCGGTACGTCGTCGCCAAAGTAGTAATCGAATCCGTGAGACAGCGGTCCGCCAGCAATCGGTTTGCTCCAGTCGAAGGCATCGGGCGGCAGACCCTGCTTAGCCTTCGATTTGATGCCAGCTTTTTGAATCGACTTCCAGTCCCAACCGAGATGCCATTTACCGACGCATGCTGTGCGATAACCGCGAGCCTTCAGCGTCTCGGCAATCGTCAAGCGTTCATCATCCAAGATCGGCTGATCGAATGAATTGACGATGCTATGAAATTTTCGCCAGTGATAGCGACCGTGAAGGATCGCATATCGGCTCGGCGTACAGACTCCAGATGAACTATGGGCGTCGGTGAATCGAGTCCCTTCTTTTGCGAGCCGGTCGAGGTTTGGCGTAGCGATTTTCGAATCAGGATTCTGCGTCCCCAGATCGCCAAAGCCCATATCGTCGGCGTAGAGAATGACGATGTTGGGCCGCTCGCTCGCAAATAAACTCGACGCGTAATGCATGGCGATGAGTGTCACGGCGATTTGAAGACAATAACGGCGAAATTGATTCATAATGTCTCTTCGATAAATTCGAGTTTGAGGGCTTTCCTAATCGATATTTTGGCTATTTTACAGGATTCTCTTGTTCTGAGGCGGCAGGCGGTACGATTTCAAAGTAATCGGTGGATGTGTAGCTAACTCAATATTGGGGAATTTGATGGACTGGGATCGCAATCGATACTTCTCGTTAGGTGTGATCCTTTTCCTACTCGGAATACAATTTCGAATGGTTGATTCCTTTGTTCTTAACGAAACGAGCACGCGAGCTCTGCATCGATTGGCGAAGCAATCGCAGATCGCTAGCTCTAACGGTATGGCCGAAATGTATATGAGTGTGGCACCATCTCCAAAGAAAACGATCAAGCCGCCCAATTGGCTGGGCTGGGTATTTTTGACAACAGGAGCCGTAATCAGCTTGCATGCGCTGGCTATTCCTCGTCGACAGTAATCCACCGTATTTGAATTGGGAACCGATTCGTGATATCCACTCGACGATTTATTACTTCCAACCTTCGATCGCCCGCATTTTGGGTCATCGCGGCGGCTTCAGTCGTCGCGATTGTTGCAAATTTGGCGGTAAATCGAGGTGTGATCAATGAATCTTCGAGCTGGGCGCAGGAGCGCGCTCCGGAACCGACGACTGGCGTTTCTGTACGGGAAGGCACGACATTGCCTGACTTATTGGGAACATTCCGAGTCGTCGGCGACCGCGTACAATTCGTCGATAGCGAAGGTAAGCGTACTTTTCGCTGCCTCGAAAACCTCATGCTACAGCGAGTCCAGCAGGTGATTGGCGATGCACAAAGCGAAACTTCTTGGATCGTGAACGGCAAAGTCACCGAATATCGCGGTGAAAACTTCTTGCTTATTGAAATGATTCGCCGGACAAAGTAGCCCGTTGTCAAATCGGTTCGTTTCATCCATAATTTGCTGTCTTTCCGTTTCGCTAGGTCCCTTTGAGAATGTGTGAATCACTTCAGGGCTATGGAAGACAAACTTGTTTACTCAGGCATCACGTTCGATGATGTCTTGCTCGAACCGCGTTTTAGTGACTTTTTACCAAGTCATGCCGACGTCAGCACGCAGTTGACCAAGCGGATACGGCTGCAGATCCCGCTGCTATCCTCGCCGATGGATACGGTCACCGAAGCCGAGATGGCGATCGCCCTGGCCAAGGTCGGAGGATTAGGTGTCATTCACAAGAATATGACGCTCGAAGCTCAGGCCGAGGAGGTTACGAAGGTAAAGCGGTCAGCCAACGGGATCATTCTCGATCCAGTTACCCTCTCTCCGACCGACAAAGTAAGTCGAGCTCGTGAGATCATGAGCAAGCAAAATGTTTCGGGCGTGCCGATTGTTGAGGCCAATGGAAAATTAGCTGGCATTCTCACGCGGCGCGATCTTCGATTTCTCGAATCGACCGAACTTGAGATCTTTTCGGTGATGACGAAAGAAAATTTAGTGACAGCACAAGGGAATGTAACGCTTGCGGAAGCTGAGAAGATTTTAACGGATAAAAAGGTGGAGAAGCTTTTACTGGTTGACGATAAATACAAACTGACGGGACTCATCACGATCAAAGACATCGACATGATGAAGCGATACCCCACCGCATGCAAAGATGCACTGGGGCGGCTTCGCGTCGGTGCGGCGATCGGGGTGCATGATCTCGAACGTGCCGAACAGCTCATTAAGCGAGGCGTCGACGTTTTGATCGTCGACAGCGCGCATGGGCATTCGGCCAACGTTCTTGAAACTGTCCGTCAATTGAAGCGTCAGTGGGATATCGACGTGATTGCGGGAAATGTGGCGACTGTTGAAGGTGGTCGCGATCTTGCAAAAGCGGGTGCTGACGCGGTCAAAGTTGGCATCGGTCCGGGTTCGATTTGCACAACGCGAGTCATCTCGGGAGTGGGTGTCCCGCAGATAACCGCCATATATCAGACAACGAAAGGATGCCAAGCAGCCGGAATACCGACCATCGCTGACGGCGGAATTCGCTATAGCGGTGATATCACCAAAGCGATTGCCGCCGGTGCCAATTGCGTGATGGTCGGAGGACTGTTTGCTGGGTTAGCAGAAAGTCCGGGAAGAACCATTCTGTATCAAGGCCGAACATTCAAGGCCTATCGCGGAATGGGATCGCTCGGAGCGATGGTCAAAGGAAGCAGCGAACGCTACCGACAATCGAACAACGACCAGTTATCCAAACTGGTTCCCGAAGGGGTCGAAGGTCGAGTTCCGTTCAAAGGACCGTTGGCCGAGTATGTTTATCAATTAGTCGGTGGCCTCAGGGCCGGAATGGGGTACTGCGGTACCCGAACGATCGAAGAACTTCGCAAGGACGCGAAGTTTATCAAAATCTCCCCCGCCACAGTGCGAGAGAATCATCCTCATGACATCGCGATTACTCAAGAATCTCCAAACTACAGCCCAGAACTCGGCACTGGAGGCGAAGACTAATAAGCGCCGAGTTTTACTCGCCGTGCTTGTCGCTCTAGGCACCAGTCAAACTGCCATAGCACAGCAAGGATGGTCGCCTCAGCCGTTCACTCCGAACCCTCAAACACGACCGCTCAACGATGCTCGAGCGGTTCCCGCCAATACGCTTCGCGGCGATTCGACACCGGCTGACCAATCGCCAGTCGTCTTGCGATGGCGTAGTCAATCCAAAACGCAGACGGTCGATAAATTACCCGCGAGCGCTGCTTTTGCGGAAAGTCGCACGGCTTCTTCGCCGGTTCCTCAAGCAGCCCGCCCCGAGGTCGTCGCTTCTCTCCAGCCGTCGTTTGCCAAACCGTTTGCGTCGAGTCCATCGGCAGTGAAACCGGCCGCCGACTGGTCCGCTCGGAACTCCGATCCGAATAGCCCAGTCGTTCGATCGGTGCTCGAACCCGAGCCATTTCAACATCAGTGGAGCGACCGTAGCAGCCAACTGAACACCGTCACGTATGCTCAGTTTGATACTCCACCGGCTTCGAATCCAAGTGGCGAATTTCCGAAAGATCTCTTCGAATCGAATTTGTTGCCTCCGCAAGAACCGACGACCGAAGCCGTACCGCCATCTCCGAAGAGCAACAGTATGCGAAGTTTAATCGAACCCAAGTCTGAAGAATTGCCAGCGAATCCTTTTCCGCCAAGTTCGAACAAAGTCGATCCGGATCGCATTCTACTGGAAGATTCCGTTCCGCCATCGATGGGTTTGTCTCCGTCGGACCTTGAACTACCGCCTCCAAATTTCAATAGATCCAACGATAGAGACTCGGGCTCTTCGGTGCCGCCGAAACCGAAATCGGCAAAGCGAGTCGATCTCAATTGCGATCAAGTGCGCGATCGCGTGATGTCGGCCAATATTGGAACCATCGAATTAGACGTCGCGCCGAACTTTGGCGTGGGCCCTAAAGACAAACAATCGCCCGATGAGAAGCGCGCTGCCTTTGCACAGTCGGCACCGAGCCGCACTTGGTATAGCCAATCAGGTCAGAATTTAGCCGACGGACGACTCGTCGATTTTGCCCACGACACGATCGTTGTCGAAACCAGCAACGGAAGTCGTCGCCAAATACCGATGCGGGATTTGAGCGAACCGGACGCCACGTATGTCTATGAAGCCTGGGGGCTTCCGGTCACATGCTCGCTGGGCGAGCAACGTCTCGCTGCTCGAGTCAACGAGCCGACAACCGTCGCCTGGAAAGCCTCGGGACTTTGCCATAAACCGCTTTACTTTGAAGAGATTCAACTGGAACGCAGTGGCCACGAGTATGGTCCGATCGCTCAACCGGCTATTTCGACAATTCACTTCTTCAAGAACATCGCCGTCCTTCCTTACAAGATGGGAATCCATCCGATGACCGAATGCCAATATGCGCTCGGTCACTATCGACCTGGCAACTGCGCTCCATGGAGCATCGAGCCGATTCCATTGAGTCTTCGCGGAGCGGCCGCCCAAGCTAAGGTAATTACCGGAGCTGCATTGATCTTGCCATGATAGTGGCGAGGGCTATTAAAAATGTCCGAATGTGAGCCGATGGCGCTAGCCACGAGTTCTTGAAAAATTTACTCTTGACTTTGGTTCACTCGCGCAATTAATTTGGAAGTAGGTGGAAGTTCAACGATATCACCAGGAGAACTCCAGAATGGGTTACGAATTTACAGCTTCCCATAGCCCTGATTCAAAGGCGCTAGAACGCTTCTTTTGCGGTTTTGCCGAATACATTTTTCATTCGCGTTTAGGCATCGCGGATACCGAACTGGTAACGTATATCAGCGACCTGCTTATTCGATTCACCAAGATGGAATCGATGCATCGGATTCGGCACTTAAACGGGCGTCCAGCGACGGAAGTGGTTGGGATGATGGCCGAAGCGGAGCAGCGGATCGGCATTGCCAAACGCGAAGTCCATCGGCACATCGGCGACTTCGCACTGTTCTGGACGGGACTCTATCCCGAATCGCTTCGCGAACTACAAGGGCCCGATCGCCGCGATCAATTTGTCAGTTACTGCCATCAAGGGAAACGGGCCTACGAAATCGCCAGCGCCATCGAACCCGACTCCGAAGTGCTTGCCCCCAGCGCTTTGCTAAAACGCCTCAGCGAGCAGTTCGAAATGTGTGCGTACGGCTTGCGAGAAGTCCGACGTCAATGGGAATCGCCAGACGACGACAAATCGCCAGGCACCATTCTGCTGTAAACTTGCCCCGCGTTCGATCAGTTGTGCTCGATTGCATTCAGTCGGTTTGGCACGATCAGTAAGCTTGATGATGGGTCAAAGGGTGGCACGCTCTGAGGTACGAAGGGCGTGCCTGAAGTGCGAGTGGACTTTGCTTGTTCCAAGTGACCTGCGAACGCGAGCTGGTTTTGGGTTAAGTGTATTTCTCAAGATCTTGTTGCTCGAAAGGTTTCTTTATTGGGGTTTGCCAATAAATTCGTAAGTCGTTGGGATCGTCGCGTCGATCTCGATGGGAACGGGTCGAATCCCGGCATACCAGCGGGCACCTGACCAAAGCCAATCCTCGGGTCGTTCGACAAGACCGCGTCGAATGGGATTCATGTGAACGTAGTCGATCCTCTTTTGAAGCGTTGTGAGTGCAACTACGTTGCGGTCGTAGCCACCTTCAGGCTACCAAAAGCGTCGTCGAGTTCGGTTGCCTTCGCGAACGGTGATTCGCGGAAGCCATTCGGGTGCGTTTACTTCTAGGAAATGAATGGCCGGTCGAGCAACCGCCTCTTTCATGGATCCGACAACGCGTCCTATCTCGACGTTCTCTCGTGGGTAGACAAGCAGGTGGACATGCTCAGGCATAATCACATAAGCCCAAAGATCGAATGGCGATTCCTTTCGAGCCTCGCGCAGCGCGTCAAAAAACCATTGTCGAGTCCGATCGCTGTTGAGAAATTGAAATCGTTTGTAGCACGAGAAGGTAAGTTCACGTGCCTGGCCAGGTTCCTCGATTCTTTCACGACGTTTGCGAAAGTAGCTCTTGCCTGTGGCGGGATTGATTATTCGCATTGTGTTGCACTTCCTATCGAGTCAATTAACTCAACAACCATTAGCAAACGTGCCACAGCAACAATCATTAAAGTGATCGCCAAGTTGTCGGACATCGATCTCAAATCGTACCATTCACCCCACGCACCAGGAATTTTTTTACGTCAAAACGCTCAATATTTTTGGCTCTTCCGCCGAAACTGTGGGTGGTTTTCGTGATCCGCAATCGATTTTAGCCGTGAAATACAAGGAAAACACTGGACTGAGTGATTGCAAAAAC
>JAWXCK010000213.1:0-43029 GCA_034408855.1 Pirellulaceae bacterium
CGCATTTGGAAAGATAATCGATTCGATCAGATCTCGTTCGCTTCGTCGCGCACCGATTCCTTTGAGAGAAGGGCCGGTAATGCCGCCAACGTTGGCGGCTTTGTGACAAGCCGTACAGGCGGCTTTTTGACTACTGAAAACTTGAAGGCCGCGTCTTGGATCGGCCTCTGCTACCATAGCCGACACGCGCTCAGCCTTTGCTAATTGTTCGGCTTGCGATTTTTCAAGTCGATCCAACAGCGGCTTGGCGGCCTTTTGTACCGACGCGCTGTAATGACTTAGTAGCGTCTTGAGCCGGAAGGCATTTAAACTATCGGCGGAGGATGATCCGAATAGAGAATTCACCAGTCGCTGGCCGATCTCGTCGTTTTGGCTTCCTTGTAGGGCCGTTAGCACTACATTTAGTTCGGAGAGGGCGAGATTCTTAAGGCTGCCCGCCAGTTTCGATTGTTGCGTTTCGGTCAGCTTGGCGCGAGCAATTGCATCGGCAGCCGCACTTCGAATTTCGAACGGTTGCTCGGGTGCCATCTGCGGCAAAAGGAAGGTGAGTAAGTCGTCGTCGATGTTCCCGACTGAACCTTTAATTGAAGTCAAGGCCCGCAATCGCGTCGATGGTTGAAACTGAGCATCGAGAGCCGAACTCAGAAGATCCTTGTTCAACTGCCCCGCGAGTTGCTTTCCTTTCTGATCATTGGTGCGTAGCGGTGGCAGCTTGGCTAGCGTCGCGATCACTTCAACCGCCAGTTCTTGATTGCGTCCGCTTTCACGCAACGTTTGCAATAAGGCTTCGACCCAACTTGGTTCGGCATTTTGCCCGCCCGCGTCACCCATCGCTTTTAGCAAGAGCATCTGAGTCGACGAAGAAACACTCGACGCTGTTAATTCCTGGACAGTCCATTCGGCCAAATCCGGCGAATGAATCAAGCGAGCCAATCTCAGTCGCAATGCGTTCTGCTTCGCCGGGTCGTTGGTAGCTTCGACGAGTAGTCGTCGAAGATGGTCTGTCATCAAGCCGCCCCATTCTTTGGGATGTCGCGAAACGATCCACCAAGCGGTTTCCTGCATTCTCGAATCAGCAGCATTTAGCTCCTTGAGTACGACTTGCGGATCCAGTTTTCGATCCGGCAATTGATCGAGAGCAATCATCGAAGCCCGCCGCACGCGATCGTTTTTGCTCTTCACACCTTCGAAGATCGCATTCGAATTACCAATCTCGATTAAGGCATAAATCAATGCGTGATCTAAATTGCGATCGCAGGGTATTTCTAACGCAGTTAGCAAAGCCGGGACGACTGCGGGATCGCGTAGTCGTCCCAGGGCTTCGGCAGCTAAACGCTGATCGTGCATATCGCCGGTCCGAAGCAATCGCAACAATTCTGACATGGCTTTATGATCGCGTCGAAGACTCGAACTGCTGATCGCCGCTTGTCGGACCTCGCTGTTGGAATCCTTCATGGCCCGTCGAATAAGTTCCAGCGCATTTTCATCTTCAATGCGAACGCTCGTCCAAATGGCAGACAATTTTCCAACGACAGCCGTCGCCTCGTTTGCTAACGTAGATTCCAACGCAGGCAATGAGGCGGAGCCAAGTTTGGCAAGTTCTTCGATCGATCGGCGCCGAACGGCCGGTCGCTGATCTTCGAGATACTTGGCTGATTCTGCAATCGAGTTCTTATTCCAGGCGATGTTCAATCCGCGTGGATCGTCAATAGGTTTTGCATTGGTACGCCGAATTCGATAGATAGCACCATCGACATCGGGACGATAGAAAGTCGAGGAAGGACAGCAGTTGCGATACCACCCGCCCGTCTCGATGACGATGAGACTGCCGTCGGCGTCCTCCATGACTTCGGTTGGATGGAATTCAACATTATCAGAGCCGATCAGCTCTTCGTTCGTACATTCAAACGTACTCCCTTTCGGTTTCATCGCATGTCGGAAGACTCGATGTCCGTTGAAGTGAGCCGAAAACAAGTTGCCTTGAAACGCGTCGCCAAAGACAGTCGACTGATAACACATCAATCCGGCAGGCGATACTGCTCCCCATGTCGTTAGCGGCGTCAGAACGTCAGGACCTGTCCAAGGAAAGTCGTAAATCGGAGCGATGTCTTTTGGGTAGACTCCTCCGTAAATCGCGTGAAGTATCCCGTCGTCACGCGGTTGGCCGGGCGGCTGGATGTAGGTGCAAGTAATCATTCGCTGACCGCCGGGAGTAAACGCGATTTCGATCGGATTATCCATGCCGCCAACCATCAGCGGCTCGGCGTTAGTACCCTTTGGGTGACGGCGCATGATGTGTCGCGCTGACGATGCCCATGGCTTGCCGTCGACCATGTACTCTTGAAGAGCAGGTCCTTTCGACCAATAGATATAGCCATCGGGACCTAAGTAAGGACCGCGAAGGTCGTTCAGACAGTTTGTCGTCTTATCGGTCTTCACCCATTCTTCGCGTACATCGGCTATACCATCATCGTCGGTATCGGTAAGTTTCCAAATCAGCGGTGCGGCTGCGACAAAGAGCGATCCGTCAAGCCACATGCTTCCTTGCGGCATCATTTCGAACTGCGCATAAACGGAACTGCGATCGAAAATGCCGTCGCCGTCGCTGTCTTCAAGACGCAGGACTCGATGCATCGAATCGGGCGACTGAGGTTTATTCCAGTCGATCGAACCCGACGATTCGCAAACGTAGAATCGACCTCGCTCATCGAAGTCCGCACAGATCGGATACTTCACCATCGGCGGCGCAGCGATCAACTCGACAGTGAATCCATCGGCAATTCGAAACTGATATTTACCGATCGAAACCTCGGCTGCGATGGTTACAGGAAGGCCGAAACTGAATAGCAGCATGAAAACCGTCAACACTGCAAAAACGAACTTACGCTTCATATTTTCAATCTCCAAGGGACGGTTTTTGCCGAACGGTTACTTTACGGGAAAGACAAATTCGCTGACTTGTTCACCGCTGATTTTGTGATGACGGATAGTCAAGGAAGGCTCTTCTTTTTTTCCAGCATGGGTTACTCGACCGCTCAAAAAACCACTGGCGACTCGAAGGAATTGATGCTCCGGCCGAACGTCGTCTTCTTTCCATCCTAGATCATGCGCTTCGCTGCCAGGTCCGCATCCGAACTCCCACAGCCCATTTGCAGGATCGATCGATGCATACTGCCAGTGCCGATCGCCACAAAATACGATCGCGCCGGGAATCTGACTGAACTGTTGCCGGAGTTCGTTTCCTTCGTGAGCAAAATTATCGTTGGAATGATTGTCGTGCTTGTTCGTTCGGTCGGGGCCAACGATTGGAGTCGGACTGAAAACCAGCTTGAATGCAGCTTTCGATTCACCAAGCGTTTCGAGCAACCATCGCTTTTGTTCTGCACCTAAAATCGATTTATCAGGACCGTCGGGCATCTTGTTAGAGCTTCGGAAATCTCGACCTTCCAGCGTCCAGATCTGAAGGTCTTCGCCCCAGACGACGGTATGGTATCGAGGCGAATGCGAAGGAAATTGCTCTTCGTTAAAAAGCTTCATCCCCTCTTCGAAAGTCACCGCTCCGTAGCGTTGCCCCGGACTGCAATCATCTTTGAGTGTGTCGTGATCGTCCTTGATAAAGTAAGTCGTGGTGTTGGCATAGAAATCACGATTTCTAGGAAGCGAGAAGAGCCTCGCCCATTTGAATCGCATCAAGTCCTTCGTCCAACCCCAAGGTCTCTTGAGATCATAGTATTCGATATCGCCAGCATGAACGATGAAATTCGGTCCAAGTTGGGCGAGAGGCACATAGATTTTGTGACCGTTTTCGCCGTCATCGCGACGCACAAAATCATGGCACGTCGTTACACAGAACGAGACATCGGCTGGCTTATCTGCTCGTGGGGCTGTCTGAAAAGAACCTCGCACGACAGCCGTGATCGCTTCTTCACCGATGCGTCGCGTTTCAATGATCGCGGCATACTCGGTACCCGGTTGCAGGTCCTGCAATTGCCATTGCATCGTAAAGTCCGATTCCGCATTCGTTGCTTTCCATGCAATCACCTTGGCCTGATTCTTGCGAGCGGTCGGGAAGTAAGTGAGACGAAGCTCGCCGGGTGCTCCGGGGCAGGCACCTGCCATCTGTTGCAATGTTGTGTTCTTGGGTAACTGGGCCGCGACCAACTTTTGTTCATCCATCGAATTCGATAACTCTGCCACCTCGGACTTCTCTAGCTCTATAAACGCGGGGCCGTCTTTCACCATCTCAGATTGGGCCGTGGTACGGCTCCAAAGAACGATCGAACTCTGGTCGGCCCAACTGTTACGGAATGCGTTGCCAAGCTGTGGTGCTCGACGTTGCACTGAGGCTGGAGGAATTTTCTCGTCAATCGCAGTCAGTTGAAAATCCTTGTAGGCGATCTTACCGCCGTGATCGGTCAGCATAATTCGATCGCCATCGGTCGGCTGACCAAAATTGGGTAGACCATAAAACTTGCTGAACGCGACAGCCGCTTCCCACTCGGGACCTCGCGTCGAGATGCTCGCAACCTTCTCGCCGTTGAGGTAATGTTCGACGCGATCGCTGGTCGCAACAACTCGAGCAGAATTCCATTGCCCGACTGGATGCATATCCCGTTCGATACTGGCCGGCGACAAATCGTAGATCGAGGCCGTCCCATTTTTGCTCGGTTCGGTTCGTCGAATCGGTTCGTCGATGATTTGATATTCGACCCCCAACCAACGATTGCCGAATTGACGTACCCGATACTTGACGCCTGAGTTCGATTTCTCTTCGATCTTCCATTGGAAGGAAAGATCAAAGGCGACGGGCAGCGGCGGGCTAAGCAAACTTCCTTGGCCACCCGAGGGATCGAGCAGACGAATCTCGCCATCGATAAATTCCCAGTTCTTACCAGGGGCCGAACCAGAGGTCGTACTCCAAAAATCACTTCGGCACCAATCGGCAGCGCCTTTTGAAACTTGGCTATTCGTTTGATTTTCTTGTGCCCTAAGAAAATTCATCGAAACGTTCGCGGCACTTACCAGCAAAATCGAACTGATGAATGACAGATATCGAGAACTTCGCGAAGACATAGAAGGCGGGACTTTCAAGGTAGGCGATGGACACAAAGAGAGGTGCTCAGTCTATCCGACCGCGACCACGGATACAAATCCGTTGAAATAAGTTGAACGAGCTGTTTCTTTCCTAATGAAAATGTCCGAATATGAGCCGATGGCGCTAGCCACGAGCTCCCAGCGATTCGAGCGAACCGGTGCTAACGCACTTCGGCTGATGAATAATCCAGGCGAGCGCGGGAACCAGCTCGAATGCTGGCATATTGTTCATATGGCGAGCTCAGTTACCTATTTTACACAATCGATACTTGAGGACGTTGATCGCGCGAAAGGGTACTGATCCTCAGACTGAATGCTGGGCTTCGGAGGTGATGGTAGCCGATTGAATAACCGTTGTATTTCGTATAAACGATGGTAGGGGAATAGGAAGCCTGATCATGAAGAATTGGTTCCGCTTGTCGCAAAGGATTGCTATTTGCTCGCTCTTATTCAGTTCAACAACCGCCTGGGCTCAGATGCCTAGTCAAACGTTGTCTCCGCTCAATCAACTCTTCCGGGCTTGGGGATTCGGAGTGAGCGATGGTTATCACGAATGTGTAACGTGCCCGAAAGTAACCGATCGTCCCCACGATCTTTTCGTTCTGCCGAATAGCAATCTCTTCTATCGCGCTCCTGAGCACAAAAACCAGAGCATGATTTCCCGCGCTATGGCGGCCAAACCAGTTGCGACGTCGATCGCATCGCTAAAAACTCATACACAATCAGACGTACAAGCTGAGCAGCCTCGGGCTAACGATGCGATGCCGATGACCATCTTGCCTCCATCGACGCAAATGTATCAGCAGTTTGCCGAACCACATTCGACGCCTTTGCCGAATTCTTCGTATGCCCCCACCGAAACAAGCTTGGGACAGACGCCTGAAAATATCTATCGCCAACCAACATGGTCGCAAAACGCGACAATCCCTATTGCCGATCCGCGAGTCAACGCGACGAATGACCAGTACCTCTTTCAGAATAATGGCAATGAAGCTCAAAGCTTTTCTTCCGACGCGGTCCCGCCTCCGCCTCCGTTCAGACAGCGACAAAAAGGTGATAAACCGCTTGGCGAAGAACCGATGCGCCTGAACCCCGACGCATCGCCGTCGGATCAATTACCGTCGAATGCCTCCGATGACTTCGACTTGCTTCCTGTATCCGGTGAATCGCCGATTACGACTTTTCAGAAACGACCATCAAGTACGCCCATCGTCGAGAATCAATCGACTCAATCTGTTGGTAGTCAGTATCGTTCAGGTTCACGTTCGATGCTCCAAGATTACTACGGCAATGTTTATTCTCAGATTTCCGCACCTATTAACATTGACGCGAGTCGATCGACGACCAATCGCTACCGATGAGAATAGCGGACTGCGAAGATTGAACAAAACTGCTTCTACGCAGCGTTCAAGCGAACACTTCGGAGCAGAACCCTTAAGAATTTTTAATCCGCGAAACATAACGAATTTGTTAGTTTTTGCGTTTTGGAGGACCGCACCCGCTGATTGCTGGCCTTGAAAATAGCCTTGCGGGTGATTACACTGCACTACCCGTGTTTTGCGGCGTATAACAAGCCGCAGCGGCAGGTTGCTAGGTCACTCTCGAAGGAAGTATTCTTATGCGAGTCAACGAAATCTTGCGGTCTAAAGGCGATTCGGTCTATCAGATTTCACCGACGGCCACGCTTGCCGAAGCCGTTGACACGCTTGTAAAGTTTAATTGTGGATCGCTTTTGGTACTCAACAATGAAACTGTGTTGGGCATCATTACCGAGCGGGATATTCTCAAAGCAATCGCATCCCAGCGTCAAAGCCTCAACAATTTACTGGTCCGCGATTTCATGACCCAAGATCTGATCACGGGAAAACCCGATGATGAGGTCGAAAATATCATGGGGGTGATGACCAGTCGTCGTGTTCGCCATCTTCCAATTATGGAAGGTGAGCGACTAGCAGGGCTAGTATCCATTGGCGACGTCGTCAAAGCACAGTATGATATTCTCACTGTAGAGAATCACTACTTGAAGGTTTACATCCAGAGCTAACCGCACTTCGACGAAGGCGTCTCCCTGGATGCGAGCCTGCGAGTCCCTAAAGACGATCGAATCGCCGATGTTTCGGGTGTGAATTGACTTCGCCTGAAACGACGACGAACGAGCCAATCAAGAAGATAGATCAACACCAACGATGGTCGAGCGGTTTGAGGTTGTAAAAGGATTGACGGTCCCAATCGAAGGCGAACCTGAGCAGAAGGTTTGCTTAAAGCCGGTACGTCATGTCGCTATCGTATCTAGCGACTTTCTCGGCATGCGACCAACGATGCTCGTTTCCGAAGGAGACGAAGTTAAGCTTGGCCAGCCCGTTTTGCTCGACAAACAGTCCGAAGGCGTAGTCTTCGTATCGCCGGCCGGTGGCCGCGTGAAAGCGATCAATCGCGCGGCGAAACGTCGCTTTCTATCGATGGTAATCGAAGTCGCGAAAGAAGAAGCAATCCACGAATTTGATAAGATCGAAGCGTCACAAGTTAGCAAGCTTCCGCGTGAAGGCATTATCGAACGTATTGTTGAAACCGGTCTATGGACCGCTTTTCGCACCCGACCGTATAGCAAAGTCCCATCGCCGAAGTCTGTCCCGCACGCGATCTTTATCAACGCGATGGACAGCAATCCGTTGGCGGTTAATCCCGCTGCGATTATCCGTGATGCGAAAGAAGATTTTGCGACGGGTGTTGATGCGATTACAAAGCTGACCGACGGTGTCGTGTTTTTATGCCGAGCCCCAGGCACGGAAACACCTGGCGAATTGAATCAACATGTGCGAGTCGTCGAGTTCCATGGTCCGCATCCTTCGGGGCTTGTTGGTACGCACATGCATTTTTTGCAGCCAGCATCCGCAGAACGCATTAATTGGCACCTCGACTATCAAGATGTGATTGCGATAGGACGAGCTTTCACGCAAGGTCGACTTGTTCCGACTCGTGTAATTTCGCTGGCCGGTCCAGCGGTATTGAAACCGCGATTGATTCAATCTCGATTAGGAGCATGCCTCTCCGATTTGACCGCCGACGAGTTGCGATTGGATAATCCCCGGATCATTTCCGGGTCGGTGTTGTGTGGTCGACAGATGGAAGAATTGCTTGGATATCTTGGTCGATATCATCTTCAAGTCGCTTGTCTCTTTGAGGGAAACCAGCGCGAGCTTTTGGGATGGCAGAAACCGGGCTTCAATAAATTTTCGATCACGCGGGCATTTGCTTCCGCATGGACCGCTACCAAGAAATTCAAGATCACGACCAGTACTGAAGGGAGCGAACGTGCGATGGTTCCCATTGGTACGTACGAAAGAGTTGTCCCCTTGGACGTACTGCCGACGCTATTGCTTCGGGCGCTTATATCGCGGGATACCGCTAGAGCGCAAGAGCTCGGATGCTTGGAATTAGACGAAGAGGATCTCGCCTTGTGTACCTTTGTTTGTCCAGGCAAGTACGATTACGGCAATATTCTCCGAGACAATCTTTCGATGGTTGAAAAAGAGGGATGAGAGGTTTGAACAGCCAATGAAGTTTCTTCGCAACATACTCGACCGAATGCATCCCTTGTTTGACAAGGGCGGACGGTTCGAGAAACTCTATCCTGTCTACGAAGCGGCCGATACGTTTCTGTTTACCCCCGGAAGTGTCACGAAGGGACTTACCCATATTCGCGATGCGCTCGACCTGAAGCGCATGATGACGATGGTCGTGGTCGCCTTGGTTCCCTGTACGCTGTTCGGCATGTGGAATGTCGGATATCAAGCCAACGTGGCTACGCAAGGCCTGATCGAAAAGGGGCTCGAACCAGCGACTGATTGGCATCATACGATTCACCAAGCGATCGGCCTTGGCTATAACCCCAACCATCTATTGGACTGTTTCGTATTAGGAGCCATCTACTTCCTTCCGATCTATATTGTTTGCATGGCGGTTGGCGGAACTTGTGAAGCGATATTTTGCATTGTTCGTAAGCATGAGATCAACGAAGGATTTTTGGTAACCGGCTTGCTGTTTCCACTGACGCTTCCGCCGGACATTCCTTTGTGGCAAGTAGGGCTCGGGATTGCCTTCGGCGTCGTCTTCGGCAAGGAAATTTTTGGTGGTACGGGACGTAACTTTCTGAACCCCGCGCTCACCGCTAGATGCTTTTTATACTTTGCTTATGCGGCCAATATGAGCGGCGATAAAGTTTGGATCGCTACGAAGTATCTCGCTGATGGTGCGAAGGTCGATGGCTATTCCGGTGCGACGGCGCTCGGGCATTTAGCCTCGACAAGCGTCGGCAAATACCCAAATGTCATGGATTCGCTGTCGCACATTTCAACGACAAGTGGTGAGCGTGGATGGACTTGGTTCGACTATTTCGTCGGAACAGTTCCAGGTTCGATTGGCGAAACCAGTACGCTATGCTGTTTGATCGGTGCGGCGATTTTGATTGCTACCGGTATCGGATCGTGGCGGATCATGAGCGGTGTTTGTTTGGGAATGCTGGCCGTATCTTCGCTGTTTTATTGGGTTGGCAGCGATACGAACTCGATGTTTCATGTGCCGCCGTGGTGGCATGTCGTGTTGGGCGGATTCGCCTTTGGTACGGTTTTCATGGCTACCGATCCGGTAAGCGCCTCGATGACCGAAATGGGGAAATGGTTTTACGGAGCTTTGATCGGTGCCATGACGATTCTGATACGCGTCATCAATCCAGCTTTCCCCGAAGGGATCATGTTGGCGATCTTGTTCGCCAACGTCTTCGCCCCGTTTATCGATTTTTGCGTCGTTCAGCGAAACATCAAGCGGAGGGTGGCTCGCTATGCAAACTGAACAACGTGACTCGATCAAGAATACGTTTGTCGTCTCGCTAGTTCTATGCGTGGTGTGCTCGCTATTGGTCAGCACAGCGGCGGTGAGCCTCAAAGATATTCAGAGCAAGAATAAATTGCTCGATCGGCAACGCAATATCATCGAGGCAGCCGGATTAGCCGAAGATGTGGGCGCACTCAAGCCGCAACAAATCACGCAAATGTTTTCCGATGGAACGATTGAGGCGAAGGTTGTTGATCTGCAATCCGGCGAATATGTAGTAGATACGACGATTGCTAACGAGTCATTTGATGAGCGCAAAGCCGCGAAAGATGAGGATATGAATACGGTCATTCAAACAGAGCGATTTGGCATCGGGATTGAAAAACGCGAAAAGTACACCTGGGTATATCTGGTTAAGAACAAGCAAGGTGACTTAGAGCAGGTTGTTTTGCCAATTTATGGAAAGGGACTCTGGTCGACTTTGTACGGATTT
The DNA here is from genome assembly GCA_034408855.1 of Pirellulaceae bacterium. Lineage (GTDB taxonomy): Bacteria > Planctomycetota > Planctomycetia > Pirellulales > Pirellulaceae > JAIYDQ01. The sequence continues at coordinate 10,418 of JAWXCK010000213.1, forward strand.
GTCGCCCTCAAGGGTGATCTCAAAACGATCAATGGCTTGACCTACTATGAGCACGGCGAGACGCCGGGCCTGGGCGGCGAAGTTGAAAATCCGAAGTGGAAAAAACAGTGGCAAGGTAAGCAGATTTGGCGAGGTGAACCGGAGGATGCAACGCTTGCTGTAGGCGTTGCAAAAGGCTCGCCGACTGCAGAAAATGCGGCTTATATGGTCGACGGTCTTTCAGGTGCATCGATTACTAGCCGAGGTGTCGACAATATGATTAAGTATTGGTTTAGTAGCGATGCTTTTGGTCCCTATTTAAAAAAGTTAGCCTCACAAAAAGGAGCCCTCGATGGCAACTCAAAAGGCTAGAGATGTTCTGCTGAACCCGATTATCAACAACAATCCGATTACCTTGCAGGTCCTCGGCATTTGTTCGGCTTTGGCGGTGACCACGCAGCTTTCAACAGCCATTGTGATGAGCATAGCGGTCACGCTAGTGACAGCGTTTGCGAGTGCGACTGTCGCAGCGATCCGGAATTTTATTCCGGGCAGCATTCGCATGATCGTTCAAATGGTTGTTATTGCCTCGCTGGTGATTGTTGTCGATCAAGTTCTCAAAGCGTACTTCTTTCAAATCAGCAAAACGATGAGCGTTTTTGTGGGGTTGATTATCACGAATTGTATCGTCATGGGTCGCGCGGAAGGATTCGCGATGCGAAACAACACAGTGACGAGCTTCCTGGACGGAATCGGAAATGGACTCGGTTACAGTGCCGTCCTCATATTGGTGGCTTTCTTCCGAGAACTTTTTGGATCGGGTTCGCTCTTTGGTTTCCCGATATTATCGAAGATCACCGACGGTGGTTGGTATACACCCAACGGACTATTGCTGCTTGCACCGAGCGCGTTTTTTATTATTGGCATCTTGATTTGGATAGTGCGCATTTTCAAACCTGATCAAGTCGAGGAGGCTTAGCCCACCATGGAATTTCACAGCTTCGAACACTATCTAAGTTTGTTTCTGACTGCCGTGTTTATCGAAAACATGGCGCTGGCGTTTTTTTTGGGGATGTGTACGTTTCTTGCGATCTCAAAAAATCTCAAGACGGCCATCGGGCTAGGAATAGCAGTAACGGTAGTTCTAGGTATTACCGTTCCGGCGAATAATCTTCTCTACCAATACTTGTTGGCACCTGGTGCCTTAGCGTTGACGCTCGGCTCAAATTACGAGTCGGTCGACTTGTCGTTCTTGTCGTTCATTAGCTATATCGGTGTGATCGCTGCGATCGTTCAAATTTTGGAGCTCGTACTCGATCGATTCTTCCCTGCTCTTTATAACGCGCTTGGGATTTTTCTACCTTTGATCACCGTGAACTGCGCCATATTGGCTGGCTCGCTTTTTATGGATCAGCGATCCTACGATTTTAGTGAGAGTGTGGTCTATGGCGTTGGATCGGGATTTGGATGGGGATTGGCCATTGTAGCGTTAGCAGCCGTTCGTGAAAAATTGCGATACAGCGATGTCCCGCCTGGACTTCGTGGTCTAGGAATTACCTTTATTACGGTCGGTTTAATTGCGATGGCCTTCATGGCTTTCTCAGGAATTCAGTTGTAGCCAGGGTCGAGCGTCTTCGGTAGTTCCGCGAAACGTTCTTGCTCAGAGATTGGGAATTGCATTTTATGTTCGACATTCTTTTGGGTGTACTGTTTTTTACCCTTATCGTGCTGGGGCTGGTCACCGTTATTCTCATCGCCAAGCGAGTCCTCGTTGCGGCCGGCGATGTCAAAATCTTGGTTAACGATAGCAGGTCAATCGTCGTACCTTCAGGTGGAAAACTGCTTGGTTGCCTCGCGAACAACGGAATATTTATTTCGAGTGCATGCGGCGGTGGCGGGACGTGCGCGCAATGCCTCGTACGAGTCGTGGCCGGTGGCGGAGATATCCTTGCGACCGAACGGAATCACATCAGCAATGCCAAAGCCAAACAAGGTTATCGTCTTAGCTGTCAGGTGGCCGTCAAGCAGGACTTGAAGATCGAGGTACCGCCCGAGGTTTTTGAAACGAAAAAGTGGAGCTGTAAAGTTCGCTCTAATCACAATGTTGCAACCTTTATCAAGGAACTTGTCCTCGAACTCCCCGAAGGCGAGGCTGTCGATTTCAAGTCGGGCGGCTATATCCAAATCGAAATCCCGCCGCACACCGTCGAATACAAAGACTTCATCGTCGAAGAGCAATTCCGTGAAGACTGGGACAAGTTCAAGATTTGGAAATACGTCTCGAAGGTCGATGAGCCCGTGTATCGCGCTTATTCGATGGCAAATTATCCCGGCGAAAAAGGGATCATTATGCTGAATGTTCGCGTAGCGTCGCCGCCGCCGCGAGCTCCTGAAGGAACGCCGCCTGGCCAAGTCAGTTCGTATATCTTTGGTCTCAAACCAGGTGATCCGGTTACTATTTCCGGTCCGTATGGCGAATTCTTTATCAAAGACACTAAGAATGAAATGGTTTATATCGGAGGCGGAGCTGGAATGGCTCCGTTGAGAAGTCATATCTTCGAGTTATTCCGCAATCGGAAATCCGATCGAAAGGTTTCGTTTTGGTACGGCGGTCGAAGCCTTCGTGAGTTGTTTTATGTCGATCATTTTCGCGCAATCGAGAAAGATTTTCCTAATTTCAAATTCAACATTGCGCTTTCGGAACCCAAACCTGAAGATAACTGGAGTGGGTACGTCGGGTTTATCCACCAGATCGTTCTGGATAACTACCTCAAGAATCATCCTGCCCCGGAAGATATCGAGTACTATCTTTGCGGACCTCCGATGATGAATTCGGCGGTCTTTAAGATGCTTGATGAGCTTGGTGTTCCACAAAGCAATATTGCCTTCGACGATTTTGGTGGCTGAGAATCTTCTCGCCCCCTTCGAGGTTATTCAATGCCACCATCGCGACGGACAGCCGTTTATCGAAGAGCTTTTTTTCTCGCTGCGGCTTTGATGCTGGTTGGTCTATGCTACTGGCTCAATCGCCCATTCATTCGCTCAGTCGACAACCAGCATAAGCTTGAAGGCTCGACCATGGGCACCATCTATCTGGTCCGATATGTTGCGGATGCCGATGTATTGTCGCCCCAAGCGATGAATCGTTTGATCGACTTTGAACTTCGAACGGTCAACCAACAGATGTCGACCTATCTCAAGCATTCTGAGATATCGACCTTCAATGACTCGTCATCGACCGATTGGTTTGCATTGTCCTTTGAAACTGCACAAGTTGTTCAGTTGGCCCAACAGATTTCGGTAGCGTCGAATGGCGCCTTCGATATCACGGTCGCTCCTCTCGTCGATCTTTGGGGCTTCGGCCCAAGTCAACGTTCCGAAGTACTTCCCTCAGAAGCCGAGATCATGGCAATCAAGGAGTCGGTTGGATACCAAAATCTAGAAGTTCGATTGGATCCTCCGGCGATAAAAAAATCGATCCCAATGCTCCGAGTTGATCTGTCGGCCATTGCGAAAGGGCACGGCGTAGATCGCGTTGGGCAACTGCTAAGGGACAACGGAGTTCAGGACTATTTCGTCGAGATCGGTGGCGAGATTGCCGCCCACGGAGTTCGCTCCGATGGCGAGCCTTGGCAAGTAGGAATCGAAGCCCCCAACGAAGGTGAACGTACTATCCAGTCAGTCATCGGATTGTCAAATGCGGCGATTGCGACGAGCGGAGACTATCGGAACTATTATGAAGTTGCGAACCAGCGATACTCCCACACCATCGATCCGAATACCGGACGGCCAGTCGTGCATACACTCGCCTCAGCGTCGGTCATCGCGGAGAATTGTGCACTAGCCGACGCGGTCGCAACGTCTATGATGGTACTGGGGCCCGAAGTCGGATTGACTGTCGCGGAAGCGAACAATTGGGCGGTCCTGTTAGTACACCGCGACGAAGGCAGTCTGGTGTCAACTTGCTCGAAACAATTTGCTCGCCAATTTCCGGGCAGTTGTTCCCAAGGCTCGATTCAAAAAGGAACGATAAGATGAACGCAACGATTTTCTTGGTCGCCTTTGGCGTTTCACTTGTAGTCTTCGCTTGTGTCATGATCGGAATGGCCGTCGGATATATTCTCAATCGGAAGCGACTCCGTGGCTCCTGCGGAGGTATCGCCAATCAAGGAGGCGTCGAAGGATCGTCGAACTGTTCTCTTTGTTCGAATACCGACAAGACCTGTAAAGACTTGGCGAGTCGAATGCAATCGGCGGCATCCTCCGACTCCTAAGTAATGATCGATAGGTACCGGACACGAATGCCGCAAGGATAAGCTTAAAAATGTAGCGGTGCGGCGCCAAGCCGTCCGGTAGTAGCGACGAAAATGGTGGATATACACCGGGCGGCTTGCGGCTTGTTGATTTAATCGTTTAACAGTCTCAGCCGTAGGCGTACTTCGAAGGCTAAGAGTACGCCTTACGCTCGTTCCCAGGCTCTCGCCTGAGAAACGCACTGCGTCGAAGGCTCCGCCTCGTGTGGAGTTAGTCGCCGATCTCGAACAATTGATATTTCAGCAGGCAGAGCCTGGGCTGCAGTGGGGTCCGAGGCAGAGGCTCGGAACCAGATCGTGGCGATCAGCGAGAAGTTTCTTATTTCCCGAATAAAACGCATATTGCGGAAGGTGTCGTTACACAGCTTCGATTGTAGGTGAGCTCACCCGTTTTTGGATCGATGGCGAACGCAGCCAAAGTGTGTGAATCTTGTCCAGCAGCCAGTAACCATTTGCCAGTCGGATCGATATTGAAATTTCGAGGGGTCGCACCGCGAACGTGTTCGCGTTCGATAAACGTCAGATGCCCTTTAGATTCATCGAACGAGAACGCCGTGATCGTATCGTGTCCTCGATTGGCAGAATAGACAAACCGTCCATTGGGGTGCACACGAATCTCTGACGCGCTGATCGCTTGCTCTTTGTCTTTCTCGCTAGCAGGTACGGTCTCAACAGTTTCGATCGGCGTCATGTTTCCTGCTTGCGCGTCGTATCGGAAAACCGTAATCGTCAAGGCGAGTTCGTTGAGGACAAAAATAAATCGTCCGCTGTTGTCAAATTTCATATGGCGTGGACCGCTGCCTGCCGGTAGCTGACCAAATCCATGCGGTTCAATCTTTGAATTAGCCGCGTCCAATCGATAGATTACAACCTTATCGAGTCCCAAATCAGGGACAAATGCGAAACGGTTGTCTGGCGAAAAGCCCGTCCAGTGAGCGTGCGGTGCTTCCTGTCGTTTCGGATCCACTTTCGAGCCGCCTTCGTGTTTGACTAACTGCGTTCGAGAACGAATCGAGCCATCGTCGTTGAGAGCGAAAACGCCAACCGATCCGGTTCCATACTGGGCGGTGAGCAGTGTGTGACCCGTCGGTTCAACACTCAGATGCGCCGCTCCTCCGTCTCCAATCTCAACCGAGTCCACGAGTTTGAGAGATGCTCGACCTTTGCCCGTGTCGACAGCATAAGCGGCGACAACAGGTTTCTTATCGAGCTCACAAACGGTGTACAATATCGGCAGCTTAGGATGGAGGGCAAGAAAACCTGGACCGTCGGCTTCGGCAACCAACGTCACTTGTGAAAGTTTTCCGGTCGACGTGTTAAGTTGCGTGTGATAAATCCCTTGGCTTAGCTGACTTCGACCCGTACCTATCCATACATCGAGCATCTCCTGTTGATTCTGAGGCTGTTTCTTTTTCGGAGAATCTTGAGCAGTCATAGTAACACCGTTTGCAACCAACAAAGCGACAAAGAACAATCCCAACCGGGTAAGCGAAAACATTGGTAGATAGCTACTGCGCGACATAGTGATGGGTTATCCTTGATAGTTAATGGTGAAGCGAGACTGAAGGAATGTCCCACTCAACATTCACTTGCGAAAAGCATGGAACTCGAAAATTTGAAGCCGATATTGTACTCACTGGACGATGGTCGTGGAAAGGAATAGCCAATCGTTTTCCGTGAGTTAAACGAAGCTTGCAACACAATCCATGGAATATTTTGCAAATTCATTGGTGGTAGCTTGTGGCGCGTCGGTGATTGCCGTGATGCTGGCCTCGTTCTTGGCGTTAGAGACTTTTGGCAGGAACACCGTCGCGGCTCGCTGCCAAGCTGGGCTTATCGGCTGTTTTCTTTTGCTTCCTAGTTACGTCGTTGCCGGTGCATGGTCGGCTGGTTTTGGAAGCGTCGGATGGTGGACGCTTTCGCAAGTAACATCAGCGAAGGCTCCCTTGGTCGGAATTGCAAGCGTTGTCTGGATTCATGCGATGGCGGCCTTACCGGTCGCCTATTGGATACTTGTCATCGGACTATCGAAATGTCGATCGACACCGATCCAACTCGCGAGGTGCGAGGGTGGTCTGTTGCGCCAATTTCGGCTTGGAATCTGGCCGAATTGGTCGAGCTGGATTTTTGGAACTTTCTTGTCGATTGCTGCCTGGATTAGCGGTGATATGGTCGTAACCAATCTATTTCAAGTTCCAACATTAGTCGAACAATGCTATCTGGATATGATCACCGATCAGGTCAATTTCCGTCGCATACTCGCCGCCTCAAGCCTGAGTCTTCTATTAGGTTCGATAGGCATTGGGGTTGTATCCTATGCATGGCGTAAAGTTCGAGCGGTTCGTTCGCATGAGTTGCACAGCGACTTTATCATTGGGCATCATTGGGCTTTTTCAGTCGCCGCGTGGTTAATCGTAACCGTAAGCGTTCTCTTGCCGCTGGCCAATCTGCTGATCAAGGCAGGATGGGTTGCCAGCCAAAACGGGCGAGGCAACATCGAACGTTCGTGGAGCCTAGAGAACGCCATGCGGAATTGTGTTCACGCTCCATCGAGTTTTTATCGTGAGTTTCACTGGTCCCTTTCGCTCTCGGCTTGGTCAGCCACGATTGCCTGCTTTTTCGGAGCTGTCGCTGTGCTGGCGATATTTCCGCCATCGGTCGAGAAGTCTGACAGTCGCAGCGGAGCAAAACGCCTTGTTTACCAACTGGTTCGAGCAATCCTCATTGGATTCTGCATCGGTTGTTTTTCACTTCCAGGTCCGATCGTCAATTTGTTGGTCATTCGCTTTTACCAAGCTCCAATAATCGGTCTGCAATGGCTTTGCGATCATACTCTGGCAGCCCCGATCCTGTGCATGCAATTCCGCTTGATTCCCTTGACGGTGCTAGTATTCGCGATTTTTCATCGTCGATGGCAAGAGGAGTCTGGCCAGACTTGGGCCATCGATGCAGGACGTCCTTGGTCTGCGAAGATTCGATTGTGCATGCTGTCCTTCGCTAAGCCCGTCGCGATACTTTGGCTCGCACTGCTGGCAGTCGCAATGGGTGATTTAGCGACGTATTTGCAATGCCTGCCGCCTGGAGTGACGACCATTTCGATGCGAATCTTTGACTTGCTTCACTACGGCGTGCGAGCAAGCGAGGCTGGGTTGCTATTGTTGCTCGTCATTGTCGGCGCATTGGCAGGCTGGCTGGCGACTCGCAATCTAAATCGATAAAGCGGGCGTCCCGCCCTCGCACCGAATCTTTGAAGCACCGGGCAAGTCAGTTATTGAAGTTACGCAATTAGCCGCAGAGCGTTAGCTCCGGTTTCCTTGTGAAAACCGGGCCTGACGGCCGTCGGCTAATTGCACAATATATATTTCTGACTAGCCCTGCCTCGAAGCGGTAACGAATACCGCTCGTCGGGAATCTGTTATAATAGAACAACGCTGTTTCGAAGGAGTCTCGAGGCGATGCCAATGTCTGATTTTACAACATCCATAGCAACTCGGATTACGTCGTATAGCGTTTTGATGCTCGTCGTTTTCGTCTCGTTGGGAGTTGCACAAGAGCCATCTCCGTCCAAAATACGTAAGTCCAGTTACCAAGTAAGACTCAAGAGCCCGGGGGCTTCTGGAAAGTCGATGAATGGCTTTGTCGTTGCCGAGGGGTTAGACGGCGGTTGTCTGTTTCAGGAGAACAACGGTCGACTGCATCTTTTCGTAGCCAAGGAAACGGAGTCGATTGAGAAAACGGCCACTCCTTTTGAGCCGCTCACCAGTGCCCAAATCTCTGCGCAGATGCTTGCCGAACTCCCTAAAGGCTTTCGAGCAACGTCGACCAAACACTACGTTATTTGTTACAATACGACTGAAGCGTATGCAAAATGGAATGGTGCGTTGTACGAGCGCCTTTTGCGAGGGTTTTATACCTATTGGAAGCGACTGGGGGTCGAGCTTCACGAACCCGAGTTCCCACTGGTAGCCGTCGTTTTCGAGAACCGAGACAACTACGTCAAGTATGCCAAGGGCGAGGACGTTCTCAATGCTGAAAGCATGATTGGTTATTACAATCTGTTGAGCAATCGAATTGCGGGGTACGATCTGACCGGCGTCGAAGGCATGATTCCCAAAGGGAAATCGGTCAACACGGCAGAGCTCATCAATCACATCCTAGCGCAACGGAGTGCCGAGCGATTGGTCGCCACGGTTGTTCATGAAGCCGTGCATCAATTGTCCTACAACAGTGGCTTGCAGACTCGTTTGTGCGACAATCCAATCGCGATCAGCGAAGGCCTAGCGATGTTTTTTGAATCGCCCGATCTGAGCAATGCGACTGGATGGGGCGGGATCGGCAAGATCAATGGGTTCAACTACGACGTGTTTCGAAAGTCATTCAATTCTCGCCAATCGAATAGCCTCTTGAAGTTGCTCCAGGACGATAGCCGCTTTCAGGACAGTTCGTCCGCAACGGCTGCCTATGGTGAAAGCTGGGCATTGACCTATTTTTTACTCAAAACCCGAAGCAAAGAGTATGCCGCTTATATGACCGAGCTAAGTCGTCGACCGCCCTTGGAACCGACCGATCCGAAGCGGCGAATTGCCGATTTTCAGAAGTTTTTTGGGCAGGATCTTGAAAAGCTCGATCGGGAGTTTGTCAAATATATGTCGCGGCTTTGATCGGCGCGTTGGCAAATTCGATATTTGCCCGAAGAAGTCTCAAGAATGCTCAATTTTTCATCCGCTTTTCTTATGGGTGAATTAAAATGACGGTTCACAAGTTGTGAAACATTTCGATTCAAGGATGAACGCGCTGTTTCCTTAACTTTCCGCCGGGTATCGGATTGTAAGTAAGATATGCAGATCAAAACTATTCCCTTTTCAGAGCTAAGTCACGACATCGAAGCGTCGTGGCTTGGATGGATTGCTGCCGATTCACGGCATCAAAGTCCGTTCCTGCATCCTGAATTTTCACGGGCAGTGAATACAGCGACAAACGATGTGGAATGCGCAATCGCATTTGAGAATGGCATGCCCGTTTCGATCTTGCCCTTTCAGAGAATAAGCAAACGCGCGGCAGGCCCGGTTGGCGGTTATCTTTCGGACCAACAAGGTTGGATATCTAGTCCAGGTCAACAGTTGCATTTTACGAATCTACTCGATTCGACCGAACTCCGTTCATTTCGCTTTCACATGTTGCCTCTTGGAGAAACTCCAGATCTTAGTTGTATGGCGTTGAGACGAACCACAGTCTACGCCGATATCGCCAATGGCTTTGAGTCGTACGAGGCGAAAAAGAAATCGCTCGGTTCAAACGTTGTCTCAAAGTTAGCTCAAAAGGAAAGAAAGATCTCGCACGAAGTTGGTCCGCTTCGAATCGATTTGGGCTATTCCGACGAAAGCTTCGAATCGTTTCTGCAATGGAAGGACGACGCGTGTAGAAAAAGGTGTGTCAAGAATATCTTGGCAACTAAGCCAGCGCTACTCACCGTTCGATCGTTAGTTGAATCTGCGAAGGATGATCGCCATGATTTTCGTCTCCAGTATTGCCGACTCATGGCTGGAGACAGTTTGGTCGCCGTTCACCTCGGACTTATTTGCCACGATCGATTAGCGGCATGGCTACCGGCATACAACCCTCTGTTTTGTAGGTACTCACCCGGTTTGCTTATCTTGATGCAATTGCTTCGCAATTGCGAGCAATGGGGGATCCATCGAGTCCATTTCGGTACTGGCGAACAAGCCTTCAAGAATCGTTTCATGACCGACAAAGCAACGATGCTCGAAGGAATCGCAGATCAGCGATTGATCCACAGTGTTATGCACTTCTGTTGGCTAAAAGCCCGCGACATAGCCAAAACTTCTATTCTACGCCGGCCATTGCAGCACGCGTGGTTTCACTCGAATATTCAAACAGAAGTCAAACTGAGCCGCAATAGGTTTGGATTAGCCGAACGGCGTTAGCCGCGGTTTTTTCGCTGAGAACCGTGGCTAACGCCAAAACGGCTAATAAATCCGGAACCGCCGCAAATAACTTCCCATTCGATGCAACTTGGCCCTGTCCAGCTAATACTCTCATCAAGCGTCGACATCCCAAAGCGTTACCATTCCTCGCCGCCTTGGATTTGACAGCCGACCTTCGAGACTGGTCGGGAAATCGAGTTCGTTTCGGGTCAATTCATTTGCTCGATTGGACAGGCTATCTTTGCTAACTTCGACGAAAATCTTGTATTCTAAATTGGGGGCGTATCCCACAAAATGGGTTTCGAGTCCTGAGTAGTATCGAATAAGTTGCTTATGAAACTTATCGCTGGCCACGATGGCATCCGGATATTCTCTAGATATTTGCTTACAGGTATCGTAAAGATCGCAATGGTATCCTCGCAGATAGTCTCGATTGTCGACCAAGAGAAATTGACAAGCCGGCCCCATGCTTTCGCCATCGCCTCGAAAAATCAAGATAAAATCCATCGCCATCAAACCTGTGATCCAAATTGTGAAAAACAGCCGAGGCAAAAGCAAACTGGATAGATCTTTCCGACCGAAAAAAAACATCACTCGCTTGTGAAAAATTCGCAACCCAGTAAAAACATAGTCTAAAAGAAAGGGGGCAATCGGAATTCCATATCGAGATTCCTTGTACGCGTAGACCGAGAGCAAGATAAGCGTCGCTAGAAAATACGCATCCGAGGCCCTCCACCCGTGCTCGCGAATGCGAACGACAAATCCCCATGTGCAGAGCAATAAAAAGAGACTCGCCAGTCCACTGACCCACCACGACAAATTTGGCGATAACGTAAGGACAATGTTTTCCAGTTGAGTCAACAAGTTGAGGAACCCAACAAACAATTCATGCGGATTGGGTGGATTCCAAATTGAGCTGCCAAGGTATTCATAGTTGCTAACGCTACGCATACCGCTCTGCTTGCATAAATGAAGCCAACCTTTCCAAGCTAAAAAAAAACTTGCTCCAATAATCGAAGCCGCGATTTCAAACCAAGCAGACATCGAGGAGGCGTAGAAATTTTTCTTCTCGGATTTGTATGCGACTTCGATCGCTTGATAAACGAGAATGACTCCCAAAACAACACCGATCCAACGGGTCAGCGAAGCGATCCCAAGCACGCAACCGCAAGCGATTGCCCATCGTAACTGACGACGCTCACGTAGTATTGCAACGAGCAGTATGAAGAGCATCGAGATCGCAAAAAACGTAAAGTCAGCTTGCCCAGCACTTCCAACAACCAGTGCCGTCGGAAAAATCGCGATCAGCGCGCATATGAGGAGCGGGCTACTACGATTTTCTAAAACCATTACACGATGAGCCATCGCTAATGCCAAAAAGACGGCGAGCCCATTGATGATTTTCGCAAGGTAGTATTCGCGAACGCCCGTGAGTAGCATGGTTGTCGCCATCAGCGCCGATTGAACAGGCGGCCAGTCGATAATCCATCGCCCTTGCTCTTTAAAGCCTGCGCCGGCCGCAATGCTTAGCGCGCCGTGGAAATAGGTAATGTCGTCACCATTGGATGGTGGGACATAGACGTTGAACATCAAACCGTAGATACCTAACACCAGCAGAAAAAGGAATATCCTGGTCGAATTCGCGATTCGGATCAAATTCATCAACGTGGAAGGCTCATTTTAGACAAAGAACGAGTTGGGATTATGAGGCTTCTGCCTCCAAATTTTACTTACGCATCGTACTCGAAACTGTTATTGAGGGACTGGCTATGAGCGAATGTTCGCTTACAATTCCACCCAACTTTATTGTCTTCGAGAAATTTACAAGAAATCCAATAACCGCCGATGGTTGAAGCGTCCAAGTACCGAGTTTTTGAAAGGGAGTGGAGTTCGCGGGCTGAGCTTTTTAATACTTACCTTCAAACCAACGTTCAGGAGCTGCTGATCGGAGCACCTGCGCGTTTGTCGGATGCCATACTTTACTCGTTGATGGCACCTGGAAAGCGATTGCGACCGTTGTTGGTACTCTGGGCGTCCGAAGCGGTTTGCGGCGATTTTTCACCGGCGATGCCTGCCGCTGCCGCCGTGGAATTGATTCATTGCTACTCTCTCGTCCATGATGATTTACCGGCCATGGACGACGACGACCTTCGTCGAGGGCGTCCGACATGCCATATTCAATTTGACGAGGCAACCGCCATTCTCGCAGGTGACGCCATGCAACCGATGGCATTTGAACTCTTAACTAAAGGGAATCCATCGCCAGAAATCGCAGTCAAGGCTTGTCGGCTTCTTGCCAAGGTCGCTGGGCCGACGGCATTGGTCGGCGGGCAGTCCGACGACTTGCGAGCCGAAACCGAAGTCGGCGATTCGGACTTGCTGGCCTCCATCCATGCTCGCAAAACAGCCGCCATGATCCGAGTTTCCGTCGAGCTCGGAGGCCTGTTAGCGGGTGCGACACAGGAACAGTTAAAACACCTTTCCGTTTACGGCCAAGCGGTCGGCCATATGTTTCAGATTGTCGACGATTTACTAGATGTACAAGGCGACGCCACAATCGTCGGAAAACGTACGGGCAAGGATTTTCAACGCGGAAAGTTAACTTACCCTGGATTCTACGGGGTTGAAGCAAGTATTGTGGCGGCGAGAGATTACACTAGTAAGGCAATCCGAGCGTTGGAATCGTTCGGCAAATCTGGAAAGACCTTGATACAATTAGCCGAGTACATTTTGGAAAGGAAACACTGACGAAATGCACGAGTTGTTGTCGCGATTGGAATCAGCGTACGAGCTTCACGCTATGTCCGTCTCCGAGCTTGAAAAGCTTGGTCAGGAAATCCGGGATGTCCTCTGTAATCTACTCTCGACTCGAACGGCGCATTTTGCGTCGAATCTGGGTGTAGTCGAGCTTTGTCTGGCACTGCATAGCGTCTTCGATTTTCGGACGGATCGATTGATCTGGGACACTGGCCACCAGATTTATCCGCATAAATTGGTGACCGGTCGATACCACGAATTTAAAACGATTCGCGAACGCGGTGGATTGATGGGCTATCCCAATCCGAGCGAGAGCGAATATGACTTGTTCATGACCGGTCATGCGGGTTGCAGTGTATCGACCGCCTTGGGGCTCAAGAGCGGCGACGACCTAATGCAAGAAGGATCGCGAAAAAGTGTTGCAGTCATCGGCGATGGCGCACTCCCTTCAGGTATCGTATTTGAAGCTCTCAATAACGCTGGCGAGCTCGAAAAGGATCTCATCGTCATTTTGAATGACAACAAGATGTCGATCTGTCCTCGCGTTGGAGCGGTCGCCAACTATCTCGATCGATTGCGCGCCAATCCTTTTTACACCGGTCTCAAAAGCGAAGTTGTTAAGCTTCTCAATCGGTTGCCGGTTTTTGGCGACCCCGCCGAACGCCTACTTGCTCAAATCAAGGAAGGTGTCAAAGCTGGTGTCGTCGGTGGCATGCTCTTCGAAGAATTTGGCTTTCGATATTTTGGTCCGGTCGACGGACATGATATCAGCTTGCTTCGCAAATACCTGCAAATGGCAAAAGAGCAAAGCGGACCGGTCCTCCTTCATGTCGTTACCGAGAAAGGACACGGCTACCAACCTGCTGCAGCCGATCCAGTATATTTCCATACACCGCCTGCCTTTGCGGATGAGGCTGGTAAACCCAAGGTGATTGAAGCGGGTAGCAAACCTGCCTTCACGAACTTTGCTCGTGATGCCATCCTCAGGCAGATGCGGAAGAACGATCGAGTCACGGTTATGACAGCCGCGATGTGTCAAGGCAATAAACTCGAACCGGTTCGCGACGAATTTCCAGATCGCTTTTTCGACGTAGGCATTTGCGAGTCACACGCAGTCGCCTTTGCGGCTGGCCATGCGAAAGTCGGTTTGCGACCGATTGTTTCGATCTACTCGACGTTCATGCAGCGTTCTTACGACCAGATATTCCAGGAAGTCGCTCTGCAAAACCTGCCGGTGATCATGATGATGGACCGAGCCGGATTAGCTGGTCCTGATGGCCCGACGCATCATGGTGTCTTCGATATCGGCTACATGCGAGTCTTTCCAAACATCGTGATGCTCGCTCCTGCCGACTCGACGGAAATGGAACCGATGCTCGAATTCTGCTTGGAGCAAACTTGCCCGACCTCGATACGTTATCCGAAAGCCACGGCCGGCGTTATTCCGCGTCCTGTCCAACCGATCGAGCTTGGTAAAGGTGAAACGGTACGATGGGGAACCGATGGAGCGATTGTTGCATGTGGCGCTATGTTGGCCAACGCAGTAACGGCTGCCGAGCAGCTACGCCAGGAAGGACTCGAAGTCGCCGTCATCAATGCTCGCTTCATCAAGCCGCTTGACCGACAGTTGCTGGCTCGAGTCTTCAGCGAATGTCGCTTTGTCGTCACCGTAGAAGAAGCGGCTTTGATGGGTGGTTTTGGAAGCGCTGTGCTTGAGCTGGCATGTCAAGAAGGATGGGAAACGCGAAGCATGCGAAGACTGGGAATTCCTGATCGCTTTATCGAACATGGCGATCGAAATGAACTGCTGGTCGATTTATCGCTCGACAGCAACGGAATCGCACAAGCCTGCCGGCAGTTAGCCGAGCGTTTTTCAAATACAGAATCGGCCGTCACGTAAGAAACGAGTCGAACGTTGGCACCATGGATTGAGCAGAATCGATCGACACCGCGCGTGGTTGTATTGGCACCGCCGGACAAACCTCGCGTCGCTCGGGAACTCCAGCGACTCGAACCGGTGATTCGCAAGTATGCCGATGTCATCGCCATCGATCAAAAATTCGAATATCAATTCGAACAATGTGAAGCTGATTTCGTGGTGGTGCTCGGCGGCGATGGGTCGATCCTTCAATCGGCGCGACAGATGGGGCGACTGCAAAAGCCGGTGCTCGGAGTCAATCTTGGACGCTTAGGCTTTTTAGCCGCGCTCTCTCCCGATCGCTTTCTCGATGTTTGGCCAGAAGTTTGTGCAGGCCAATTCGAGGTGACACAGCATTTGATGTTCGAATGCACGGTTTTTCGCAACAACGTGCAGTTGTTTAGCCAAATCGGTTTAAATGAGACTTCGATTTTAGGGGGACCGCCATTCTCAATGCTACAAATCGAATTGCACATCGATAACCAGCTCGCCACGACCTATAGCTGCGACGGATTGATCGTCAGTACGCCAATCGGGTCGACCGCACACAATCTTTCCGCAGGTGGGCCGATCCTTCGGAAAAATCTTCAAGCCTTTGTCATTAGCCCGATTAGTGCTCATACCCTGACAATGCGTCCGATTGTCGATACCGCTGAACGCGTGTATGAGTTGCGTTTGCACGAAGAGCATCCCTCGTCGAGCGTCGTTGTCGACGGTCGCGTTGTCTGTCAACTCGATATGCAGCATCGAGTTGTCGTGCGCCGCGCCGCCGGAAGTTTTAATTTGATATCCGTTCCTGGGCAAAACGACTATACGACGCTTCGTGACAAGCTCGGCTGGAGCGGTAGTCCAAGGGGCCGAGCTGATAACGGTTAGGAACGATGAAACATTAAGTAGCGCATTCTTGGTAGTGGATCTTGTTAAAGATCCTGAGCACAAACGATCTTTAGCAAGATTCACTACGCCAGTTATTGATTCGTTGCTCCTTAGTCAGTCGCTGCTTGACGGTCGGATCGTAGGGTTCTTTCTCGCAACGTAGCGAACGTCTACAATTCTCAGATTACGTTTGGTAGAGTTTCCATCTTCGGCCCGCGGCTAGCGCCGTCGGCTCACTATATCAACATCCCGCAAGCCGACCGTTTGCAGACGAATTTATGACTATCGAAAAATGCCTAATTATTGGAAGCGGACCGGCTGGTTGGTCTGCTGCTATTTACGCCGCCCGAGCGAATCTTAGCCCGTTGCTCTATGAAGGGACTGTCAAACCGGAAATGATTCCGCTAGGCCAACTCGCTTTTACTACCGAAGTCGAAAATTACGCTGGCTTTCCTGCCGGAAATATTCGCGCCTTCGTAGAAAGTGCAGTCGATAAAGACCGTCACTATAATTTGCCGCCAGCCCCCAAAGGGCATGAAAAGGACGGACAGCCTCACTATGCCGTTCAAGGTGTCGAGTTGATGGAGCTGATGAAACAACAAGCACTCAACTTTGGAACCCGAGTCGTTACCGACGATATCGTCGACGTCGATTTCAGCCAAAAGCCTTACGTCGCGATGACGGCTGGCGGCGATTCGATCAAAGCCCATACCGTGATCATTGCGACCGGTGCACGCGCGAACTATTTGGGTTTGCCGTCGGAAGAGAAGTATAAGAACAAAGGGGTGAGCGCGTGTGCCGTTTGTGATGGCGCGCTACCAATCTACCGTCGCAAGCCGCTGGCTGTCATCGGCGGTGGTGATACGGCTGTCGAAGAAGCAAGTTATCTGGCAAATCTCGATGGTGCTGACAAAATCTATTTGGTGCATCGACGCGCCGAATTGCGAGCCTCGAAAGTGATGCAGGATCGTGCCAAAAATCATCCGAAGATCGAGCTGGTTTGGAATAGCGTAGTAGAAGAAGTTCTTGGGAATGGGAATCAAGTGACCGGCTTGCGACTGAAGAGCACTGTCGATGATTCGACAAGTGAACTTGCAGTCAACGGGATGTTCGTCGCCATCGGCCACACTCCGAATACCGCCTTCCTAAATGGAAAACTCGAAACGAATTCCAGTGGCTATATCACGTGGAAAAAAGCCTTTAGAACCGATACGAGCGTCGAGGGGGTGTTTTCAGCCGGTGATGTTTCGGACGACAACTATCGACAGGCGATTACGTCGGCTGGGACAGGCTGCATGGCGGCCCTCGACGCTGAACGCTATCTAGCTCTTCACGGACTCGTCTAATCGCTCTACTAGAAACACTGCACCGATGAAAATTGTACAAGCACATGGCAACCTCGTTAGCTACGATTGCGACGGACTCGTTTTAGGTTTGGGGAGTGAGTGGGAAACGTCCAGTCAACTCGCGGCGATCGATTCCGCGTTGGGTGGTACGTTACGCAAGCTTGTTGAAAGCGAAGAACTTTCGACCAAGCCCATGAAGGTGACGTCGCTCTTATCGCCGACGGGGATACAAGCTCGACAATTGGTGATCGTGGGGCTTGGCAATAACGAAACTCGCGACGCAGGAATCGGTTATCGAGCTGCAGCCACGGGCGCAAAAGCGATGGCTGCTTCGAAGAATCGCAAACGCGTCGCTTATGCAGGTTTCTACGGAGATGATCTCTATACGAAATCGTCGGTTATTGGAAGCATTACCGGCGGCGTCGGACAAGACCTCTTTCGTGCCGAACGTTCGTTGCATGCGCCCGAGGAAGTTCATTGGTTTGACGTTTCCGATGCAATTTTGAATCAAGGACTTGCGATCGGCCAGAGCATGAATCTAACGCGACGGTTAGTGAATCTGCCTCCTAATTACTTGTACCCAGAAACGTTTGCCAATGAAGCTTCCGTCGTCGCTCGTGAAGTCGGACTAGAGATCGAAATCTGGGATCAGAAACGCTTGAAAGTCGAAAAGTGTGGAGCGTTGTTAGCCGTGTCGCAAGGCTCGACGAAAGAACCTCGATTGTGCATTCTGAAGTATGCCGGAACGAACCCCAGCATTGCTCCTATCGCACTGGTTGGCAAAGGAGTGACCTTTGATTCCGGTGGCCTTTCGATCAAACCGACCGAAGGCATGCTGACGATGAAATGCGATATGGCAGGTGCCGCAACGGTGTTGGGCATTATGCGATCGGCTGCTTTGCTCCAATTAGAACAGCCGATTATCGGACTCGTTGGATTAGTCGAAAATCTAATTTCTGGCGACGCCTTCAAGCTTGGTGACGTTGTGACGGCGCGAAGTGGTAAGACGATCGAAATTCACAATACCGACGCCGAAGGGCGACTGGTACTTGCCGATGTTCTCAACGTAGCCCTCCAGCACAACCCGTCGCATATCATCGATTTTGCGACCTTGACCGGCGCATGTGTGGTCGCTTTGGGGAACGACGTTGTCGGTGCGATGAGCAATAACGATCATTGGCAGCAGAAAATATTAGATGCCGTCGGTCGCTGCGGCGAATACGCTTGGCCATTACCGATGTACTCTTTCTTTGCTGAACAAATTGCTGGCAAGGTCGCTGACATTAAGAACGTAGGCGAAGGTCGCTGGGGCGGAGCAATAACGGCTGCAAAATTTCTTGAAGAGTTTGTTGGGAAAACACCCTGGACACATTTAGATATCGCCGGTCCCGCTTTCTTAGATTCGCCAAAATCCTGGACCGATGCCGGAGCAACTGCCACCATGGTGCGTTCGGTAATCGAGTTGCTAAGCAGCATCGATTCATAAGCGAGCAAGTTCGCTTATCGTCGTCGCATCGAGACAGTCCCTTGATCGCCGGCGGCTTGAAACTGACCGTTCATCGCCTGTGAACCGAATGAAGTTTGCATCCGATAGCTCCCTAAAATGGGACCGAGCTTCTTTTCGGCAGACAACTGCTGGCTTCCGAAATATGACGGGACTAAGTCAACGCGATAGGTAAACGGAATAACAACAAAAAACCGCCCCGTAAACCTTGCCGAGAAAGATCCGTCGGCTTGTGGGCGGATGTTGGCTCGCATCGGACCTCGATGGCCGGTCGAACCGCTCGTCCACTCGCCACGCCATCGTCCGGAAGGTGATTGTGCTTCGGAAGAATCGCAAAGGGCGACCGATGCAACAGTGACTACTAGAAAACAAATGGAGCTTCGATACTTTTTCATAATTTTTGGCTCAGAACCGCATATTGGGAATTTTTGGACGACGGCAAACAACATGAGGACTTCGACCTCGTGAAAAGCGCTCTTTCTTCGTACAATAATAGTCTGGCTTAAGGATCGGGTCAGCTAGTTTTCCCGCCTCCAAGATCCAACCCCACCCAAATCGCTGGCCGACGTCAACTCTTTTCAAAAGTTGGCATCGAAGCGAACTTTTGCCACGTGCTCTCGAAAATGAATGGGCTGTATGCTCCGAATAGAATTTGACGTAAATCGTTGCTTTTCAAGCTATTTTAGCACGGTTCGACAACGACTCTTCGCAATAGGCGTGCTCGTTGCCGGTCTTGCAGGATGCGACCGCGACCCCTTGGTACGGGTCTACGAAGTCCCCAAAGTTGCGGTTTCCACGCCCCAAACGGTGAAAGTTGCCAAGCGGTTTTTGATTGCGATTGTTCCAGAATCCGACTCGGCTTTCTTCATCAAAGCTACCGATGCTCCCGAACGGCTCGATTCTTTTTCCGAACCGCTGCGGCAGATTGCCGCTGATTTTAAGCTCAACGAAGCTGGAAAGCCGGAATGGAAACTTCCCCAAGACTGGGTTGTACAACTGGGAAATGCGATCGCGGCGGCGATTCTCGAAGCCCCAGCCGAAGGCGAACCAGTCCGCTTTGTCGTTACCCAGTTGCCGATGCCGACCGACGAAAAGGAACGCGAGGGCTATTTAAGTGACAACATCAATCTTTGGCGAAAACAGCTTGGTCTTGCTCCCAACAAGTTTGCCGACCAAAAGTCTGACTTGATTGAGGTTGCTCGATCCGAAGGTAGTTCGCCCGCCTACTTACTCGACCTAACAGGGACATCTTCGAGTGTGCCAGGAATGATGGGCGGAAGCTCGATGGGAAGCAACCCGCCTCCAACGGCACCGCTAACGCAATCGCCACCGAAATCAGCACCGCCGCGAAAGTCGGCTGTTCAATACGTTGCTCCGGAAGGATGGACCGATGTCGGCGCTTCTGGAATGCGCGAAGCGTCGTTCACGATCGGCGACGAATCATCGAAAGCCGAAGTAACGGTCATCTTTGCAAGTGGCGATCAACTCTCCAACGTCGAACGTTGGCATGGTCAGTTGAACCCATCGGACGAAGCGAATGTAGGTAAGGAAGCAGCGATCAAAGCGATTGAAGCTGCAACAACCGTCAAAGCCGCCAGCGATACCGAAGGAAAAATGTTTTCGTTACTCGGACCCGAAGGCGATGACCAACCAGCAATGCTCGCCGCGATCTTGCCGACGGGCAATGATAAATCGAGTGTCTTCATAAAATTCACCGGCAGTGCAAAGCTAGCCGGAGAGCATCGCGAAAAATTTATCCAATTCATTTCATCCCTTCAGTGGTAAAGCTGAGGAAAATAATATGTCTAGTGAAGCAATTGTAAATCCTGCGACCAGAGCCACCGCGAATCAAGCGAGTGATATCGACATTTCTAAGATACTTTGGCAAGTCGTTAAAATGTTTGGCTCGTTGCGAATCACCGTCTGGGGATTCTTCTTTGCGATCGTCGTCATCTTCGTCGGAACGCTGGCACAGGATGAATCGACGATAGTCGATGTCAAGAAAGAGTATTTCAACGCCTGGATAACCCACATCCCACTCGATGTTTTCAAGCCGATTACGATCTGGCCGCTCGACCAATATCCTCGATTACCGTACTCGATTCCTTTTCCTGGCGGGGCGACGATCGGACTGGTCCTCTTAATCAATCTGATTGCCGCCAAGCTCACACGATTTCATCTGACCGCCAAGGGCGCCAAGTTCGTTGCCGGCTTGGCGTTTTGTCTGGTCGGTGCCACGATCACGGCTGTCGTTATACTGGGTGCCCACGCCGAAGATGGTTTACAGGGCGAGCCTCCGTTTTCCTATGATTTACTGTGGCAAATCTGTCGATTCACGATCTGGGGGAGTGCGCTGGCGTGTGGATTGTGGTTTCTGTTTGGCAAGACGAAAACGACGCTTGCCTATTGGACGCTTTTTGTCGTCGTGATTTTGCTAGGACTCTGGTCTTTTGCTTGGCTGTTCTATGCCGATGCCTTGCGCATTCCTGATCCAGGACTGCGTATTGTTTGGCAAATGTCGAAGAGCTTGATTGCGGGCACCATTTTGCTCGTTGGCTTAACGTTGCTCTTTGGGATACGCGGCGGAAATGTTCTGATTCACCTGGCTGTCGGCATGATGATGCTCGGGCAATTCATCTTCGGCGATCGACAAATCGAAGAACGCATCACGCTTGGCGATGGCCAAACGACGAACGTCGCCATTCGACCTGACGAAATCGAGTTGGCATTTATCGATTCCTCTGATCCGACCAAAGACAGCGTTGTCGCCATCGATGGTCGTCTGTTGCTACAAAGCTATCGTTCGCAAAAACCGATCTCCGATCCCGCCTTACCGGTTAGCTTCGTCGTCAAGCAGTATATGGAGAATTCAGATTTGAGGCGGGTGACCGGAGCCGACAAAACCAATCTCGCGTCGGTCGGTGAAGGACTTCAATGGATTGCTGAACCGACCGAAAAATTTGGCGGAGCCGTCGAAAAGCGAGAAAACAATCAGTCCGCATACGTCGAGATAACCGATCGCGAGTCCCACAAGGTCATTGGGACGTACTTGCTGGTGTCGCTATTTAATGACAACAGCGCAAAATCATTGGGAATGCGGCCTGATCTCTTAGAAGACTTTCAAGTCAACGGAAAAACGATCAGCATGGGGCTACGGAATCGTCGGACCTACAAAGATTACAATGTCAATCTCAAGGAAGCTCAGCGTGTCAACTATTCGGGTACGCAAATGGTTCGCGACTATTCGTCGTTCGTCCATTTTTCGGATAGCTCGGACAAGGATATTCTCGACGCGCGCATTTGGATGAATAATCCCGTTCGCTATCGCGGCGAAACGTTTTATCAGTCTGGTTTCTATCCGGCCGGAAGCGAGATTTTTGAAGGGCAGAAGCTGCCTCGCGATACGACCGTTTTGCAAGTTGTCACCAACGCTGGTTGGCTGATGCCGTATATTGCTTGCGCTTTTGCGGGACTTGGGATGCTTGCCCATTTTGGCGGTACCTTTTTGCGATTCGCGTCGCGATTCGACCGGGAACGAAGACTGGTTGAATCCAAATCGGCGGAATCGAGCAAGTTGCCAAGTAAATCGGATCGAGCAAAGCCTGCGGCTAGCGCCGTCGACTCAGGGGCGGTTAGCGCCGTGGGAGTGAATACAGCGAATGAAATCGATCTGTGGAGCGAGGCTCGAGCCAGTCGTCGCGGTACGTCTGGTTGGTTGCTTCCCTTAATTGTCGTCGGCTTGGTCGGTGGCATGTTTGCCTACTATGCCAAACCCAAAGTAGTAAGTCCCGGTGAGTTCGATTGGTATGCAGCGGGCCAACTTCCGATGCAGCACGAAGGGCGCATCAAACCATTCGATACGGTGGCAAGGAATGTCTTGCAAGCGTTATCTGGATCGACTTCGACACTCGTGCGCGGTGAGGACGACCCGTCGAAAGTCGACACCAAATATAGTGCCACTCAATGGTACTTTGGACTCATCGCCGGTGACACGTGGATTGAGAATGCGAAAGTCTTTCGTATCGATGCCAAAGAAGTCCTCGACATTTTTGAACTAAGCCCTGAAGATAGCGGTGGTACGCTCGACACGTACGCCAAAATATTTCGACACTCGCTGCGTCAACGGTACAGCTTTGCTCAGCTCGACAAGCACATGGATCGATTCCGAGAAAAGTATGTTCCCGTTTTGGAGCGATTGAGAAAAGGCGAGTCAGTTAACTCGCTGAGCTTTAGCGAAAAGAAAATTCTTGAACTCAATGAAAAGCTTAATATTTTCAGTCTCAATCGATTCGTTAATTCGATCGATAATTTTCCGGTGCCGCCCAAGGATTTAGAAAATCAAGATTCGATAAAGCAATTCTTTGATGAAGTTATCGAAGGAAAGCGGATGATCGAGAGCATGCGTGAAGGAAAACCTGCGGCCATGATCCCGCCGGTCGCCATCAAGAGTGGAAAAGTCATCACGCCGGACGAAGAAGCTCGCAGTCGATGGCAAGCGTTGAGACCTGCAAAATTCGACGATATCTTTGGCCCGCTGCTGAAGACCGAGAATATCGCCGATAGCCGGGCACTCAAACCGCTTGAGAAGTTGATCGACGAAGCTGGTGGCAAAGATGGTGCTGCATTCAATGCAGCGGTAGGAAATTATCGCGACGTTTTGGCAGACCTGCCAACCTCGAAGGTAACTTTAGAAAAGACCTCCTTCGAAGCTTGGTATAACAAATTCGGTGCTTTCAATGGTTGCATGGCCTTTTATCTGATGGCATTTGTTTTAACGCTTCTCAGTTTTGCAGTCTTCCCACAAACGCTTCGCCGAACAGCTTTCTGGATGATCGCGGTCGTCTTTGTCGTTCACGTTATCGCAATCGCCAGCCGCGTTTATATCACCGAACGCGCCCCAGTGATCAGCTTGTATTCATCGGCCGTATTCATCGGATGCATGGCTGTCTTGTTCGGGCTTATTGTTGAAATGTTGTTCCCGCTTCGGATTGGACTTTTGATTGGATCGGTTTTGGGAAGCACGACACTATTGGTTTCTTGGGGACTTGAGACTAGCGATACGATGCCGGTTCTCGAAGCTGTGCTCGATACCCAGTTTTGGTTAGCCACTCACGTTCAATGCATCACACTGGGCTATGTTGCGACATTCTTTGCGGGTTTCCTTGGGATACTCGCGATCATGCATCGTCTCACAGCGATCGGAGCCACACCGCGTGGCCAATTCAGCGGAATGCAAGCTGAAATTCATCGCATCTTGATTCGGTTGTTGTATGGAACCGTTTGCGTTGCGATTTTCTTCAGCTTTACCGGAACGGTCTTGGGTGGCCTTTGGGCTGACGACTCGTGGGGACGTTTTTGGGGATGGGACCCGAAAGAAAACGGTGCGTTGATGATCGTTTTGTGGAACGCTATCTTGCTTCATGCCCGATGGGACAAACTGGTCCGCGACCAAGGGATTGCCCTCTTAGCAGTCGGCGGGAATATTATGACCGCTTGGTCGTGGTTTGGAACGAATCAACTCGGTATCGGGTTGCATAGCTACGGCTTTACGTCGACCGTCTTAATGATTTTAGCTTGGTTCGTTCTCACGCAGATCATCATCATTTCCGTCGGGCTTTGTTTAGTCGTTATGACGAAACGATCCGCAAGTCCCGATGCACGTAAACTGACAGAACCAACAGGTTCGTGGGAATGACGAGCAACGTTGCTCATCGAATTTCACAGCATGCCATTATGACGCCGGATCAGATCGCGATCGCGACTCCGACCGGCTCGCATCGCCAGCGAACAAATCGATCGTACCGAACGATTTCATTTCGCGAGCTTGACCAACGCTCGTCGAGCATCGCGGCTGGCCTTCAAGCCATGGGAATGAGTCCTGGCCAGCGCATTGTTTTGCTCGTTCGATTCGGCGAAGATTTTATTGCGTTAGTCTTTGCGTTATTGAAGGTCGGTGTGACATTGATCTTGATCGACCCTGGCATGGGTAAGAAGAATTTGCTGCAGTGCCTGGCAGCGGCCGAGCCCGATGGCTTCGTTGCCATTCCCCAGGCGCACGGAATTCGATGGTGGTTTGGAAAGCAATTTCCGAAAGCTAAACTGAATGTTACCGTCGGTCGTCGCTTCAGGTTATTCCCCTCGCCGACTCTCGATGATCTTGAACGATCGTCGGCTAATGACTATCGACCCGTCGATACGCAAAACAGCGACTCGGCGGCGATCATTTTCACCACCGGATCGACAGGGCCTCCCAAAGGAGTGTTGTACACCCACGGAACCTTTAATCATCAGATCGATCAACTCGTCAGTCGCTACGCGATCGAACCGGGCGGCATCGATTTAAGCTGCTTTCCGTTATTTGGACTGTTCAATGCCGTGATGGGGACCACGACGATCCTTCCCGATATGAATCCAATTCGACCGGCTGACGTTGACCCGCCGCGTCTCTTGGACGCGATCGATCAATGGTTTATCGGACAATCTTTCGGATCGCCAGCCTTATGGACTGCCGTTGGCAACTACTGTCAGTCGACGGGACGAAAAGTTCCTAGTCTGATGCGAGTTTTGTCGGCGGGCGCTCCTGTCTCTCCTCGCATTTTGCGATGGATGCGATCGGCGATTCACGAAGATGGTCAGAT
Source organism: Pirellulaceae bacterium (assembly GCA_034408855.1). Lineage (GTDB taxonomy): Bacteria > Planctomycetota > Planctomycetia > Pirellulales > Pirellulaceae > JAIYDQ01. The sequence continues at coordinate 35,694 of JAWXCK010000213.1, forward strand.
TCATACTCCGTACGGTGCGACCGAAGCCTTGCCGATTGCGTCGATCGAGTCGCGCGACGTTATCAATGAAACGGCGGCTCAAGCCGAACAAGGACATGGAACGTGTGTCGGACATCGCTTCTCGGGAATCGAATGGCAAGTCATTCAAATCGACGATGGACCCCTGCACGGCATCGAGCAATCGCACGAGCTACCGATCGGTCAAATAGGCGAACTGATCGTGTCTGGGCCAGTCGTTTCGACAGAGTATGTGACGCTCAAAGATCAAAACGCCTTTCATAAGATCGTCGACGGCGAGCGCATTTGGCATCGCATGGGTGACGTTGGCTATCTCGATGAACATCAGCGGTTCTGGTACTGTGGCCGAAAATCGCATCGTGTGACGACGAACCGCGAGACTTTGTATACCGAGCGATGTGAAGCCGTCATCAATACCCACCCTTCGATTTATCGTTCCGCTCTGGTTGGTGTAGGTGCAAAGGATGAGCAGCAACCCGTTTGCATAATCGAACCATGGTCCCAAATGCGACCTAAAAAGCATTCAGAGCAAGAGCAAGTGTTGCTCGAAGAAATCCGGCAGTTAGGACAACAAAACTCGACAACAGCATCGATTGATCGTTTTTACATCTATCCCAAAAAACTTCCGACCGACATCCGACACAACTCGAAGATCTTTCGAGAACAGTTGCGAGCCTGGGCCGAAGCAAAGGTTGCAAAGTGAGCGGCATGGCGCTAGCCCAATGCTACTCACTTTAGTCGCCATTCGTTCCCAATCTGTGAATTTATCGAAGCGCTTCGCACCAATGTCGCCTTTCGCTCCGCGAAAGTGGCGTGAATCCCTACCGATGTTTTACTTGGGATTCACGTTTCGTTCGCGGAGCGAACGACGACAATGGTCTTCAAAGTCCGTGGCATTGCCCGCTAGCCGCTGGTTCTTCTGGCAAACAAACCAGTGCCAACGCACTGCGGCTGATGAATACACCCTTTTGCTCTCTGTCGCTCAAACTCTCTACTAGCGGTTCAACCAATGCAATTCCGTACCGGCCTTTTTGAGCGATTTGACCTGAAATTCAAACCAACGTTCTTTCCTTCCGTCGATCATCTTCTTCTGATTGTGATCTAATCCTTCGACCTCGAAGTATTCATGTGGCACGCCCGACTCGGTTAAGGCGGTATGGTACTGTCTTACGGTCGTCAAGTGATCGGGATCATCGATTCCGCAAGCGACTTGGATTCTTAAGTGCTCGCGAATGTAGCTAAGATTCTTTTCGAGGTTCAAGTACGGGTCATTTGCTTCAAGGCGTGCAGGGTCGCTTCCCAAGTACGAATTAGGAAGCTGGCTTGCTTCCGAAACGTGATAGACATTGCCGCTTTGATTGAATAGCGAACAAAACATCGTCGGATATTTCATGGATAAATGCGTCGAGCCTCGGCCACCCATACTGAAACCTTCGATGCAACGCCCATTTCGATCTGCAATCGTGCGATATTGCCCGTCGATGAGCGGAATGAGTTCCTTCGATACCGTTGTTTCGGCCATGAATCGTCCATCGCCCGAGTCTTGATACATCGTTGATCGACCACCATTGGGAAAGACGATTATCATTTCGGGCCATCGTCCCGCTAAAATGCCTTCATGCAATACCGTCGCGGAATAGATGCTTCGGCATTCATTCCCGCCTGCGCCATGGAGGTGGTAGATAACCGGATACCGTCGGTCTGGGCTGGATGAATAGCTAGGCGGTAGATAGATACAATATCCGACATCGCGATTCATCGACGTACTTCGATAGCGATGGTGCGCAACGCCGGTCGGCAGCTCGGGGACAGAATCGACGACCCACATCTCATCCGAATTTTCTTGATTGGCTTTCGGTTTAGCTTTTGGCTGGGCATGCGATGCGGTTGTGAATAGGAATACAACAACGAGGCAAAAAAGTACGCGAAATGAAAACGGGATGGTGGGTTGCATGAAATTTGATCGGCTGGTTTAAAAGGGAGGGTTCACAATCGAACGGCAATGGACTCGAAGTATCGCCGGTTCTACTGTCAGTTCATCTTCGGTCAATGCGGTATCGCTTATACCGAAATATACCGTGAAAACGGAGACCAAGTATTCTAACCAACGAATTGGGATGCTAATGCGAGTTGATTATTGGGCTTTGATTGGCAATACTGCACTTCATGAAAAGAAAAATTTTCGTCAATCGTTATTCTGTTTGTATATTGATCGCATTTGCGATCAGTTCGATCGTTGCGGCAGCGGGTCCGCCGAATGTTCTGTTGATACTCATCGACGACCTGAAACCGACGCTCGGTTGTTATGGCGATACGGTTGCTAAGACGCCCAACATCGATGCATTGGCGGCTCGTGGAATGCGATTTGATTTGGCCTATTGCAATCAAGCGGTTTGTGCGCCGTCGCGGTTTACGCTGATGCTTGGATCGCATTCGACATCGACCGGGCTCTATGGTTTAGGGAGTAAGCTTCGCGACGTTATCCCGAATGCGATAACCCTGCCGCAGCATTTTGCAAAACACGGATATCGCACCGAGTCGCTTGGCAAGGTATTTCATATCGGTCATGGCAACGAAGGCGATGCTGAATCGTTTTCCGTACCTCATTTTAAGGATAAAGTGATCGAGTACCTGGATCCTCAAAGCACCGATGGCGGCCAATTGACTCGCGAAGAAGCATTGTTTACGAACGAAAAGCTGAACGCGATTCGAACGTTGCCCCGTGGAGCGGCCTTTGAATCGCCGTCCGTTGCCGACGTCGACTATGCCGACGGACGGGTTGCCGAAGAGACGATCCAGCGGTTGCGTGCTGCTAAAAAGCGAATCGAGAACGAAAAGAAGCCGTTCTTCATAGCGACGGGGTTTGTTCGTCCGCATCTGCCATTCAGTGCCCCAAAAAAATACTGGGATCTTTATTCACCCGATTTGCTTCCCATGCCGGTGCATACCTCGTTTCCCGTCGATGCTCCCAACGTTGCCTTGAAGCGAGGCGGCGAAATTGTTGCCTATAAACCGGTTCCTGAGAAAGGCGATATCGATGCTGAGCTCACTCGGAAATTGATCCATGGTTATTACGCAAGCACGAGTTTCGTCGATGCACAAATTGGCAAAGTGATCGACGAACTCGACCGACTTGAGCTTTTCGAGAATACGATCGTGGTGCTCTGGGGCGATCATGGCTTCCATCTTGGCGATCATGGAATTTGGACCAAGCATACCAATTTCGAGCAAGCCAATCGCATTCCGATCTTGCTCTATGCTCCTGGTGTCACTTGTCCGAACAGTTCAACGCGTCAATTGACTGAGAGTGTTGATCTCTTTCCGACTTTAGCCGAACTTGCCAGTCTTCCAGCACCGGTTGGCCCGCAGCCGATCGACGGGTTCAGTCTCGTTCCGGTCCTTAAAAACCCACAGGTACGAGTGAGAGATCATGCTTATCATGCGTATCCAAAGGAGAAACTAGGCAGAGCGATACGCACAGAACGGTATCGAATGGTCGAATGGAAGAAAATTGGCAGCTCGTCGGATCAAGCTATCTTCGAGCTTTACGATTATGAAGTCGATCCGAATGAAACGCAGAATCTTGCCGTTAAGCAGCCCGACGTGGTTGGGCAGCTCAAGAAGATACTCGCAAAGTATCCTGAAGCCGTCGATCTTGAAAAATGACAAGAGCCTGGGAACGAGCGAATTAGCGAGCGTTTTGTAGCGTGGTGATCGACGACAAGTGCCCGTTTTCCAAGGTTTTAGCTGGCCGATTCTTGAAACGACCTTTTGAGCCGATTGACGATTCGAGTTGTCGCAATTACACTTCTGGCCCACTGATTTTCAGCAAATTTAAGCTTTTTCATAACTTTTTTCTTCTAAGCAGTAGGTATCGCACATGGCCAACAAGATGACGTATTACTTTGGCAAGACCAAAACCGATGGTAAGGGAGTCAGCAAGGAGATCCTTGGCGGCAAAGGAACTAATCTTGCAGACATGACGAGCATTGGTTTGCCAGTCCCACCAGGTTTTACGATTACAACCGAGCAATGTGCGGCTTACAACAAAGGCGGCAAGAAGATGCCAGCCGGCTTGATGGACGATGTTCGCAAGCAAGTCACAACGTTGGAAAAGGAATTGGGCAAGAAGTTCGGTGACAATAAGAATCCGTTGCTGGTTTCCGTTCGCTCCGGTGCAGCACTCAGTATGCCTGGAATGATGAATACGATTCTTAATCTCGGTTTGAACGACGTTTCAGTCGAAGGACTCGCCAATGCAACGAAGAATCCGCGATTCGCCTACGATGCCTATCGCCGATTAATCAACATGTTCGGCGACGTCGTGATGGGAATGGAACATGATCATTTCGAGCATGAGTTCGACGCGATCAAGAAGAAGTACAAAGTAAAGGAAGATACAGACGTTCCAGCCGAAGGACTCAAAGAACTTTGCGAAGCCTATAAGAAACTCTACAAGCGCGATACCAAAGAAGACTTCCCGCAGGATCCTTTTAAGCAACTTGAAAAATCGATCATAGCCGTCTTCAATAGCTGGATGTCCAACAAAGCTATCAAGTATCGTGAAATCGAAAACATCCGTGGTCTTCTCGGAACAGCCGTCAACGTGCAGTCGATGGTCTATGGAAACATGGGAGATGATTCTGGGACAGGAGTCGCATTCACTCGCAACCCTAATACTGGCGAAAACAAATTCTTCGGCGAATTCCTTATAAATGCCCAGGGTGAAGATGTCGTAGCAGGTATCCGAACTCCGCAGCCGACCGAAGAAATGGTGAAGTGGAATAAAGTAGTCTACAAGCAATTGATGGAGATCAAAGACAAACTCGAAAAGCACTACAAGGACATGCAGGATATCGAGTTCACCATCGAACGCGGCACGCTTTTCATGTTGCAAACGCGAAACGGCAAGCGAACGGGGACGGCCGCCGTCAAGATGGCCGTCGATATGGTAAAGGAAAAGCTGATCGACGAGAAAGGTGCCGTTCTTCGAGTTCCCGCCGGCGACTTGACGCAGTTATTGCTGCCAAGCTTCAACCTCGCAGCCTGGGCCAAAATGGAGAAAATCGCCAAAGGTTTACCAGCCTCTCCAGGAGCGGCGGTTGGAAAGCTTTCGTTTACCGCTGAGGACGCTAGGGCTCGAAAAGATAAGGGCGAAAAGGTTATTCTTGTCCGTAAAGAAACTAGCCCTGAAGATGTCGATGGGATGTATTCCGCAGAAGGAATTCTCACCAGCACCGGCGGTATGACATCACATGCGGCAGTGGTAGCACGAGGTTGGGGACGATGCTGCGTCGTTGGTGCTGGCGCAATTAAGATCGACGCTAAGGCCGGACGTGTCGTCATCAACGGCAAGACGTACACCGAAAAGGATACGTTGAGTATTAACGGAACGACAGGCGAAGTTGCGGCAGGTAGCGCAGAAACGCAAGAAGCTGCCTTGACGGGCGATTTTACGAAGCTCATGAAATGGGCCGACGAGTATCGGACGCTCAAGGTTCGAACCAATGCAGACTCGCCTGAAGATAGCGTTCGAGCCCGTGAATTCGGTGCCGAAGGCATTGGCCTGTGCCGGACCGAGCATATGTTTTTCGGTGAAGAACGCATTAAGGCGATGCGTGAAATGATTCTTGCCAAAGAAGTCGACGCGCGACGCAAGGCACTTGCCAAATTGCTTCCGTACCAGCGCGACGACTTTGTCGGGATCTTCACGGCCATGAAAGGCCTGCCCGTAACGATCCGGTTGCTCGATCCACCATTGCATGAATTCGTTCCTCACGACGAAAAAGCTCAAAAGGAGCTAGCGAAGGAACTTGGCGTTAAGCCCGAAGAAATCAAAGCGCGCGTATCACAGCTTCACGAAGCGAACCCAATGTTGGGCCATCGTGGCTGCCGTCTTACCGTGACCTATCCAGAAATTCTTGAAATGCAAGTTCAAGCGATTGTCGAAGCGGCAATCTTGTGCAAGAAAAAGAAGATCGACGCGATTCCTGAAATCATGATCCCGCTTGTTGGAACCAAGGCCGAGCTATCGATGCTTCGCGACAAGACGCTTGTCGTGATCGAAAACGTGAAGAAGGAGCAGAAGTTTACTGCGAAACTCGACATTGCTGTCGGCACGATGATCGAAGTTCCACGCGCGGCCTTGACGGCTGACCAAATCGCCGAAGTCGCGGACTTCTTCAGCTTTGGTACCAATGATTTGACGCAGATGACTTTTGGATTTAGTCGCGATGACGTCAACACGTTCTTGCCAGACTATTTGACGCACGAATTGCTACCTGCCGATCCATTCCAAACGCTGGATACCTCGGGTGTTGGTCAGCTCGTCGAAATGGCAGTGAAAAAAGGACGAGCAAAGAAAAAGGATTTGAAGTGTGGGATCTGCGGCGAGCATGGTGGTGATCCGAAGAGCGTATTTTTCTGTCACAACGTCGGACTAGACTACGTAAGCTGTAGTCCATTCCGCGTACCCATCGCTCGATTAGCTGCTGCTCAAGCAGCACTCGGTAAGAAATAGACTGGTCTGTTTCTTTATTGGTTAACGAAGGTAGTGGAGGTTGTCAAACCTCCCTGCAGCGCTGGATCTTTAACAAGATCCACTACCGTAATGCAGAGTCATTGAACGACTTAACCTACGATGGCCAGTGCTGTGCAACCTTCTCTCGGAGGAAGTCTGCGCTTCGACCGAGTTGCTCGATACCGTCGACACCGTCTTCGATACTGATCCAGCTATCAAAACCGACCCGCCGCAATTCCGTAAAAATGGCATCGTAGTCGTTGAGTCCTTTGCCGATCTCGCCGTGTCGCAATCGCTTGGCGTAGCCTGCAGCGCCTCCCTCTTCAAGACGCAAGTCTTCGAGGGTACCCTCGATCAGATAGCGATCGCTGGCATGCATCGTGACGACACGATGCGACACACGTTTTAATAACTCGATCGGGTTATCGCCGGCCAAATAAGCGTTGCTGGGGTCATAGTTCACTCCGAAATTCGGATGGTCGATCGCCGCGACGAGATCGCAGAAGACGTCGATTTTCTGCGCAAACTCTGGGTATTCCCAAAAATCATCCTTATAGTGATTCTCTAAGATAAGCGTCACACCGCGTTCTTGAGCATAAGGAAGGCAAACCTGGATGCTCTCGGCGGCAAATCGAATTCCTTCGGCATTGGAAAGTTCGGGGCGTCGTTGTCCGCTGAGTACTCGGCAGAAGCTAGCACCCAAACTGTGCGCCATATCGATCCAATATTTTTGTTTCGCAATTTGAGCATTTCGAAAATTCACATCGGGATGCGTGAAGTCGGGCGAGCAGCAGAGCA
>JAWXCK010000214.1:0-29234 GCA_034408855.1 Pirellulaceae bacterium
AGCTCCAGCCGATGACTTATTCGGAACACCATCGACCGAGCCAGCTAAGCCAACAGCTCCAGCCGATGACTTATTCGGAACACCATCGACCGAGCCAGCACCTGCCAAAGGCTCGCTCGACGATCTGTTTGGCCCATCATCCGACGCGGCGCCATCTGCTCCTCCAGCCGAGTCGGAACCTGTCGTACCGCCGCCAACCAAAAACGAACCTCCCATTACCGACTTGGATGACTTGTTCAAGTCAACCGGTACTGGGTCCAACGCGAAGTCCGAGAAGCCTGTATCGGTCGATAAGGATTCCGATCCAAATTTTGACAGCCTTTTTGCCAATCCTGCCGAGCGATTAAAAGGTAACACTCCAAAGTCGACGCCTCAACGCTCGGGTGCTCTCGGTAAACCTTCGATGCCTGAAAAGCAAATCGAAAAGACGAAAGCGTTGAAGGACGATCTAGAAGATCTTTTTAAATCCAGCAGTCTTAAAAAAGACGACTCGTTTCTAGGCGCTGATTTTCGAGAATGGATCGACAACACTGGTGACTACGCTGTTCACGCTCGGTTAGCAGTTATTTTCCCAGATCGTATTCGACTTCTGAAAGAAAATGGCAAGTTCACAACTGTTCCGATGTCGCGACTTAGCGATGCTGATCGCGACTACGTGACTTGGGTTGCAGTGAGCCTGAGCAAAGGCCCCGCAGTCAAATTCGTGAACACGGAAATCGATCCAGGCAGTGCCAATACCGATATCGCTCGATAGTCTACCAATGGCTTAATGGAATGCGATTAAACCGCAGCGGTAGGCGTCGGGGTTGGCGGCTTGAATTCGAACAAAATCGTCTCGATCCGATCGGCCAATTGATCGATTTCGGTCACGACATCTTCGTGGCGACGCTCCAAGGAAGCGAGGAATTCGGCTGGATCGGCGAAGTGGTCTGGGGTGTCCATGCCTGAGGGATCGGCTGAGAACGGCCCAAGCAAGAATTTTGCTGCTTAAGTAATCGTTGTGCGGATTGGGGAAAGCGCCCCGTAAATACTCGGAATGCGAATTCTCCCAGATCGAGCAGCGATGAAATAGATTTGCGGACGAACGACTGATTTGGCCAAAAGTAGCAGCGAAACCAGAAAAAGAAAAAAAGGTGCAAATAGAACGGTTCAAGCTGTTACAAACGGTCTAGACCACCCAGCAATTCACCGATACACTATTGGTCTAACGTAGTTTACTGGTTTTGAATTAGGTATTTAGGAGAAGTGCATGGTCAGGTTGTTGGTCCGTGACCGAGAAACGATTCAAGAGGCGGTCCGACGCTTTCGTAAGCTAGTCGAACGAAGCGGACTGAAGAAAGAGATGCGAAGACGCGAATTTTATGAAAAACCAAGCGAAATCAAGCGACGAAGCAAGCAGCGGGCCGAACGTCGCAACCGTCGCAACCGTCTCTTAGGTATCCTGTAGTCCACCTAGAGATCCGAATCTATCGGGCGAATAGCTCAGTTGGTTAGAGCGTCACGTTTACACCGTGAATGTCGGGGGTTCGAGTCCCTCTTCGCCTATCGAAGGGCATTTCTGGAACATTAGCAGAAAGCCTCACAGAACCGCAGACGCCTTCATATTCAAGGTTTTCTGCGGTTTTTTTGTCGCCTGTTAAAATGGGCGATTCTTCATAAGGGCTTGTGATTGCCCCTGAATGCACAGAATTTTGCACAACGGTTTGGGTGTTGTGCAAAACTGGCGAGACGGTTGGGGTCCGCAATGCTCTCTGGAAGCTTTCCTCGGTCGGCATCGCATAGTGCTTCATGGCAATCGCCTGGGTGTTGCCGATCCACGAACAGACATCCTTGGCTGGATATAGGGCAAGCAATTCAGTCTCCCTAGATGCTCGAAGGTTTTGAAATAACTTCGGCCATTGGCGGATGCCCGCCTTCTTCAGCATCCGCTCAAAACCCTTCCGGATGTTCTGGCCATCAATCAAATTCGGGAAGACTGGTTCGGTAATCGGGACATCGATACCGACGTTCGCAAGCTTCGACAAGTCTTCAAGATACGGCCGCAACTCTGGGAATATCGGGCATTGTCGAATCCCCTTACCCTTATGGTGTTCCGTCTTGGTTGCGTGGATGGTCATCACGCCTGTTTCGAATTCGATATCGCACCAGCGCAACCGCGTAAGTTCCGAGGGGATTCGGAGCCCACCGAATCGAGCTAACGCGATGATGCCTTTCCAGGTTGCATCGGGTGCCATCTTAAGAGCCCGGTTGATGGTCGGATGATCGACGAAGAACATCCGTTCCTCATTTGCACCTACCGCCGATACCAAGCCTCGGAACGGGTTGTCTTTGATCCAGCGCAGTTTGACTGCGAACTCAAGAATCTGCTTGCATAGCCCGCTGCGCCGTCGAACGGTGCTTTCCGACAGCGACGTCTTTCCATGGGTCAACTTGCCATCTTTGTCTTTTCGCTCCCGCCCCTCGCGATTGTTGCCAGAAGACGCCAGCCACGTGACCCATTCTTCGGCATGTCCGGCCGTGATCGAATCGACCTGCCGGTCCGCCTTGAAGTAACGAACCAGACAGTCGCCCGCCTGTTTCAGCTTCACTTGAGTCCTTGGCTTCTTGCGGGTGATCGTCGCCAAGTATCGCTCGATCAAGACAGACAGCGGTCGGTCTTCCCTTTCGACAACTTCCGCCACCCTCGGTTCGACGAGTCCACATTCTGAAAGCTTTGCGTGAAACGCATCCTCAAGGCTCCCCAACCATGCTCGGGTCCGTTTGTCGTGGGCTCGGGATTCCTCGATGTCGTCAATGATCGTTTCAACGTAGGACTTAAACGATCGAGCAAACTCTTCATCAACGATCCCCAGCGTTATGCCGAGCCTTGGATCGTTCTTCGCAGCGTTCGGCGCTAAGAACTGGATTCGAAACGAGACTTTGCCACGCAATGCGGACTTGGAAAGCGATGCCATTCGGTGAACTCCTCAGTGAGTCTAACTTCTCAGAAGGTATCAAAAATTCGCAGCGCTCTGGTCTGAGTCCAGGTTTCGGGAGCTACCCTAGCTGCGAGCAACGTATTGTATCCGACTACAACTCTGCGGCAACCGAATTACTCGATTGCATCGACGCGAGCACTTCCGGAAGGCGAAACAAAACCCGGCGACCATTGCGAACGTGTGGCAGTTGTCCACCAACCCTCTTTTGACACACATCGAGAAAGCGTCTGCCAATCTCTCCGGTCAACAAACGGTCGATTCCTTCAATTACCTTCTTGTCTTGTCTCGATCAAACTGCTCTTCGAAATTACTCAGATGCAAATTCTCGTTTTGGTAAATGACTGTCTAAACTACTCCCAAGACTTAGTCTTGAACCCGAGATTAGTTGCATTCTCGGAGACGGATCGTTTGGTTTGGTCGGATGCTCCGTTGGCGAACTCGGCGTTGATTTCGAGGGTGATTTCTAACGCGGCGTTGGGATCGCTGGCGAGCAACTGGATGATCTCCTCGGCGACTTGAACGAGGTGCATCTTGGCTGCGGATGGCTTGATTTGAATCGAGCCGTGGAAGGACTTGGGCTTTGCGGATGGAGTTGTGCCTGTGCCCGTTGAGCCGGTGCCTCCTGTCGATCCCGTTCCGGTTCCCCCGGACGTTGAGCCCGTGCCCGTAGCGCCGCCTGTTGTAGTACCTCCAGATGACGAGCCACCGGTTGTGTCGCCACCGACCAACTTCGCTGCTTCCTCATCTTCTTTGGCCTTTTTCACGCTGAGCGCGTAATCGCTTGCCGCATTGGGTTCGATGAGCAAAAGAGTATCGTCGAATTGGACGTTTCCTTCACCGACGTGAAAGCCAGTGTACTTGTCGCCATCTAGGCCGTAGGCCGTTCCGAAGAAGTCCGTTGACGATGCTCCCGTGCGAATCGCCTGCACAAGGGAATCGCGGTTCTTGAGTCGTGGCAGATAGAGATACTTCAGCGTGTCCTCCCAAAAGGTCAGCGCCCCGGCAGAATTCTTGCCATCTTTCCAATACAGTTCTTTGAGCTTCGCACGCAGGTGGACCGGAGACCATGTGGTAATGACAAGTTCATTGTCGATACAAACGCGTTCGATTTCGTTACCAGCCGAACCTCCGCTCGAATTGAGCGGAAATGCCTCGACGGTTGGCTTCGGATCGGTGGCAGAATTCTGCACAGGACAGAGCAACCACTTGTAGCATTCTCGTGCAGCACGGGGCACGACCTCCTCGGCGCTTAGCAATTCCTTTTCGGCCTGCTTCTTTTGCAACAAGTCGATGTTGAGGCGACCTTCCTTCACGTCTTCAACAATCGAGTTCCACGCCAGGGCCACACGGGCGGTATCCCGTAGTCTTGCCAACACTGCCATATCGGGTGCGAGAAAGACGAGCCGGTTGCCACGGTATCGCGGTTTGGTGCCGTTGTTGCGAACGTAATCGAGGACTGCTCCTTCGGCAGGTTGTTTCAGGTCACGTGAATGGCAGTTCTCAGGCGAGAGAACCACCAGCCGAAGCGCACTGTCATCTGGAACGTCTCCGTGCGGGGTGAAGATGTGGACGCCATCAAAGAACGTGGCGCTACCCACCATCTTCTTGAGCGATTCTCCGATCTTGCCTCGTACATCGGTATTGTCATCAAAGCGGCGCTTGCGATCTTCCATCTCTCGGCGAAGATTGGCGCGTGTGTCAAACCAAAAACGGGTTGCTTCCTGAGACTTATCTCCCGAGCTATTTAGATAATGAAGTCGATCCGCCAGTCGATTGAGCACGTCAATGTAGGTCGCTGAAGTTTGACCAGGTTGGAGACAGCCAAGTAAAACACGAGCTCGGTCGAGTCCTCGAATGCCTGCCTTGCCAGCAACCGAGGATGGAGCGCTACCGAGAAACAAAGTCCGTGCTACGCGACGGGCGGCGTTCACCTGTCCAAAGCGAGGTTCTTTGTTTTCTAGCTCTGTAGTTTCGGCACGCTCACCATCAATGTCTTTTTCGACAACTGCATCCCAGCCAGCCGGAAGATAGACAGTCAATTCATTTCGCGTGCTGCCATCATGGAGCGGTAAACTTCCGGGCAGGATCATCAGGTCCTTGTTGTCATCTTTCCACAATCGGAAGATCACTTTCGCCATCAACTTTAGAACGCCACGAGTACGTTGGAAACCATCGATCGTGGTCCAGTCTTCGTACAGGCGATCGAACACCTCGGGATGAATCGGGTAGGCTTGAATGAGTCGGTCGTAATAGCGGCCTTCTTGTGTTTCAGCCGGTAGCTTCGAACCTTCGGCAACATACGCATCAGCAAAGGCTCGACATACCGCATCGCGCATCTTGCCATCGTTTACAGGCTCGAAAAGCCGCCGTCGAACGATTTCGAATGCTTCCTCCGTTGCCACCGGTTTCCACAACGCTTGGATTCTTCCAAAGGTTTTCTCAAGTGACCTTAGTGCTGCGACACCGTGTTGTGAACCTGCTTCGATTTCAGACTCTGGCAACGAGGCCAACACGATCGCATTCGGGACGAGCTTTACGGCTTCCGTGAGCGATTGCATAAACGACAAGTTGCTATCGAAACTGCCGCCGCTGAGGGTTACCCCCGCAACGAACTGGCGGATGTAGGCAACGAGTTCGTCGATCAGAACAACGCATGGTGCGTATTTGGAAAGCAATTCAGCAAGGACATCCTTTCCTGGCGATGTACCGGTTGCGTCGGCTTCTTTTACCAATGCAAAGCCTTCGCTCCCGCCAAGCTGCCAAGCCAGTTCGCCCCAGAGCGTCTTGATCGCTTGTTTTCCATGTTTCCACGGTTGGGCTGGCGCATGGGCCGTCCCATCCAAAACCGCTACTCGTGCTTGAGGTATATCCATCATTCCGGCTTGCTCGATCAGCGATGGTATACCAGCAAGTTCCGACAGAGCGCACTTCCGCGTAGCCAAGTGGTACACAGCCAGCATCGTATGCGTCTTGCCACCACCAAAGGCGGTTTGGAGCTGCACAACTGGTTCGCCACCATTTCCGACCAATCGCTGAGCGACTTGCGTCAGCAGCAGTCGCATTCCCTCCGTGATAAACGTGCGGTCAAAGAAAGCAGCCGCATCCTGGTATTCTTTCGACGCTTTACCCGAATGAACCGCCGTGATGTCCGCAGCGAACTCCGATTGCTGAAAAGTTCCTTCCAACACGTCGCGGTGAGGTACTGCAATTTCTCGCCAAGGTTTCATAGGAGGGATGAGGGGTGAGGGGTGAAGGATGAGATTTGGATGCTAACGGTTTTCATACTTTATCTTTCATCCGTTGTTTAGTGTTTTTTACAATCGTAGTCAGTATCGCAATCAACTGATTGCATTCGTCTAGTAATTCCGACATGCGAGTTTCGGCAACAAATTCTCCGTCTACCAAAAGCTCTATCCAGTAACTAGTTTCATCTAGTTCCTTCAAGCAGTCGCCCAGTTTGGCGATAAATTCCGCATCGGAGCGTGAACGATGAGCCTCTCGAAAGTTCGCGCCCACGCTGGTGCCAGATCGAAGCACCTGTCGCCCAATAACTTGTTGCTCCGTCGACTTGTCCAGCGCACCATACATTTTGACAATTCGAAGCGCAAACTGCTTCGTCCGTTCCCGCAAATCGCTTCGTTCCTCATTCATCCATCATCCCTCCACCTTCATCCCTCAAAACGGTCCAGTCTTCAAACGCAAGTTGGGGGACGCGTTCAAAATCGACGGTGTTTCTAGTAAGGACTGTCATTTGATTCGCGATAGCGATCGCGGCGATGCGAAGGTCCATCGCACCGATGCGAATACGTTGCCGTCTCAGGTCTTCGTAGACTTCAGACGCCTTCATGTTAAACGCCAAGACATTTGCCTCTGAGAAGTCAGTAAGGATCGACTGTAGTTTCTCGTAACCTCGTACCAAACCGGGAGTATCCTTGCGTCTGGCAACAAACGCCGTCCAACCATTGATCTGCTCGTGAAATGACACGATCGACACGAAGAAGTCTTGCGAACGATACTCGCTCATTCGCTGCTTTATTTGCCGACATTCAGCGGACTGACGGAGTTGCAAGAATCCGAGATGATCCGTATCGAAGATGAACATGGATCAGGTATCCTTGACTTCGTCATTAGGATAATCAGGCTGCTCGGCGTCTCGCATTTCTTTTCCCAGCCTCAGGATTTCCTCGAAATCCGCATCGCCCTCAAACGAGCCAGTGATCTTCTCAATCCAATTCGACTTGTCGGACTGAACTCCCCTCTGGGCCTTGAGAATCGCCAACTCTCGTTCGACTTTGGCAAGTCGTGCTTCAAGTGTGTCTGACATTTTCATTTCTCCTATTGTGAATTTCTCGATTGCATAAATCTGTGCATCTTATTCAACCCTCATCGCTCATCCCTCAAAAAGCATGCGTTGGGTGGCAGTCGGTTCTTTAGCGGCGGCGGATTCGATGCCGGACCAGGAGGTGACGACTTCGTTGTAGGCGCGGGCGTCTTCGGCCCAGTTCTTGCGCTCACAGAGCGTGTAGAGTCGGTAGGCGAGTTGCCGGGCGGCTTCGGCTTTGGACTGGACAGCGGCAAAGACAGCCGCCGCTCCCGTTTCGCCTTCGGTGTTGAAGACGCGGATCAGTTGGTGCAGCACTTCCCAGATCGGAAGTCGTTGATCCGTTTGCGGGTCCCAGTCTTTCGGGTACTCAGCCCATTTGAGCAGTCGAACATGACCGCTGGCAGCATGGAGTACACCGGCCTGCTTAACTCCGTCCACACTGGTCCCTTTCGCACGCGCGAGCGTGTCAGCTTCGCCAAACTTGCCAACATCCCAGCCATATTGCTCAAACCAGTGAAGGCAGAACTGCGTGTCGGCGTCGAAGTCGTCTTCAGCCAGGAAGCGGTTGATCAGTTGCAGGGCGGTTCGCACCGACATTGGTGTACCGTTTGCTTCGAGCACCGCTGAGTATTTTGAATAGAGTGCCATCCCAGGACCTATTATCGATTGCGATAGATCGACGGGGGCCACAGGAGACGGTAAATCTTCATTTTCACGCGTCATGGCTTCGAGGGCAAAGGGAAGCGTCGAGTTCAATTCGCGAATGAAATCTCGACGGGATATTGTTGTCGCGTTTGAAGTGCGAGGTCTGCAAACAAGTACGATAGACGATGCAAGCGAGTTAGTAGTTTTCTTGAGATTACCGGTTAATTCAGTACGCATAGGCCACGTGCCCGTAAGCGTTAATCCCGATAAGAAAACTGCCTCGAGGAATGTTTCCCAACCAGTGCTGTTCGTACCATCAGATTGAGTGTCCGACTGCTTAAACGCATAATAGATCGTTATAGGTGCAGTTGGATTGGCCTGCATCGCAAGACTATTCATCGCCAAAGTCATACCAGCTAGAAAGAATTTTTCAGCGGCAAGTTTAGATGAATGACGAAAAGGTGTTGCTATCAGCTCCTCATCTTTGGGGACCGAAATAGTTGCGAGAAGGTCTGGATAGATACCTCGAAGTGATCGACGCAGCCACGTGTAAAAATAGTCGGACAGGTCAGCGTAGCCTATATTGTCGTAATAGGGTGGATCGGTTGATATAAACAGTTTCTGTGAAATAGTTTGTCGTTGTGCATCGACTTGTATTGCGAATCCTGTTGGGGCAGGTGAGCAAGCGGCAGTTGAAAGAAACTTAGACGCTTGATCAACTGCTCCATCTATGTTTCCCGAAGAATCACTAAATGGATTTGCCTCGGCAAAATCCCACACCATGGGCAAAGACTGACGTCCGAAGGTAGAGATCATTTTCTGTGTTGGTGATGCCCAAGCACAAAGCGTTGACCAATAGTTAGCCCCCTTGCTGGTCATAAATGCAAGATATGTACTAATTGACTCGGCGTAGGCACGAGTACCAGTTCCACCTTCATTTAACGGAATGCCCTTGAAAGCATCGTCGCCACCTACTGCATCAGCGATTATCTTCTGAGTTGATTCAACTACAATTGCGTTAAAGGTTGTTAGTGCAGTTAGCTGCCGTGCTGTAAAAAGCGAGCCGTGAGTTTTCATTCCGTACAACGGTACTCGGATGCTCAACGCTTTTTCAGGAATAGGCGTTTCCGGTTTCCATTCCGGGATTGTAGATTCTGCCAGCGTCGCTTGTTCACTGGTCGGCGACAAATAAATTCGTCCTCGATTCCCTTCTGCGACTATTGCCATTAGCTTTGCACCCATTCGCCCCGCGCAACCTTCTGATCGCAAATAGTCGAAATCCATCGGCACGTCCGAAACTAAGCACCTAAACGCTTTCCGAGTCCCCGCAGAAGTTCCTGATTTTGAATTGTTAGGTATCATGCCAACTCTCACAACAAACTCGTATTTATCACCATTAATTCGCGGCTCAATCCAGGCTTCACTACCTTTTTTGCTACTTAAAATGAATGAGTTAGCGAGTGGGACGTCCACGTGGGCAAAAACAGGATTTGGACTCTTCACAGTTCTAGCCCACAACCAAGCGATGACTGTAAGCTTCTGTCCAACAGACGGTTTTAAATCTGGTCGTTCCTTCGTCATCTCCTCCGTGATTTCGATTTTGGGATAGAGATGCCCAATGCGTTTCTCTGCTTCGTCACGCATCCATTTACCGTAATAACGTACGTCCTCCGCTAAGCCTTCCGCTCCGTGCCATTGTTTAGTTCCAAGAGGATACTTCTTCCGTGAATCCGGATTAACTGGCGGCATCCCGGCGAACTTGGGCGGGATTTCGATCATGGCTTTGTTAATCAGAACAGCGACCGGATTCAAGTCGCTGGCATAGGCTTCCAATCCCAATCGCTGAGCTTCGAGAGGAATCGTCCCGCCACCGGCGAATGGATCGTGCAAGCCTGGCATCTTATCGGGATTGAATAACTCGGCGGCTTCTGGATGTTCCTTGTTCAGCTCGCAGACTTCGTGCCAGCTCTTGCGAATCTCTTCGCGTGCCGGTCGAAGCACTTCTTCGTTCGTTGTGTTTTCCCACAGCACCAAGTCCTCGATGATCTTAAACAACCGCGCTCGCGCCTTGGTCCAATGTCCCTTGATTTGCTTGTTAGGTTCCACTCCTGAATTCTGACAGCGCCACAAGTCTTCTGGATCGTTGACCAACTGCGAAAAGATCACCGCTCGCGCAGCCGCCAAAGGCCGTCGCGCCCACCAAAGGTGCAAAGTCGAAGGATGCCCGTGCCGAATCGACTTCTCGCGCGCGCAAGCCACATTGATCGCATCCAACGGCAACGCGACTTCGATGAGCTTCTTTGGGGAGATTATGGTGTGGCAGTCCTGTGACATCCGTGCATCTCGGTTCTGGTTTAAGGATTGTATGCCGAAGGAGCATTGCTCTCGATTACTTGCAACTTCATTGCATCTCGCGTTACTTCGTCGATGTATCCAAGATTGCAAAGATGCTCAACAGCAGCACTAAAACTAACTAGCAGTAGTTCGCAAAATTGCCATACACATGGAATCGAGTCGACTTGTAGATTGTTTTTCTGAATTACCAGTTCGATGAGGTTGCGCGGCATAAGGAACATAGCCGCAAAAGCGTTCGCGCGCTTCTCAATGTCAACAGGAGCCCACGGACCAGATGCAAGCGCCAATCGCATTCCGTGGGTTCGGTCGTGTAAAAGATGGCAAAGTTCGTGCGCAAGCGTGAATCGTCTCGGATATCGCTCTTGATATTTGTATTGTGAATTTATTGCGATCATGGGCTCGAAACCTTCGCCTGCAATCGCAATTGCTCGGATGGTTCTATCATCCAATGCGATGTCCGAGACTGTTATTTCGAGTTCCCGAACAACTCTTTCGATGTCAACTGATACCTCGTTAACGAACTCGTTTGCAAAAGCCTCATGAAAAGATTCGGCCAATTCGTAGCCTTTGTCCCACGGGTACTCCAGTGCAGACCGTATCGGTATGTCCCTTGTCATTTGTCTTAGTTTCTGCGATTCAACGGCTTTTCCATGCGCGCCGATGACAACTTTCGAAATGCGTTCAACGTCTTGTCTACTAATGTGGGGCGAAACGGAACCAAACATCAGACAGACTTGCGGAGCTTCACGAATGAAAGTGTCTGTGTATTCACCGTCCATGAAGAACGCGTATGTGCTATCGATGCCTTGATCCACAAATTCTTGGGTATGGCTCCGATAAGATTGGCCTGCAGTCTGACCGTTGTCGGAAAAGCCCGCCATCAATCCGAGACGTTGATAATTCCTATCGTCGCTTCTGAGTGATTCAAAATCCTGCCGCAGCCTTTCAAAAACTTTGCTATTTGGGATTTCGTTACGAAGATGTTGGGTGGCAGAGTCGAGAAGGCCTTCAAGTTGGTCAACAACCAGCTGCGCTTCGATCCTCGCATATCCATGTGCTGCAAAGAACTGATAGTGCTCTGGCTTACCGGCGATCGGTGACGGCCCCCACGAGAACTCTATGAAGTCCCGAAATCGTCGAATGAACAAATTGGGAAATAGTCCGCCGTCTCGGCAAGCCAGTAGAGAATGCCTCGACCACCACGCCTGAAAATTCTCTTCCCAAATATCGGATTGTTCTTCGCCGAGAGCAAGAGGAGGACTGGCAGTATGCCGAAAACTGAGCCATGCATCTCGATCTTGGTTCTTATTTGGAAGTCGCTCTTCATGGAGCAAATAGTCCCAATTGTCGATTAGCCAACGCAACAATGGTAGAACGTACCAATTAACTTTGTCGAGAGAATGATTTAATTCTTGATGTCGACAAAGATTTAGGCCGTTGACCCAAATTTCGAAACTGCCCCATGTTGCAGCCTGCTCCAACGATGCCCCTCGTCCGTTCTCCGGGTCTTCGTCGAAGCTGAGAGCGATTGCAAAATTCTTTATATTGCCGAGCGTCCACGAACGCGATCGTATCATGAGTGAGCTTCCTTATGCTGCTTAATCTGGCGCTTATTTACCTTACCTTCGCTCTTCCACAACTTTTGAAGTCGATACGGGACTTCTATCCAACCGACAGGATAACCGTGCCAGACACCCGGCTGATGTTGTTGGGCGCAATATGCTCGACCATCAAACACTGCATAACGTTTGTCACCATCGACCTCACTTGCAATCAGCAATTCGGTAACGTGAGGCCTCACCTCCTGATCACAAATACTACCCTTGCGACCAGGCTGCCAAGGATCGCTGTGTTTGGGATTGGATTCGTAGCGCATTTCAATTGCTTTGTGTACCGTCTTTAGAGGATTTTCGTTGACTTCTTTTTCCATCGCACTGATCTCTATTCTACTCAATGTGATTCATCCTGCGCCGTGATTTCCAGCTAGACATTGCGCTCTAGATAGTAAATCGCTCAGATTGTAGTTGATGGACGACACGCCCCAGCCGGGTTCGCGATCGAATGGGCGGCGAACGTAATATGGGCCATCATGGCTGTCGTCTTCGTTTACGAGCACAATGGCTAGCACAAACTTGTCGCCTTGGTTGAAGGCGTAGAGCATCTCATTGCGGGTGACGGTGATCGTTGCTGCCCCTTTGATGCGTCCCTTGACTTCAATGTGGCGGACTTCGGCGATGGTTTCTCTTGCTGGCGCGTCGGGCTGGTATTGGGGGACTGGTGGGTGCGATGTCAGATCCCAACCGCACTTGTCTGCGGAAACATCGACGACATGACAACCTTGGGATTCTTCAGTGAGCCGCACCGCGTTCATGGCGATGCGTTCGATACGGCTGCGGGCGATTGGATCGGCTGAGAAGAAACCACTCGCTTGCGCGTCGGGCTTGTCACCACGAACTTGACGCATCAATCCAGCCGGAACAACGAGAGCACCGCCGAGAACAATCGGCGTGCAGTTGACGACGTGACGCATCGACTGAAGTTCTTTCTTGCGATTCTCTAAACGGCCTTCAAGATCAGTTACGGTTCGCCGAGCGTTCTCCACATTCAGTCGTACATCCTTGCCCGTTTCCAGGTCTTCCTTGAGCTTGAGCCAACGATCCGACCAGAATTCAATCTCTCGACTTAATCGCTCGTGGACTGCTGCCAATGTTTTATCGACATGTGCGACGCGACGGTCGTTCACTTCACGGAAATGCTCAGGAACGATCGATATGGCAGCCAGCGCCACAGCGCGTTGCTCTTGATCAGCCCGAATCCATGGAGCATCGAGAACATCTTTAATGAGCGACCGTTCTGAATTGGCGAGCGGCTCTAGGTCCAGATGCGGTGCCCAGCCGGCGAATGAAGTTGAGCCATCGGGATTCACTCGGACAAATTGCAATCGCTTGGATAGAGCTTGCCCATCACCTGACTTCACCTCGTGTGTGACGAGGAACATGAGCCATGGTTCCCTGCCATCATCGGCAGGATCAACTAGCACTGTTCCTTGCCGCAGGAGGTTGGCATGCTGTTCTAAAAGCAAGTCACTAACGGCGAGCATCAATGGATGACCGGGATGCATGAGGACGGCGCGGGCGATTCCCGGTTTGTCGGAGGGTTGCAATGCATCCTTTTCAAAGCAGACGCGATCGTAACGTTTGAGAACCGGCTCTTGCTCGCGACGATTGCGGCCTGTGATCCGTCGATCACGCTCGCGAATGGATGTTGGTACGTGGGTGACCTCGAACCGACCAAGCTCGCGTGGATAAATCGAACCGCCGATTTGCTCGAACGCCTTCATGAAAAATGATCGCACGAAATAGGGTTGAAGCCGGCGAGCTTCGGCCTTCTCCATTTCTCCCTTCACTGCATACAGTCGGTCGGCACTCATCGTCTCTTGTGCGAGTGCATTTCGGTTGAGTAAGGATTTCAAATGGTCGTGATCGAGTGCTTGATCGATCTTGCGAGAGAGCCGCGAGCGTACCTCGGGTTGATCGCCGTAGCGAATGGCTTGAATCAGCAAATCCTTCAAACTGCTTTCTTCGAAGACTTCGCCCAGGATATCGAACACACGACCTTTTAAAGCGTCGCTTTCGACTTCCAATTTCTCTAACAGCCGATGGTAAACGTCGCCTTCGCGTGTCTCTTTTGCCACAAGGTTCCAGAGGTGGCAAACCTCGACTTGCCCAATACGGTGAATACGCCCGAATCGTTGTTCAAGCCGATTAGGGTTCCAAGGGAGATCGTAGTTGACCATCAGGTTGGCGCATTGCAGGTTCACACCTTCGCCCGCTGCATCGGTAGCGATCAGTACTCGCACATCGGGTTCGGATCGAAACAGTGCCTGAATCTTGCGTCGTTCATCGCGATGGGTTCCGCCATGAATGGTGACGACTGCTTCCTGATTGCCGATGACGCCTGCAATCTTTTCATGAAGGTAATTGAGTGTGTCGCGATGCTCGGAAAAGATAATCAACTTGCGTTGACGACCGGAAACGTCGCGCATCTCAGGTGCGTTTTGCAGGATCTTGGAGAGTTCGTCCCACTTGCGATCCTGGCCCGACGCGACCACGGTCTTGGCTTTGGCTTCGAGACTTTTGAGGATGACGATCTCAGCCTCGAGCTCATAGATACTGCTGGCTGCCGTGGCATCATCGACAAGCGTCTGTTCCAGGTTTTCTTGCTCTTCGGCGTTGAGGTCATCATCGTCTTCGGGAACATCCGCCAACACATCGGCGAGTACTTGGCGACCTCGGATGTCGAGCTTCTCTTCACGTAGTCGGTTTTCGAGACGTTCCTTGCGGCGGCGGAGCGATTGGTAGATGGCTTCGGGGCTAGAAGCGAGGCGACGCTGAAGGGCAGTGAGCGCGAAGCCAACCGATCCCTTGCGTGAACCGGCCAGTTGATCGGCCTTACCCATTTCTGTCTTCACGTAATCCGTGACGGACTCGTACAAGGCGGCTTCGATATCCGAAAGCTTGTAGTTGACGGTGTAGGCTTTGCGTTCAGGGAAGAGCGGTGTGTTGTCGAACTTGACGAGCTCTTCCTTGACCATCCGCCGCATCAGGTCAGACACGTCGACTTGGTGGGCAGCATCGCCACGGAATTTGCCGTAGAACCTGTCGGAATCGAGGAGGGACAGAAATAGTTGGAAGTCCTCGTCTTTGCCGTTGTGAGGAGTCGCTGTCATCAAAAGCAAGTGGCGCGTTCGTTCACCAACTCGTTCAGCCAGTCTGAAGCGAGCGGTCTTTTCCAGTTTCGAACCATAGTAGTGTGCGGACAATTTGTGGGCTTCGTCGAATACGACCAGATCCCAGCCCGCTTCCAGCATCTTTAGCTGCAAGGGGCCTGGCGCTCGCCCTGATGGCGTTTGCTCTTCGGCTCTGGATAGCTGGTCTAAACGGACGATCAGTTGGTTATGCTCTTCGAATGGGTTGCCACTTGGCGAGGCTTGCTCAAGTTCCGATGAAAAGATGCGGAATTCCAGGCCAAACTTTTCGTACAGCTCGTCCCGCCATTGTTCCACCAAACTACCGGGTGCAACGATCAGTATTCGATGAGCGTCGGCACGCATTACGAGCTCGCGAATATAGAGGCCTGCCATAATCGTCTTGCCAGCGCCAGGATCATCGGCCAGAACAAACCGGAGCGGCTGTCGAGGAAGCATCGATTCGTAGACGGCAGTGATTTGGTGAGGCAACGGATCGACGTTCGATGTGTGGACCGCCATCATCGGATCGAACAGGAACGCAAGGTCGATGCGTTTGGCTTCGCAGGTCAATTGAAACGCTGCTCCATCGCCATCAAACGACCAGGGGCGCTCGACGGTGGCGACGCTGAGGTTTGCTTCGTCGTCGCGACCGAGCAGTCGTTCCTTTAGCCCACCATCGTGTGTTCGGTAGAAGACTGTAAACGCGCCATCACCAACTGGTACAACCGCCGAGATCGTAGCGATCGCGGATGGCTCTAATCCGACGAGCGACAATCCAGGCTTTAGTTCTTCTAGTTTGATCATGGATGAAATTGCCCGTCTATTATCTTGGCTTAGGAGCTGCCACAGGTCGCGCCACGGAAGCCAGGAAGTTCTCTAAGTCAACTTTCCGAAACAGTCGGTAGCCGTTTACCGGATTCTTGTGCACAGGAATCTTTCCGGCCTCTGACCAGTTACGAAGCGTGCCTTGTGACACCCCGAGAATCTCGGCAGCTTCAGCCACCTTCACGTATTCACTGAGTTTTGACTTCATCTTTGGAGCCTCTTCGGTTACCCGCGAATTGAATGGCCCAGAGTCTAACAAAGTCTACAAGTCTTTGATAGCATAAGTGTTTATTTGGCTGACGTTAGCATGAAGCATTGACGCGTTTGGTCACTGGCGCTCAAGGAATCTGGAAAAGTTCTTCGTCGCGTCGGCTGGTTGTTAACCAGAGCTACTCTGTCAAAGCAAAGAATCTGAGAGTTGCAGCAGTCACGCCAATCGAGATTCTGGTGAACCGAACGCCTGTCGAGAGTGTCTTCGCGTCTGCAAAGTGTAAAGGGAATGGATCCGGAAAACCACGCACAAGAATAGTAAAATGTCCGGATCGCATTCCCCATTCACGGTCATTCACGTTCCGCATGCGTCGAAAGCGATTCCGGAAGAGGTTCGTGAACAATGGACAATCACTTGCACCAAACGAATTTACGGTCGTCGATTTCACGCTCTCCGTCCCATCGATACCCACAGAGAAAACCGTCTTTGGCAACGCTGTAGTCAAGGCAAGCGACGTTCGGTGCAAGTTGCTCCGGTCGGTCGGCTTTAAGCCAGTAGTGCCCAACGAATACAGGCGACGCCGTTGCAGGGTAGGCCGAGATTTTACGGCATTCTTCTGGATCGATTTCAATAGGACAGTCAATGGGGTCCGATTGCAAAGCGTAATCTTGGTAAGTCGTTCGGAAGCTTGGTTTCGCATACCATTTTGCTCGAATAGCATTCCTTTCATGATGTTCCTTGTCGCGAAACGTTTTACCTCCCGGCAACACTAGCTCTTTCCCCTTCAGCACGATTTCGACAGCGTTGTACAAGGGGCTTTTCTCAATCGTCGCTCCAGCAAGGAATGCGTCATTGAACTTGGGATCGTTGGCTTTTGCGTCTGCTATGCATTGAATCTGCTTGTCGTCCCAGCATGCATGAACGGCTCGGCACATCGTACCGTTCGGTCCCTGGATCTCTGCCGACATCGGAAGGATGCGAAACCATTCGAGCGAGTCTGCAAGTTGGCTATCGGTCAACTGTAGCAAAGTCGCTGAATGCTGCCGAATATTCTTAATTGAGCGACAACGAAGTGAATCGTGCGCTCGATCGTTGACCGATGTATGAAACGCCAACGCATTAAACTCGTGATTCCCCATTACCGCCAGCGCGTTTTCGGACTCGACCATCCCCCTGGCGATTTCCAGGACGCGATAGATCTTAGGACCGCGATCGATGAAATCCCCGAGAAAAATCACCTTGCGTTCCGGATGGTGATAAACGCCGTGGTGAAACGTGTATCCCATTGCCTCGAGTAACTTTTCCAACGGATCGGCATAGCCATGAATGTCCCCGATCAAGTCGTATCCGGCTATCGTGCTCACGCCTTATCTCCTGGAAATCGTTCCTATGCGTATTCATTAGCCGCCAAGCGAAGTGCTAACTCACGTTCGAACATTAGAATCCAAGGATCGGATGTGGACGCAACGGATCGCGTAAAAACTGAAATTTATCGCGAATGATTTCCGCGTATTGACCAAAGGTGTCACGCCAATCCCTAAGATGGACCTTTGGCATCGTGGTTCACTACAAAGTTTCTGGTTGCGTGAACCTGTGGATGCGATTGCGTGTCGAGTAATATTCGTGTCATTGGTAAAGTGTTTTTCGTCCTCAACCCAGGAGCAGATTCATGAACGCAAACTTAACGGACATAACTCTCGTTGTTGATCGAAGCGGGTCGATGCAAAGCATCCGAGACGACGCTGAGGGGGGCGTCAACGCTTTTATCGAAGATCAGGCCAAGGAGCCGGGCGAAGCGTTTCTGACGCTGGTGCAGTTCGACACGGAGTACGAATTTCTTCATAAAGGCGTACCGATCTCACAGGTTTCTAAGTTCTCGCTCGTACCGCGAGGTTCGACGGCGTTGCTCGATGCCGTCGGACGAGCGATCAACGAGACGGGTGAACGGCTGGCCAAGATGAACGAACCCAATCGCCCAGGGTTGGTGATTTTCGTCGTCATGACCGACGGTGAGGAAAACTCGAGCCAGGAGTTCACCAAGGCGCAGATCAAGAAAATGGTCGAGCATCAACAAGACGCCTATGGATGGCATTTCACGTTTCTCGGTGCGGACCAGGATGCCTTTGCTGAAGCAGGGGCGATGGGAATCGACGCCGATGGCGCTGCAAACTTTTCAAAGGATAAGGTTGCCGCCGCCTACCGTGCGACCGGTAAGAAGGTATCCCGAATGCGCAATCAAGTTCGCGTGGGCGAGAGCGCTGTGAATGCGTTCACGGTGGAAGAACGCGATGAGATGTATTGATCGGTTCGCCGACAAACTTTTACGCCGTCCCCGTCGGGACGGCGTAAAAGCATTGCACGACAATCAGATTCTTTTTACCTACGATCGCAGCAACGGCAATGAGCGAACATCGCAATGTTGAAAATCGATGACCGGACGCTGGCTAGTCTAGAGGAGCAGTATCCAGGCATTCGCGAATCGATACGTAAATTCGATGCTGCCGATCTGCCAGATTGCGCTCCGTGTGGATCCGACCGCACGAGCCGAGTGCTGACTGGCATCATTGGACGAACTATCAACATCGCCGCCGCAACCACCAAGGTCAAGCTGATCGCCAACGGGATTGGGCCAGGAGGCTACTACTGCAATGCGTGCGAAAGATTTTTCGGCTGATCCAGTCGGAGCGTCACAAGCCTGCATTCACATGCCAAAACAGTAAAGAAAGACCGCCTCGGTTAATCACCTTCGCCGTACGGGGCACAAGGTTCCCCCTCGGCGGTCAGTTCAAAAAAGCTGCATCGCTTCCACGAGCCACGCCGCCGTACCGACGTGGAGAGTTCATCGCGATACGTGGATGATGCAAAAAACACCCGTACGATTCAACTGCCGACGCGTTTCGATTTTGACGCGTCCTTAGCCGTCGATTGTTTTTCCTCCGCCTCGCGGCGCGCAATCTCAGCTTTCAGATTTTCTCGCTTGGCATCGCTTAACCTCTCCCGATCGATCCCGAGAATGGTATGAACGCATCGCACGACCTGTCGGACTGGAACATCATTACGATCGAGAGCTTTGCCGATCGCCATGAGAATACGCCGTTGCGCTTCAGGGGACGTATTCCAGGAATTGCGAATCGCCTGCCTTAACAGCCAAAAGTCAGCACTGTCTCCTGAATACTCGGTTCTCGACCGTCCAAGTCGATCGTCCTGACCCGAAGGCACCGATTGCAAGAGCCGCGCTGACGATATCGCAACGGACTCATTTCGTTCTTCAGCTCGTCGTCGCGTCTTGCGTTCACGTCCAGTTCGAAGCATCGAGAAATCTCCAGGATGTTATTGGGGACAAAAAACTGCTGGTTGTTCTACTTTTTAAGTGCGAAGCTTCATTCGCTATCGGCCTCTAAGACTCGCAAAAGCTGCAATGCAAAAACTACGCAATTCCGCCCATCCATGCAACGCATGCCGCTCGTCGCGCGCCGATGTAGAAATGCAACCTCGCCAGCTTCTCGCACGATGTTGGCGCGGTTTTCATTTTTTCATCGTGTCCGTTAACGTGGCGAAGCTCTTATCGCTCCCTAAGCGAACGCCTGGAATCGCTCGAACTGACTCTGGGGGCTGTCCAGCCAATAGCGACCGTCGGACGCTCGGGCCATATCGCTGAACGAGGTCGCCCAGCGCTTCCGCCTCGGCTCGATCGCGTGGAATACCACCTTCGAACTCGCGGATTGCCGCGCGCTCGTTGAACAGCTCTTTAAGCTCGGTTTCGTTCATTTTCGACTCCCTTGTTCATCGCTACGACGAATTGAAACATTCAATCCATGCGTTGCGAACTGATTACGAATGGCGATTGCGACTCGCTCCGCGTTTTTCTCCGTGGAAATAATCGAGTCATGGACTGTGACAACAGGAAAATCCTTAACCAAGGCACCAGCGACACCGTCAATCATCAGGGTCGATTCGAATCGCTGGCAGTCTGTTGCAAGTGATTTGTAGTCCGATCGCTTGGATTCAACCAGGAACGTCGCCAACGTGGGGAACTCTTCCGCGACCACGTCAAACAGTTTCATTTCCCTCATCAACTCGTTTTTAGCGAACATCATCACGACGAACTGATGCTTAATTCTCGTTCGATCCAAGGGACGATTCTTCGCGTATTGGTGCCGTCTGTTCTCGGGAATCATATCCCAGAGAGTAAATCCAGACGATTTACATCGATCGACAAGAAACTCATAGATTTGGCCAACAGAGCATAAATCCAAGTACTTTTTTAAGTCTGCGCTCGTCTCATGATCTATGCAACATATGGTAGTGTCCCTCCCCTCCCGCTCTCTGTCTCCTATTCTGCTGGCATTGGCTAGGAATCCTACGATGAGTGGTTGCGCGTTCGAAACGTCTGTTTCCACAACGGGAACCCCTTCAATCCGAAGCTCATTTCGTATTCTCTTAGGCAAACATGTGAAAGAAGAATGAAAACGGTTCCATTTGCACCGGGTCGCGTACCACTCCCGCCTCTGAATCGTCCGCACAGTAAACGCGTTCCAGCCCTCTGCGGCTACGCTCAACGGTAGGTTTACCGCCACCGGATGCATGGTCGTATGCCCCCGGTAGAATCTCGCTGGCAACATCTGAGAATGCAATCGTCTTGCGCGAAAACAGCGCAGAACGGCGATTGAAAGCCTGAGCGTCTCGTTCTTCGGCCTTTACTTGTTGACACCAGATTTTCGTGACCGACTGAACCGCGTTCACAATCGCATCAACCTGTTCGTCGTCCAGGTTTACCGACGATTTACCGTGGTCGGCGTGGCTAATCTTCGGACAGACAACGTGCAAAAAGAAGACAATCGGTTCTTCTAAATCCACTTTCTGTTCAGTCAGAACGGTATCGAGCGATACCGCCCCCAGTTGCCGAAACGGGTTTTGGATCCCAGGGCTCCAGTTGATTCCGGTTATGATGCGCCCATTCCCCATATTCGACTTCGGCGTGTACGCGAAGCATGTTTCAACAATCCAAGGTAGACCGTTGCTTGTTCCAAGGATTTTCTTGTATTTGAACGATTCCCGTTCGGAGTCGCTCAACGCAAACGTAGCCTCAAGATGATCTCTTCCAATGACCCCGAGCGAAACTGGTTTAATGGGCGATGCTTCGGCCTTCATCGCGCTCAATAGTGATTCGATTTTGCCAGAATCGAGTTCGTTCTTTTCCGTTGCGAAATCACTCAATCGCGCTCGCAAGAGCCCTGAGACGGCTGCAACTCTCATCTGCTTCGCGCTTGATGACAACCCGGAAAACTCGGCGACTAACTCTCTAAGCGGCATATCCGGGTTACGTCGAATGTTTGCCGAAATAATCCGCTTCATGTCGGCAACGGCGTACCAGTGCGGGTCGGAAGGGTAAGAAGGAAGCCATTTCTTCCACTCAGTATTCGTTGGCTTGATCGTTAGGTTTTTGGAATCGCACCGAACCGAAAGAGACAAATGCGAGTTAAACGCGCAGTATTCTTGAGCAATTTGTAAAATTCGCGACTTTGCATCTTCAAGAAGCCAGCTAGCTGAATCGCTATCAGATTTGTCATTTTGTAAAACTTGATCGTTTTGATTTTCGAGCCAGCTAGCTGAATCGGGCCACTCGACCGTGAATTTTGTCCCGTCCTTTACATTCGATTCACTTTTGTCATGAATTACGATTGGCTCGGCTCGGATGTGATCGATTTGGATTCGAATCTCGTGGCGTGTCCCTTGCGATTCGATAATTACTTTGCCATGCCCAGAGAGAACAAATGGCATCGCGACCAATGTTTTCAGCGCGTTCCCTTGCGCTCCACGACTTGGATTTATCACTTCTGACCGGCTGGAGATTCGAACGTCGAAGTCTACAACGGAATCAATGACGTGCGGCGGAATGCCTGGGCCATTGTCTTGGACGGTTATTTCGTCGTCGTCGATTGAGACGCTGATTTCCGGCGACGTTCCAGCCTCTTCGCATGCGTCCAGCGCATTATCGATCAGCTCTTTGGTGCAGACCAACGGCCAGTCGGAAGGCGCATGTCCTATCTGCTTGGTTAGCTCCTTCAGATTCAAGAAATCGAGCGATCGATTCGTCACAAAATGCTTGCGCTCGATCTTGGTCGAGCTTCCGGCCTTCTGGGGCTTTTCAAAATGCTCAGCCTTCGCTGGACATTCCAGCGAGTTTTTCATATCATCCATCCGTCTTACTCCGTTACCACGTCGACTGAGACACCGCGCGAGCCAGGCCACACACCTGGCTCGTTGCACTTACTGGACGCCGTTTTCCGATAGATACGCGTCGTCGCGCAACTGCGACTTTTCTCGCGACTTTGTTGAGCGAGTCGATGATTCTTTCTCGACAGTTTGCCCGCACTTTTTTGCGGTGTACGCTTCCTCGAACTTGATGACGTTTTGGACAGTCGTGAGCCATTGGCCCGACATCCAGATAGCCTTGAGCCCGAGCTGTCTCTTGCGTCGCAACGTTGGCGTTGTCGGCGAATGACCGAATGCCGCGATGTAGGCTTGGGCCTCCGGGACGTACTTTGTCTTGTCGAATACGACGCTCATTTTTTGTTCCTCGAAATAACGAATTCAATCAATAGGTACAGAAGTTAAACCAGTTGTGATCGCAGACTTCAAATCGCTGCAACCACCGACAAACGCTCACCATGATTAGGCTATAACGAACCCCAATCACGGCGCATTTTTCACGGCTTAGCTGTTCGCCAATCGATGCAATTCGTTTCGCAGATTAGATTTGCGAACGAAAAATAGATTTGAAATTTCTCGTTTTTTAGCGCCTAGCTTGGCGCGAGAATGAGCCCCAAGCGTTTTGAGAGCGCCGAAATCGAGTTCGGCGGTCAGCCCCGATGGATCGCATCATGCTTCGGTAAACCCGGCTTAAGAAATACGCTCAGGTAACGTAACCTTAGTTTATTCCCATGAAATCATTGGGCATGGAAGAAGCGTTGTCGATTCTCATTTGAGAGCCCCGAGACTTCTCTTGGCAGAAGCTGCGTATTTGCTGCTTGGGTATCGCCGGACGATTTCCCTGAGCATATCAATTGCAAATTCTCTCTGTCCATCCTTCAGGTACAGTTTGGCTTGATCGAAAAAGCTCTTTGCTTCCTCTTCGTCCTCGCTACACAAAGGTTCAAATGAAACAGATTCAGTTGGAAATTTTGTAGATTGAGGCGGCGATTCGATCGACGGCGAACTCGCCTGTGTAGGGTTCAATTCAGTCGCTGAATATTCATGTGAGATTCCCTGGCAAAGATCGTTCTGGAAAATGAGAGAAATGTGGTAGCCCGTTGCCATCCATTGAATGAGTTGTCCGTCGCCTGTCGAAGAGACCGAGACCGGCTTGCCGACAACTCTAACGATCTCATGAAGATGCTTTCCGCTAAGGTCGCCCAACGATTGAAACCGTGACGCCATCACACTTCCTGGTATGCCGACAAAAAACTGCATGATCGCGTAAAGTATCCAACCGGAAACGAAGGTCACGACGAGCGAGTAAACGACTTCGATTGTCATCGGAAGAATGCCGCCTTAATGAAATTGATTTAATCGCGATCAATTGTCAGTCAGTCGATGTTTAGTAACGAATGTGCCCCAATATCTTAGTCCGTTTGCATTGGACGCGTTTGATCGACGAACAGATTTAACGCGACCATGTCTCAAAATGATACGGAAACCTTGGACTGAATGCGTTTTGCCCACTGGGGTTTCTTCAATGCCGACAAAAAAAGCCCCGATGGAGTTCATCAGGGCTTTGAATGGCCTGGGCGTTGTCGGTTAGCATTCAACCGTTTAAGCAGGTGCCGTTTCCTTCGCAAAGCTAGAAGCTTCCTTCGAAAGCAAACACACGACGTCATCTTCTTCGTATGGCTGGAAGAAGCCGAGCTTCTCTAGGAACCCCTTCGCGCGAGGCGAAACTCCGTCGAGATAAGCTACCAAGCGTTGTTCGCGACGTAGCAGTTCGAGAACCAAGGCTTTTCCGACGCCTTGGCCTCGATACTCCGAATGGACGGCGATCATATAGAGCATGGCAGGATCTCGCCAAGCAGTCACCGTACAACCAGCGACGCCAACGAGCTTGCCGTTGATCTTGGCCGAAATGATGTGACCATAACGCGGACAGCTCGGGTCATCCGCTTTCACGATGTCGCTGACGGTCTTTGACTCGAGGTCAGCGAGGTAAGCCGTCTTGCGGTCGTCCAGATACTCGCTGTACGACTTGGTCCAATGGCAACGTCGCTTTGTGGCCGCGTACTCTTCGGCGCTCTTAGGATGACAGTAAAGATGCTCAATCGCGATTTTGTTGTAGAGTTTTAATTTATTTTTCACCGAGCCACTCAAGTCCTTCGGAAAATCCGCGTCCCCGTACTTATGGCATAGCCAAACGATCTTCGCTGCGATGACTTCGTCGGCTGTGCCCGATTGGATCTCTTTGAGCGTTCCTTGCGGGATGTCTTCGACTATGACCAGCGGTGGGCCATTCTCGCCAGCGGCCAACACGTTCACTGTCATGGAATTTGCCATCGTTGGATCTCTTTCTACTTTCGAATCAGGCCCAATGAAATGAGAAGTTCAGCAAGGCTTGGGCTACGTCCGCGCCGAACCCATAAGCCTATGGAGAAAGCAAGTCGAAATTCCACTGAGAGGTTGGCACGCATCCGTGCCACTTAAAACAAAGGAACGACACTTCAAAAAAACCGCTTCTGAACGCTTCGCTGACGTGGATTCGACGCCGCATGCCGACACTTGACTTCGGGTGCCAGTGAATTTGGAAGGCCCCTAGCGAACCAGCCAAGTGCCTTAAAACACATGGGCGGATTCTTGCATTTTTGGTGACTAACCCCGCTGCCTTTCCCAAATACCAAATGTCTATGGCAGTTAGATTGCGTAGGTTCCAGAAACAAAAAAACCCCGCTTGAAGTGTTCCAAACGGGGTTATCGCTTTAATCGCAAACTCTTTAGAACTAATCCCCTGAACTGAAAATGTCCTTCGAGATACTAAAAAACTTTGCAACATTGTCTAACTGGTGACGCGTAAACTTGCGTCTCCCTTTAAGTACGTCGCACACGACAGATTTGGGAACGTCAATTCTTTCTGCGAATTCTCTCTGATTTAGATCGTGTGATTCCATCAAATGACGAAGAACGTCAGCGTCAGACGCCACTGGCAAGTGAACGTTGTGCTCTTCGTAATGCTCGATCAAATCACTCAGCGCATCCAAATACGCTTCTTCCCCTTCATTCAATGGCTCATACTCGAAAAGTTCGTCTAAAATAAGTTGCGCGCGGCCAAGCTCGGAATCGCCCTTGATCGACCTAAGGGGAAATTTTTTGACCAATTCGAAGTACGTATCTTCACCGTCTTTACTGAATTGGAATCTTTTGTTTATAGTTGTCATTCTGGTGCCTATTGCATTTGGGGTGGGCTTTGGAACTAGACCAATCTACTACTGTTT
The DNA here is from genome assembly GCA_034408855.1 of Pirellulaceae bacterium. Taxonomy (GTDB): domain Bacteria; phylum Planctomycetota; class Planctomycetia; order Pirellulales; family Pirellulaceae; genus JAIYDQ01. Next base: position 25,568 of record JAWXCK010000214.1, read on the forward strand.
GTCTTTCGTTCGCACGGAAACCGTTTCAACCGTCTTGGCTGGTGGATCGGCAAAACACCCGCAATCCTCTTTCCATTTGTTGTTGTCATAATCCTTATGAGGCATGATTTTCAGGACAAAGACCTTACTCGACTTGAACCGTATTCGCGTAATCAACCGGAAGTCATTCCCATGAATATCGAAAACCGCACAGTCTCCTACAAGATCAAGTTTCTTACCGTATGTTTGTTTCGCATCTTGATACGAAAGCCATTCTGCTTTTCTGACGACTTGGTGCCATGCAAGCAGTGAGTTCTTCGAGGGCTCCATGCCCGGCCGACTGAAAAAATCAATCAGCTTCTTCTTAGCAATTATCCTCAATTTTCGGCTCCTTTACGCAGCGACATCCAATAATAGTTCGCAATATGCGAACTTTCAAGATGGCTTATAACGATTTTGACGGTTAAATTGGGACCGGGTCTTAACATTTGGTTTGCCAGCTTTTCGCAAGTTCGATTTTGATGAATACTATCCTCAACAGCGTTCTGAGAAGGTGTTTCTTACCGACTTGCTCCATTTTCGCGGTCGAGGGCAGATATCGATCCTTTACGCCACAAAAAAGCCCCGCCTGAATTATCAAGCAGGGCTTCATCAACGCCTCGATGCTGACAGCGCATCAGACGATGATCGCCCTGGGTTCCGATTGAATTGCCGACGAAGTCTTTGCGACCTCGCGTCGAACTTCCTCAACGATATCGCGCTGGGCCCAAAGAGGCATCGAATCGAATATCCGAATCCGGATCTCGTCCAGTGCCATGCCTTGGGAGCGCCATAGCGCCATGATCTCGGCTTTGTAAGTTTCAGATTGCTTGTCCATTTCTGATCTCCAACCCGTTGCGAGAAAGCTGTCTGACCCACTACGGGTTCAGAGCGAGACAGACAGACTTCTCTATTGGGTTGAATCAGTCTTTGTTGCTGCCCCTGCGGCTCGTTCACGTTCGAGTTGCGAATACGCTTTGACCGCCTCTAAGAGTTGCCTATGTCGCAACAATCGGAGCTCGTCCGGCATCAGTCCGAACCAGCGAGACAAGGCCCCCTGATAGCGTATAAATTCGCCAGAATGCACAGAATTTTGCACAGCGACGGGCAAAAGATCAGTCTCGAATGATGAATCACCAATGATTTCATTGGTATTCGCGATTAGAGAAGTAGTCCCTCTTCGCCTACTGCTATCCCTACGCCAAGGGAAGCCATAAGACGACAAATAGCGTCAAAGCCCTGGATTTTCGGGGCTTTTTTCGTTTCTGCTCCGCTCTCCCCTTCGCCATTAACGGACGTTTGGCCTCATGCTCGCATCACTCGCCGCGTTGCAGGCCGATGAAAAAAAAGCCTAACATCATCGTCATGCTCGCTGACGACCTTGGTTGGTCGGACGTGGCCTTTCACGGTGGCAATACTTCGACGCCGCATCTCGACGCCGCCGTGGGCTGCAACATCACCGCGTTGGAGAAAAAAGGCTGCCGCGAAAACACCCTCGTTGTTTTCACCAGCGACAATGGCGGCAGCACCCTAGAGAACAACGACCTTCAATATCCCGACGACGACTGCCCCAGCGGCAAGCTCACCGGCAATAATCAGTCGCTACGCGGTCAGAAGGGGAGCGTGTACGAGGGGTCCGCCTTTCGAATGTCGACTATTCGCCTTCATCCTTCAAATAAGTGTGGATTGCGGTCGCCAGCGTTCGTCCGAAGCTGCGTGCGGACTGGGCATTCACTTCCTGTCCTCCCACCGTAGCATAAGGCAATTCGAGTACGGTACCGATTTTGACCCCTGAAACAGTGCATGCCCATGTGGCGAAGTTTCTGTCGACACCATTGATCGTGGTGTTCCAAGATTTTCCAAAGGGAATGTTATTCCGTTCGTGGAAGGCAAGCGAGCTTTTCGTGGAAAGCTCTTCGAGTAGTTTGGAGAACCGAGTCACGCGCGACCAGTTCTCCGAGTCGGGACCGCCAACGAAAAAAATCTCTTCGTGGCCACGACCGCGGAGGCCGGGACAGTGGATATCGAGGGCGAACTTTAACTTGCCGCCTGACCACTCCGGTAACATTTTCTTCACGGCCGCGACGCTGGCGTAGATCGGTTCACCCATGTAGTCTCGACAATGGTCGTGAGGCAAGCGGTTTTTTCCCTGATCGCCGCCTTCCACTCCGTCTTTATCCATGAAGGGTACCGCTCGAAACTCGACGTTGTCGCGGAACCACTTCCCGGTTTCGTCCTCGGCCAGCACGCTTTGGATGATACCTTCCAGTGCGTAACTCGCCATCATTTCACAAGCGTGATGGCGGGCGGTGACGAAGGCTCGGAGTCGCGGTTCGCCATTCAGCTTACCGAATTGCAACAGTTCGACTTTGCGTCCTTTTTCCGATTGGCAAAGTGTTTGGCTTCGTATCGCGGTGTTGGCAGCATGCTGCCGCAGAAAAGAATTGAGATTCGCGTCGGTATAGGGCATGCCCATCGAAAATCGCACATCGTCGTCGTCAGCATCAAAGGTATACGCAAACGTTCGATCCTTTACGATTTCGCCGCCCAACCAATTCCAAGTGATCCCGCGGTCGGTACTAATAGCTGGTCCCCGCGCGGAAAATTTGTCACTCGCGAAAGTAAAGCTTAGCGTACGGCCTTCAGCTCCGAGCACTCTGAAGTTCCAATAAAACCAATCGCGATTGGTATCGCGTAGATCTTGCCGTAGAAACACCGCATTGCCTTCCACGCGATCAATTTTGATATTCCCACCAGGAAACTCCGCATCGATCTTAAATTCCGCTCCGATCGTATGGTGCGTCAGCGCAATGGAGCAGGACATGCTTGCGAGGATCAATCGAAGAATCGAAATGTATCCAGGGAATTTATGCATCAGTACCAGACATGCGAAACAATAAATCAGCCATTGGACTATATCCGAGAATCGAGTATCAATTGCCAAACCATGCCAATACGCTCCATCCAAAGGTTTACCCTGGACACGTTGTCGTTGCGGATTCGTCCAGACGAGGATGCGGAGAATCTCCGCTCGCCAGACGCCACGGCTCGTTCAACCTTTTGCTCCGCTCCATTTGCAGTGCACACAACCGCAACAAATCGGAAGAGACAAAAGCCGATTCTGCGGCACATTGCACAGTCAGCACGCAACGGATCATCATCGATTCACACCAATCCCGGGATGCGGATTGAAGTCACTGCAGCTTTCCCCCTAATAAAACCGATACCGTCCCTGTGTGTCAAGCACTTTGAAGTAAATGACTAGTTATGTCAATCGCAACTAAGAACCAGCCATTTTCGCAGGGTGGTTGGGTTGGTTGCGATTTTTTGATCGCAACTTTTGGACTGATTAAGCTGAAAGACTGATTTTTGAAAACGCCTCGCTGTGAAGTTATCACCTTCGACAGCGAGACTTGACTCACGGGACAAAAACTCCCGATAGCCCAACGTCGATCTTCCTCAAACTATCCCTGCTACGCCAGCCGCAAACCTTTTGGCTGGTTATTGGCCTTGCCTCTGGAGCCCGTGCAATCGTTCTTTTCTGCGCGATCACCCGTAAACTGATTTGGCATTGTTCGGCTCGGTTTAGTATCGATCGGTAAGTGAGGGTTGAGGACATCAAGAATTGGGCTCGAAGGGAGTCCATATG
>JAWXCK010000215.1:0-7301 GCA_034408855.1 Pirellulaceae bacterium
GTTGCAACCCAATACGTGGATGGCCTTAGTCACAAAATTCGGCAAGCTTTTCAACCATGTTGCCGGCCGCCCAAAAGTGATCGACGATATTCGCAGTCGCATACATCATCGTCGTTTCAATCTTCGCCGCGCCGCCCGCGAACTTCTTGAAACTGAAGCATAGTCTTTCACTCCGCTTGCTCTTGCTTCGAATCTCTTCCAACTTCGGCGATCGTAAATCGCTCGAAATAGTCTGCGGCTTCACGAGCCGCAATTCACGTGCAAATAATCTTTGCACTATCTTTCCGAAGATATTCGTCAAATCGCTGACGTCGCGACGAATCTATTTTGCTCCCAACAAAAACGATCTGTGTCCCCGGCTCCCTAACCGTTCCCATCGCGTTCGATTTTCGACGCTTCAAACGGACCAATTTGGACCCAAGTCGGCTTGTCTACGGGCAATCGACGGCGTGCGTTCTCCGGCTTAAGCTCAAAGCGAATCGAGTGCGTTTCACCTCTCGATACGGTGCCCGGCAGAACCGACTCGATGACTTGCTCCATTTGCGTCCCAGGCTGAGTATTGTCGACGAGCGCTCCCGTTCCAGCACGTCGCAAACCGCGATTGTTGGAAGTTTCAACGACTCCAGCATAGCCGCCTAGAATGTAGGGGAAACTATTCGGCGTGACGTGATAATGATACCCACGTTGCTCGTCGCGATGCCCGTTACAAACATCCAGCGCATGATCTCCCTTAAGGTCTTTTGCCATGATCTCGGCTTCTTCATATGGGCCATAGAGTGGGAATCCGTCAAAAGCGAATCCGATGATCGGTGAGTGTTGCTTGCCATCATCAGAAAAAGGCGACTTTACGCAGCTAGGATACTTGTGATAGTGATATACACCCGATTGTTGAGGATGCCCGCAGCACGAATCAAGCCAAACTTCCGAGTATCCCTCGACGGCATTCATCCCGGCCATTTCAAAGGGATTAAAGAAGACAACACCGTTCAGTGCCATTCCGATCGTCCCCATCGGCAAGCGCGTGATCGATTCAGCAAGCTTTGGCTCCAAGGGAATACGGAAATGAAAAGACTGGACGCGGATTGAATTCGGATTCCCAGAGTTAGGAAAAACGGCCGTCGGATGGTTTGGGTACCCTTGGCTGTCGATGATAATGCACTGCGAATCGTGGCTCACGCGAATTTCATCGATCCGATTCCTTGTTCGAGTCCTTCATGTGATACGAAAACAAATCGATATGGCGATCTCCGTCTCGATAGAAATAGAGTCGTTTCGTTCCCCCTTTCTGAACCATTTGCCGCCGATGTGCACGAGTTCATCGATCGGTATACTATCGTCGGCGGCAACGGTCGATTCAGGAGATACTCCACGGCTGCCAGATCGGTCTAGGAATACCCAACTAGCACAAACGCCAAGTAAAATGACGGCAACACCGATTCGCAATGAACGACTTAACATACGAGGCTTTTCCTAATTATAATGTTGATTCCAAGACTCACGCGTCTTCCAGTATAGTTTTTAAACCATGCGGGCGCGAATCAGTCTAGCCTTAGAACCTTAAGGGAAAGTGAAGGCGCGGTTAACGAAACGAGATGTCATGCATTTTGGGCTGTGCCGGGGATCGCGGTAGCCGACGTATTCTCGCGGATCGACCTCGTGATATTTCGCAACGGCCGAAAGAATCTGATCACATCCCATCGCTTTTAAGCGACGACTCGTTCGCCGGTGCTTGACGTCGTTCTGACTTTCCATCGTCGTGAAACAACTGCCGCCGTCCATCGCCTCGTGAAATTGAGATGGTAAATCGCACCTGGGAATTCAACACGTGGCGGTCTGGGCATTGCTCGACTCGAAATTAAATAGAGGAAGCTCAGATTATATCTCACTGAAAACCGAAAACCAAGTCCGACCCCGGCGAAGCCCCGACCCCGGCGAAGCCCCGCACGCCGGCGGTTTGTTGCGTAGTAAGCGGTTATGGATAAAGCTCCCGCACGCCGTTCTTCAAAGAGTAGAGTTGGTGTACCTCAGCGTCGCTGAGCGCGAAGTTGAACGCCGCCAAGTCATCCAGGTAGCCGACATACGAGGCCCCAAGGACTAAGAAAACTTGCGAAGCTTCCCATTCGATCCTTAGATCCCAGTTCTCGATGGTCCCTTGGCGCTGCCCATTGATATGCAATCGACCTACCGCTTTCTTGTCGGCGTCATTGACGTTCTCGAACGAGAAAACCACATGCGTCCAGGCGTCGCGAGAAAAAGGTGCTCTTTCTAACTGCACCATCGGGCGTTTGTTCGCAGGAATATCGGCCCATTGAACATTGTCAGGATTCCAGATGTGAAATAGTGGACGAATAGCAAAGCGAAACAAGCGCGGTGTCTCATCCTTGGACCATTCGAGAAAAATGAATCCCTTCTTGCTATCGTCACCGACGATTTGCACAGGGTCGCAGTAGCCGGGCTCGAGATCCTTGTCGGGATCTAAACGGAGCCATGTGGAGATCGTTGCATTCCAGTTCTTATCGTTGAAGTTAAGAATACCAACGTCCTTGAATTGCGGGCGGAACGTACTCTTCTTCGTAAAATGCAATCCGCTGCCGAACCGTCCAGCTTCGGTTGTGATGCGAACGTCGTCGTTCGGCACCGCTGGCACAACCGTTTTGCCTTGCTTGACCGTGCATTCTTTGGTACCGCGGGAATAATCCGCGTCGAACCCGTTATCGAAAGACGCGTGAAAGGTGAGTCCGCGTCGCAGGCCATCCGTATCTTGCGAGACGACAATCGATGAAATGAGCGAAACAAAAACGATGGAGCAGATGATAATGCGACGTTGCATGGTTAAGATCATTGAATGAAACTGGACGCGTTCATAGGTTGTGTGTGCTTGTACCATTATTTTTTTCGCTGTTCAAAAAGCCAGTCCCACAATTCTGCCATTTCATAAGCTAGCCCCCAACTTCCGTGCCCCACCCCCGGAAACTCGGTGTACTTTGGTTTGGGAGTGATCGCAGATTTTTTCAATGCCGCAATTATATCGCGTGATCCGCTCACGGGTACAGCTTCGTCTTTTTCTCCATGAAAGGCCCAGATGGCGACGCCCGACATCTGGGGCGCATCGGCCGGTGTCCAAAAACCGCAGACTGGAATCGCGGCCGCGAACTTATCTGGATGGTTCGCGATCAGACCCCATGTACCCACGCCTCCCATCGACTGACCAACCACATAGATGCGGCTTGGATCGGCATTGCCTTCTGCAATGACTGCATCGAGCATCTCCATCAATTCGGGCATGACAGCTCGCGGCTGCTTTTTTTTATCGTCCCTTGCTCCGCGAAACTCGCTTTCGACCCAGCGCGTCGATTTACCATCACAGGCCGGTGCGACGACAATACACGGATGTTTTGCTTGCATGGCGGGAACCGTCAATAGATTCGCCGCTTCTACATTGCCACCGGCACCGTGAAGACAAAGGACCATCGGCAGTGGCGCATGCTTTTCCCGCGTGGGGACAAACAAGCTGTATCGAATGGTCTGGCCATTGCTGGCCTGATGTTCTCGAATTTGAAATGCGGCGTTCGCGCCACCCGGACGAACTTGCCCGGATTCCTTGCGTCCAGACTTACCAGCCATCGCTTTCAACTCGCTGGCGTCGAGAAAGCCATCGCCGTTCGCGTCTTGACCCGCCATGCGATTCCATAGAGTATCGCCGAGTTCGTCGCGCGACAACTTGCCGTCTTGGTTGGCATCCTTGGTCAGCAATCGTTGATTGAAGTCGGCTTTCTCTTTCGCGAACGAATCGAGCGAGCATATTGCCATACTGGCCACGACAAAGTGAAATAGAAAAATCGGTTGACAATTGACTAGCATTTGGACCCCAAACTCCTAGGCTGTTCCATTACTTCTTCGAGCGTCATGGTTTACCGGCTGTGATTTTGATCGCGATAGCGATTCAAGAGGGCTTCTAATTCTGCCGCATTCTTAGCCTGTTCGGCCGTGATTTCCGTGGCTTCGGCGATATCGGATTTCAGATTATAGAGTTGTTTGTGAAACTGATCTTTCCGCGCTTTGACAGCACCGGGTTTCGTATCGGGATGGTAAACACCTTCGATCCATTTCAGCGGTCCACGTCGAATGGCAAAATTTCCATCCGCACCGTGGACGATCAAATGGGATCGAATCGGCGAAGCATAAGTCTGACCTGACCAGGCGGGGAGCATGTTGAAGCTATCTTCGGCCCCGACTTCGGCCGCTGGCAACGGTTGCTCAACGATGGCCGCGACCGTCGCTAAGGTATCGACAATGCTGAGCGTTTCATCGCAAACGGTCTTGGCTGGGACATGGCCGGGCCAACGTAAGAGGTAGGGGACTCGGAAGCCACCTTCCCAAACGTCATGCTTGCCACCGCGAAACGGACCAACGACTTTCAGTCCCGCTCGGATCGCCGCCGACGATTCGTCTTCGGTTTCCGGTTTGTTGACGCCTCCATTGTCGCTGGTGAATAACACCAAGGTGTTGTTGGAGAAACCTTTCTTATCGAGCGTATCGAGAACGCGTCCGACCGATGCGTCCAATTCGTGAATCCAGTCACCGTAGGCTCCCGCCGCGCTGCTCCCCTGGGTCTTCGCCGAAGGCGTTACCGGATTGTGTACCGCGACCGGCGTGTAGTAAAGAAAGAACGGTTTCTCGGCCGACTGTTTGTCGAGCCATTCCACGACCTTGGTGGTCAACGTCGGCATAACTTCATCATCGACACGCTGCGGTGCATCAATACCGAGGAAGTTTGTCGCCTTAAAATTCTTTCCAGCTTTCTCGCGAGCGAGCAAGTTCTCGGATCGCAAGCCGTAAACGCGATGGTTCTCGACGAAGACTCCGGCGATATCGCCGTGATTCGACGGAACTCCAAAATGATAATCGAATCCGATTTCGAGCGGCCCGGGTTTGACTTCCTTGGTGAAGTCGACTTTGGCGGCTGTCCCGTATCCCAAATGCCACTTGCCGATGGCGGCTGTCGTGTAACCCTTTTGTTTGAGCATCGAAGCCAGATTGAATCGATCCGTTTCGATATGCAACGGGGCGGTCGTGCCAAGCACTTCGTGTTTGAGAGACGTCCGCCAACAGTAACGTCCGGTAAGCATCGCATAGCGCGTTGGCGAGCAAACCGATGACGTTGTATTGGCATCGGTAAATCTTCGACCCTCATTGGCCAATCGATCGATATTGGGAGTTTGGACCAATTTCGGGTCCGCCCCATAACAACCGACGCTTCCCCAACCATAGTCATCGCTCAAGATGATTACGATATTCGGTTTCGCAGCGCTCGCAGCGTTGCAAAGCGTGAACATTGCAGCTAAGAAAGCGGGATGCACCATCTCGAACAAACGATTTCTAAGCATCTTGAGAGAACCTTGTAGAGATAGTTATACGGCTTTCACTATTGTAGCTGCACTTTAGGCAAACAATTGTAGCGTGATTTTTCGATTGCTATTGCAAAAAAAATGGCTCTGACGGGATAAGGTAGTTGCAAAACCAGACCAAACCCAGGAGCGCCAAGGGTGGCCAAGCGTAAACGATCTTCCAAGCCGCCGCAAATTCAACATGGCAAAAAATCGACTCGATCGCGGCATGATAAGCGAAAGCGCGTCCTGCGTCGGGGTCAAACTTGGTTTTCGGTTTTTATTGATTCGAAGCATGGAGTTACAAACCACCGCGCAACGTCCCAAGACATTCTAGAGTTTTTTGATGAGCTCTCGTCGGTTTGGGACGAATGGACCGTGTTACTGAGGAGCGAATGCTCGGATTCGATTTTTCAATGAGGCTTTTTGTTCCGCGACTCGATGAATTTGACTTGCTGGGCCTTTCTAATGGTCGGTTTTCGCTATCGAAATCACGTAGGGCACGGACGGCGAGACAGTGGTTGGGAATTAGTTTTGAGTTTTTGGTTGTTCGTTCAGGCGGTTATGAACAGTCGAGCGTGGATGACTGCATTGAGACGATGGTTGGCTCGTCTTGGCAAGTCGCCGTGGTACATTTTATCGGGCGTCTGGCCCAGGAACGCTGGATGCAGGTCTCACGGGTTTTTGCATTGCGTAGCAGTCGCTAACGACTAAAGTATTAATAGTACCAGTTGGTGTTTGATCACTGTCCGCACCAGCGGACACCGGAACATCTGAAAGAATTTGGGTTATGGATCGAGATAGATTGCTTGAGGAAATTCGAACGGAACCGGTCCGCGTTCACATGAATGACGGAACCAGCTTTTTGATTCCTTCTCGCGAAGTTGCATTGGTTGACCAAATTGCCGCGAGTGTTCTGTACAAGGATGATGCAGGTATTTGGATGACGTGCACCGTGCCAAGACATTCGGGAGTTTTTTGGCGAGAAGTCGTGAAACGGCTCGCAATCAAAATCAGCGACTGCGTGAGCCGATCGAGATTCGGAGTCTTCAACCACGGATGCCCGTGGCAGGACAGATCACCCCAGCCCCAGTCGTCGGCGAAGATAAAGACGATGTTGGGTTTTGAATTACTAGTGCTCGACTTGGTGAGCGGAGCCTGCAAATAATCGCGAAGTCGTGGAAGATTGCCAGGATCGGAAATGATGGGCTTGGCGTTTTCCAAAAAGGCCGCTGGCCGAGTGTTGGCGGCGATGCTCTTGGCGTGTTCGATGAACAGGTCGTTGAGTTCTTTCGCGATGTCTGGATGTTGTGCGGCAAGGTCGTGCTTCTCGCCGACGTCTGACTTAAGATTGTAAAGTTCTACGCCTGACTTGTTGGCCTTCTCAATCACAACGAGTTTCCAATCGCCTCGACGAATGCCTTCGTCTTCGTAATGGAGAATATCGTGTGGCGATTTGGTGTCGGGCTTCCCGAGCAGAACATCCAACGCATCTTTGCCATCGATGGTGCGATCGTTAGGCACGCTGGCACCGGTGAGTTTTGCAAGCGACGGAAGAATATCCGTCGTGGTCGCGATCGCTTCGGTCACGGCACCGGCCGGAATTGTCCCAGGCCACCAGGAAAGAGTCGGCTCTCGCATGTGACCTTCGTATTTCAAGCCACCCTTGGCGCCACGCAGCGGGCCCATGGTACTGCCTCCTGCTCCACCGTTGTCCGAAGTGAAAATCACCAAAGTACTCTTATCCAGTTTCAATTCGCGGAGCGTATCAAGGATACGTCCGACACTGGTATCAGGCTCTTCCGCCAAATCTGAGGGTCAAAATTGACTATTTAGCGTTACGAATAGAAAACCGAAGTTTCAACGGATGCCCGTTTCGCATTGGATTTTTGAGGCATCACTCCGATGTCCAAA
>JAWXCK010000216.1:0-15585 GCA_034408855.1 Pirellulaceae bacterium
CTCAAAAATCCAATGCGAAACGGGCATCCGTTGAAACTTCGGTTTTCTATTCGTAACGATAAATAGTTAATTTTGCCCCACAGATTCTGCGGAAGAGCCGTAAAGTTAGGGTATGAGCACAGCAGCATTCCTCGATCAAATGCTAGAACCCGTAACCTCGGTTATGTCGCGTGAGTTCGCCGAAAGTCTTCTTAAACTCAAGGCTGACCCGACTTTGCAGGCCCGCGTCGAGGATTTGCGACGTAAAGCGAATGAAGGAACGATAACCGTCGAAGAAGCTTCTGAGTATAAAGATTTCGTCGAGGCGGTCGATGTACTTTCAATTCTTCAAGCAATGGCAAGGCAAACTCTCGTTCGCCAAGCGAGCTAGTTGACGGAAATTATTTCGCGAGAATTCGTACGGAAGCGAGCTGGGTTTTGTTGTGAATACTGCCGGCTACCGGAACAAGCAACGCCATTTAGCCAATGCTTAGACCAACAGGTTAAGAGACGCACTTTGAGTGTGACGATTCGTGTTCATGCTTTTGCTTGCCCTCGTAAGTATCGAGTGATCCGCGACCTGACGGTCATTCGCTTTCGCTTCGCATCGATCTAGCGCGCTCAATTCTCGCTTTTAAATCGACCTTGGTTGGATCGAGTTCTACAATTCTACCATCCTCCCAGGTAACGATGGATGTTTCCGCTTTTAGCGCCGCATCCAAGACATCCTGAGCCGCCACTTCGGCAGCAGCGTCGGCGAGTTTTCCGTAGTCCTTAGGAGTAGGCTGAATCATGCTAAAGTTCTGGTACCGTTTCGCGAAACTGATCGTAAATTGATAGGTTTGAAATCGTCAAATCTGAACCATTCCAACGGCATATCCGAACAAGCGGAAAACCTACCGCATTGTACACAAACCACTCGTCAGCGATCTGGGAATATCGATTGGCGAAATTGGATAGTCCCGCCGCGAATCGCCGTCGAATAACAGACTCCGGAATGTCATGACCTCCCTGCGTCACACGACCCGCCACGCGCAGAACAGCCAGAACCGCACTCGGAAGCCAAAGAAATACGATGATGACGCGATAACCTAAGTCAGCTTTCATATGAGCAAGTCGGCGTTGATGCGTTCGACGGGCGAGCGTCGACTCAAAGCCGAATGAGACACGCGATTTGCTTAGTTCATCAAAGCGGGTCAGCTTAAGCTTACCAGCGAGAAAAGCTTGACCGGCTGGGTTGAATGGCGACAACCCAGCCGCGATCATGTCTGCGTTCAAGAATTCGCCGATTTCTGCAAACTCGGGAAGATACCGCTTTGCGAATGTTGTCTTGCCGGCACCATTTGGACGAGCAATGACCAATACGGTAGGCGATTTCTCATCCATGGTTTGCATAGTTTGATTGTATCGATGTATTCGAGACGCAATCTACTCGTTACCCAGAAATGGGCTCCCGTGCCACCGAATCCTTCGTCGTCCAGTCCATCGTATCTGCGAATCTATATCAGCTCGACCCTCGATGTCGTACAGGAGTCTGATGGCTGGATTTTTGTGCGAGACGGGGCTGCGATGGCCGCAATCAAAATTGTATCCGGTGGCTACACGTGGACATCGCCCTGGCAACACGGCGATACACAGAAGAACAAGTGTTTTGTGCAGTCCGATTTGGAGGACTCACCCGTCATTCTGATCGCCAACCACAGCGCCGACTACGACGATGATTTCAATGCGTTTAAAACCGCAGTCAAGGCGCAGCCAATCCGATTCATCGATGGCGTCCTTCATTTTGCCACGATCGAATTTCATGGCTCGAAGCAAGCCTCCAAAATCAAGGGTAAGCCTGTTAACCTGGCGCCCGCTCTTGTCTACGATTCTCCTTTCATTCGCTCGAATTGGGCGAGCGGACTTATCTACATTCGAAAAGGCAACAGTACCGAGATCCTCGACTTCCGAGATTCGAAGAATCCGAGGAAGGCGATCGACGTACCTGTAACATCAGACTTCCCGTCAGGAATTGGGAGTGATCAGCCGATTGTTTTTCGCAAACCGTGACGATCAAACCCAATAGGACCGCGAGACGGTTTGGTCGTGACCAAATAAAATTTCGGAGATTCTGGCTGGTCAGTCCGTATCGCTTCTTGGGAAAATTGCACTTCTTGGGACTCTGTCTTAGGCGAGAAGAACCTCGTCGATTTCAGATCAGCCGCTGTCGAAATCTGAGCATCGACTTGGCGAACAACTACGTGATGCCCGTCGCGCCTGAAGAACTGGCTGCTGTCGCCTAAAACGTCATCGTTTAGTTTTGTGTTTGTCGTGGGCGAGGATTACCAATTCGCAACTTCCATCGCCAAACCCATTGAGCGGCGCTAAGGCGTTACAGGTAGTTCTTTGATCTGAACATTGCAAAACTGAACCAGCGATGCGCCCCACTGGCCATCCTTGCGTTCCGCATGAAGCTGCAGCGCCAAGGGGCCCTTCTTTGGCACACCGGGTAGCTCCGCGTTTTCGATGATCAGCTGGTCATTGAGCTTCACCATCAGTCGATCGCCACGCATGACAATGTAAAAGGTGTTCCACTCGCCCACGGGACGATCCGCTTTCAGCTTCGGCGTGACACTTGCCTGAACCGCTGCGGACATCTTGGGATCGGTGCGATAGCCCCAGACTTCGCCGGACCCGACCGGCCAGCACCAGATGTTCACCTGCGACTTGTGCTGACCGCGCAGGAACACGCCTGAGTCGGTGTTTGGCACAGCGATGGCGATGAGATCACCCCTCTCGTCTTTTTTGAAGCTGCCATCCGGCAGAATGATCCGCCCCTTGGAGTTGGTGAACGGACTTTCTTTGATCCGCCAATCGATCGTCAGCTCGAAGTCGCCGTACTCTTTCACCGTCCACAACTCCCGATCCCCCGGCCCCTCGCCCTGCGGATTGCAATCGATCACACCGTCGACGACCCTCCAGTCCCCCGGCCGCGCTTCCCGCGTGACCCAGCCGTCGAGATCCTTGCCATTGAAGAGCGAAACGAATCCGTCGGCGGCATTTGCACCAATTGAGGACGCCGAACCGACGGCAAACAGCAGCGCCAAAGACGTGAGGAAGATTCGTGGGTTCATGATGGATGTTTAGAAAACGTGAGCTGCGGATCGTCATGACATTCTGGAGTTCTGTCCGCATAGCATCTTCTGGAGGCCCGTCAAACACGATTGCCTCAATCGTGTGCTGGCTATCTGCGTTCTGAGTCGAAACGCAATTCGGTGAGTTCGGGCAGGGGGCAAGACGACCATTATTCGCTCCGAGGTTCTTTGGCTTCGTTGACAATGCACTTAGAATGGCAAGGGCAATCACTGGCGAAACCACGACCAGAGTAGCAATCAGGTAGACCATACGTTTTGTGATACTTGGCATTGGGGAATCAATCGATCGGTTATTGGAGCGTCTTTGATGAAGCGTTCATGCTGAAACTCGCTCATGGCCTCGCCCAATTCATCGCCGTGATGCTCAGTTGCAGCACTGTCGCCAGTGATACCCATATAAAATATGGCACTTGTGCCACTGAAACCCAGCGGTAATGACGCCACACGGCGACCATCATCCAGATAATTGTTGTCCAAACGATGAGAATGTCCACTGCTGCAAACGGAAGGTTTCGCAATCCAAATTGAATCGGCGTGAAGATCAGGTTTGCCACGAGATTGATGGCGAATGGCAGTGCGACCAACCAACTGACCTTACCACGGAATGCTTGCACGAAAATAAAGCCAAAGCTAATGAGAATGATCGGGTAGAGAATCTGCCAAATCATCCCAATGGTCGCCGGTTGAGGCGTCCAGGTTGGTTTCGCTAGTGAGTTGTACCATTCGATCCAGGGCATTTGATTCACTGCTTTCATGCAAACTTCCGCTGATCAGCACATCATCCGTGTACGGATACAATTGCTGTTGAAGATGTATCATAGCTTCCCGAACGCTTAATGCAGACATCGCAAGGAAAGTCCCAGAAAACTATCGTAACAAACGATAGGTCTACCATCATGAAAATCCTTTTCCTTCACGGTTGGCAGTCGGTGGTCGGTGGTGTCAAGCCAACGTACTTGAAGAATGCTGGCCATGAAGTCGTCAACCCACTGCTCGATGACGACAATTTCGATGTTGCTTTGCGAATGGCTCAGTCGGATTACGACGAGCACCGACCTGATGTGATTGTCGGTTCTTCTCGTGGTGGGGCAATCGCGGTGAATATTGCCAACGGCGAAACGCCACTGGTGCTGCTCTGTCCTGCTTGGAAAATTCACGTTGAAGTCGATGAGAATGGAGAGTCCAATGTATGGGCTGAACCCGAGCAAGACTATGATTGAGTAGTTAAGGTAGACATCGCACATCAAGGAGTGAAGCAAACTATGAACGCAATCGATTATGAAATCCGGCAACTTGCCGATGAACTTCAGCCGCCGGAAACGGGGAAGCGAAGCAAGATACTCATCGACGACGCCAAGTCGAAAACGATACTGTTTGCTTTCGCGGTCGGAGATGGCCTTTCCGAACATGTGGCACCGCTTCCGGCCATGATTCAAATCATCAGGGGAGAGGCGACGCTAACGGTCGGTAACCAATCGGTCGAAGGCAAGTCAGGCACCTGGATTCACATGGCTCCGAAAACGCCGCATAGTATCCTTGCTAAATCGCCGGTCGTCATGTTGCTGACTTTGCTGAAGTAAACCGTCTGCGTAAATCCCCAGCATTTTGTAGCCAGCTAATTTTTATAGGATGGGCTTCGTGCGATTCTCCGTTAGAACGTTCTCTATTTCTTCCAGCCTGGCTTGAGGTTGTTGTCTAACCGAGGTAACGGTCGTGTCCGTTGTGCGATTTTCACGTAAATTAGGACCGACGCAGACTCTTCGGGATGCAGATTTGATATCGTCTATTAGATAGTAGAGACCGATTCAAATCCCGTCGTTTTAAACGAAAGCGAGATTCCTCAATGCGAATTACACGAAACAGGACGCTTTTATTGCTCGTTTATGCCATCTTGTCTGTGCTTGCGTTGTCGCTCATCCAACTGAATTCGGTATACGCCCAAAGCGAGGCTGTGCCTTCCGAGATCGGGACTTTAAGAAAATTCAATGTCTTGTTTATCGCCGTCGACGACCTACGGCCCGAACTCGCTTGTTATGGCGTCTCGTTCATGCAAACGCCAAACCTCGATCGTTTAGCGTCTCATGGAATGTTGTTTGAGCGAGCTTACTGTCAAGTTTCGGTTTGCAATCCGTCCCGAGCAAGTCTCCTTTCGGGGGCTAGACCGGAAACGACTCGAGTATGGGACAATCAACATTTCTTGCGTCAGTTTCTGCCCGACGTTTTGACACTCCCGCAGTATTTTAAGAATCATGGATGGCAAACCATTTCGCTTGGCAAGATCTTTCACAACAGCGATCGCGAGCCGGGGCAAGATCCGATTTCCTGGAGTGAGCTTGCCTGGTTCAAAGGCAAAACTGGGCGTGAATGGTTCTCGAAAGAAACCAATGATGAATTGAATCGCCTAAGAAACTTGCCTGAAAAAGATCGTCCAGCTCTTATTCGTGGCCCTCCCTTTGAATCGGCTAATGAGCCGGATGATGCATACCCTGATGGCCAGACTGCTTTAAAGGCAATCGAAACATTGCAGCGATTGAAAAAGTCGGAGAGCCGGTTTTTTCTCGCGGTAGGCTTCGTCAAGCCGCATCTTACGTTCAGTTGCCCGCAAAAGTACTGGGATCTCTATCCCGCTAATAGTATTCGGTTGCCGAGCAATGATTCCCCACCGAAGGATGCACCACGTCCTGCAACTTTGGATCCGTACGAACTGCGTTCCTACGGTGGTGTCCCGGCTGGCAACGTGAGCAACGCACTCGCAATGGATCTGATTCGCGGCTATCGATCTTGCGTCAGTTTCGTTGACGCACAGATTGGGCGGGTAATCGATGAACTGGATCGTCTCGGGCTACGTGACGATACGATCGTAATTGTATGGGGTGATCATGGTTATCACATAGGCGAGAACGGTGTGTTTACCAAGATGACCAATTTCGAGCGAGGAACTCGAGTTCCACTCATTTTGAGCGTACCGAAACAGAAGTCTGCTGGTCAGAAGACTCGTGCGCTGGTCGAATTAGTCGATGTCTACCCGACGCTCGTCGAACTAGCAGGTTTACCGCTACCGTCGCACCTGGAAGGCGCGAGCCTTGTACCGCTCCTGGAAGATCCGGCTCGATCATGGAAGACGGCCGCCTTTAGCGAATACGCGCGGCGTGGGAGTGCGACCGCGATGGGTCGCGGTCCGGATACTTTTATGGGACACTCGATTCGAACCGATCGTTGGCGATATACCGAATGGCTTGATCCAAAGAAAGAAGAGGCCGGACGCGAACTCTATGATCATGAAAACGACCCCGCCGAGAGCGTGAATCTTGCCGTTGATCCCGCGTACAACTCAGTCGTTTCCGATTTGGCGGGCCAACTGCGTGCGGGCTGGAAAGCCGCGAAACCGCGCGCGACGGAATCGCCATAGTCTCGTTGTTCTTTTCGCATATGATCGACAAGTGTTTATCAACCGATGAGACTCATGCTAACACCCCTTTTGCGACAGTTCCATAAACGTCCGTGAGCCGAAAGTCGCGACCGCTGTACCGAAATGTAAGCTTTTCGTGATCGAGGCCGAGCAAATGAAGAATGGTGGCATGGAAATCGTGGACATGCACCGGGTTTTCCACGACTTCATTGCCAATGTCGTCCGTTTCGCCATAGGTGATTCCTCCTTTCACACCACCGCCGGCCAACCAACAAGAGAAGGCAGAAGCGTGATGCGTGCGATTCTTTGCGCCGGGCTTTCCATCTTGATTCCAAGGAGTTCTTCCAAATTCGGTACAGAACACAACCAAGGTTTCCTGGAGTAAACCGCGAGCTTTTAAGTCCTGAATCAATGCCGCAACCGGTTTGTCAACTCGCATCGCATACTTTTCATGCTCCTTGATATCACGATGTGCGCTATCCCAGTTCGATTGGCAGTTCCCAACCGAATCGATAAGCTCAACAAACCGGACGCCGCGTTCGATAAGCCGCCTTGCCATGATGCACTGCGCTCCGTAGCTGGTGTTATCGTCAGCCTCAACGCCGTAGAGCTTGAGCGTTGTTTCGGATTCTTGTGAAAGGTCAAGCGATTGAGGAGCGACGATCTGGAGATTGCGAGCTGCGTCAAACGTCGCCATCCGCCCAGCCAGCTCGATATTGCCCGCGTTGCGCTGCAAATGCAATCGATTGAGTCGTTCCGCCAACCCAAGTTCCAAGTCTTGTAGGCCAGACGCTTCTTGCGGCTTTACGTTCTCAATGGGTGAATTCCCCGGCTTGAGACGAAGGCCGCGATGCGCCGTTGGCAAGAAGACAGAGTCCCAAAGTTGGGCTCCAGAATATGGAATGAATTCTGAAATCACGACATGCGGTGGCAAGTTCGGATTCAGCGTCCCCAGTCCATGGCTAATCCACGCACCGATGCCTGGCATCGCAACATTGGTGGACCCCGTATGAAGTTGTAAAGTTGCGACACCATGCTCAGGGAGATCGCAATTCATCGATCGAATCAACGCCACATCGTGCATCACTTCACGAAGATGTGGAAAAAGGTCACTGACCTGTGTCCCGCATCGTCGGTTCGGACGGAACGTCCAGAGCGGGGCCTTCAGAAATCGAGGCTTCTTGGTGTCGTCGTCACTCGAATTCGAATCCCCAACTCCGATTTGCGAGTCGTGGTCAATCGTTAAGCGGGGCTTGGGGTCAAACGTATCGACGTGTGAATATCCACCGCTCATGTAGATATAGATAACTTGTTTTGCCCGCGGAGCAAAATGAGGCTGGCGAGGAGCATACGAAGAGATGACGCCTTTTTCATCTGCCAACAATTCCGCCGCCGAAAGCCCAGCCAAAGCGGTTGCCGACCGGCCTATGAATTTGCGGCGAGATGTGGCACAAGCCACCTGATATTTTTGAATTGTCTGGCGTTTCACAGGGCAGCTCGCGTTGTTCCACTTACTAGTTCAAATATACAAATTCGTTGCTCATTAGCAGTACTTTTGCGAACGCAGACCAAGCGCCCAGTTCGCGATGATTATCGATGATAGTCGCTCTCGCGTTCCGAAGGAACTCCTGAGCAAACTTCGATTCTTCGTTCTCCGGCACGCGACCGTACGCCATTCGAAATGCGAGCCCGATGCGTTCCACCTCGTTATCGATGGCTGGTTCAATCAGCAATCGCTTTGCAAATGCTCGTGCCTGATCCGTCGCGAAAATCGAGTTAAGGAGATAAAGCGTCTGTGTTGAAACATCGGCGCGGTCACGCTGCGTCGTGGTTTGATTCGGATTCGGACCGTTGAAAAGCCCCAGGTATGGGTGCGCGAAAAATCGTTGTGTCATGAGATATACACTCCGATGATTCGAAGGGTACTCAGCGGCATCAAACGGATAATTCAGATTGTAGGCCTTGCCATCCCACCACTTTGGAAAAGGCGGCGGTTGATTGTCCTGACTTTGATCGAGCGTCCCGCCCACCATCATCATTGCATCACGTATCGCTTCTGCTTCGAGACGACGTGGTCGAAATTGCCAAAGATAGACATTGTCGCTATCGAGCTTCCGCGACTTAGCGTCATTCGTCGAACCTAAGCGAAAGGCACGCGATAGCAATATTTGACGATGGAGCCTTTTTATCGACCATTTCTCTTCCACGAAGGAATTGGACAACCAGTCCAGCAACTCCGGGTGGGTTGGAGCTGTCCCCATGGTACCAAAGCTATCGGATGATGCGACGATCCCGCGTCCGAAATGCCATTGCCAAACGCGGTTTACCAATACACGGGCCGTCAGTGGATGTTCAGGGTGGGTGAGCCATTCCGCGAGCTCAAGCCTTCCCGAGCCTTTGTCGATCGTGAGCGAAGGGACGTTGCGAATTGCGCTTAACGCACCGCGCGGTACAACCATGCCTTGCTGCTTCGGATCGCCGCGAAGCTGAATTGCAGCATCCATACACTTCCCTTCCGCGACCGAATACGCCATCGCTACCGAAGGATCTCCCCATTGCTCGATGAATGCCGCTCGGACTTTCGTAACTCCTTTCGTTCCTTCCTCAAACCACTCGCGCAGCTCTGGATACTTTTCGCGAAGTTTCAAAAGCTCAGACTCGATTCGCGAAATCCCCTTTCCTTCCTGGCGTGCCAGCTCCAGTTCCTCTTTCAGTGTATCGTAGTTTTTCTTCGCCTTAGTAAGCGCCGGCGTACTTCGAATTTGAAGCGTGTAATTGCTCGCTTGTTTCATCCGTTCTTCTTCAATGTTTCGCTGTTGGGCATCGAAACTCAACGAAACAAGATCGACCGGGGTTTTGTACTCCGATGAACCGCAGAAAGGATAGCGTGTGCTCTCGAAGATGCCGTAGAGCGCGTAATAATCGACCGTGGGAATCGGATCGAACTTGTGATCGTGGCATCGAGCACATCGCATCGTTATGCCCATCAAGCCACGTCCAAGGGTATCGATCGTATCTTCAATGGTTAAATGTTGGCCTTCATTGATCTTCAAGCCAAATCGGCGCGAGGCGGCGATGAATCCGGTAGCGATCGTTTGATCTGCATACGTTTCAGCATCAGCCGCTGATTTCGCCAAAATGTCACCCGCCAATTGCCAACGAACAAACTCGTCGTAAGGCAAGTCGGAATTGAACGCCTTGATAACCCATTCGCGGTAACGATACATCCATGGAATCGGATAGTCGGCAAGACAACCAGCGGTGTCAGCATAACGCGCGACATCTAACCAGTGGCGACCCCATCTTTCACCGTAGGCCGGTAATGAGAGCAATCGATCGACCAGCTCCCCATAGGCCTTGTCCGCATCGAGCGCGCACGCTTCCAGAAACTGTTCCTGCTCTTGCAATGTTGGAGGTAGACCCGTGAGATCAAACGTGACTCGCCGCAACAACGTTGTATTGTCTGCAAGTGCAACGGGAATGATTCCCTGCTGGATGTGTTCAGCGGCAATAAAACGGTCGATTGGATTTCGATTCCATTCAGGAGAATCGATCGAGGGCGGCACGATCGAAGGTCGTCTCGGTTGAAATGCCCAGTGATCAAGACCTAGCTCCCTAGGCGAAGCTGTCATGATCTCTTCAGAGGTCGGAAACGTCGATTGATCAATCCAGTTTATAACGACGCTCAGCTCATCGGACGTAAGCGGTTCGCCTTTCCCTTCCGGCGGCATCGTTCCCTCGATGACCTGCTTGACGATCAAACTATCAGCGCTTTTTCCTCGGATGATGGACGGGCCACTCTCACCACCCTTGAGAACGGATACCAAGGTACTCAAATCCAGATTGCCCATTGTTTTCCGATTATCACCGTGACATGGGAGGCACTTTGCATGCAGGATTGGCAGCACCTGATGTCCAAAAATCTCGCTAGCACTTCCATCAGCCGCGTGTAACGCAGCCAGCGGAAGTAGCCATGCGGTGAAGAGGGTAAGAGTGCGTATCATGGAGCGAACCATATGGAATGGACAATAAGGCGCAGCAAAACAATCATTTGCTGAAATCGGGGCGCGGCAGTTTCCCGGATCGTTACGATGAGGCTCTCGATGAGCGCCAGGTTCTTTTGTTCGTCTCTTCCCCAAGTGCTCAAATAACGCGCATACATGGTCTTGCCAAAGTTGCCCTTTTCATCCTGGTGCGCGGCGATGAATTCGTTGAGAAACATCGCCGCCGCAGTCTTGTCGTTGGGATCAATCTTCGCCTTCCTAAGCGCTCCATGTACCAGCGCCACGCCACGCGGTGCGACGCTTTCAATGTCGTGCCAGCGCTGATTTGCTTTGGTGATTTTAAGCGACTGCTGATATTGCGGTGTTTTTAAGTTGCCCGCGAGATTAACGCCTTCAGCCAGAAACCACCCTCCACGTGTAATACTGTCGCCCACGAAACAAATTCTGTCGCCATCCTTGAAAGGCTCGACGACGGAGGGCACATCTGCGGCGATGGAAGACCCGCAGAGAACCAAAAGGAAGACGTTGGCCGTCAATCGTGTTCTAATCCGATTCGTATCGCTTCGCAGCCAGCCTCTTGAAAAGGAGGATGAGCCGGTGAATGCGCGGGGTGGGTATGATATGTTTCTTGTTTTCATTTTTGCAAGCGAACCAACGCAAAGCGACTCAGCCGTGAACGGCCAACAACAACTGTTGAAATATCGGCATGAAGGATTCTAAGCGATTTCTTAATGTAATACGTCAAGGAGCGCCTGATAGCAGCAGCCGCAACGAGATCCGGGTCACGCTTGCCGCATCTGGAATATCGGAAAACTCGTCCCAAAGGGTATTCCACACCAGTTCCAACCAAGTACTCGACATCGTACTTTGCTTCCTTTCCAACTGACGTAGACCCACTGCAACGACTGGTTAGCCAATTCGTTGACCAACGCAGTATGTCGGTTAGGCGTACAATAGCCGTTCAATTGGAAGTGATTGTAAGTGGCCTTTCCCGAGGATGCCTTCCACATTCCTCTGCCCGCCGATTTTTCTATGGGCCGGACCTGTGCCGAAGGCGTCACCTTCCGCTTTCCAAGTGCCGTAGTCGGCGCCTTCGAAGTCGGTAATGAGAATGTCGTCGGCAGCGACGGGGTTGGAGGTAAGGAGGGCGCAGAGCGCCGTGGCTTTGAGCAGTTTGTTCATTGTTCAGCTGTTTTGGTGAGTTGTTGTTAGGAAGCCACAAACGCCACAGAGATGAGGAGACGAACTCTCAAGGTGCCGTTAGCCATTCGAAATTGAATCGCGCGAGGCGGAGCGCTGACCCGGCGAAGCTGAGCTTCGATCCTGCCCCATAAAAACAGAGGATCGTACCGGACTTCGCGACAGCGATGTCGGAGTAGGCGCTCGGCCCGTCTTCGATGAGTTTGTTCACCGGCCAAGTTCGGCCTTCGTCTCGGCTCAGTTTCACGCTCACATTCTTGCGCGCTCGGCTCTTGCCCGGTTCTGGCTCGCCCTCGCGACCTCCTTCGAGGTTGTGGGGGTTGGAAAAAAGGATCAGACTTTCTCCGCCGTGGTCGTAGCGGACGATTCCTCCCATGCATATCGGCTCGAAGAGGGTTTCGTCGAAGCGAGGCGTGCTCCAGTTTGTGGCTCCGTCAGGGCTCGTCGTGACGAGGCGGCGATGGGCTTTGGATTCGCTGCGTACGTTGAGCATGACACTGCCGTCCTTCAACTCCACGGCGATGGTTTCATTCGGATTGATCCACTCTTGGGTGTTGGGCACGGCGATCTCGCCGGCCTGCCAGGTCTTGCCCTGATCGACGCTGTAGATCGTCGCGGAGACGCTGGGGCGGTGGGCATTGACGCCTTCACCGGTGGAGAGCCAATGCCGGGGATGTGGTAGATGTTGTAGGCAGGGTCTTCGCCGACGGTGAACAGATCCTGTTTTTCGAAAAAGGGTTCGGCGCGGAGGCCGGTTCCAAAGACGGCGAAAAGGACCACTGAGAGAATGAGTTGTTTCATAGCACGATCAGGTTGGGGTGATGAAGTATTTAACAGAGTGCCGAAGAGTGTCCCCTTGACGCGAGAGGCTTGGGAGGGTTGAAGTTTGATCATGGCAGCAAAGCGGACATCAGGCCCAAGGCTGATCCGCGTGTGAACACGAGATCGGTTTTGGGAGAGGCCGGGTCCGCTGGCGCGGGCAACAAGCGAGGCAAATACGGCAGCGGTCATCACCGCGCTTGCTTTATCCTGATCGGCTACCGCGGCGACGCGAGGATCGTCGCTGGCGACATCGAGGTCGTTGAAGAAACAGAGCATGACAACACATCAAGTTGTAAGGCGGCGGTTTGACTATGAAGCTGCAGCCCCGCCACCCGCAAATTACTGCTCGGAATTCGCTTTTTTAACTCTTCCGCGCTCATGCCGCCCTTGGGCCGGGGTTGGAAGGGGTTCAAGCCGCAGCGCGAACAACTTTCATGCGATTGAAGTATGATCCGACCGCCATATCCACTACAGCTGCGTCTCCGCTAAGAGTCGATTCAGAAGATCGCCAACGCCTTGGGAGCTCGCGACTGAGCCACCAACAAAATAGGAAATATTGAATTGGTCGAAGAACGCGACCAGACGACCGCAGAATATCTAGAGTCAGTCCCAATTTCAAACGACGCCTAGTGAACGCGAACGGGTGGCGGTATTCGGTCGACTTCTTGCGCCGCCGCACGCGACCATCGAATCTTTCAAGTGGCGTTCGATTCAGATTAAAAACCGGATTCGTTTCACTTTGGTCCTCGCTTCCACTTCCCCGTAAGCACAGTTCCGGTAAGCTAATCGTCTGTCGTGTTTACCCGACGCTGTTTCGACGTAGCGTCATCAAGTCCAAAAATTACATTATCGAGGAGCAATTCATGCCGAAGGTCAAAAATGCAGCGAAGAAATCCAACTCCACATCAGGCTTAGGTATGGTGGGAGGTGCTGCCGCAGGTGCTGCCGCAGGTGCGGTGGTAGGCCCAGTGGGAGCAGCCGTTGGTGCTGTTTTGGGTGGCGTTGCCGGAGCGAATGCAAAGGCGATCGCCAACAACTTGACGAAGTCCGTACCCAAGTTAGCAAAGAAAACATCGGCAAAGGCAAAGCAGGCCGTTGTATCGAAAGTCGACGTTAAAGCGGCACCATTGACGAAGAAGTCGTCCACAAAGAAGGTGTCGTCCAAGAAGAAGGTGTCGTCCAAGAAGAAGTCTTCGGGGAAAAATTCCACGAAGAAGCCAGTTGCGAAAAAGGCTCCGGCTAAGCCCTCGAAGAAAACTGCCGCGAAGCGAAAGTAACCGCTAAAATCGAGCAG
Source organism: Pirellulaceae bacterium (assembly GCA_034408855.1). Lineage (GTDB taxonomy): Bacteria > Planctomycetota > Planctomycetia > Pirellulales > Pirellulaceae > JAIYDQ01. The sequence goes on from JAWXCK010000216.1 coordinate 13,846, forward strand.
TTTGCGTCGTTGTATACTGAGTACGCACCCGGTTGCTTCCGCCTCTCGTAATCCTGGTCAATGAAGCATTCATGGTTTTCAGCGAGTGCAGAGCCGTATCGTGCACCCGGACGCCGCCCTTCATAAGTTTCGCCTTTATTTCCACGATAAGGACCATTGACCCGCGTCTTGGGGCCACCATTATCGCGTGTACTATCGCTGCTTATTTTACTCTAGATGAGCAGAAGACTCAGGCTCGCTCGGAGGCGTGGGCATGCCTTGCTTGACAAGTTCGAACTCGGTCATAGGCACCGCCAGTTCGGTGGGGACGATGGGTTGCGCATCGAAGTATTGGGCATAGGCCCGGATAAGTTCCGCACCAAAGAATAGGATTTGCGAAGAGTAATAAGTCCACACAAGCACGACAACCAACGATCCCGCCGCCCCATAGACCGAACCGATGCTCGCGCTGCCAATGTACATGCCGATTAGGAACTTGCCTAACATGAACAGTACTGCCGTGAAGACCGCGCCGATCCACACGTCTTTCCAACTCACGGTCACATCCGGCAGAAGCTTAAAAATTAAGGCGAACAAGAATGTGATGACGAGAAATGAGACGAACATATCTAGGATATAGGCCGTCCAGACCGTGCCGGGCAGCCGCTGGCCAAGCCATTGGGTGAAGGCCGTCAAGATGGCGGTCAATAGCAGCGATACCAGGAGTAAGAAGCCAGTCCCTACAACAACCGCGAATGCCAACAACTGGGTCTTGGCAATCGTCCAAAGCCCTATGCCTGGCTTGCGTTTCACTTCCCAAATGGTGTCGAGCGAGTCTTTGAGCTCGGCGAAGACTCCTGTCGCGCCAAACACCAAGAGGCCAGCACTGATCACCGTCGCAAGTCGACTTTGATGGGGTTCACTAGCCTTCTGGATCAGGGCTTCGATCGCGATCGCCCCTTCTTTGCCGACTAGATGGTCGATCTGGTCTACGATCCCGCCTCGAGCCGCTTCTTCCCCGAAGAAATAGCCTGCAACCGCAATAGCTATGATTGTGAGTGGCGCCAACGCCAGGGTCGTGTAGAAAGCCAATGAGGCCCCCAGCCTCTGCGCTCGATGCTGGATCCAGCCGCTGGTCGCCTCCTTGAGCACTAATCCAATCACAGTGATGCGCTTCATCGACCACCTCAGTAAGGCCCGCAGCAAACTTAACCGATTGTACTTCCCAACTGCTGCGAGGCGAGGGTGATTATATCGCTGCGCCTGCGGTTAGCGAAAGCCCTCGCTGCGGCGCAACTCGGCGAGCTATGGCCGGTGCACTCGTGAAGGAGATCAAAGGCTTTACCGGGAGACCGTCTTGTTCCTGCTGTATGGCAAGTACTTTTCCCTGGTCAATTCATCGCTCGAACAAAGAGAAGCAGATGAAAGTCGACCCTATGCCTCCCGCTGGGAGCCATTCTTGAGAGACTTTCGGTGGTATCTCAAACGTGTATTTAGGCGAAGCTGAATTCCCTCCACTTCGGTGCCAATCGACCCTTTCTTTTGAACCGACATTCACAATCGCCGTTAAGTGCCGAACTTATTCTTAAGCATTATTATCGACCCATAAGTCGACAATGTGGAAAATGGACAATAAAATTTGGGCTCTTCCGCAGATTCTGTGGGTCAAAATTGACTATTTAGCGTTACGAATAGAAAACCGAAGTTTCAACGGATGCCCGTTTCGCATTGGATTTTTGAGGCATCACTCCGATGTCCAAA
>JAWXCK010000217.1:0-74243 GCA_034408855.1 Pirellulaceae bacterium
ATTGAAATCACGATCAGGCACCATTCGATCTTCGTGATCTGAAAGGCGATCGCGGCGATGCATACGAAAGCGGTCATCAACGCATGGATCCATGCGTTGTGCTGCGATGCCAAGACGAGCTTCAGTCCCCCAAAGGCATGGACGAAACTGGTTATCCGATTTTTAATTGAGAATCGCATCGCAACTTCACAGTGCCTCGTGAAGGACCGATTGGGCCAATCATCCGAATATCCTGAATAGATTCTCGACATCGTTGAACGTGACGAATAACATCAAGGCAAGCAAGGCTAGAACTCCAGCAACGGTTAACCGCATTTGGAGCGCTTCGTCGACCGGCTTGCCGCGTATGGCTTCTGCGATCAGAAACATCATGTGTCCACCGTCCAATGCGGGAATCGGAAGGAAATTAAGCACGGCTAAATTTGCGCTGAGCATCGTCAAGAACAAAAGTAGTTTCGTTGTTCCTTCCGAAGCAGCGCTTGTGGCGACGTAAAAAATCACGGCCGGACCGGCGGCAGCGTTGCGTGGGATCTTCCAGCTCAACGCCATTCGAAGAAATCGGAGCACGCTGGCCCCTTTGTTGACGATCTCGACAACTCCCAGATTCGCCGCTTCACTCATCGAGTTCGCGCGATGAATACGCTTTGCCGGTTGAGTCAGCAAGCCTCGATCGAAGTTAAACAAATCCGGATCGTTTGAAACCTTTACGGAAAGATCTTCCACTTTGCTATCGCGGTAAAAATAGACTCGTAACTTTGTACCAATGGGTAGATGTTGGACTAGCGAGTGAAGGTACTGAGACGAGTAGCCACCTTCCAGCTTCTTTCCTTCGACCAACTCATTCCAAGTCTCTTTGCCAATTGCCTCTTTAAGAACCGCCTGTATCGACGGATCGGCATCCACGTCCAGTCGAATTTGAAGGATTTTATCGCCTGGAACTAGCGTCATCCCTTCGGTAGCGTCCTTCTGATTTGGCTTAATCGTTGAAACGGTGGCCTCTGGCTTTACGACAAGTCCAGCCCCTGGTAATTCAAGGCCAACCGGGTTGTATTGCATTCCGATATCGCGGATAAAAAATGTCTCAGGTACCGTCCATTCGAACGAATACTCTTCGCTGTCGGCTTTGCTTTCGTCGCGTTTCGATCGCTCAGCTTCCTCCTCGACGTCTTTTTTAGTAACGTTCTTTGCATCGCTCGTATCGTCGACTGTGCTGCTCGATAGGGCAGGGCTGCTTTGAGTACTGCGTTTCAACGTGAGTGTTACTTTCTCTCCCTTTTTCTTGGCAACCATTGAGGGCAAGGCGAATACGTTTTCGATCGGCTGTCCGTCGAACGATAGAATGGTATCTCCAACGGCAACGCCTGCTCGTTCAGCCGCCGAGGCAACTTGAATTGCAGCAACAGGGCCGGTCTGGAATCCAATACCGAGCGTTCGCATCGGAAGCGGCTTCCATGTAACCTCGACTCGTTCCGATGGCCCCTTGGGATCTTTGGATTTTCTTTCAACTTGTACGGTAACAGTCTGATCGAATAGCGGATTGAGGAACTGATCTAGCTCTCGTTCAAGTGGAGCATCGATACCTTCGACCGTTGGCAATGTCGTGCCATTTACGCCAACGATCGTGTCGCCTGGTTCAAATTTTGGCAGTGTACTTTCAGCTTCCGGCCAGTTCTCGCTCATCAACGGCATGAAGGGTGATTTATCGCTAATTCGAGTCACTAGCGGCGACGAAATGCCGATGCGCAACATTTGATTTTTGGGGTCATGACGAGTCGTACCGACGATGCTGAACGGAACCGTCGCTCCCGCTCGATCGACCAAGACTGGAATCGGTTCTTTAGGATGATCGAAACCTGCTAGTGCGATCGATTCATTCATATCCCGAAACGATAAGTTCGCATTCGGCGCTTTCATTTCCGCAATTTGAACGATCTGATCGCCGCTTTGAAGGCCGGCTTGCCAAGCAGGATCGCCGGCGACGACATCGCCGATGATCGTCGGTTCGTAGGAAACGCCAATCTTGTAGGCGATAGCGGCGAAGAGGATACCAAAGATGATATTCATCACGACGCCGGCACTGATGATGACCATTCGAGCAAAGACACTCTTGGCCGGAAAGGATCTCGGGTCATATTGAGCTCGACCAACCGCTTCTACCTGATCGTTCCCGGCAACGCGTATCCGTTCGTTTTCTTTTTCGGCATTGCGAGGATCGTCGTCTTGTCCAAGCATTTTGACGTAGCCGCCCAATGGAATACTGCCGATCCCATATTCGGTTTCGCCCCATTGAAAGTGAAATAGTTTGGCTGGCAACCTAATCGGGCCCAAACTGATCGGCACATCAAATCCGACGTAGAATTTTTCGCACTTCACGCCAAAAAACTTGGCCGCCAAGAAATGTCCAAGTTCATGGACAAAGATGACAAATCCCAAGCCGATAGCCACGCGAAGGATGTTCCAAAGCGTTGCTCCCCAGGCCGCTAAGTATTCGGCATTGCTCGAAGTTGCCAGCAGCCACGGCATAGAGGTAGAAACAGAGTCGATAAATAGAACAGAATCTAGCATTCCAGTTGCTTCCAACGTAGTACTTCGGCCCGCGACCAACAATCTAGCGACAGCAAATCGTCTAGGTTGGGCGAGGGATCGAAGGTGTGATTTTCAAGGACAATTCGACAGACTTTTTCGATTTCGGTAAAGCGAATATGTCCGGCTAGGAACAATTCGACGGCAGCTTCGTTAGCCCCATTCAGGACGGCACCCGCCGTTCCACCAGCCTTCGCGACTTCGTAACCTAAACGCAAAGCTGGGTAACGCTCCAAATCGGCTGGCTTCCAATCCAATTGGACCGGTGTCGACCAGTCGACGCGGCGGGCCGGACCGTCCATTCGATTAGGATACGTCAAAGCATACTGGATCGGCAATCGCATGTCGGGGGGGCTAAGCTGGGCAATGACCGATCCATCGATGAACTCGACCATCGAGTGGATCATCGATTGAGGGTGAATGACGACCGAGATTTTTTCGGGTTCGATATTGAAAAGCCACCGGGCTTCGATGATTTCCAGCGATTTGTTCATCATGGTCGCCGAATCGACCGTGATTTTTCGCCCCATATTCCAGGTAGGGTGATTCAATGCTTCTTCGACCGTCGCATTTGCCAATTTTTCGATCGGCATATCGCGCAGACTTCCGCCGCTTGCCGTCAGAACGATGCGGCGAACTTGATCGAGCGATTTTCCAGACTCTAGTGCTTGAAATACTGCACTATGTTCGCTATCGATAGGCAGCAATCGAGCTCCATTCTTCTTGACGGCGTCCAGCATCAATGGACCTGCGACCACTAACGACTCTTTATTGGCTAAAGCCAACGTTTTTCCAGCTCGAGCCGCCGCCAGCGAGCTCGGCAAACCCGCGCTACCGACAATTCCAGCCACCACGATGTCGACATTTGGATCCGACGCCAGTTCTTCAAGGGCAGCTTGACCATGGGAAATGACCGTTCTATTTCCCGCACTTGCGCCTAGGTCTGCAAATGTGTCCAAGGGCAATTGACTAGAATCCGTCAACACGGCCCGAGCTGGTTGAAATTCCAAAATCTGCTTGCGGAGCAGATCTTGCTGGCTATGGGCCGTGAGTCCCCAGACATTGTAGGGAAAACCCAGTTGTTTTAGAACTTCTAATGTGGCCGTACCGATGCTCCCCGTCGAACCGAAAACGGCGACATTTCGTCGAGCTACGTCGGCCATCAAGCTATCTTCCACAAAGGATTGCGTATCGCATAAAATGATCTGGCCAAAATATACCAGGAAACTAGGACGTGAATAATCGTCAAAACCGTGCTTGTCGCCTGATAAATTCGAATCCAGGCCCAAATGCTGCTCGGCGGTCGCGATATTTCGATCGCCTCCAAGACATACTTAAAGTTCCCAAAAGGGCTCAAACTTCCATAAGTTCTTTCGATATCAGAAACTCATGAGCGAAAACAAGAACATCGAGAAACGTAATTCGGAATCGACCCCCATGCAATGGCTCAAGTATCTTTCATTAGGATTCTTGGGATTGGTCATTTTGACGGTTTTTTACATGGATAATACGGTCACGTTGGCCTATCCACAGTTCAAGGAATTAGTCGAGCAGACACCGGCTCGCGATTCATCCGATTCGCCTGCGGCGGTCGACGAACTGAACTCGAAGAAGTCTGGAAAAATCATCCTTCCAGCCACCAAGACATCCAAAAATCGCCGCGAATTCAGTCGACTCAAGGATGTTGCACTCGACGATAGCTACATTCAAGGCAAGGTTCGCTATCGAGAGTTGGACGCCGATGACAAGGTTGTACCGGGAACCGAATTCGAAGCGATTCCATTTCGAGTCGCTAACGATGGGAACGCCGAAACCAATCGAAACATCCGCGAACTGTTAACCGAAGCGAAAATTGACTGGCGCAATAATCCGGGGCCGGGTCTGTTTGCTCAGTATTTGCCATTCATCATCTTGATGTTGCTCCCGCTCGTCTTGATCGGTTTAATGATGCGAAAGATGGGCGGGATCGGCTCGCCGATGCAGTTCGGTCGCTCGCGAGGCAAGCTCTACGCCCAGCAAGACACGGCCGTCACCTTCAATGACGTGGCTGGTATCGACGAAGCTGTCGAAGAGGTCCGCGAAGTCGTCGACTTCCTACAGAATCCTGACAAGTATCAAAAACTGGGTGGACGCATTCCGAAAGGCGTGCTTCTGGTCGGTCCTCCCGGGACAGGAAAAACCCTTCTAGCCAAAGCGATCGCAGGCGAAGCAGGCGTACCGTTTTACTCGCTCTCTGGAAGTGACTTCGTCGAAATGTTCGTCGGAGTCGGTGCGGCTCGTGTTCGCGATATGTTCCAGCAAGCGACCGCCAAAGCGCCTTGCATCATCTTCATCGATGAGCTCGACGCGCTCGGGAAAAGCCGAGCTGGAAATGTTCCCGGGTCGCATGACGAACGCGAGCAGACCTTGAATGCCTTGCTCGTCGAGATGGATGGATTCGAAGCCAACAACGGTGTCATTGTTATGGCGGCTACCAATCGCCCCGAAACACTCGACTCGGCTTTGCTTCGCCCTGGCCGCTTTGATCGTAACGTTCTCGTCGATCGTCCTGACAAAGCAGGCCGCGAAGAGATTCTCAAAGTCCATGTGAAGAACGTCAAGCTGGGTACGAATGTCGATCTTCGACAAACCGCTTCGATTACGCCGGGGTTCGTCGGTGCCGATCTTGCGAACTTGGTGAACGAAGCCGCATTGCTAGCGGCTCGGAAAGGAAAAACGTCCGTCGGACAAGAAGAGTTCAACGATGGCGTGGAACGCGTAACCGCTGGTCTCGAGAAAAAGAAACGCTTGATGAACGAGTCCGAAAAGAAACGTGTGGCTTATCACGAAGCGGGCCATGCGCTCGTCGCATATTCCTTGCCCGATACCGATCCTGTCCATAAAGTCTCGATTATTCCACGCGGTGTTGCCGCGCTCGGTTACACCATGCAGCGTCCCGAAGGCGATCGTTATTTGATGACGCAACCCGAGCTTGAAGCACAGATGCAAGTCCTTCTCGCTGGCACCCTCACCGAAGAAATCATCTTTCGCGATATTAGCACCGGTGCGCAAAACGATCTTGAACGAGCGACTGCCATTGCTCGCGGTATGGTCATGGAATATGGGATGAGCCGCTTAGGACGCATCAATTTCCGAGAAAGCAATCGATCTCCCTTTTTAATGTCGATGGGTGGTGATGGGCGCAGTCGCGAATACTCCGAGCAAACGGCTCGAGAAATCGATCAAGAAGTCAAACGTCTGATCGACGAAAGCGTTGTCAAAACACGCCTCATTCTCAGCGAACGCCGAGCCGCGCTGGAAGCGATCGCACAGCGGCTTATCGAAGTCGAAGTCGTCGATGCAACCGATCTCAAAAGCCTCGTCGATGCAACGCTCGATGGCCCAAGAGTCGTGCCAGGCACTTCGACATCCACAAGAAAAATCGAGCCGCCCAATAGTGGACTAAGCAAAGATTCGCCAATCGCTCAATCGTAGTCCTTTTACCATATTACATTTTAGGGTGGCACGCTCTGAGGCTTTGCGAAGGGCGTGGCGAATTTCAAGTTTTCTCCACGCCCATCGAAGACTCTGGGCGTGCCACCCGGTCGAACTAGGAACAACGAACTAGGAACAACGATGAAACGAACTCTGAACGCGATTGCCTTCCTCTGCTTCGTAGCGTTTTCACTGTCGCTCTTTGCCGAGTCGGGTGTCAAACCCGCAACGATTGATATCGCAGCCATTCAAGATGCGAGCACTTTGGAAACCAAAGTACTTCAAGAATGGCAACCTGTTGCAAAGCTCAAGGGCGTCAAGCAAAAATTGGTCGAGATCACCGTTTGCGAATGGTGGCCCGGACAGAAAGTTCGCTTGCCTGTTACCTTCTGCGCGCCGGAATCGAGTGCCTTATGTACGAATGTTATCGTCGGCAACATGGGCCTAGCCTCGAAACCAGCCGTCCCATCCGGCGCAATGCTTGAACTGCTAACGCAACACGGAGTTGGAGTCGTTTTAGTGGGGATGGGGACCATCGATGCGATGGAGCCTAAAGGCGAATTGCATCTAGGCATGAAGCAGCATTTGCTCGATTCCAAGGACGCTCGCTATACGCCCGCTTGGATTTGGGGGATGAGCGACATGCGAGGTCTAACGGCGGCTATCGCTGAATCATCGGTGTTCCAGCCCAAAAAAGTTTTAGCCACCGGTGGATCCAAACGAGGTGTGGGAGCCGCTGTTTGCGGGATTCACGACAGTCGCTTTACGGCCATCATGCCTGTCGTCGCTCCGATTCTTGGCAACCCAGGAAGTGCCTATGTGCGCGGGAGCTTTCTTCAAAAGGAAGATGCGATGAATATCGAGTTCCTAAACCAGATCTCGCCAGGTTCGAATCCGCTCGGATTACCCGCCACGGCTCGTCAGTCGCTCGAAGAGCGCGAGGAACGTCGTCTCGACCAAGCCATCACAATTCAACAAGCATTGGCGGCTGGTTGGACCGAAGAAGAAATGCGTCAAATGAACGACGAAGCTTGGAACCTATGCAAAATCGCTAAACATCTCGATCGCGTCCGCAACAAGGGACTCGAATATTTTTACCATGTTGGAACGAACGACAATGTTTGTCCGTCGCTCATGGATTTGGGCCGCATACATCCAGAATTTCCGCTCTATATTCTCCCCGGTGGGCAACACGGAGGGCCAACTACGAGCGGCTTTACGTTGCAGACACCGACACAACCCGAAGCCGATGAGAATTTTTACGCGTTTGCTCGTCACCATTTCTTTAACGATCGCTCTATTCCGCCAACGCCTAAAGTTAAATCAGAATTCGATGCTGCAACCAACAAACTCAAGGTGACGATTACAGTCGCTCCGGGTCAAAAAATTACCCGTCAATCGCTTTCATGGTGCGAGAATCGTCATCCGCCCTATACACTAGCCGCCGAGTACGATGCTTGGCAATCTCGCGAAATTCAAGCGTCGCCAACGAACACACACATCGAATGGATCCAAGTCCCGAGTTCGGCAAACTCGATCGATTTTATATCGACGCACACATCGATTGGCAATGAAATTCCCTTTCACTTTTCATCGCCCTATCAGCGATGGCGCCGGTAGATCATAGTGGTTCTTCACTCTAGACCGTGAGGAATCCTGTAGGTCAGTCTTTCCACGACTGAAACCGCAGCGAAGCTGCGGGGGGGTACTGCATCTCGGAGAGATGCAGCTACGTGTCAAACCGCCAGCCCTTATTCTTCAATGCGTTGGACTTGAATCGCGCTGATGCGAGGAACGCCTTGCTTGGCGATCAGTTCAACTCGCAATTGATCGATGACTTGGACAGTCGGGATATCGAAAACTCTCGTTGCAAGCTCGTTTTCCTTGGGGCTTTGCAAAATTACATCCTTCAATACGATCGCGTCTTGCACTTTCACATCGAAGACAATCTTGTCAGCACCTTCGCGCCACTCGTTTCCGAAGTGCATTCGGATTTTGTAGTTCGCTGAATCGTCGTCAGGGCCGATGAGCGGTAATTCGAACGTGTTAAGCCCCTCGGCCCAACTGGAATACAGCCAAGGAGTTTCATCCGTTGCGACCTTTACCGACGTTTCGCTGGTCCCTGAATAGCGTCCATCTTGGCCAAACGCGGCTTTAAGATCCAATGCGATATCCAACGACGTTTCTTGATAGGCTTTGCGACGTGGGTAGGAAAGCCAAAGATTTCCGCTTTCATCTTTTCGATCTCCCGGTGCACCGAAATTGATCGACATCGTCGCGACGGGCAGTTTCATACCGACCGCACTATGGATGGTCCAATCTCGACGAGCGCTTCTCGGCTCCATGACAATCGTCGATGAGATTGAAAACTGACAGACGCAACCGGCACTTGCCTCCGGAATCATGACCAAACCATTGGCGGGAATCGCGTTGATCCAACAACCGAGTCGATGTCCGGCAAAATGCTGAACTCCGACGTCGGCTTCGAGATCGTAAAACGACGTTTCGCCAGAACGGAAGAGAAGCATTCCCGAATCGCAGCCTGTCATGACGCCGCAATGATGACCAGTCCGCATAAGGCTCCATGGTACCTCTTGTCCAGTTAGCGGATGCTTGCGCATCGTTTGCTCGCCAGTGTAGAGATCAAAAGACCAAGGTTCGGCAAGAACTCGATCGCCGATGGTGATCGGTCGGCCTTTGTAGTTGCCGTCGCGAGCCCACAATTTGTGTCCATCAGCCGCCGAGAGTGCAACCAAACGCCGTCGAGAAAAATCGCCGGCTACGAACTGCTTCCAATAATGCCCATTGGCATTGGCACCACCGAGCAGCAATACATTGTTCTGATAGAGCAGCGATAATTTTCCGCCGCCGATTCCGATGTCGCTACAATCTGTTACATCCACGGCGACACTCCATCGCGGATGGCCCGTTCGAATATCGAGGGCAACAGCTTCTCGAAGATCGGTCGCTAATGCACGTTTCTCGGCCTCGACTTGTTCGGCCCCGGTGAGCGATTGCAGCCGTGTTTTATCTTCGTGTAAAATCGCGAGCCGTTGTTCGCTGGTAATAGAACTGTCGATAAAGTAGATGCTATCGGTACTTATCGCGATGGTATGATGCGAGACGCTCTGGCCTTGATAGTTCCAAGCATGTTGGCCAGTCTTAAGATCGATCGCAAAAAGTCCGTCGGTCGAATCTTCCGTGGCTTTACCTCGCCGCCGCTGTTTGGCTTCGAGCTCTTTGCGAAGAGTCGCTGCGCCGAGCAGCAAGTCGTCCTGTGTTGCAATATAGCCCCATTCGAACTGGCCATCGTCGTACTTCGCAGGCAGCCGATGGATACGTACGACCTGTCCGGTTGCAGCGTCCAGCTCATAGCATTGATCTTTTATAAAATGAAAGAGACGATCAGCGTTGGCGGCCAAGTTTGATGGGTTGCTGTTTTGGAAGACTCCCGTTCGCAGCGCGAGGGGGTTTTCGTGCTTCCAAAGAAACAGACCATTGTAAGCATCGTATGCCAGGATCGTTGTCTCACCTTGAACGAATAAGCGACCGTTCGTCGACAGAGGTCCGACAGCACCCTCATGGCGATTAACCATATCACCTGGCCCTGGATCGCCATACCAAAGAACGCCTAATCCCGCCTTCACTCGCGTTTCCGATATCACGCCCGTGTTCGCCGGATTGCCATATTGATGCGACCAGTCTCCGGCACCCGGCAGCGAACCACGTGTAGATGAAGCCCATTGTCCGCTAGTTGCCAACGACGTCGGACCATCAATGGCGGCATTCTCTAATAGTGCTTTCGTCGATTCGCTCGAAGCAACACTCGCTGAAACTGCTGGTGCTTGACCAAGAATAATTTTGCCACCGAGCGGTTTGAGATGCCTTGACCATTGGTCCGTTGCTAATGGAAGCTTTCCGTGAATCAAGTAGCTATCGGAAACAATAAGATTGGCGAAGTAATTTGCATACGGGAGCTGATCGCCCGTGTGTTGATGAATCACGATGCGATTTCCATAAAGCCCCGTTCGTTGCAGCGCTGCTCGTGATGCTTTGACTTTCACAGCATCGGGTTCTATCGCATAGATTTGCAACTCACTTTGCTTAGCCAATTCGTATGCCAGTCGACCATCTTCGTTCCCAACGATCAAACAGAACCCTCGCCGCGCCCCGAATTGTTTAAGAATGTCCTCGGCAGCTTGAGTATACCGATCGCTAAATTGGTCCTTCGGAAATGGACTATCGGCAAGTAGACTCGGCTGAGGAACGGTTGCCGAAGCAGGCGATTCTTGAGATGCGAAACCATAGATCGCACCGGTATTGGTACTGATCAACAAATGCTGATTTGCCGCGACAAGTCCAGAAGCTTCGCCGTCGACTTTAGCTTCCCATCGCATATCGCCGGAATCAGAAGCGTAACTTGCGACGCGTTCTTTGCCGCCGAGAAAGACGCTATCGCCGGTGGCCATCAAAGCAGCATTCTCATGGGCAGCTTGTTGCCATTTGATTCCAATCATCGCGATTTTCTTGAGCTCTGCTTGTGCTTCGTTGATTTTTGCTCGAAGCTCCACCGCATTGTCGCGATCGGTAGTGACTTTTCGTGACGCATCATAAATCAGCATTTCAAGTTCATGGCGTCGACGACTATTGACAGCGTATTGCAATCGATCTAGCTTCGCCAACGTTTCACCGGTTGAGATGTAAGCCGTATCGTTTTGAACGACGATTTGCTTCCCATCAAACCATCCGAAGCCAACATCGCCACTCTTTTCGGTCATCGCAAGCCAATGTTCTGGTCCACTTGCGTAAACCTGACCGTCGGACAACAACGCATTCACACCACCGATGACACCGCCGGCTGTTGTACGCCACGAGTGCGTTCGTTTGAACAAAAGTTCGCCTGTCTGACGGTCGATGGCTGCTGGCAACGATCGACCTGATGGAACGAATAGTATATCTTCGTTCGCCAAGAGATAACCTTGAGGCGAAAGATCGTTTCTCCCCGCATCCAAGACGCTCAGATTATCTTGTCGCCAAACAAATTTTCCGTCGATAGCATTGACGGCACAGATATAAACATTTTCGTGCGGGAATATCCCTGCGCCAAAATAGGCGATCCCATCGAACACCAAAACACTCGTCCGAACCGGCCATCGCGAGATCATCTCGCCGCGCGCCAGCAACCATTCATCGGCTGAAGCCGCTTTTTGCTTCCAAATTAAAGCCCCATCGGTCGTTGAAAGGCAGTAAGCGAAACCGTCGTCCGCTCCGAAATAGACACGATTCTTGTCAATCGTCGGTGCCAATCGAATCGGACCATCGGCTGCGAACGACCACTGCTCGACTCCGGTCGCTAAGTCCAAACAATGAAGATGATGATCCACCGACGAACCAAAGTAGACTCGCTTATCAGCAACAACCGGGTGAATCGCGTCGTCGTACTTGGTTAAATTTCCGATAAGATGATTCTCCATCATCCGTCCCTCTCCGCTTGACCACGCCATACGAGGAGCTGCCGCAGCTCGATAAACCCATCGAGGTTGTAATTCGGGATGGACGACTTCATCGGTTGACCCAAGTCGAGCCGGCCCATTACGAAACGACGGCCAATCGGCAGCCTGAATCTGACGAACGACGGGTATCTGAAAAAAAGTCAGCAATAAGGCGGCACTCGCCCATGTGCTCACTCGATTGTTGGACGATTCAAAAACCTTGAAAGATTGGCGAGCAATTTTGATCGACATGCGAGTTCCGGAAGGGGAATGGGGAATGGGGAACAATTGTTTTGGGTGGCACGTCCTGAGTCTGCGAAGGGCGTGGTAGGTTCAGTCGTTATCGCTATTGTACTGACTCGCCAGATACGATGGTAACAGGGTTGCACGAATTAAGAATCTGCTTTGCATTCATCTGTCATCCAGCTTGGAAGAAATCGACTCCACGACTAAACTGATCGTAAGCGAACCCCGAGTCTACCCAAAGGATGTCCTGAAAAATGCGAGCTAATGTAACGCGAACGTCGTCGAGTTTTAAGTTGAAGGCCCCCAACCAACCTTTCAGATTCTTGTGTTGCTTTTTGCTCTTGGCCGGTAATGCCCTCGCCTTAGATCGACCGAACATCATCTATTTTCTAGCCGATGATCTCGGATGGACCGACGTTGGATGGCATGGAAGCGAAATTATGACTCCGAATCTCGACAAACTTGCGATGGACGGAGCACGACTCGAACAGTTTTATGTGCTGCCTGTTTGCTCACCGACCCGCGCTGCCTTTATGACGGGTCGTTATCCAATTCGACATGGATTGCAGTTGAGTGTCGTTCGGCCATATGCGCAATACGGACTGCCGCTCGACGAGCGAACTTTGCCGCAAGCCCTGAAAGAAGCTGGCTATCAAACGGCAATGAGCGGCAAATGGCACCTTGGCCACTTTCATCCAGACTATCTGCCTACCCGTCGCGGATTCGATTCGCAGTATGGTCATTACAACGGAGCACTCGACTATTTTACCCACGAACGCGACGGTGGGCACGATTGGCATCGGAATGATCGTGAGAGCCGCGACCCTGGCTATACCACAACGCTCATCGGCGACGAAGCCGTACGAGTTGTCGAGCAACTGGACGCGAAAACGCCGCTCTTTATGTATGTGCCTTTCAATGCGCCTCATTCTCCGCTGCAAGTTACCGAAGAGTATCTCAAGCATTATTCGCACATCACCGACAAGAAACGCCAATCCTACGCCGCGATGGTCCATTGCCTAGACGAGCAAGTCGGGAAAGTTGTAGCGGCGATTGAGAAACGTGGTCTGACGTCGAACACGCTCTTTCTCTTTTCGAGCGACAATGGCGGGCCGCTCAACCAAGGCGCGACCAACGGCAGTCTGCGAGCAGGAAAAGCCACGCTTTATGAGGGCGGTACGCGGGTCGTTGCCTTTGCCAACTGGAAAGGCAAGATTCAGCCGGGAACGATCGTAAACGAACCGCTACATATCGTCGATTGGTATCCGACTCTTTTGAAACTCGTAGGCGTTTCGATCGATCAACGGCTTGCGCTCGATGGTTTGGATATGTGGTCGACGATTACGCAAGGGAAACCGTCGCCGCACGCTTCTATTCTTATCAACTCCGTCCCTCAAAGCGGAGCGATACGCATGGGCGATTGGAAATTGGTTGTCAATGGAAGTATTGACGCGAATGATCTCGAGGGTGCAACCGACGGCACCAAAGGAAAGTCGAAAAAGAAGAAGGAAGTTCGAGAAGTAAACGGCAAGGAACAAATTGAACTTTTTAATCTAGCCGACGATCCAGGTGAGAAAAAGAACCTCGCTGGCGAACAGGCGGCCAAAGTACAAGAGCTTCGCGCGAAACTCGATGCGTTTGCTAAGGAAGCGGTCCCGCCGAAAGCTGAATCGCAGCCGTCGGATTTCAAAGTACCCAAAATCTGGGGTGAAACACCGCAGTAATCCGGGACGACGAACCGCATTTACATTCAGCATTTTACTCGGAATAAAAGTCGATGAAAATCAGTCGGATCTTTGCATATCGCGTGGAGTTACCGTTGGTCGAAGGCTCGTACAAATGGTCCGGTGGCAAATCGGTGACGGTTTTCGATAGCACCATTGTCGGTGTCGAGACCGATTGCGGACTGATCGGCTACGGCGAGGTTTGTCCGCTTGGACCGTTTTACCTGCCAGCCTATGCCGAAGGCGTTCGCGCCGGACTCAAGGAATTGGGACCGCATTTAATTGGCTTGGATCCTCGCGAATTGGGCAAGTTGAATTTACACATGGACGCTGCGCTCAAAGGCCATCCTTACGTTAAGACAGGTATCGACATCGCATGCTGGGATATTTTGGGCAAGGCAACCGAATTGCCAGTGTGTGTATTGATGGGAGGACGCTACGGTGAAAGCATCCGACTCTACCGTGCAATCTCTCAGGTGCCGCCGGATGAGATGGCGAAAAATGTTGCGAGTTATCGCGAGCAGGGCTACACGCGTTTTCAGCTCAAGGTTGGCGGCGATCCTGATATCGACATCCAGCGAATTCGTGCAGTACGTTCGATTCTCGAACCAACCGATCGTCTCGTCGCCGATGCGAATACAGGTTGGACTCAGCACGAAGCGATGCGAGTCGTCCGCGCCGTACAAGATCTGGATGTCTATATCGAACAGCCTTGTTTGACGTATGAAGAATGTCTGGCGGTTCGACGCAATACCAGTCATCCGTTTGTACTCGATGAAAATATCGATGGACTCGATATGCTGCTACGAGCCAAGAGCGACCTGGCCATGGACGTTGTGAATCTCAAAATTAGCAAACTCGGAGGGTTGACGAAGGCTAAACAGGCTCGCGATCTATGTGTCTCGATGGGAATTGCGATGACACTTGAAGATAGTTGGGGTGGCGACATTACAACCGCCGCGATTTCGCATCTTGCCCATAGCACTCCTGAAGCCTATCGGTTCACGAGTACCGATTTTAATAGTTACGTAACGGTCAGCAATGCCGACGGTGCTCCACAACGCATCAATGGTTGTATGCAAGCGAGTACGAAACCCGGACTTGGTATAACGCCAAAACTCGATACGCTCGGCCCAATCGTCGTGGACATCCGGTGACAAGCGAGCCACGTCGTCATCCTAACCATTTTGCATTTTTCACTTCTCATTTGAACTTTTTCAATATCTCCGCGTGTGCTTCCAACGACTCGAAGCGAGCACAACCAGGGTCGTTCGTCGGGTTATCTTCTTCCACGACGACTGGGATGGATTGTAAAGTGAGAAATGAGAACTGCAAAATGCAAAATTGGTAGTTGATCTGGGAGCTTCCAGACGTCGGATTGCATGCGATGAGCCCGAAGTCTGGCGAATCCAGCTCCACTAAATCTTAAGCTAGCTCATTATGGAACGGTAAAAGCCCAGGCAGTGCGAGTAGCGCACATGCTTCGGTAGCCAAAAAATTTCGCTGGCACTCCGCGCTAGCAAAGCAGTTCGAATGGTCTTGAGCTCCAGTCGCTAAAAACGCTACATAAGATTGCGTAGAAATGCTTGTTTGCGACCGTGGGATCTAGGCTGGTATGAATAAGTCCGAATCAAACGACCGAATTCGGCAAGTTGCTATTGTCTTGTCGTCGGTGGATGCTGCGACGGCAAGAAGTCTGCTCGGTACCCTTCCTGCCACGCAAGCTCGACTGGTGCGGCAACAGCTTGCCACGCTTACCAATATCACGCCGAGCGAACGTGCCTCGGCATCGAAGATGATTGCGCAATTGAAGAGCCAAGCTGGGGCGTCCTCAAAACAAACGTCTCAAGCAACGCGATCACCGCCGCCATCTCATTCGTCATCGCCTGCCGAAGCCTTGCTCTCAGCCGTCCCTGTAGGCATCGATAGCATCGAGCTAACCGACGAGTACTCGCCTTCGTCCGATCCAATGCCATCGGGTAATGCGCACATCGATTGGCATGCGTCGGCACCCTGTTCGATCGGTGAGAGTGGATTTGCTCCACTTCAGCGATACTCAGAGCAACCGTTTGATAGCCCGAGTAGCATTCCTTCTTGGCAGCATTGGAACGGTGCGGAACTTACTAAGCTCTTGATGAATGAACGACCAAGTTTGATCGCCGCCGTTCTATTGCACGCGCCGGAAAAGCTGGGTTCCGAAATTCTGCAAACACTCGCACCAGAAATTGCGACTTCAGTTCTAGCGGCCTTGCCGCAGTTGCATACGACCGATCCGACCGTCTTGCAAGAGATTTATAGCGAGCTTCATCAGCGGTTGGTCGATTTCAAGCGGCAGTCTAGTCCCGAGAACGTGGGAATGACCAAGCTTCAAGCTTTGCTATCGATGGTTTCCAGCGAGACGCGACATCGACTCGAACAGAGACTGGCTGCTCAGCAACCACTATTGGCGCATGCGCTGGGTGTTTCGACAACTCCAAATCCAATCGTCACGATGCCTTCAACTCCGAGTCCTCAACGCGTTGCGGCTGTTGCTATTTCGCAACAAACAGAACATCGCCACGACGATACGCCAGTCACCGTAAAATTCCCAAAGAAGTCGGTCGATCCGAGCTTCAATGCGACTCCTGGCATATCGATCGATTCATTCGAAAGTCTCGTGTCGCTCTCGCTGGAAGATTTTGCATTAGTGCTGCGAAGTGTGGACCCGCAAACGATTTTACTAGCCACCAGTGGCGGCTCGCAAAAAATCCAAGAGCGAGTCGAACAACTGCTCGATCCGAAAGATATCAAGAGACTGCGAGACCGCATCGAATCATTGCGGTCGACTCGAACAAAAGATAAGCAATTGGCGCAAACGAAAGTATTGCAAGCCGCTCAGTCGCTTTTTCAACAGGGCCGCATCGCAAGCTTAGCCAACATGACGATTCTCGCAGCCGCCTGAAAGGGATTTATCTATGGCGACGGTGCTAAAACAGAAACAATTTTTAGACGGCGTGAATACTGCCAAAGCTGAAGTCTTCAATTGGGAAGATGTCGCCGCGAGGGCCCGTACTTATCTTGCATCCGTTCGCGAGCAAGCCGACGAGATACTGCGTAAAGCGGTTGAGGACGCCCGAAGCGTCAAAACTTTGGCGCAAGAACAAGGTCGAACGGCCGGGCAAAGTGACATTGTCGCGACCGCCGAGACCATGGCATCGAAGATTGCCAACCAACGCATTAGCAACGCAACGCAAAGTATCCACGCGCTCGCCGACGAACTGGAAGCAGCGACGCAACATTGGCTGCGTCAATGGCAGCACGAAACCGTTCCTCTGGCGGTATCGATTGCCGAGCGATTGGTGCATCGCCAGATTGAAATAGACCCGACGATCTTGCTGCAATGGCTCCAGGACTCCGTGCGCATGGTACAGGGGGGCCAAACTGTTCAGTTGCGTATGAATCCATCCGATATCAAGACGCTCGGGCCAGCTTTGCCAAAGCTTCTCGAAGAACTGAAGAGTCGGCTGGCAATAGAATTGATCGAGGATAGTTCGATCGCCTTGCACGGATTGGTGCTGCGGTCATCGGAACTGATGATCGATCAGCAGTTGAGAACACAATTAGATCGACTACAAGAGGAATTGCAGTGAAAGCATTACCGTCTATTCCTCGTGCCAGCCAATGGAATACGTTGCTGGAGCGCTGCCTACCGATGGGAATCGAAGGGCGCGTGCGTTCGATTCGCGGCACAACGATTCTTGCAGGCGGTTTACCAACGCCGATCGGCTCGGTCGTCCGAATCAGCCGGCGACAAGGAAGCCATCTCGACGCTGAAGTGATAGGTTTCGATGGCTCGACAACACTGCTTTCTCCTTTAGCACCGATGGATGGAGTCAGCCAAGGCGATAGCGTTCGCCTGTTTCGTACGATGCGCACCGTTCCAGCCGGCCTTGAACTGATCGGCCGAGTCCTCGATGCCTCCGGTGAGCCGATCGACGACAAGGGGCCTTTGCCACCTTCCATTCGCGTGCCTTGCGACGCGATACCGATCGCCGCCCTCGATCGACCACCGATCGATCGCGTACTCCCAACTTCGATTCGCGCTTTCGACGCTTTCTTGACACTCGGTTATGGACAGCGAATCGGAATCTTTGCTGGCTCGGGCGTTGGCAAGAGTACCTTGTTAGGCATGCTGGCCAGAGGGACCGCGGCCGATGTCGTCGTGATCGGCTTGATCGGTGAACGAGGTCGCGAAGTTCGCGAGTTTCTCGAACGTGACCTTACCGAAGTCGGACGAAAGAAGTGCGTAACCGTCATCGCAACGAGCGATATGCCTGCCCCTCAACGAATTCTTGCCGCAAAGACGGCAACGGCAATCGCCGAAGCGTATCGTGACGCTGGCAAAAATGTCCTCTTGCTCATGGATTCCGTTACACGATTTGCCATGGCACAGCGCGAAATCGGATTGGCCGCAGGCGAAGTTCCCACCACTCGAGGTTATCCGCCGAGCGTATTCGCCATGTTGCCGCAATTGGTCGAACGAGCTGGAATGAGCAATCGCGGGAGTATCACCGCGATCTATACCGTCCTCGTCGAAGGCGACGATGCCAACGAGCCGATCAGCGACGCCCTGCGAGGATTGCTCGACGGGCACGTTCACCTTTCACGCTCCATCGCCGCGCGTGGTCGTTACCCAGCCATCGATATCTTGCCAAGTCTCAGTCGATTGCAAAATCAGCTTGTCGATAGAAGCCACAACGAAGCCGCGATGAAAGTTCGTGCAATGATGGCGATCTACAAAGAGAACGAAGATCTGATCAACATCGGTGCCTACAACACCGGCTCGAATCCTGCCATAGATCGAGCGATTCAAATGCGGCCTGAAATAGAATCGTTTCTTGCGCAAGGACAATACGAGCTCGTGCCATGGGAAACGACGCAACAAGCGATCCGATCGTTGGCTGAAAGCAAAAGGTTGAGCGCCGCCGCATGAGTCCTCCATTTCGCTTCGCATCTATCCTTCAGCTTCGCATCCGAGAACGAGATCTGGCCGCTTCGGCTGTCGAGGAAGTCGTACGCGCTATGGCTATGATCGATAGTCAGGTCGACGAAGCCAGAATGGAATTGCAATCGCTCGTCCACGAACGAAAGATGGCTTCGACTGGTAACGTCGCGGTGAGCAATTTGCTTGATTTTCAACGACATCAATTGGTTTTGATGGGCAACATTCAGTTTCTCACACAGCAGCGATCGACACTTCTCCAAGAAAAACAGCGACGCGAGTCGAAATTGATGAAAGCCCAGCAGGCTATGAAGAGTTTCGAGAATCTGTCCGAGCAGCAACAGAACGAAGCTCAGCGATTGGGGAATGAACGATTGCAATCGAGACTCGATGAGTGGTCCAATACTCGGTCCGTCGTCAAAAATAATAATGGTGGATCATGAAACGCTTGCTGAGTTTGTTCTTTTGGTTTTGCGCAGCAACGGTGATTGCACAGGCGTGTATCCTCGGGCTGACATTCTTTCGAGGCAATCTAAGCAAGAAATCGCTTGTTCAGATTATCGCCTTGCTAAACGGGATCGATATCCCAGGTGAGCGGATAAAGAATGCAATCGCTGCCGGGCAAGACGTCCCCGTTCCGACACGTGAAGAAATCCTGAATGCCAAGATCGAAACGAACTTAGAATTCGAGAGTCGCGAGAAATCGCTCAAACGATTTCAAGGACAATTGCAAACCGAACAGAACCTGCTAGGCGAAGCTAGCAAAAGACTCTCTCAACGCATTAAGGAACACGACGCATTAGTTGCCCAGTTCGCCAGCGGGCGCGAAAACCAAAGGCTAAAGGACGTCCAGGATATTTTACAGATTATCGCGCCCGATCAAGCGAAACTCCAAATCCTCAACATGTTAAAAGACGGGGCGATGGACGATGTTATCGCAATTATTAAAGGTCTGCCGGAGGATAAACGAAAGAAGATACTGGCGGAGTTTACTGCGGGGGATGATTCCGTCAAGCTTGGAGAAATTCTTAAAGAGTTGAGAGACTCGAATTCCAAGCCTGTGTCGAGCCCGATTGGCGATAACGCTAAGAATGGCTCCGAAACATAAGCTGTATTCCCCATTTTGATTCTGTTGGATTGCGAGCACTTCGCCTGTCTGGAAAAACAGATCGGTAACGCTGCCTAATGTCCAATGCGCTTCGGGGGAAGCTTCGCTATGTCGACAATATCTACGTCCGCAACATCCGGCAACGACAAAGGAATTGCAAGCTATTCGCGAAGCCTGAGTTCGGCGATCGACTCGAAGAAGCTGAACATCGACGAATCGCGATTGTCTACCTTTAATTTGCTCTTGGCCCTTCCCATTTTCGACAATCAGACTGCGCCGCCAGTTGCGGAGCCCGTTGCGGAGCCCGTTGCAGATCAAGTGGCTCCTGAAGATAAAACGGACTCGAAGGAAAACAGCGAACAGGATGCCAGCGTCGGGGTTGATGATCAAGCCGCTTTGCTTGTCGCGGTTAGCCAGATTATTGTTCCTCTAACCAACAAGATCGACCAGAATTCGGCAGCGATCACTAATGCTCAAGCAACGGCTGAAGGAGCACCTGATTCAAACGTTGCAACACCAAGTATTCTTGACGACTCGAATGCTATCGCAAATCAGCCAACCGTCCCGCCTAAGGAGCTTCCAAAAGTAGCTGAGCCGACCGATTCGACTGCGATTAAGGATATCCGACAGGATGCCAAGCCAAAGGATGACCGGCTCGACGAGAGCAACCAAGAAGTTAACGCAACTTCAAATCCATTGCGCGCCGAGCTGACGACGCGACCGGAATCGAAAAAGCCAACGGACGATGGAGCGGCGACTCGAAAGGTTCAGACGGCACCGATCGACGACGAAAAGGCCGCGTTGCCCGCGTCCGTTGCCAAGTCAAGCGCTTCTAACCTTCGAGAGTCACCCGCGGCGAAAGACGATTTCATCGAACGTAAGGAAGCCGAAAGTAGCCAAGAGGGCAATTCCTATTCAAATCGCCGATCAGATCGCTTGGCGGCTTCCAAGCGCGGAGAGCAGTCCGGCAAATCCGAAGGTAATGCGTCCTCCGGCAATGACCGTCACGACGATGGGGCTTTCGAGATTTCCGTCGATACGACTATTGTCGGCAAGTCTGACAGTCCATCTTCGCAAACAGAATTCCTTGATCCGACACCGTCGATATTAGTCCCCGACTTTTCAAGCACCCAAGCCTTATCCGTTACGTCCGAGCCAAACGGAGCAGTCAACCAGCCCACACTCGTAGCTGCCGGTGCCTCGCTATCGTCGACAAGTGTCGGCGCACAATCGGGAGGCGACTCTGCTGTATTTTCAAACATCGGCGGTGTCAGTGGAGTTCAAGGCGGCAACGCATCTTCGATGAATGCTTCTATCAAAAGTTCCGCTCCAGTATCTGGCAGCTCGACGCTCACGGCATATCAAGAAGGACGTGTGCTCAATCGAGTCCTCAAAGGGTTGGAGCAATTGAGTGACAATAAAGGACAAGTGCGCCTGCGCCTTCATCCGCCCGAGTTGGGCAGTCTGCAAGTAACGCTTCGGTTCAGTGGGCAGCAGGTATCGGCACAGATTGAAGTCGAGCATCCAACCGCTCGCGATCTGTTACTCAAAAACCTTCCTCAATTGCAAAAGCAGCTTGCAGATCAAAACATCATCGTCTCGCAGTTTGATGTCCAGGTTGTCGACCCGAGCCAGTTCAGTCAAGGTAACGGACTTAGCTTTTCCTCCAGCAACGGCAGTCATGCCGGGCAGCAAGAAGCCGATGCGGACCGATCGTCGCGTCATGTTGATCGCCTTGAAAATAGCTTGGAATCCAAGACATCGAGTTCGATGGCATCGCGACCTGGTAGGGCGTCTTGGTCACGTAACAATGGCGAACTTGACGTCCGCGTGTAACCTTCGACCATTGACCAAGATTCTATGACGCTTCCAAGCACTATTTCTGATTCGAGCGATTCGCTCAGCGTTTTTGGACTACAGAAGCAGATAGACGATTGGTGTACTTCCGTTGGCGTCCGCTATTTCAATGAACTGACCAATCTTGCTCAGCTCATGGAGGAAGTTGGCGAATTATCTCGAATAATTTCGAGAACCTATGGCGAGCAGAGCTGGAAAGTTGGGGATTCCGCCTATAATTTAGGCGACGAGATGGCGGACGTGCTTTTTGTCTTGGTTTGCTTAGCAAATCAGACTGGAGTCGATTTAACGAAAGCCATCGAGCAAAATATTGCCAAGAAAACCCAGCGGGATGCCACAAGGCATCAGAATAACCACAAATTGAAACCGGACCATCCATCATGAGTTTAGTCATCATGCGGCGCATTAAGTTTTGCGCCGGACATCGACTGCATAAGCACGGAGGAAAGTGCGAACATTTCCACGGACACAATTACGTTGCCGATTTTTTCGTAACGGGTGAAAAGCAAGATAGCGTTGGTCGAGTCATCGATTTCGCCGAATTGAAGAGTCGTTGTAAAGGATGGCTCGACGAGCATTGGGATCACAGCTTTTTGATCTCGGATCGCGACGATAACGCTCGCAATGCCCTCAAGATGGTGGTGCCATCTCGATATTTCGAGCTTCCCTATAATCCGACCGCCGAGAATATGGCCAAGTATCTATTGGAAGAAGTTTGCCCGAACATCCTCGACGGCACCGGCGGTCGAGCCATTCGCGTCCGAATATGGGAAACCGATGAATCCTACGCCGAAGCACTCGTCGATGAAGATTCAGGGCTCATCACCACCGCCATGAGCGACTTTCAAGAATCGCAGTGATCGAAAAGCGGATTGCGTTTAACCGTCAGCCGTAGGCGTACTTTAAAGGCCAAGAGTACGCCTTCGGCTGACTGTTAAACGATTAAATCAACAAGCCGCTCGCGCCGTACCGCTATTTTGTTGGGTTTATTCTTGCAACATTCAGATTCTACACGCCTTGGAAGGCAGTCTCGAGCAGTTCTGCTTGTTCCATCTTGTGAGCGCGCAAGGAACCGGTCGAGGGACTTGCGGATTCGGGTCGCGAGATCAATCGGAGCCTGAATCTTGAAGCTATCGCTTCGCCAAATCGCATTTTCAAAAAGTACCAGCTTCCCATATTCGTCGGCTCGTCCTGAAACCAGACCAAATCGCTTTTCTCGCTGTAGCCGCTAAGCGCGTCCATTAAAACGGTTGTCTTCATAGGATAGAATTGGTCAATTCGAACCAACGCAACATTATCCTTTTTTAATCGAGTACGCTCTTCCAGGAGGTCGTAGTAGGCTTTGCCAGTCGATAAGATCACGCGATCGGTCGATGTTCCGGCAGGCCGGTCATCGGGCAAGATCTTTCTGAAACTTCCTTTGGTAAACTCTTCGATAGGAGAGACGCAAAGCGGATGTCGCAAGAGGCTCTTGGGCGTAAGAACAATCAACGGCTTGCTCCATTTTGACTTCACTTGGCGACGCAATAAGTGAAAATACTGAGCGGGAGTGGAGGGCTGCGTGACGAGCACATTGTCTTCGGCGGTTAGTAACAGAAAGCGTTCGAGCCGCGCGCTACAGTGTTCCGGACCTTGCCCCTCGAAGCCGTGAGGTAGAAGCATGACGAGTCTCGAAAGTCGGTTCCATTTATCTTCGGCACTGGCGATGAATTGGTCGACGATGACTTGAGCTGCATTCCAAAAGTCGCCAAACTGGGCTTCCCAGGCCGTTAGACCTTCTGGGCAATCGAGACTATATCCATATTCGAAACCGAGCACACCAGCTTCGGAGAGTGGACTATTGATAATCTCGATGCGTCCCTGACTAGGTGAAAGATGCATCAGCGGTGCATACTTTGAACCGTTGAGAGTATCATGAATAACAGCATGCCGGTGCGAAAACGTGCCTCGCTCAGAATCTTGTCCCGATAGCCGAACCGGATGCCCTTCGACGCTGCAACTAGCAAACGCCAGAGCTTCGGCGGCCGACCAATCGAGCGGCTTTGTTCCATTTGCCATCTCCAATCGCGATTCGAAGAATTTGGAAAGCTTTTTGTGGACGCTAAATCCAGCTGGCATATTGCAAAGCCGTGTTAACAAATCTTTGGCAATCGAAGGCGCCAGCGCGGTGTTGCAATTCTCGTTTTCAGGTTCGGTTCCACCAAAGAATCCGGCCCAATGACCGCCCATCGTCTGTTGGTCCGAAACGAACTGTTCCTTTTTAATTGCCTCGAATTCGAGTGCTAATTTATTGTTCCGGATTTCGGCGATCGAATCGGCTTCGTGTCGCGAGATATCGCCCATTTCGATGAGTCGCTCGAGATAACTTTCACGAACACTCTTTTTCTGATCGATGGCTTCGTAAATCAGAGGCTGGGTAAAGCGTGGTTCGTCGCCTTCGTTGTGGCCGAACTTCCGAAACGCGTACATGTCTATGACGACATCGCGTCGAAAAGTCCGGCGAAAATCCATGGCTAACGAAACGACTTGCGCAACTGCCTCGGGGTCTTCGCCGTTGACGTGAAAAATGGGGCTTTGCAACATCTTGAAGACGTCGGTGCAGTACGTCGTGCTTCGTCCTTCGGCTGCATCAGTTGTAAAGCCGATTTGATTGTTCAGGACAATATGCAGAGTGCCACCGGTTTCGTAGCCTTTGAGTTGACTGAGGTTGAGCGTTTCCTGAACGACGCCCTCTCCGGCGAACGCAGCATCACCGTGGATAAGGATGCTGAGGTGTTGATCGCGAGCTCGATCTTTGTTGCGATCTTGTTTGGCACGGCAACGCCCGAGGGCAACGGGATTGACGTACTCTAAATGGCTCGGGTTGAAGCAAAGTGAAATGTGAACACGTTGGCCAGCGGCCGTCGTCCAGTCGCTGCTGTAACCCATGTGGTATTTGACATCGCCGCCACCGCGGTACATTTCGGGGCGAGGATCATCGAACGACCAAAAAATGCTCGTGGCACGTTTGCCCATAATATTGGCGAGTACATTCAACCGCCCTCGATGTGCCATCGCCAACAGCACGCCTTTGATCCCATGTTCGCCAGCTTTTTCGAGGGCTCGATCTAGAAGCGGGATGAGACTTTCGGCACCCTCCAACGAAAATGTCTTAGCACCGACAAATCGCTTGCGAATAAACTCTTCGAAGATGCCCGCGTCAGCCAATCGCTGGTAGATGCGAACCTGGACTTCTCGCGATAACTGCAAACGGTTTTCGGTGCTCTCCATTCGCCGTTGCAACCAGTCGCGGATTTGTCGGTCGTCGATATGCGTAAACTGGGCTCCAATGCTCCGGCAGTAGGTATTGCGAAGCTTTTGAAGAATATCACCGAGTGTCTTGCCGTCGGTATACTCGTCGGTTGGGTCAGTAAACGGTCGATTCAGATCCGTTTCGCTCAGTCCATGCGAGACAGGATCGAGTTCCGGTGGTCCAACGCGTTGCTGTACGACTGGATCGAGCGGATTGAGTCGAGCGATTAAATGCCCGCGAACACGATATTCTCGAACCAACAAGTCGACGCGTTCTTGCATTTTGGCAAGCCAGAGTCCATCTTGCTCGACGGTGGACGTTGCAAGGTACTCATCGCTGTCAAGTTGCGTCGAGTTCGACATGGCTTGCTCGCGTTGCGAAGCCAATGAAAACTCTTCAAAGTATTTTCGCCATTGCGTTGATACCGAAGAAGGGTCTTGAATGTATCTAACGTACAAGTCGTCGATGTAATCGAGACTGTAAGTATTCATATAAACGCCAATCGCACTGCTGCTATCGAGTCAGTGCCCTGTAGGAAACGTATGCGGTCATAGCTTAAGAATGAAGAGTTCGAGATATCGTTGGATGCTCCGAGCAAACCGGTGAGTCGCGTGACCGCAAGCAATCTGAAATAACTCTCTCAGTGTATACTAAATCGGTCTTTCATTGCTATACCTTCATCAGGTTTGACGGCCTTACGTCGTGAGCCGAATGCGGTCGAACTACGAACCGTTAAGGAGTTTCTTGACAATTTCTAACCGCGCTTCTTCGGTGCCTACGGCCAGCGATTTTCCGTCGTCCGGTCCCAGTATGCTCTCGTATGCTTGGTTAACGTCGCTGGGTTCCAACAACGTTTTTTCGCGATAAAGTCTAACTTCGCCGAGGGCACTCAGTTTCGGGCGTGGCGTTCCGTCGAGCAGCACGGTAAGTCGCTTTGTCTTAATCAATTCGGGTGTGAGGGCAATCGGAATATCCACCATCGCAACCTTTTCATCGAGATAGTTCAAGACCGGTTTCATCGCACCTTCGACAAACGTTTTACCGACTCGATCGATTTCCTTCTGAGCGTCGGTATTTTTAAGTAGTTTTGATGCGGCCAAGACTTTGCCATCGGCCAGGTTGATTACCTTGGCTCGACATTCGTTGTAGATCATATTGGGGCTGCGTTTGACGGTGACTTCGACTTCGAACAGGATCAGCGCATCGAACTCCCCAGCCTGGGCTTTTTCTGCGAGTTCGGCTGCGGTTCCGAGTCCGATATAGCTAAGTGCCGGCCCTAACGAAACGTATTTAAGCTCATCGCCTTCAATTCTGGTATCTAGAGTGCTATTCGAATTGGACATGCTAATATTAATTGAGCCATCGCCTCCATCGTCGGAAGAATCGGTACCGTCACCATCGCCGTCTCCGCCTCCACTTCGCATGATTCGACCGGAACTAGTTGCGACACCCGAAAGCGATTGAAAGACGGGCGCGATTTTTCCTTCGCTATGAAGTTTTCTGGCGTGATCGACTAGCACATCGCCCATCAGCCCTGCATATTTCTGAAGGACTCGTTCCCTCGTGTTGGTGGATGCCAATGTTGGTGATCGCTCCGATCCGAGGTCATCGTCACTCCCATCTTGATTTCTTACACGTGCCGCAGTCGTACTTTTTGATTTCGTTGTTTTTGATTTCGTGAAATAATCATGAAGGCTTCCGATCGGCTTAAAATCTTGTTTCTCCGACGGAGGAGAAGTAAGATCGACACCGACGGCGATTCGAATTCCAAGTTGTGGTTGTCGGCGCGAAGGTGACCAACGATAGTGTTTCAAGAGATCGGTTGCTTCAGTGTCCGATGTTAGTAGATGGGCTTGCAATAGTCGGTAGGCTGCCATTTCTTTTCCTTCCGAGAAGGCTTGAAAGGCTTGTTCTTTTAGCGTCTTGGCTTTAACGACCGCAGCAGCTCGGGCCGCGTTGCCACCTCCATCGCCATCGGTAGAAGTATCCGAAGCGTCCTCTGCGTCAGCCGATTCTGTCATGGCTTCGCCATCGGCACCGGAATCATCGCCGGAATCGCCTTCCGCATCGCCGCCGGTATCGTCATCGCCATCGGCTTTAGGTTGAGCCTTTCCTTTTTTCGGTTTGACGGGAGCTTCGCCTGTATCTTCTTCGCTTCTTTCCTCGGAGTCGGCAGAAGCGGTTTGTTCAACTTGAGCTTGAGCGGCCGGCGTCGCTACGGCAACCTCATCGTTATTCGAGGAGCAGCCGTTGAGCCACACCATCATTGAAGCAAGAAACAAGCAACGAGCTAAATCGGTAATTCTTCGAATCATTTCAGCACGCATCCACGAGGCATCGCCTCTAAACTACTGGTTCAAATCGACGTTGATGAAACTACTGTTTACTATCTGCGGTCAGACCTGGCCATTCATCGGTGCGAAACGGCGTCAGCGGTAGACCGGACTGACTGTACATATTGCACCTTGGATTATCAGCCCAAGCGTAACGCACCGCAACTGGATTTGGCACCAAAGCCGAAGAAACTTGGACGGAATTGTCTTTTCCGATGGTGGCTTTAGCCCAAACGAATTTCCGATCTTTGCCTGCGATTGCAAATCCCTTTGGCTCCGCCGTATCAAACGGGCGCCAACCCGAGCCAAGGTAGTCGAATTGAAGCGTCGCTTTCCCTTCCAATACCGCCATCGATTTGAATTCCGGGCTGCGAAACGCAATTTCGACGCCATATTCATTTGCCAGTGCCCATCGCGCTAATCGGCGGCCGACGTCGACTTTGTTGCGGGGGTGAATATCTTTTCCTTCGCCAATATCGATAATAACCGCCTGACCTGTCTTCGGAAGCGTTTTCATCGTCATCGATTGCGCCTCGCGCAGTTCGGCCCATTCGCTTTCATTGGGCTCGTCAATTTCTCCTTTAAAGTCGGCCAATTGAACCCAATAGAACGGGAAATCGCCTTGATTCCATCGACTGCGCCACGTTGTAATCATCAGCGGGAAGAGTTCGCGGTATTGGTAAGCTCGAGAGGCATTCGATTCGCCTTGATACCAAATCGCACCTTTGATTCCGTAGCCGATATGCGATGCCAAAACTCCGTTGTAGATGTTCGAAGGATTTTGGTTACCTGACGCGAGCTTCTTGATGTTCGCTAGTTTGACTTTGTCTTCATCGGTCGGATTCTGGATCGAACTTAGTTTCGCGTATTCTTGATTGCGAACTGCCCAAGTGTCGAGCAAACCCTGATAGCTTCCAGCTTTGGAAAGTGTAGGCCGATCGACCCAAGCTTCACAAGCCGAGCCTCCCCAAGCATTGTTGATCATCCCAACCGGCACGCCAATTGTCTGATGAACTTGCCGAGCAAAAAAATAACCGACTGCCGAAAAATCCTTGACGGTTCCCGACGAACAAACTTGCCAACGCGCTGCATCATGCGACCAGACCGGCGTTTGCGAGCCAACTTGAGGAAAATTAATCATGCGAATCTGCGGGTAATGGCTAGCCAACTGCTCGAGATCGGCATCGTTGGCCGAGCCTACTTTCCATTGCATATTGGATTGTCCCGAGCAGATCCAAACTTCTCCGACGAGAACATCATTGATCGTGATTTCGTTCGAAGCTCGAACAACCAGCGAATGCGGACCGCCAGCTTCTAAACTTGGAAGCATCAGTGACCATAGCCCGTCGGCATTGGCCTGAGTCGTCACGGTCTGACCGGCGATCGTCGCCGATACCGATTCGGACGCGCTCGACTTTCCCCACAATTTGTTGGCTTGATCGCGTTGTAGAACCATGTGATCGCAGAAAATATTGGGTAACGTAACGTCTGCTACGGCATCCAATAGGGTTAACTGGATCGTAATGAACGCGGCTGCGGCGATGGAAACCCCGGAAAGCAGGCGAATTGGGTTAGGCATGATGCAATGAGCACTTTCGTTGGTAAGTCGGCGTGACACTTCGGAGGCCTGGACTGACAAAGGTGGGATGGACGGGAGGTGAACTACCACTAACAATTCAGAATCGATTATGATGTACTGAGCGTCCAACTATTACAACTAGGGTTTCGCCATGTCCACCAAGAACTATTTTCACGCAGCTTACTTCACGAGAACGGTTTGGTCAGTGGCTGCGTCGGGTGCGATCGCCATTTTGATCGGCTGTGCCCCAGTGCTTACCAACGCAGGTTTGAACGAAGGTAGCATCTCCTCAAAAGCGGCGGATAATCCGACGACCGCCAAGCCCGCGCCCTCTGCCCCAAAATCCCTTTCTACAACTAGCAAAATGTCTAAATTGAATATGAAATACAACGAATTGTCCGAAAAGGAAGCCGACGTACTCCTGCGAAAAGGGACCGAACGAGCTTGGGTGGGCGAACTTACCGACAACAAAAAGAAAGGCACGTACGTTTGTCGTCGCTGCAATGCACCGCTCTATAAGTCCGACGCAAAATTCGAAAGTCACTGTGGGTGGCCCAGTTTTGACGAAGAGATTAAAGGCACGGTCGATCGGCATGTCGACACCGATGGCCATCGAACGGAAATCGTCTGCGCTAACTGCGAAGGCCACCTCGGACACGTTTTCATGAATGAAGGCTTTACCGCAAAGAATGCACGGCATTGCGTGAACTCGATCTCGATGCGATTTTTCGAGGAAGGAAAGGAATTGCCACCTGTCGTCCGGACTCACGAGAAAATCACAAGTGAAAAAGGCGGCAGCGATAAAATTTCCAAGGACAAACCGCAAGCGACAGTCGAAACGAAGCAATAGAAGCTTCGCGTGGACTGACTACTAACAAACCGACCAACACTCTTTTCTGTCGGCCCTGGTAATTCGCCGCGCACACGATCCGGCAGTTATCGACTAATGCCTCTCACTTGCGCGATTTTTAGGTTGATTTTGTAGCGGTGTGGCGCAAGCGGGCCGGTGTATATCCAATTCCGGAGTATATCCAATGTATTCTTCGCTTGCACCGGACGGCTTGCGCCGTACCGCTACGAAAGTGAGCGTCTTTGGGTTGCGGCCGTCGGTTTACTAAATCAGCAGCCTGCTTGCGCTGCACCGCTATATATCTTCCGAATACGTCATAGACGAATTGACCGGCACAATCGGAAAAGGCAGCCTGGTTTTCCTATTCATTTTCGCGATATCTCCTACCTCGTGGCGTTCTTTGCCTTAGGGTTCGGCAGTGTGAATTGTAATGCGGCGATGTGCAGCGACCCCAACTGCAACTTTCGATTCGAAAAAGCGAGTCGATACATCCCGCCTTACAAGTCGCGTAATGAGTCTGAATTTTTCAAACCGGGATCGAAAATGTCTCGTTACTATTCAAAAACCAAAAACGCTGCCATGGCGATTTTCGTTTTGATGGTCGGTTGCGGAACAGTCGAAGCGCAGTCGAGAAGCAATACCCATGCCGTCAATCAACGTGATTTGGATGGCGTGCTACAGCCCTACTTCGATATTGACGTAGCGACAACCGAAACGGGAATCGTGCGGAAAGTTTTAGTCAAACCTGGCGACCATGTGGTAAAAGACCAACCGCTAGTTGAACTCGATGCCGACTCGATTCTTGCCCAGATACATGTCAAGCAAACCGAAGCTGGGGCCATGGGGAAGATCGAGCAAGCGAAAGCTGAACTGGATCTCCAGCAATTGAAATACGACAAACTGACCAAGATGCTTGAAGGCGGCAAATCGAGCGTCATGGAAGTTGAGCGAGCCAAATCTGATTTGATTATCGCCCAAGGGCGATTTCACAACGAAGAAGACACGCTTCGAATATTGAAGTCAGACGTCGAGCGTTTCGAAAAGCAACTTGCCGATCGAACGTTGCGGGCACCGATGGATGGAATTGTCACCGAAATACAAAAGCAAGTCGGAGAATTTGTCGCTCCGAACTCGCCAGTCGTATTAAGGTTGATCGATACTCGACTGCTCCGAGCTACTTTTTCCGTTCAAGAAAGCGAATTGGCGACGGTGAAAGTCGGCGGGATCGTTCGAATTCAATTATCCAGCGGTCTTATAACTCAAGGACTTGTTGAATTCATTCCACCAGTTGCAGACGCTGAGACTGGGTGGTTCATGATAAGTGTGAAAATCGATAATGACGATGGCAAGATTATCGGTTCGAGATGCCAGCGCCTTCAGTAGCTTGCCGCGTTGCCTTTTGACCCGCTTGCCACTAAGCCCTATCCATCCGATCGAATTGCCGTTGGTTCAATGATGACCAGTGAAGCTAGAATGATTCGAATGCCTGCGTCTGACGCATTGGGAACAATGGATTCCAATGCGACGCAGTCCGTCCTTGATTCATCGACACAAGCCTGGCGATCGCCTTCAGCTATCGAGCTGCTTCGAAGCGATTATCCGAATCGACTAGCCGATCAAATCGATGAACTGCTTGGCTGCTCAGTCTGGCTGTCATACCGCAATCAACGTGGCCACATCGTGGAAACGATTGCTAGTCGAAACGCGCAAGCCATGCTGCTTGCGACAACCTCCATCGAATCGATTGCAGGCGATGCGTCGCAAACCCACGCCCCGATCAGCTCTGGTTGCCCAGATTCGCTGCCGACCTCGCCAAGCGCCATCATGGATCAAGTATGGGCGGCACATCCGGGAACGAGTGCCCTGTCGGCGAGTTTCGTGATGGCTAAAGGAAATGGTCACTGGGTTCTCACGTTGGCTTGGCGAGCTTCGTCACCTGAACCTGATCGCGCTGTCATCAATGCCGCTTGGATTGAACTGAATGGCGCGATACTCGGTCGAGCGATGGAAGCATGGACGATTCATCGAAACGGTTGCAGATATCAAAAGTGGTGCGATCGATTGGCTAAAATTCGATCCCGACCAAGTCCTTGGCTGATGATTGGCTTTGCCGTGTTTGCAGGGTTAATGATCATCCCCGTACCCTATCGACCGAAACGCGATTGCACGCTTGAGCCATCATCGCGGCAGTACGTGGCCAGTCCCATCGAAGGACGACTCAAGTCGATCGAAGTGCGACCGGGTGACGAAGTAAGCGTAGGGCAATTGTTAGGGAAGATCGACGACACGCAGATCTTGCGTGAACTAGCGATGGCGGAAGCAGAAATCCAAACGCAAAACAAAAAACGGGACGTTGCGTTGGCTGCTCGGGCCGGTGGCGATCTTCGATTGGCACAGCTTGAATGCCAACTCGTCCAACTTAAGATCGACGCCCTGAACGATCAACTGCAACGACTTGAAGTTATTAGCCCGAGCGATGGCATAATCGTTCAGGGAGATTGGTACGGAAACGAAGGAATGCCTGTTAGCTTTGGGCAAACACTTTTCGAAATCTCTCCCTTGGATCGCATGACGGCAGAAGTTCATCTGAAGGCCGAGGATCTTCCGTGGGTCCACGTTGGGACGTCGGCCATATTGCGAACCGATTCACGACTCAACCAGTCATGGCGCGGCGCTGTTGAGCGATTGACGCCCCGGGCCGAGATCATTGAAGATGAAGCTGTTTTCATCGGCGAGATGGAAGTTACGAATTCCGACAACGCGTTTCGACCTGGCATGAAGGCCAAGGTCGTCGTCGATGCCGGAAAGAAAACCATCGGATGGCTTCTTTTTCGCAAACCCTATCAGTGGCTTCAGAATCAATGGGTGTGGTAATGATCGATTCCACCCCAAACCAAGCGGCGACGGAAAGTCCACCGATTGCAATCCGCTTATCTGATGGCCTTCGCTTCATCCCGCAACAAGGATCGAGAGAATGGCGTTGCGTCATCGAAGCCCCTGCGAGCCGTCAGTTCTTTCGAGTCGGACGGCGCGAGTATCTGGTCGCTTCGGCCTTGGACGGCAAGAGCAATCTTGCTTCGCTGTGTAGCAAACTAAACGAGTCGAATCCGGAACTCAGTATAGACGCCAAAACGATAGAACAAACGATACGTTGGTTGATTTCGTCGGGACTCGCGCAGCCGATCAATCGCGAAGCGAACGCGGAGAATTCGACGCCTGCCAAAGCAGCTACCAAAGCATCCCTACCGATCGATCCATTTATGTTTCGTGTTCCCATACTGAACGGGCGAAATCTCGAGTCACTTACCAGCCGATTAAGCTTCTTATCCACAAAGCCATTTGGGATCGCGAGCTTTATCGTGTTGGTCGCGGGCATCGGAAAATTTATCGCTGACTCTGGTTTCTACACGGAGCTTGGCGTGAAATTATTTGTCCCTTCGGCGGCACTATGGTGGATCAGCGCATGGTTTATGTTGAAAGTTGTTCATGAACTGGGGCATGCCGTGGTTTGCGTAGGCTTCGGTGGACAGCTTCGCGGTGCTGGGATCGCATCGTTCTACTTTGCACCTGTTCCCTATGTCGACACAACAGACATGTGGCGACTTCCCAACCGCCGAGCTCGAGCTTACTGCGCAGCGGCGGGAATGTGGTTTGAAATGTTGCTCGCCGCAATTGCCGTTTTGATTTGTGGAATGGTTGAGAGTCCATCTATCCAGTACTTCTGCGTCACAATCGCGACGCTGGGTACATTCACTACGCTGGCGTTCAATGCAAATCCACTGGTCCGCTTCGACGGTTACTACATTCTCAGCGATGCGCTCGACTGGCCCACACTTTGGACCGACGGCCAAAATGCGTTGCGCAGTCTTTGGGGTGACACATCTTTTCAGTGGTCGTCTACGCTATCGATTTATGGAGCTCCACTATTAGCTTATGGCATCGCATGCCTTTTCAATCGCATATTGATCATGGTCGGTTTGGCCTGGGGGGCGTGGGTAACCTATCAAGGTATCGGCCTTGGGCTTATCGCACTGGCAAGTTATTTATGGTACATCGCACCGATGCTTCGCAAACGAAAGATGTTGCAATCTCAAGCGGCATTGGCATTAGCAAAGGGCGGACCGTCAGGACAAGTCTCGAACTTGCGTCGCAGTTTGCGGCGATGGGGAACCGCAATTGTTGGTTTAAGTGCCTTAACGGTAATCTCGATGTTCGTGCCATCGCCGATGCAACCGCTTTCTCCAGGCTACCTGTCCTATGGCGATTCCATCGTACTGCGTCCTGAATCGGACGGGATCGTCACCGAGATTTTTAACACCAACGATATGCTCATCGAAGCGGGTAAGCCGATTGTGCGACTGGAAAATCCTACACTGCAACTCGAACATGAAAAACTCAATGTAAACCATAAAATCGCTAAGGAGCGCTGTCTGGTACTTCGCGCTCAGTCGAGAATGTCGGAGTTGCAAGCCGAACAGGCCCGCGTTGAGGCAATCCATCAACAGCTTGCGCAAGTAAAGACACAACTGGAGCAACTTCTCATCAAAGCACCGAAATCGGGCCGACTCATTGAGAATAAGCTTTCGAATACGCTTGGGCAGCTTGCAAAAGTAGGTCAACCGATAGCAACCATTGCGACATCGCAAGCGCTCGAAGTACGATGTTCGGTTTCGCAATCCGATGTAGAAGCATTTCGCGAGCATGTAGGAAAGACGATCGAGATCTATTTCGCCAATGAACAGAAAGTAATGGGACGACTGACCGAGGTACGCCCAAGGGGTGCCGACATACTCGATAATCCAGCACTCGCTGCCAAGTATGGTGGCCCGATTACCGTCCACATGACGACTGACAGTAAGGAAAAAGAAAACCCGCTCAAAACGGAAGTGCCACGATTTGAAGCCCGCGTTTCGATCGAAGACTTAACCGATGGAACGTCGCTAACTGCAGGCCAAATATGTCGAGTTGGTTTAGTCGATCGTCAGATGAGTATTGCCGATATCCTTAGCCGATGGAAAAACGCTTTCATCGAGTGGCTCAGACCCGTCGACGCAAAAGCCTAATTCGATTATTCCAAGTTGCTGACCGCATACTTCACTCATGTTAACTTGGAGGTACAGGTATTTGAGTCAACCGTAGATTCCAAAGCAGACCAGGCTAACTCTTAATGCTAAAGCGCTCCTGCAGCGACATGACAGTCATCGACTCGGTTCGCATCGCATCCATCGCTTGAACGGCTGCAATAGCTGCCGCGACCGTTGTTATGCAAGGTACACCAAACTGGACTGCAGCCGCTCGAATCTTCCCTTCGTCGGTTCTCGCGCCCTTTCCGCTGGGAGTATTGATGATCAACGACACATCATCGTTTTTAAGGAAGTCGATAAGATTCGGATTGCCTTCGGCAAGTTTCTTTACACGCGTCACCGGAATTCCCGCTTTCTCGATCTCGGCAGCCGTCCCGCTCGTCGCTGATATTCGGTAGCCCATCTTATGCAAGTGTTGTGCAATCTTCGGAATCGGTTCACGATGTTTGCTAGAAACGCTGATAAAAACGTTCCCATCTTTTGGAAGAAAAACACCGGCCGCAATCTGGCTTTTTGCGAAAGCGATCGGAAAATGTTCGCTAATTCCCATGACTTCACCGGTGGATCGCATTTCAGGTCCAAGAACAATATCGACGCCGGCAAACTTGCGGAATGGAAAGACACTTTCCTTCACCGAAATATGTTTTGGAATCGGCTCGCTATGAATGCCAAGCTCCTTAAGCGTCATGCCCGCCATGACCTTGGCAGCAAGTCTCGCAACCGGTACACCTGTTGCTTTGGCTACGAAGGGGACGGTTCGACTGGCACGAGGATTGACTTCGAGCACGTAAACGGTCGGAACACCGGCTTCGTCTTTGACCGCAAACTGGACGTTCATCAGCCCGATGACGTTGAGTCGCTTGGCCATCGCCTTGGTCGACGCTCGAATTTCTTCGAGCACTGCTGGAGAAAGTGAAAACGAAGGCATCACGCAAGCGGAGTCTCCAGAATGGACGCCCGCTTCTTCGATATGCTCCATGATTCCCATAATGACGACGTCGTGGCCGTCGGAGATCGAGTCAACATCGACTTCGGTCGCATCTTCGAGGAAGCGATCGATCAGCACCGGCTGACCTTGCGCAACGACAAAGGCTTCGGCGACGTAGCGATCAAACTGCTGATGGTCGTAGCAGATTTCCATAGCTCGACCGCCCAAAACGTAACTCGGGCGTACCAATGACGGAAAGCCGATTTCATTCACCGCCGCTCTTGCCTCCGAAATATTTCTCGCGATGCCGTTGGGTGGTTGACGAAGACCTAGCTCTTGGATCAAGCGTTGGAATTTTTCGCGATCCTCTGCCGCTTCGATAGTTGCTACGCTGGTTCCAATAATAGGAACGCCGGCCGTCGCAAGAGCTCTCGCAAGATTCAAAGGTGTCTGACCACCAAATTGTACGATGACCCCATTGGGTTGAATGCGGTCATAAATGTTCAAGACGTCTTCGGTCGTCAAAGGCTCGAAGAATAATAAATCGCTAGTGTCGTAATCGGTACTCACCGTTTCAGGGTTACTATTGACCATGATCGATTGAATGCCCATCTCGCGCAGCGCATAACTGGCATGACAGCAGCAATAGTCGAACTCGATTCCCTGTCCAATTCGGTTTGGACCGCCGCCGAGAATCATGATGCTGCGTTGACCGTCAATTCGAGCCGGTGTCTCGTCCTCGGATTCATACGTGCTATAGAAATACGGCGTGTAGGCTTCGAACTCTGCCGCGCACGTATCGACAGCCTTGAACGTGGCTACGATTCCACGCTCTTTTCGCCATGCTCGGACTTCCATGTCTTGCAGCGATAGGAGATTTCCTATCTGCCGATCCGAGAAGCCAAATTGCTTCGCTTGCAACATCGTCGGCTCATCGAGATTGGAAATCGATTTGAGTTCTCTAAGATGATCTTCCATTTCGACCAGTTCGTGAAGTTGATCTAAAAACCATGGATCAATCGCCGTCAATTGATGAATCTCGTCGAGACTCATCCCAGCTTTCATCGCATAGCGAAGAAACCAAACCCGTTCGGCGTTGGGTCGCGAAAGTTTGTTTCGAATCTCTTCGTCATCGGGCTGGCGGTCGGTTCCCCACATATCCTTGCTGTCGGAGCCGAAGCCAAAAGCTCCAACTTCTAAACCGCGCAATGCCTTTTGAAACGATTCTTTAAACGTTCTGCCGATCGCCATCGTCTCGCCGACGCTTTTCATTTGCGTCGTTAGCGTCGGATCGGCCTCGGCAAATTTTTCAAAGGCAAATCGTGGGATCTTGGTAACGACGTAATCGATCGTCGGCTCGAAGCAAGCTTGCGTCTTTTTCGTAATGTCGTTTTGCAGTTCCCACAGTCGATAGCCGATGGCCAGTTTGGCAGCGATCTTCGCGATAGGAAAGCCGGTAGCTTTACTGGCCAGAGCGCTCGAGCGGCTCACTCGAGGGTTCATCTCGATGACGATCATTCGACCGTTTTGCGGATTAATAGCGAACTGGATATTCGAGCCACCGGTTTCGACGCCGATTTCACGCATGATCGCCAGACTTGCATCGCGCATCCGCTGATATTCTTTGTCGGTCAGCGTCTGAGCTGGGGCGACGGTGATCGAGTCGCCGGTGTGGACGCCCATTGGGTCGAAATTCTCGATCGTGCAGATGATGACGACGTTATCGTCCATATCCCGCATGACTTCCATTTCATACTCTTTCCAACCGATGATCGATTCCTCGATCAATACTTCGGTGACTGGAGATTGAGACAATCCGTTATCGACTAGCTCGTCGAAGTCGTCGCGATTGTAGGCGATTGCAGAACCGCTTCCACCCATCGTAAAACTGGGACGAACGACACACGGCAAGCCGACGACGGCTAGTACTTTGCGGGCTTCTTCGATCGTATTAACCGTCGCGCCGTTACAAACCTCTTGCCCGATTTTCTCCATGGCCGCTTTGAATTCCCGTCGACCTTCAGCCTTCTGGATGACATCGGGCCGAGCTCCGATCATTTCGACATTGTATTTTTTGAGAACGCCATGCTTGTCGAGATCCATAGCGATGTTGAGAGCAGTTTGCCCTCCCAGAGTCGGCAGGAGAACATCGGGACGTTCGCGTTCAATGACCTTTTCGACAAATTCCCAAGTCAGCGGCTCGATATACGTTCGCTCGGCGGTTGCCGGATCGGTCATAATCGTCGCTGGGTTGCTATTAACCAACACGACTTCATAACCTTCTTCGCGGAGGGCTTTACATGCCTGTGTGCCGGAATAGTCAAACTCGCACGCCTGCCCGATAACAATCGGACCAGAGCCAATTAACAGGACTTTACGAATATCAGTACGACGCGGCACAAAAAACCTCATCCATGCGTGGAAAAGAGCAAACCTAATGCGAACAAAATCTTGAGAAGGTTACCACGAACCGCCTACTGTCTTCTAGGGGGCAATGTCAAGCGATGATTTCCAAACACTTCTCGCTAAAAATCACTCGTTCCAAGGCTCTTGCCTTGGAACGCACTGCTTCCGAGGCTCCGCCTCGCGTACGTACAGGATTGTGACTCCTATAAATAAACGACAGTGTGGCAGGCAGAGCCTGCAAAACAGTGGGTTCCAAGGCGGAGCCTTGGAACCAGTTGGTCGCGTTTGACCGAGCAGCAGCCGTTTGCAAGCCAATTTTGGCTGGGAAACAGAGCGAATCTCGACTATTCTACCGATCACGCCAATTTCTATTGCATTCCTCACAATTTCGTACCGCAGGCCAGCTCGCG
Organism: Pirellulaceae bacterium; assembly: GCA_034408855.1. Classification (GTDB taxonomy): domain Bacteria; phylum Planctomycetota; class Planctomycetia; order Pirellulales; family Pirellulaceae; genus JAIYDQ01. Next base: position 38,348 of record JAWXCK010000217.1, read on the forward strand.
TACTGTGCGCTGTATCCAAGGATTCTGATTCCATGCACCATCAATTCCAACGCCTTTCACTTCCGCGATTCATGGTGGCTTGGGTCGTCAGTTCAGTTTTCTCGATCGCTCTGGGCCAAGATTCATCCAAAGTTACTCCACAATGGATTTGGGTTGGCGAATCCAAAGCAAAACAAAGCGTTTGGATACGGCGAGAATTTACTATCGATAGCGAAATAGCTAACGCTACAGTTCGAGCGAGTGCTGACAACCATTGTGAGGTGTTCATTAACGGCCGGAAATGCTTGTCGTCGGATCGATGGGAAACGGTTTCAAATGCAGCCATTGAAAGTGACGTGCGTCAAGGTGTAAATCTCATTGCGATCAAGGCGACGAATGACGGCGGTTTGGCAGGTCTTATCGCATCGGTACACGTCGATTTGAAAGACGGTAAGTCGATCGATATCGTCACCGACGCTTCTTGGCAAGGTTCAATCGATGCCCAACGCGATTGGCAACAGCCTGATTTTGATGACGCCCAATGGGTTGCACCTAAGATTCTCGGAGAATTGGGCAATTCCAAACTTCCGTGGTCCAAAGCAATAAACACGAAGCAATTTGATTTGCCTCCGAAGACGAATTCCAGCAACGAATTTATGCCAGTCGTCGCAGAACATGCGCACGTTCCGGATGGCTTCAAGATAGAAGAAGTTTTTCAAGTGCCGCGTGAAATGGGTTCGTGGGTTTCACTTACCACCGATCCGACGGGACGATTGATTGCTTCCGATCAAGGTAGTGCTGGCCTATTCATGATCACGCCCGGAGATACGACCAAGCCAACGAAAGTGGAAAAGCTACCGGTCGAACTGAGCGGTGCTCATGGCCTGCTATGGGCCTTTGACTCGCTTTACGCGGTGGTTAACGGTGGAAAAACTTCTGGGCTGCATCGATTAACCGACACCGATGGCGATGGTCGAGTCGATTCGGACGAACATTGCATGGATGTCCCAGGCAGCGGCGAACATGGTCCTCATGCTGTCGTTCTCAGTCCCGATGGAAAATCACTGTACGTCGCATCAGGAAACCACACCAAGTTGCCCAAGTCGATCGCTGGAAGTCGCATTCCACAGAACTGGAACGAAGATCATTTGCTTCCGAGGCGTTGGGATGCAAACGGTCATGCAGCAGGAATACTCGCACCAGGCGGCTGGATTTGCAACGTCGATCCAAGCGGCAAGGAATGGAATGTTTTTAGTATCGGATATCGAAACGAATACGATATCGCTTTCAATAGCGACGGAGAACTCTTTACCTTTGACGCCGATATGGAGTGGGATTTCGGATCGCCTTGGTATCGACCGACGCGGGTTTGCCATGTTACCAGCGGTAGCGAATTTGGCTGGCGAAGCGGGACTGGAAAGTGGCCAGCCTATTACGAAGATTCTTTACCGCCGGTAATCGATATCGGCCCCGGGTCACCGACTGGAGTTGTGTTTGGAACGGGTACGAAATTTCCAGCAAAGTTTCAGAAGGCTTTGTTTATCCTGGATTGGACTTATAGCACGATCTATTCAGTCCAGTTGACACCCGACGGATCGAGCTATCGCGGAGAGAAAGCAGACTTCGTAACCGGCTCTCCGCTTCCCGTTACCGACGCCGTTGTCGGCCTAGATGGAGCCCTTTACTTTACCGCCGGAGGTCGCGGAACCGAATCGTCGCTCTATCGAGTCACTTACGTTGGCACCGATTCGACGGAGGCTGTCGAGGGTACGAATCCTGCCGGTCGAGAGCTACGGACGATTCGTCACCAACTTGAACGCTGGCATGGACAATCGGATGGCGATCTCGATGAAATTATCCGCTATCTCTCCCACGAAGATCGATTTATACGCTATGCAGCTCGCATCGCACTGGAAAGTCAGCCGATCGAAAAATGGCGCGCCCGTGTATTTGGTGAAAAGAAACCGTCGAGCCTCATCAATGCGATGCTGGCCGTCGCACGTCAAGGTACTCCTGAAGACCTACCGAAAATAATCGAAGCCTTAACCTATCTCGATTTCCAATCGCTTAGCGAAACCGAAAAATTGGGTTGGCTTCGCACCTTGGAAGTCGCCTTTGCTCGACAAGGTGAACCATCAGACATCGATAGAAAGAAGCTGCTTGAACGACTAAATAAGCTCTATCCTTCGAAACAGTACGCGCAAGATGCCGAGCTTGTGCAGTTACTAGTCTATTTAAAGTCGCCGACCGTCGTTGCCAAGACGATTGCATTGATGCAACAGTTGGGGCCAGAGCCAATCCCGGATTGGGGCGATTTGGTGAGTCGAAATAGTCGGTATGGCGGAACAGTTGGCAAGATGTTGGCGGACATGCCACCGGTTCGCGCAATTCATTTTGCTTTCATTCTGAGGAATGCCAAATCGGGTTGGACGATTGAAGAACGAAAGCAATATTTTGGTTTCTTTATCGCCGCTGCTAAACATCCTGGTGGGAATAGTTTCGCTAAATTCTTGATGCAGTTTCGCGATGACGCAATTGCAACCTGCTCACCAGCCGAACAACTGTTGCTCGAATCGCTTACCAGCCAATCGCTCGTCGCCGCCCCTGTCGCCTCGACGCCGCCGAAAGGACCTGGTCGCGTGTGGAGCCGGGAAGAGGCACTCGACTCGATTGGCAAGGAACTTACCAATCGCAACTTCGCAAAAGGACACAATCTTTTTCATGCGACGTCGTGCTCAAAGTGCCATCGACTGGGTGGCGAAGGAGGCGCGGTTGGCCCCGATCTCTCGACGGCGGCCAAAAAGTTCTCGATCTCGGACATGCTCGATGCAATCATCGAACCGAGCAAAGCAATTTCCGATCAGTATGGTTCGCATCAGATTCTTACCGATAGCGGAACCGTACTCGTCGGTAGAGCCGTCGAGATCGGCGATGAATACTACGTCTATACGGTCGATGCGAATGCCAAGCCGACGATTCTGAGAAAGAATGAGGTCGAAGAAATCACGCCATCCAAAATCTCGCAGATGCCAGCCGGTCTCATCGATACACTCAACGAAGAAGAACTAAAAGACTTGATCGCATTTCTCATGGCCAGTGGCGACCCAAAGGCGAAGGTTTTTAAATAATCCTATCCGCGGTATCTTTCCGAAGTGCCACGTTTTGCGATAGCGAAGAGCTGCTTCGGAGATTCCGATTTGGCTAAGCCATCCGACAGAAAGGACAATTGGAGAAAAGCTGCGACAATGACGGCAAACGTAAAGAGTATCAGCAGGAATTTTAAAGAGAACTGATGACTCGATGATGGCTTCTCGCGTACTCGGGTTTGGCGGATGTTCGATTCGTCGATTTCAAAAGGCATTGTCGCTAACTCATTTCGTAAAGCAATTAATCTAATTCGACTATCGGCTTGTTGATTTAATCGTTTAACAGTCAGCCGAAGGCGTACTCTTGGCTTTTGAAGTACGCCTTCGGTTGACTGTTAAACTCAATCCTTGCTTCTGGCGATTAAATCAACAAGCCGCAAGCGCCGTTGGCTCACTATTGCGGCAAAAAACGCAACTTGAGACCGTCGAACTAATAACCTTCGATTGGTGGTATCAAGTTGCCATCTTTTCGATTGCCAAGATCGCTTCGGAATTGCGGGTCAATATTCGCAGAAAGGAACGCGGTCGAACCATCCGCTAGTAAAACATTGGCACCACCGACGTGATAGCTGCTAAGCGTCCCTACCGCAACGATCGGATCGGCGGCACCTTCGATGTTCGGTAAATTTTCTTCCGCGAGCCAACTTTCCGGCGGACCAGGATCTACCAAGCCGTCGTTAACCCCTACCGGTCTGCTCAGCCATATTTGATTTTTGGGTTCAATTTTCGGAGCAGGTCCCATGTTCCGTAACGTCGACCGCGTTCCACTGCTCCAGCCGAGGTCTATGGAATCGATGCGCTTTTCGCCGACGACGATCGTGTGTGAACTGCCGTCAAGAATTTCGTCAGCTCGAATTCGACTATTCAAGAAAAGCAAGCCATTGTTATCGCTGTCGATCGCGGCTTCACCGCCGTGGTGAATTCCAGCATAGTTGCTAAATGCGCCTCTCGACGGATCGGAAGGGCAGCGCAGCAAACCAATGACGTATCGCCGAATCTTCTGGTTCGTCGGGGCATAAATGGAGGCTCGATGATCTACTAGTTTGAATGCATGGAGTTCATCAAGCATCGGTAGGATGGCAACGATCCAGTTGTGATGAAAACCGGTGGGCGTGTTTTGAATTGGGCCAGCGATGTCGACCGTGCCTGACGGATAATGTCGATACGCGGAGTAATACCCGCTGAGCGCGACACCGACCTGGGCAAGATTGCTGGAACAGGACATGCGTCGAGCTGTCTCGCGAGCTTGTTGGATCGCCGGCAGTAATATTCCTGCCAGAATCCCAATAATCGCAATGACTACCAGCAATTCAACCAACGTGAATGCATTTCGATTAGTATTCGATAAAGATTTGTTATCGTTCATAGAATCAGTCTGTGTTTTCATAATTCTCCCTGCCAACTCGCTTGAGTGTTTAAATCAAAGTCATCGCTTCGAAAAACGTTAACTTCCCAAAAATCGATTCGGGGACCGGTCGGTTCAGTTGCTTCTAATCGACGAATAGTCATTCGCTTTGGATGGCTCTCCAACGATTCTGAATCGACGCAAGCCGGTAGATTATGAAGCGACATGTCTTCACCGACATAGTCTTTATCGAGGGCGATTTTTGCTTGAATGCGCAGTTTGCCAACTTCAATCCACTCGAGCGATTGTCGAGTTTGATAGCGCATCAAGAGATTGCGTTTTTGATGGATCATGCCCTGCATCGATTGCGCCGTCAAGAGACTTGCGACAAGCATCACGACAAACGTAGTTGGCAAAGCGGATCCACTTCGATGTTGGCGGCTATTCTGCATATCTAGCCTCCGAGTCTTCACCCAGCGTACTTCGTGCCTTCGTAAGCGGGACAGCGCTAGCCCAATGCCGCTCACTCTCGTAGCGGTACGGCGCGAGCCGTCCGGCGGAAGCGAAGAAAACATTGAATCTACACCGGGCGCCTTGCGCCGCACCGCTAAAAAACCGACCCAAAAAGCGCGAAAGCGAGAAGCATTGAGCGCTCGCCGCCGGTTTTGACAATAAATACCGGCGGCTAGCGCCGTGCCGCTCACCGGGTTCGAGGCTTTTTGTTAAATGCTCTGTTCCTAATCTCGCGAAAACGGTTACGAAGGCATTTACTCCGCCATCAACTTTCGAATTGACGTTCATTCTGATCAACTCGACCGCTCCTGTTGTGTCTCGCGAAAATCGCAACTGCATCGGAAGACCGAATCGATATTCGTCGACACCGACCAGCACGTCATTGATCCATACCTGCCTCGCAACGTCATTATTGCCGTCGATGCGGTAAACAATTCGATTCTTACCCAATATGCTTAATACAGACGGTGTCTCCATATCGATCGACTCCGATGTGTGGATGTCTTCACGCCATCGTTCGTAAAGCGATTGCAGTGAACGATGGGCACCCCAATCGCGAACGGATTGCTCATGGACGAAGTACGATTTCTGAATAATGACCGCCGAAAGAGAGATAAGACCGGCTGTGATCGAGGAAATCACTACCATTTCGAGGAGCGATATCCCACGCCTTTTTGGAATGCTCGTCTTCATTCGTTCGCTCCGGATTCTGCACGACGAGACTCATTCGAAACATCGTTCGACGGCGCGTCGCGATTTATCGGTATCCAGAAATCGAGTCTTGGTGTTTGGAAGTCTGGGGGTAGAGCCAACGGGTCAGGGGACTGCGAGGACTTGGAAACCGTGGCTAACGCCAGCGGCTCAGGGAGTGGGTGGGCCTTTGGTTCGAATGGATGCTTGATGGTCCATTCGATCCCGAGCGAAACGCGTTTGCCGACAATCGGCTCTTGAACATCGATGACCGACGCAACCCATTGTGCATGAATATCCGACTCGCTCATTTCATCAAACATCGGTAGCGATTCTATCGATGCTCGGTTTACTCGTTCTATATCCCATGAAGCGATTATTTCGCGGGCAGATAGGAGAGCCAATTCGGCCTTGGTTTGTAGCAGTTGCTCGCTTTGGAAGAGGGCGGCTTTGGTTTGATATCGAAGGATCAACCCCATTGCGGTCATGAGCAGAATGCCTGCCACGATGCATTCGACAAAAGTCGTTCCCAATCGAAGTGGAGCAATGTAATGCGATTTTCGCTTCATCGTGCGACGCACCTTTCTGTTTTTCTATTGGCTACTTGATAAATAGTGAATCAACGACGCTTGGGAATCAAAAATACTATAGGCAAAAATTGCAGCGACGACGGCGCAAGCCGCAATCGCGACGAAGAACAAAATCTGAATTGCAATGGTGTACCAACCAAGGCATTTTTCCATGCCGCTTTCGCCGATGACACCGAGCGACCACGAAAGCGACGATTGATCGTTTGCCAGTGCGAGCAATCCAATCTGACGTCGTGTAACGAGTTTCGATCGTACCATTGCTTGCTCGATGGTACTTCCGTCGGCCAGTCGCCTCGCGACGCGCCTCAATTGCGTCTTAATCGAGTTTACAGGATGGGACTGGGCGGCTTGTTCGACTGCCAATGAAAAACTCGGTTCGACTGCTACAAGGTCACTCAAGCCCAGAAGTGTCCAGCTTTGAAAATAGGGACGCAATAACCATTCGATGGGCCGTCGTCTCGACACACTTGGAAAAATGTAGACCCAAAGAAAGCCTACATAGGCAATGGCAATAGTCAGATTCGCAACGACGAGCGGAATCTTGACGGTCGATAGCAACGGTTGATGGAGGACATCAACGCCTTCGAAATCGCCGTAATTCACTTCAGCAGCTAGCTTTACCAACATTGGTTCGAGTACGAATAACATGAAAGCGAAAAGAACGCTCAGTGGTACGAAAACCACAAGAGTGCTGATGAGGAACTGCCAAACCATTCGATCAATTTCTAGCACGTGTGAGCTCTCCCCCATTGCCAAGCAACGCATTTTCGGAAGCGTTGGATGGTAAGAGAGAAGCCGGAGAGCGAATCGTTTAGTAACACCGCGTGTGAAGCCGCTTTTTTCGAACGATGCAAACCAATTCGAGTGCTCGACGAAATTTCGCTGAAACCTGCGAGTTACTTTTCGTAAGAAGCCATAATTGTGGTCGTTGAACGACACAGCAAGCTCGCGAATATCGATGGGGTTGCCTGCCATAGCGACCATCGAAATCATGATCGCCGATCGCTGAAGCTCGCGTCTTTTTACCCAGAGGACGAACAGCAGAGTCAAAGCCAACAACAACCAGAAGTAGGCAAGCCATTGGAAACGCATGGCGACCCCGGCTATCGAAAAACCGAGCATCACAAAAATGCTGATTCGAATCGCCAAACAAATCCAACTTCCACGAAATCGTGGATTTTCCGCAATCATCAATCGCAGCACGATCCAGGCACAGATTCCCATCGGAAAAAGCGCAATCCAATGCGACTGCATAAGAAACGGAATAGCCGGAGTCACCGCGCCAAACGCTATGCTAAAAATCGCAATTGAATCGGCTACGTACACCATCGACGAGGCGAAGTAGAAGCTGACAGTCCCCCAAACGATGCTCCCTGCAAAAAGAATTCCAAAGACTGGAACAACCGAAATCATCGAGCGACAACGCTGGCGGATTAGCTCTTCATGAATTCGAATAACTTGGTCCAACCGTTCTAGAAATGCTCCTTGCGCTGAATCGAGTAGACTGATTGCCGGGATGGTGAGTCCGTCGCTAAGCGACGACGCAATCAAGGCTTGGCCAAGCGACTTCCCTTTTCCAACCGAAACACCTAAGGATCGGACAAACGCTTCCATGCTCGTCGTTTCAAAGCTTGCAAGCGTAGCTTGAATCGCTTCGGTCGTGCCTTTACCATCCGCGATGAAGATACGAAGCCGAGTAAGAATGTCGGCCATACAAATCCAACGATAGGGGCGTCCGATAATTGGCGCGCCTCCAAGTACGGCTGCGCGCGTCCACGGCGGACCTATCCATCGCAGAGCCAGAAAGACGAAGGCAAGCCACACCAAAGACATCATGAGCATGACAAGCATATTGCTAAAATCGCTGACAATCATCCTCGATAGTATTATCGGATCATGCTCGTAAATATCGGAAAAATCGACAAACTGAATCGATTGCATAGCGATCGAGCAAATCATCCATCCGATAAGCAATGCGGCGATAATGATGCAGCCGGGGTAGACGAGACTTCCTAATAGATTTCGCCATTCGCGCCGAGACGATTCTCGACTTCTCAAAACTTGAACGATGAAGCCGGCCGGATCATTGGACGACAGAGAACCGACCAGTAGCGACCGGAGATCGGAGGGTAATTTCTCGATGTCAATGATTCGCTCAATATCGCTATCGAGTTCAAGAGCATCAGCGAGTTTTTCAATCGAACGTCGCCAGTGTAACGGTGCGAAGGCGGCAGCAAGTCGAAATTTGGCAGCCGCGACAATGGCCGGTCTGGAAATCGTTACGATAGTGGATTCGGGAATCATACGACGTCGCCGAGCAGCTAAAATACGTAATCTATGGCCGCGAAAGAAATACCCAACATAACAGAAGTTAACTTATCGGAACTTGGACAAGGTTTAGATTCTCGATCAGACGACTATTCTACAAAACTTGCCGATCGTGTGCTATCAGCCGCAATCGAAGTTCGGGCGAGCGATATCCACTGGGACGTTTTGGCTGGTTCGATGGTCGTGCGATGGCGTATCGATGGTCAATTGATAGACGTAGGCACATTTGCTCTCGGGCAAAATTCGAGTATCGCAGCTCGATTGAAATCATTGGCCGGTTTACTTTCGTATCGAAGCGATATCCCGCAGGAAGGGCGATTGGTATTGCACGGAAGTTCTATCGAAGCTCGAGTTGGAACGCTCCCGACGCTTTATGGCGAGCGAATTGTGATTCGTCTTTCGAAGCTTTGGTCTAAGAACTGGCGATTGGATGATCTCGGCATGCCTGAGTTCGCGAAGCGGCATTTTATATCGTCACTTAAGCTCCCGTCGGGGGTTATTCTGATCAGTGGACCAGCCGGGACGGGCAAAACGACCACGGCCTACGCTTGCCTTCGAGAAATCCTGGCGTCCAATTCCGATCGCCCTCGCGCAATGGTTTCACTCGAAGACCCGATCGAACAGTCGATCGACGGAGTTGCACAATCTCAAGTCCATAGTTCGGTCGGTTACACTTGGTCATCGGGCCTCAAAGCCATTTTGCGACAAGACCCAGAAGTCATGCTGGTCGGTGAAATTCGAGATGTGGAAACAGCCAACGTTGTCTTTCAAGCATCGCTTACCGGACAGCTTGTAATTACCACGATGCATGCACGATCGACTGCCGATGCAGTTCGACGACTCTTGGATATGAAGGTGCCAGTCCACCATCTTCGAAGTGGATTAAGTCTCCTGGTTTGCCAAAGGCTTTTGCAGCCCTTGCGAAGCCAAATCGATGGTGAAAATATTGGCTTAACTACCGACATACTCAAATCAAATGATTCTGACAAATCGACCGATCGCACGGAACGATTTGATAGCCGCATTTTGCTTTCGGAAGTCTTTCCTGCTTTGGAAGACCAGCTTGGCCGTTTGATTGTTGAAGAGGCGGGCACGCTCGAAATTCAAGAAGCCGCTTGTGCTGCAGGCATGGTGAGTCTTTGGCAACAGTCGAATATAATGAAGAAGCAGGGACTTATCGGCGAAGACGAAATTCATCGACACTTTGGGCAATCGCAATGATAAGCCAGACTGAAACGACAAACACGACTGCGTTGAAGCCATTGACTCTTGAACACCAGTTGATTCTATGCGAACAGATCGCGGCCTTAGCCAATTCCGGAATGCCCCTCGAACGTGGACTTGCCCCATTGGTCAAGCAGTTACCCAAGTCGCTGGGCGATTCATCGCGACGAATCACCGATCGACTTGCAAAAGGACAGTCATTGTCGAAGTCGCTCGCCGAAGACAATCGACCAACTTCGCGAAGTCTTCATGCAACGGTTGAAGCTGGAATTGCCGGAAACTGCTTGGCACCAGCCCTGCGAAGCTGGATTGCGATCCACACCGAGCAGGGACGCTTTCGAAGTCGACTGCGCGCGGCGTTGGTCTATCCGCTGGTTTTGACGTTAGTGGCCGCATTCTCACTCGGCTATACCATCTACCATTCGATCCCGTTGTATCAGTCAGCGTTCGAATCGCTACACGCTCCGCTCCCTTTTTGGTTCGATTGGTTGTTAGTCCTCCATCGAACGCTGTGGGTGTGGACGACAGCGATGGCCGCATTATGCATCATGCTATTAGTTTGGTCCTATCGGATGAATACCGTTCTGGCTCCAAGTGGCATGCCGAGAAATCGTGCTTACCAAATGCAGTTGCAAGCACATGCTACTAGGCTGATGACTTGGATGATAGAAGCAAAGAGGCCGTTCGATCCGAGCTATTTGCTTGCGATCGAGGCCACCGGGATTCGACCGCAAACTGAAACTATCGATACCTTGAATCGGTTGAACACAAAAATTGCGTTGGGCTGGAATCCGATTTCAAAAGAGTGTCAAACAATTCTGAGAGCGGTAGAGAAAGGTGATTTATCGTTCGAAGACTCGAAGCCTTCCCTACTCGACCTTACAGATCAACTGAATTTACAAGCGGCTAGAATCGCCGAAAGACAGGCAAAGTTTATTCCTGTGATCGTTTCGATTTTTATTGGAGTAGTTGTCGTAGGCTTTTACGTCGTCGTCGTCTATCTGCCTTGGGTGCAGTTGCTCACCCGCTTGAGCGTTGTCAAGTAGCTGCGTCGTCTACTTACCGATATCTTGAAACAGCTTAAAGAACGGACTCTCGGTCGATAGGATCAATTGGCTATCAGGTCCGATCGATTTTTCGTACGCTTCTAAAGTACGCACGAACGAATAGAATTCGCCGGTCTTTTCGATCGCGTCGGCATAGCGTTTGATGGCTTCGCCGTCGGTTTTTCCGCGCAGCTCACTGGCTTTTTGTTGTCCTTCGCCTTCGATTTTAGCGACCTCGGCTTTGGTTTCGTTGATGATCGCGGCTTTTAAGCGTACGCCTTCGTTGATGTTCTTCGAAGAGATCGCCTGTCGTTCGGCAACCCATCGATCAAAGGTTTTTCTCCGAACACTGTCGACGAACCCAAGCTGCGAAATGCCGACATCGATCAACTCGATACCGCGGCCTGCGGGCTCTCCGTCAACTCCCAAGTCGACGCCGCTGGATGCTAGGCGGCGATGAGCTTCGGCTTTGATTCGATTCAGAATTTCAAGACGGCCGACGCGAACGTTTTTGGGTTTTGAAACTGTGACTTGTTCGATCAACTCGGCGGGAATTCCGGCTGGCAACTGCTCAGTTGCTCCACCGGTCCGAACGTCGCTGATCAGTAGTCCACGATTGGTACTGCGGACGATCTCTTCCAATTCATATTGCGTGATCACATCGCGAATCGCACTGCGCACAATTTGCTCGACGCGTTGTTCGGCAACTTCCATCGTCCGCAAGCGCTGAACAAAAATAATCGGGTCGTTGACTCGCCAAATCGCCCATGGAATCAATTCGATTTTCTTGTCATCTTTGGTCGGGAGGTCAGGAAGTAGATCTTGCTTACCATCTCCCCAAAACTGTTTGATTTTTGGAATGCGTTGGACCGAGTCGACGAGCGGTAGTTTGAAGTAGACCCCAGGGTCGGTATAGGCCGGACGTTGAGGAGCGCCGAATCGAAGAACGACTCCCATTTCTCGTTCGTCAATGATGAAGACAAACGCTGGAGCAATCAGAAGCAATACTGAGAGGGTGGCCAGGATATAGGTTGCAATTTTCATGTTGGATAAAAACGGTTGGCGAAAAAACGGTGAAGATTCTCAACGATGTTTATTGATTTGGCAAAACTAGTTTGCCGGGAGCGTCAACGGCGAGGATCCTTCGGTCGATCTAGGAGTTGTCACACTATTTGAAGCGTTAGGTGTTACGTTCAGGAACGGAAAGGGTTTGTTCGATTGGCCGTCGATGATGACCTTGGGACCGCTTTGCTTGATGACTTTTTCCATCATTTCGATGTGCATGCGTGTTCGCGTTAATTCAGGTGCTAATTGGTAACTTTCGTACTTCGAAAGCAGCGCTGAAACCTCGCCCTCGACTTCGGCTAGTTTGCGCGAAGCATATCCTTCGGCGTCTCGAATCAATCGATCGCGTTCGGCTTCAGCGGTTGGTATCAACTGATTGCGTTCGCGATAAGCTTCGTTCACCGATTGGTCGCGCTGCTGGATAGATGCGTTGACTTCATCAAAAGCCGGCTTCACCCGATCTGGTGGAGTGACTCGCTGCATCTGCAAATCGGTGATCGTAATCCCGCTTCCGAATTCGTCGAGCTTATCGCTCAACTCTTTGAGGGCGATCGAAGTGATCTCTTCGCGTTTGCCGGTTAAGAGTTCTTCTGCCGAATAGTCGCCGACGGCACGATGCATCACGCTTCGAGAAACGGCCACGATCGCTAAGGCAATTTCACCTTCGTCGCCATTAAAATTAAAAAGGTAATCTTTAGGTTCGGTAACTCGCCAAAAGACGTTCCATTCCACGACTGCTGCATAAAGATCGCCGGTCAGGATAAGTTTGTCTTCTTGTTCATCCATGCCTAGAGTCGAGTTTTGGCTATAACCCGGTGCATCATACTGAGAATGCGGCAACCGGAGCGAGCGTTCGCCTTGGTCGACGATAAAACGCTGTTCGATCCAAGGGATTTTGAAATGCAATCCCGGTAGATCCGTTCGAAGGTATTTGCCGAATCGCAACACGACGGCTTGTTCATGTGCGGCGACCGTAAAAACGCCGCTGTAGAGCACGTAAACGATGAGGAAGGCGGCTAAGCCAAACACTACTGTTCCAACAAGCTGTTGCGGCGAGATTTCAATGGGCGGTGTAGATTTCTTTATGTTCATTATTTCGATTTGGCGATCGTGAGCGGAATCAGTTCGGGTGTTGTTTCAAAGGTGTCGACAGTTCCGAAAAGCGTAAATCCAGTTACATCGTCGATAGTGACTTGGAGTATTTCACCGGCTTGGCGAGTATTACCTTGCCATACGACGATTCGGTCGCAAGAGGTTCGGCCAGTCATTTGAACGATGGGGCCTTCTTCTTTCTGGCGGAGCGATAGCTTGCTGGGTCCTTCGACGAGAACTTCGACGGATCGTCCGAGGAACGGCAAGTTGTCTTCGAGGCAAATGCGATTTTGAACTTCGAGAAGTTCATGATTGCGACGCTTTTTTACTTCTTCCGGAATGTCGTCTTCTAAGAGTTCGGCTCCTTTGGTGCCGGCGCGGACGCTGTATTGAAAAATAAAGCTGTTTTTAAAGCGGCAGCGTTCGACCAGCGTGATCGTGTCCTGGAATTCCTCGTCGGTTTCGCCACAGAAGCCGACGATAAAATCGCTAGCAATGGCGGCGTTTGGAAGGATCTCGTGTATCCGATCCATCATCGCGTAGTAGTCTGCCGTGGTGTACCCGCGTTTCATCCGTTTGAGAACCGTATCGCTGCCGCTTTGGGCAGGGACATGAAGGTAGGGCGAGCACTTCGGGAGATCGCGAATTGCTTCCAATAATTCTCGCGTCATATCTTTGGGATAGTTCGTCACGAACTTGATCCGTTCAATACCGTCGATCGCGTTCAGGTCGACAAGCAAGTCGGCAAGTCGCCAAGTTCTAGTGTCTTCGGTGAAACGATACGAATTGACGGTCTGGCCCAAGAGCGTGATCTCTTTGCAACCTTGATCGGCGAGCAGTCTCGCTTCGGTCAAAATCTGACTTGGCAATCGTCCCTGCTCCGGCCCACGCGTCATGGGAACGATGCAATAAGTACAAAATTTATCGCATCCAATCTGTATCCGAATGTAGGCTTGATACGGAGTCGGACGCATCTCGGGATCGCGAAGCGGATCGAACGTTTCATGACTTCGACGAATCTCTTCCTGCGTTCCGTCGCGGCGGTTCATGCTGACCGCCAGTTGCTGGCCTTGGCCATCGGCGACTTTTTCGAGCAAGCTCGGAATCTGATGCAATTGTCCTGGTCCGACAACCAGATCGACAAACGGGACGCGATCAAAAATCGCCTTTTGATCCTTCTGAGCCATGCAACCGATGACACCGATAATTTTGTCCGGATGCTTGAGTTTCAGTTGCTTCAGATGAAAAAGATTGTTGTACGACTTTTCTTCGGCATGTTCCCGGACGCTACAGGTATTGAATAGAATGGTGTCTGCAAGACCTGGATCTTGAGTCAGTCGATAGCCGTGCTTACGAAGCGAAGCGACCACCATCTCGCTATCGAGCACATTCATCTGACATCCAACGGTGTCGATGTAAAGATGTTTTACGGCTGGCGGATCCTGAGTGACGTTCGACATGGTAAGGGGAATCATGCAAGGATTTGGGAGTTCTGAAGCCATTTCGGGCTTGCGAATAGCCTTGACTATCGCCGACCAACCATCCAACGGCAAGGGCAACGAGCGTTGAGCTTAGCAGTATTCCCGGTATAACAACCTTTGTTCGCGAGTATCCAGGGTTTTCTGGGATGCGACTTGCGATTTGGCCTGAAAAGAACTTCCAAAAATGCAGCAGACAGTACAAATTGACGGCGTAACGCTATCGTTGAGCAATAAGATTGCCAATGATTCTAAATGGATTGGGCAAACCGAAGTTCTCCGCCAACTTTCGGCCTGCTGGTTGGTAGTCGATGAAAAAGACCTGCCCCTCGCTCCTCGATTGATCGGTCCGCCTGGGATTGGAAAGACGGCGTTGGCCATGGCAGCGGCGTCATTGCGCGATCAAGAACTTTACATTTATCAGTGCACCGCCGACACGCGCCCCGAAGATTTGCTCGTCACGCCTGTGCTATCCAGTCAAGGCAAGATCGCCTATCACGCGTCGCCCTTGGTAACGGCCATGATTCGAGGCGCCGTATGCATCCTCGACGAAGGGAACCGGATGAATGAAAAGTCATGGGCGTCGCTCGCTCCGCTGCTCGATCATCGACGCTACATCGAATCGATCGTTGCCGGCATTACGGTGACTGCTCATCCAGATTTCCGCTGCGCAGTGACGATGAATCAAGACGATTCGACCTACGAAATTCCTGACTATATCTTGAGCCGGCTGCAACCGACACTCAGCGTTGGCTTTCCTAATCGACAGGACGAACTTGCGATCCTTCAATATCACCTGCCGTTTGCGGCACCGGAGATGCTGGCCTTGACGGTCGATTTTCTACAGCAGTCGCATTCGCTGAAGCTCGATTTTTCTGCTCGCGATGGAATCCAATTGCTGCGCTATGCAATCAAGCGACTTGCGCAAGATCCGACGCATCCAGCCTCGCTCGATGCTGTATGGCTTGAATCGTTAGAGGCATGTTTGGGCGAAGATGCGCTCGATATGCAAGCTGCTTATGAACGAAAGAGTCGATCGCTTCAGGGCGATTCGTTACCGCAAGGACTTGGCGATTTCTTTTTGGATCCTGACGATCCGATGCATCCCGATTTCGACGACGACGAAGCATAAGCATCGCCAACCATATTTTCGAAAGTTATTTGACCAGTCCCCAATTGCGTGGCAGGGAGCAGCAACTACTTTAATTCCAAGAGTTCGACTTTTCTAAAATCGATCGGATGGCTTTCCGACTGCAGCGAAATGTAGCCACGATCGAGCAACAAGCTTGGGCGACCGGCAGCCAGTTCTTTTGCATCTTGCACTCGAAACGTTTCGGCGTAGTTGTCGCCAAAATCATAGTATCGAATCTTGGGCGTCCAGCCATCCAAATCTTTGCCCTTGAAAAGTTGAATCCACTTTTCGCTCGATTCTGTCGCATCTTGGCAGACGACGATCCCCGAAGTGGATAAGAGACCCAAGCCAAATCCGAATACAGACAAGACAAGCTTTTTGATCACGACGATATTCCTAGTTCTTATTGTGTGAGAATCTTGGTGTCGGCGCAATCGAGATGTCAGAAACATGAGCCGAGCAAGCCAAAGCGTACCCCACGTTGATATACGGCGTTGCCGACCAACGGCTTTAGAAATTGCGTCGGTAGTACGGCGAGGCTTGAAGGTGAGTGGGCTGGCCATTCGAATGATAGTGGTACGTTGTTGGTCCTGGATGGATCGGTCGAGTTACGTAAACCGGTGCAGGGCTATACTGCTCGTGAATGATCACTTGTCGTTGCGGGATCGGAGCTTGCGAAACAACCACGGTTCCTCCCACGGGCGCCCGTTGCATCGCTTCGATAACATAGTCGCATACTCCGGCGTCATGCATCGTAAGTACATCGTCGGTATTCGGTTGGTAGGCGACTCCGCTGGCATTGATGTGATTGATAATCACGTTTTCACTTACGCCGCTTCGGGTAAGGGCGATGACATCGGCGATCGAAACCGGACGGCGCACTGGAACCGTTTGAACAGTGCTGGAATAAACCGGCGTTGTGTGAACGTGAGTCGAATAGACTGGAGTGGAATAGACTTGGCTATTGCGGCCAACGTTATAGGCTTGTTGCTGTTCGTAATAACGAATCTGACGCTGTTGTTCTTGTTGTTTTCCGAGGACCCCGCCAGCGACCGCTCCAACGGCGCCACCAATAAGAGCACCTTCGGGTGTCTCATTGTTTTGATGACCGATGATGCCGCCGATGACGGCACCCGCGACGCCTCCTAACACCGCACCGTCGCGAGTTTGCGAAAGCCCTTGTGAAGAGAGGCCGAAAGCGGCAGACGCACCGGCGAGGCAATAAAGAGCAATTTTTCGATGGGCCATAGCAGAATCCTTTGTGTTTGAGCTGTCTAATACTTTATCGGACGCTGTGACGTCCAGACTGTAAGGCGTTCGGCAGCTTGATTTTGCGAGAAACTGCTCTTCTTCGTTGACCTTAACACCGCTCGCTAACTATACTTAGTGCTTGTAACATGGCATGGCGAGCGGTTGCCAATCCATGAAATCGTTCCTGCAAGCCTTGATTTTCCATGCCAAAAGCTAATTTCCAACGGTTCCTTGGCTGGTTTCTGCTTTTAGGAATAACCTCGCTAAGCCCCCCATATTATTCTGCCGGGCCAAATTCGAGCTGGCTGGGTTCCGTTGCAACGGGTCAAGAAGGCGCCAATGTTTCCGTCGGAGCAAGCAGCCCATTAGGATTGTCAGTCCCCTCCGTCGCGACTCCGCAACCTCTTGCCGCTAGAGAACTTGCGCCAGGAGTTCTGATAACCGTTGCTCCCGATCAGAATGCACAGGACACGGCGATTGGCCCTTTAAACTTGGATTACGTCGCCAAGCACCCGGAACTCGAATGGACTGATCCGGATTTCGAAGGTGGCACGCCGCATTTTGCATCGAAAAGCGAAACGTTATTGGAAATGGGCCGAGGCGTAACCCTCCGTCACCCAGTTTGGGCTTTCGAGTTTTCCTTCAAACCTGTTCGAACCATCGAAGTCGATCTGCCTAGTAAATCGGGCGGATTCGAACGAAAACTGGTCTGGTATTTGGTTTATCGATTGCGTTACGTCGGAGGCGATTTGCTCCCGGTTCTCGACGAGGCGGGAGTTCCCAACGCGCCCAGAGAAGTAAATTTCAAGTCGCTTCGATTTTTGCCGCGATTTACTCTGATTAGCACACAGTCAAAAATCGAGAAGGATTCGACAATATTGCGATCGGCAGTTCAAGCGATTGCAGATCGAGAAAGGGTTGGGAAGCCGATCCTGGATACTTTTCAGATCGCTCGCCGCGAGATCCTACCAAGCCTTGGGGACGTCGATAACTCGGTTTGGGGGGTGGCAACATGGACCGATATCGATCCTCGGACCGATTTTTTTGTCGTTCGGGTGAAGGGGCTCACTAATGCGTATCAGTTGAAAATGGAAGGCGAAAATCGAAAATTTAGCCGTAAGACTTTGCAGATTCACTTCTGGCGTCCGGGCGATACGATAGCTCAAGCCGAAGATCGCATTCGCTTGGGAGTGCCCGCTTTTCTCGATAATGCGATGCAAAATCACATTTTAAAGCAGTTCGCTGAATTTGAACTCGAAAAACGCCTTGATTATCAATGGGTTTACCGATAAGCTTTCCCGCGTACAAATTCCGAGTTTCAAAGAGAAGTATCGAATAAATGGCACATAAAAAAGGACAGGGCTCGACCCGCAACGGACGCGACAGCAATGCCCAACGACGTGGTGTTAAAAAGTTTGGCGGAGAACTGGTATTCCCTGGTAACATCTTAGTTCGCCAAGTCGGTACGAAGTGGCATCCTGGCCACAATGTTGGAATCGGTAATGACTACACGATTTTCTCGCTGATCGAAGGTAATGTTTACTTCGATCAAGAAGGACGTCGCATCAATGTTCGGTCCGCAGTTGCATCCTAATTGCATACGAACGCTTTCAGTTGGTTCGAGTGAGTCGTATTGTCTGGAAGTGTAGATGTTTGTCGATCGAGTTGAAATTGAGATAATCGCCGGTCGCGGCGGCAATGGCTGCGTGGCATTTCGACGTGAGAAACACGTTCCGCGCGGCGGTCCTTGTGGTGGCGATGGCGGATCGGGTGGCAGCGTCATTATCCGAGCGATCGCTGGCGTGAATTCGCTCACCGAATTCGTACATCAACGACAATGGCGAGCTGAACCAGGTGCGCCTGGTCTCGGTAAAGATTGTCATGGCAAAAATGGTCGAAATCTCGTGCTGAATGTTCCGCCTGGAACTGTTCTCATCGATCATGAGTCGGGAATTGTTCTTCGCGATCTCGACAAGGAAGGCACTGAGATCGTCGCGTCGCGCGGCGGCAAGGGCGGGTGGGGTAACACGCATTTCAAATCGGCGCAAAACCAAGCACCTCGTGAAACGACCGGCGGCAGCGAAGGCGAGCGACGTCGCGTTGTTTTGGAACTCAAGACTATTGCCGACGTCGGACTAGTCGGGAAACCGAACGCCGGTAAGAGTACGCTGCTGAGCAGACTTTCGAGAGCCCGGCCTGAAATCGCCGACTATCCATTTACGACCAAGTATCCCAATCTCGGACTGGTTTCAATTGATAACGATCGTACGTTCGTGATGGCAGATATTCCCGGACTCATCGAAGGCGCTTCAGAAGGTGTTGGGCTTGGCCACGACTTTTTGCGTCATATCATGCGTGCGGGAATTTTAGTACATTTGATCGAACCGATGCCGATGGACGAATCGGACCCGATCGAAAACTATCACGCCATTCGCAAGGAACTAATTCAGTACAGTGAAGAACTTGCAACGCGACCGGAGTTGATCGCGATTACCAAAGCCGAATTGCCAGGCGCATCCGAAGTCCATCAAGCGCTGCAAACCAACCTCGGTCGTGACGATGTGTTTCTCATCAGCGCCGTCACGGGCCAAGGACTTAATCAGGTCGCGTCGGAAATTGCGGTCAAGCTTAAAGAACAGAAAAGCCTTTGTTAGACCATGGATGCTGCACCCTACTTTGGTGTCGTTGATATCGGTAATAGTGGACTTAAAGCCGCTTTGGTGGATGCGAATTCCAAGCAGTTGGTGAGTGCCGTCGAATCGCTTCACTGGGTTTTTCCTGAAGCAAACGGAAAATTACCACCGAAAGAGTTTCAATCCTCAGGTGCCATGTGGGCCGCGATCGAAGATCAAACGGCGTATGCTGGGCTGATCGCTCAACTGAAAAACCAACTTCCGAATAGCCAACTCGCGATTGTTTGGAAAGTAAGTTGTGTTCAACCTCGAGCCCTGGCAACGTTTACAAACTGCCTTACCGATCAATGGTCGATTGACCAAGTTCAAAATATTTCGCATTCCGATATCCCGATGAAGCTCGATGTCGACGCTCCGGATGGCGTTGGTATCGATCGGTTGTTGGCTGCATGGTGGGCTTGGCAATCAAACCATCGAAGAGGTCCCTTGATCGTGCTGCAAGCCGGATCAGCCGTCACCGTAGACTGGGTCAATGAACAGGGTGTTTATTGCGGCGGTGCCATCATGCCTGGACTTTCGCTAACCTTAAAGTACTTGGCTTTCGGTACCGCATACTTGCCTTGGCTAGCGCCGCCATCGGATCCAAGATCGATTGCGTTGCCTGGCAAGAATACTACTGATGCAATTCTTGCTGGCGTTACGGCAAGCTTTATGGGCGGAATAGAATTGCTGCTTCGCCGATACACCGATCAGTATCCTGGCGACTCGAACGATATTCAAACCATCGTATCGGGAGGCGACGGCCAAACTTTGGCAAGAGCCATTATTACGCCGTTCAAGCTCGTCGATCACCTCGTACTCAACGCGCTTGCCCAGCTTTGAATGAAATCCGTCGGTTAGCCTCGAAGCGACCGAAATTCCCTCGTTTTCCCTCGTTCCCAGGCTCCGCCTGGAAACGAGGGGCGTCAAAGACTCCGGTTAAAGTCAACCAACTGCTACTTGAGAGTCAGTGGTGATTGGGCAAGCACAAAGGTTTTGGTTTCCTTCGCTTCGAATTGCACAACGGCTCGACGTTTGGTTCCATGACCGTCGACCGATACGATCTTTCCAATGCCATAGGCAGGATGAATCACGCGACTGCCAGCTTGGAATTGCTTCACCTCAACACCCGATGCAGTCGTCAATGGCGAAACACTTGCACCGCTCTTAAGCGATTTCGCCAAGTCTGGTTTCTGATTCTTTAGAATGCTTTGCTGCAATGCTGGCGCAAGTTTGTTTCTGGGAACAACGCTTGGTTTCAATTTTGAATTCGATTCCAGTTCTTCGGGCGTGAACGCGATTTCATATGCTTTTTCCGTCTTAGATGAACTTCCGAACTCGAACGAAGGTTCCGAAATGAAATCGTCGTCACCCGAATCAGAATATCCATATTCATCTTCGCTGTCATAGTCATATCGGTTCTCAGTCATATCAATGATTTCTAGTTCCAATCGTGGAATCTCCATCAAGAATGGACTCGGGACGCTCGTTCGATTTTGAAAACCTCGTCGGTTAGCGGTGCTCAGTTGAAGCCGATCCATTGCGCGAGTAATCCCGACGAATAGCAAACGGCGTTCTTCCTCTACTTGCTGTGGATCGTCCTTCGATCGAATATGCGGAAGGATATTCTCCTCGACGGCGATCAAGAAAACCGTCGGAAACTCGAGTCCCTTCGCCGCATGCAGCGTCATCAGCGTTACACGGTCGGCGGCATTTTCCATCTGGTCAGCATCGGCCAGCAAACTGACTTGCTCTAGAAACATTTCAAGACTATTACTATCTCCAGCTTCTTCGTCAATCTGTCTCGCGTCAGCCAGCAACTCATTGACGTTTTCGTCGACCGAATCGTCTGGCTCAGCCGACTTTTTCTTGGATAGGTACTCGACGTACGCAGTCGATTCCAAAAGATGTAAAATCAAGTCAACGAGCTTACCAGAGGACAATTCGACAAGTTGCCTCCAAAGCTTCAGGAATTGTCGAGCTCCCAAGGTTGCTTTCTTAGAGAGGGCCCCTGAATCAGCCGCCGTTATCAACGCATCAATCATGCTCGTGCGGTCGCGAATCGCAATCTCGGAAACTTTTTCGATCGTCTTATCGCCAAGACCACGAGGAGGCGTGTTGATGACACGACCAAATGCGATATCGTCGCGAGGGTTGTGAACCATCCGCAGATAAGCTATTAAATCTTTGATTTCTTGTCGCTGGTAGAATCGAAAACCACCGATCAATTGATAGTTCAAGCGTCGCGAGATGAGAGCTTTTTCAAGCAGTCGCGATTGTGCATTGGTGCGGTATAGGACGGCAAAGTCGCTGGCTCGTTCACCGTTATCGGTCACGCAAGCCCGAATTTGGTCAGCAATGTTTTCGGCTTCGTCTTGGTCAGATGGATAGTGGGCTAGACGAACTCGTGCCCCTTCGGGTCGCGTGGCAATAAGTGTTTTAGCTTTGCGTCGTACGTTGTAATGGATCAACGAATCAGCAATGGAAAGGATCTCCGGCGTGCTCCGATAATTTTGTTCCAGCCGGACTATCTTTGCTGTTGGGAAGTCTTTTTCGAAAGTGAGGATGTTTTCGATGTTCGCGCCACGCCATCCATAGATCGATTGATCGGGATCACCGGTAACGTTTAAATTCGGATGGTCGATCGATAACGCACGGACGATCACGTACTGTGCAAAGTTAGTATCTTGATACTCATCGACCATAATAAATTCGTATCGTCGGTCGAGATCGGCTCGTAATTCCGGTTCTGTTCGAAGAATGATGGCTGGGTGCAAGAGTAAGTCATCGAAATCAACGGCTCCGCATTCTAAAAGTTGCTGTTGGTAGGCCGGGTAGACCTGACTGACAATATGCTGGAGGCTTCCAAGTCGATGTTGATCGAGAATTTCCGGGGTAATTAAATTCGTTTTCAGCCGACTGATCTCTTTGGCCAGTTGTCCGATCGTAACGTGCGTCAGTTTGACTTTTGCTTTGATGACTGCTCGTTCCAGCGCTTTCTTGGAATCGTCGGTATCGTAGATCGAAAAATTTTCGCCCAGTCCAACCGATCGTCCATAGCGTCGTAGAAAGCGGGCACCAAATCCGTGAAACGTCCCCATTGTGATTGGCTGGTCACCGACGAGACTCTTGACTCGTTCGCGAATAGCTTGGGCCGCTTTATTAGTAAACGTCATCGCAAGAATCGAGCTGCTTGGGATTCCTTGCTCGATCATGTAAGCGATTCGATGCGTGACAACGCGTGTCTTACCGCTTCCAGGGCCAGCTAACGTCATCAGCGGCCCTTGGATTGTCTCGACGGCCTGCCGTTGTTCGGGGTTCAGGGCTTCGAGGATTGCGTCCATGCTTTTGGATGAGTTCATTTCTGGGCCTGGCGTTGCCGAAAGTATTTAAGTCCTGGTAGAAAAAAACAAGGTGCCGCGACGGTACCAAAGATAAGGTGAGCAATCGATGGAAAGACCGCCATTGGAATTGCTGCCAAGAATAAGCATAAAGCTTGAACATAAAAAGCACCACTCAGAATCCCCGCTTTTACAACGAAGACCATGCCTGCGATAACCGCAAGCAGTGGAGTCAGAGTCAAACAAGGCAAGTCCAACCACCATTCGAGCAAAAAAAGTGATCCGATGGCAATCATGCTTGCTCCCCAAACATGTGCAACTTGCCGCTCGACAAACGTAACGGGCCCCATCCGATTGCGAAGAGCCCAAAAGACTGCCGCCCATGCTCCAAGCCCGAGAGTCCAAAGCGCCGCAAAATATACGCGATTCGTTACGCCAGCCATGACAACGGTCTCGGTAAGTAAACACGCGGCAAGGACAACCAGCGAATGCCACATCCAAAGCAAGCCCCAGTTTTCGAGAACGGGTGCATGGTGGGTTTCTCGAAACAATCGAGCAACGACCTGTGCCATGTGCCCCGAGCGTGCGGCAACCGGCTCATCGCGAAGGAACGCTTCGAGATCTTGTGCCAGCATTTCCGCCGATGAGTAACGCAGATCGGGAGGCTTCTGAAGACATCTCACGACAATCATTTCAAGATCGCGATCAATTTTGGGTTCGAGAAGTCGCGGTGCAGGCGGATCTTGTTCCAGTAACTTCAATGCGAAATCGACCGGTGAATTTGCCATCAGCGGCGGTCGGCCCGTCAAGACATGATACAACACAGTACCAAGGCTATAGACATCGGAGCATGGGCCAATCGCGTTGACTCGACCGTTTGCTTGTTCAGGGCTCATGTAAGCAAGTGTTCCAAGGACCGCACCGGTTCTCGTTAACGTTTCCTGAACGCCTTCGCGTTTTGCCAATCCGAAATCGGTTAGTTTAGCATGACCATGCTCGTCGATTAAAATATTCGACGGCTTGATGTCCCGATGCAGGATTCCATTTTCATGCGCGTAATGAACGGCGTGACAAATCGGAATTATAAGTCTTACCGCTTCTCGTTGCGGCAAAGGACCATTCGCGATTCGATTCGCAAGCGTTTCACCTTCGATCAATTGCATTGAAAAGTAGGGGTGGCCATCGAACTCGCCTACTTCATAAACTGGGACGATTCCAGGATGCGCAAGTTTCGCAGTCGCCTCGGCCTCGACAAAAAATCGGCGGCGGTCAGCAAGCGATGAGAGTCGGTTGCGCAAAATCATTTTCACGGCAACTTCACGTCCAAGACTCAATTGCGTCGCCCGATAAACGACCCCCATTCCCCCATGCCCTAACTCTTCGGTAAATTCATAGTCGCCGAATTGGATCGGCAATTGCATGTGCCAGATTCCCGAGTCGCTTTGAGGAAGATGGTTTTCTTTGTTCGCATTTACCGATGCATACTTTCCTACCGCATCGGCAACGACCAAAGTACCCCAAAGGATAGGGAGCTCGTCGGCGAAATTGGGATGCTCCCGGCAGATATTTGCTAGTTCAAGATGCTCGCCTCGCTGTAGACGATCGGTCAATGACGTTAATACGGCGGCAAGTTGGCGTTCGTGTTCGCTCGCTTCTTCGTCAGGAGTTTCGACTTCGTTCTCGAAGGGTTCATGCTCGAATGCAATGGTAATCTCATCCGAAACGTTCAACGACGTTGAGATGCGTACTTTGCCTGGGTTCTCATTCTTCATCCTCGAAACCGGAACCTCCCTATGCATCCACATCGAATTTCGCAGGTGAAGACGGATCAGACAATTGGTCATCAAGAATCGATCGCAGCCGTCGCAGTGCTCGAAGATATCGCATGCTTGCCGCCGGCTCCGCTAACCCTAGGGCTTCGGCGGCTTCGACATTACTCATCTGTTCGTAATGTCGCATCAAGATAATTTCTCGATCATTTCCTTTAAGTCGATAGACGGCTTTTTCAACTTGCACCGCAATCTCTTTTTGAGTCGCAATGGCGGCCGGCGTGAGGCCAGGGTCTCGCAACTGAGCTGCCAACTCGATGGTCGAGTGATCTTGGTTAGCCGCTGCCGCCATCGGTTGCTCGCGATCGACACTCCGTTTCGCAGAGCCACGATGGCGGCGATGAGCATCGATGATTCGATCTTTGGCAATTTGCCGCAACCAAAGCTGAAAATTCATGACCGGATTGTCGAGGTATTGGCTGAGCCTGCGATTGGCCTCGACCAAAACATCCTGGACGACATCGCTAACATCGACTCGCCGTTGAACTTTATGATCCAGTCGCAACTGAATCATCCGACGCAATGAACCGCGATGGCGTTCGAGGAGATTATCGATAGCATCGTCCTTACCTTGCCGAGCTTGCGCAAGGAGTTCTGTCGTCTCTTCGCTTTGAGGCCAAATGGATTGGTTCATAGATCGATTCATTTTAATCGCATGACCGCAAAATTGACATCGCAGTTCAGGCGGATTAGAAATCCTATTTTGGTTGCCTATCGCTTTCCGCGGCTCAATACTCAATTGCCTTAATATACAGGGTCTGGAAGCGGTCAGCGGTAAGTGCACTGTTTAAAACGCAAGCTGGAAGCTTGCGCCACTTAGTTTAGAACTTCTAGTTCGAACGCGGCGGCTTCGCGGTCGTTCCGGACGACGAGGATCTTGCCCGCCACCGTTGGATTATTCCAAGTCTTGCTGGTCAAGGCACTAAACCGAGCAAGTTCTTGATGGGCGCTCGGATTCGTCGCCACGATCACAACTTCACCCGACTCGGCTTGAATTAAGAGTTTGTCCTTCACCAGAAGTATTTGGCCGTGACCATAACGCCCTTTTTTCCACATCCGATTTCCGTTTGTAAGGTCGAGGCAAGTCAGAATCCCGTTATCAAAGCCAAAGATGTGCTTTTCAAATTCCACGAAATTGGAAAGCTTAGATTTTAAATGCTTCGAATGCCACACGACTTCGGTCATCCACTTGTCATCGAGACGACTAATTTTTAGCAGGGCTGTACCATTGTCGTAACCTGATGAAATGACAACGTGTGAAGAGGATTCTGAGGATGCGTTGTCCGGATTCAACTGAACGACGACTGGCTGTGCAACATTCACTCGAGACTCGCCCTGCGTTACCCACGGATGCAGCCAAAGTTGTTTTCCATCGAGTCCGTACGAACGCAGCCCTTCGCCGTTAAAACTGAGCAACTGCTCGATTCCGCCTAATGAAACTTTTGAGGGCGACGCATACGAAGTCGGATCATCTCCCGATCGCCAAAGTTCATCGCCCGTCGAGAGTGAATATAGAATCGCCGAAGTACCTTGGCCCGCACCTGGCGTTATGAATACCTTGTCGTCAAAGACGAGCGGTGATCCAGACATCCCGAAAATCAAATTCTGTTTGCTCGGATCAGCGAATACGGTCTGCCTCCATTGCAAAATTCCACTCGATAGGTCAAGGCACGTCAACACGCCTGTTCCGCCCATGGTGACGACCAACCCATTTTGAATGGCCGGGGTCGTTCGAGGTCCGTCTCCATGCTCGTTCATAAACCGCGTCGCTTCCCGATGGCACCACAGTTCGACGCCTGTGCGAACATCGTAACAAACAACGCACTCGTTCTCGTCGCGTTGTTCAAGTGTTACTGAGACACCGCCAACCACCGCAAAGCTCGACCATCCCAAGCCAACTGGATGCCGCCACAACGGCTTGGGTGGATGCTTTTCCCAATCGGCTATAAGCTCCACGTTGTCGATTCTCGCATTGCGAGCGATCCCCAAAAAACTCGGAAAGTCATAAGGGGTCGGCCGAAACAGATCGGATAAGGAAGGACGCGATTTGGATAACGGGACTGAAGTAAAAAATGCTCGATTCCTTTGCTCGGCATTCGGTGACCAGCGCCAAGCTAATCGCGGTGTTCGATTGCCATAAAAGCTATCGATGCGAACGAGCTTGGAAAAGCTATATCCGCCTACAATCAAAATCGCCGTCGCGATCGCCAAGGTCTTGAGTCTCGGTTGGAAAATCAGCATCGCAATTCCACTTGCGAAGAACAAGCCAATCGCAATCGCGAAGAGATAGCACATGCCATCTAAGCCTTGCAAAAGCAACTGAGTATTCTTGTCCTTTAGCGATTGCACGAATAAGACAAACAGGCTGAGCCCAATGCCCATAAAGAGCAACCCAGCATAGATTAACCAAGGCGATGTTTTGCGAGACTCGGTACTTGGGTTGTGCATTCTATTACTGGTTGAAACGAGGAGCAGCCTGCTGAAAATATGAGCGGCACGGCGCTAGCCGCCGGTTCGTCTGTTCGCGAATACTCGACGAATTATTGCAAGCACTATTTTCAGAACCCGTGGTTATATCGCTCATTCCCAACCCTTCTCCCCGAAGACGGGGCGAAGGGAGCAGGAACTTTTTTCGTACTTTCGTCCGACGCGATTTGTGACGTAGCCACCGAAGTACTGAAAGAACTAAGAAAACTTACCCGCTACTCTACGCTCACGCTTCATAAGCAATCAAATCTTGATTGGTAATTTGAAGCGATACGACCGATTACTCCGAAAAAAACAGTTAAACCGCTGAGTTAGTCCAATGAGCAATCCAGTTCGTAGTTCCGCCTAGGCGGCCTACGCCACATCGCGTACAAGGCCAACAATTCGACTAACCACATTTACTCTGATCTCATCCACATCGGTGCCGTGACAAACCAAGCGACACATGAAACGAGCATGACGCTTTGCATCGGTGCTGAATCGAGTTTATGAAGCATAAAAAGAAACGGCGGAACAATCGTGCCTGCCAGCCCGAGCAAGCCAATCGATTTTGCAATTATTTTCATAATATTTTCTCGGCGTAATCGAATCACGCTCGACTGGGTTGAGGGCCAATGGTTTTCGAAAGAACGATATAAAATAAGCCGCATGCGATCGCAGTTGGCAATGGAAGGAACGATGCAAAGACATCATGTCTGAGATGCAAAAACATGGCTGCACCTACCGGAATCAACCAGGCGAGCAAGACAGCAAAGTTGAAAGGTGATCCCGATCGCAACGCTGGATCCACGGGGATACCAACTCTCTCGGCAAAGAAGTGATCGACGATAATAATGGCCCCGATCGGTGCCAGGATCGTGCCGTAGATTCCGACAAATCCGAGCAGGTTCATGGCAAAGGCAGGGAAGATACCGGCCCCTATGCAGACCGCGCCCGCAATCATAGTACTGACCGTGCGACTCATGCTTGGCAAGATTCCTTGGAAGGCCAAGCCGGCTCGATAGATCGTCGGATTTGCTGTCGTCCAACCAGCGACAATCACACAAATGAGCCCCGCATAACCAACGGCATCGTTGACCATCGAGCCTGGATCTTTGCCGACGGTCGGATCGACACCATGCGCTCGAACCCAATAAACGAGCAACAGAGCTGCGCAAATCCACGCAACATAGTGACCGAGAAACATACCAGCCGCCGAAGCAAATCCTGCGTTGGGTGATTTCGCAAATCGAAGTACCGATAAATCTGCCATTCCAAGATGCATGGCCGCATTGCAAAACCAAGAAAAGAAGACGACGCCCCAAAAGCTAATTCTCTCCGGTGTACCGGCTGGCGGTGTCAAGAGCTCCCACACGTTGTAGTTATCGAGCTTGCCAAGTGTTACCAGGGCACAGGAAATAAAAATCAAGAACATCCACGGGGCAGAAAAGTGACCGATCTTAGCCACGACGCCGTACCCCTTCGTCGCAACAAAGGTCATCGCCAGTCCGATAACCACACAGGCCGCGATCCAGCCTGGGCCGGTTGGAAGTCTCGAAGAAAAGTCCGGCATGGCCATCGTCGGAAAAAACGGGCCAACCGCCGTTGCTGATACCGTTATCATCGAGCCGGCAAGAAAGCAAAAGAGAATTCCGTTGGCTAGGTTATAGATGGAAACTAAGCCGCGACCGGCAATTTTCTCCATCTTGAAATAGAGCGTCAGTCGCTGCTTTGTCGCTATTTCGGCAGTCAGAAATCGCCACGTCAGTACGGCTAATAAATTTCCGAGCAACAAGCCGAAAATCAAACTGCTCGCTGACGCTCCCCATTTTATAAAAAGCGGTCCAATCATGAATTCGGTACCAGCCGTATGCTCGCTAGCGTACATCCCCCAAAACGCAGAAGGTCCCTTCAGCGCATGGTCGGGAACGCGCTCGCGTTCGTATTCGGATCCACTGGCTTGTGTTTGTTCGGTCGTCTCAACCATAGTTTTCCTAGGCCCGAGTCCTCTATTCCAAGTTAACGCTTTGAAAGTGTCGTTCGTTCATAATCGCGAACGTCGTCTAACCAACTTATTCCAACCGGAACATCGTTCGTCAAACAGTACTGATCCCACACCGCAGACCAAGGCAACGTTTTGGCTTCTTCCATCATCGCAAGCCTTCCAGTTAGGTCGCCGCTCTTTTCCGCCGCACGCAAAATCGGTGGTTCAAGCATCGCGATCAAGAGCGATTTGATTGTATTGCGTGTCCCGACAACCCATGCGGCGATGCGGTTGATGCTGGCGTCGAAAAAATCGAGACCGATATGGGCACGCGATAAAAGGTTGTTGCGCACTAGCTCCATCGCAATTCCTTGAAGTGCGTCGTCCAAGATCACGACGTGATCGCTATCCCAGCGAACACCTCGACTCACGTGGAGCAGAATCTCAGGAACGTACATTAAGGCCGAAGTTAGCTTATCAGCAATCGACTCGGTGGGGTGAAAATGACCAGCATCCAAGCATAAAAGTTTTTGGTGCTTGATGGCATATCCCATATAAAACTCATGGCTACCGACGACATAACTTTCACTGCCGATCCCAAACAGTTTGCATTCAACCGCGTCGAGATGCTGTTTAGGATTCAACTGCTTTGCAAAGATCTTATCGAGCGAATCCGAAAGTCGCTGCCTCGGGCTTTGGCGATCGACAGGTGAATCCTTGTAGCCGTCGGGAACCCAAACATTTGTTACCGTCGGCGAACCGAGTGCTTTCCCCATCGCGACTCCAATTTCTCGACAAGCAATACAATGCTCGATCCAAAAATTGCGAATACCGCGATCAGCATGACTCAAAGTAAATCCATCCGACGCCTTGGGATGAGAAAAGCATGTCGGGTTAAAGTCCAAGCCCAACTGCTGTTGCTTTGCCCAATCGATCCAATCCTTAAAGTGCTTGGGCTCGATCTCGTTGCGATCGATCTTCTTGCCAGCGAACTCGCCGTAGAAGGCATGAAGATTGAGACGATGCTTTCCAGGGATAAGCGACAAGGCAGTCTCGATATCCGATCGAAGTTCGTTAGCCGTTCGAGCCTTGCCTGGATAGTTACCTGTGACGGCAATTCCACCGCCGAGCGTTCCGCCAGTGTTTTCAAATCCGCCGACATCGTCGCCTTGCCAACAGTGCATTGAAATCGGAATCTTTGCTATTTTGGCTATTGCTGCTTCGGTATCGACGCCTAATTCGGCATATCGCGCCGTCGCAATCTTATATGCTTGGGTTACCAATTTCGAGTTTTGAGCCATGAAAATTTGCCGTCGGGATTGAAAGGGATCGCTAATCGCAGCATGATTGTGCCTAAAGCTCTATAAGGATGCCTCAATTATTAGTGAGATTGTCTTCGAAGTCGGTTCTAACGACAGCAAGAAATATCGTTTGCTACACCGCTCCTAAGCCGATGCGGCATTCTTATTTGCCCTGCATGATGCGTTGCATTTCTTGCAACGAAGTTAAACCAGTTGCCACCGAGATAATCGCTTCATCTTGAAAGCCTACGTGACCGGCTTTTTTGGCAACTTGGCGAATCGTATCTGGGGTCTTGGCATATTTCAAAATGGCCTGCTTTATCTCAGGTGTTAATTCCAGAAGTTCAAAGATCGCGACTCGGCCAAAATAACCGCGGCCGTTGCATTTGGTGCAGATAGGAATCTCGATCGGATTCCCTTTGGCATCGACGCGCTGCTCCGGAGGTGGCGGGATATAGGGTTGATAAAGTTGCGAGATTCGACCAGCCGGTATTCCGAGCTTTTGCAACAATTGCGGTGACGGCTGGAACGTTTGACGGCAACTTTCGCAAAGTCGACGGACAAGCTTTTGCGAAAGAACACCCGACATTGCTTCCAGTAATTCCTTGGCTTTCCCTCGATAGGTTGTCAAAACGACTAGCACCGCTTCGATCGGATCGTTGGCCACAATTCGCGTAACACCATGCTTCCCTTCGACTTTAAGTTGATGCAGAACTTGGTCGACGACGGCTTCATTGTAAAGCGAAGGCATGACCATCACGTCAGGTTGTTTCAATAGGACCTTATACAATGCGGCTTCTGGCTTTTCGTCCTGGCTAGGATCAAAGAAATTCTGCGTGATATTGATCATCTCAGGTTCAGGCTCGCTTTTGGACTCAAGTGAAATCCAGTCTCGCATGAAGCGATCAGCAGAATCCAAACCAACTCGCCAACTTGTCGGCAAACCATGTCCGGCAGCTGCGGTAAAAAGGACCAAGCCATGTCCGTTCAGCAATGCCTTGAACTTCTCTTGCATCTTGTCGCGCATGCCCAGATCGCTAAGCGTCTTCAAGATTGGTTTCTTCGGATCGACGCTCACTAGCACGCGTTCGCCGTTGGCCGTTCCTTGACACAGCACCGTAACAATCCAATCACCCTTCAAGAAAGTCGCTGCACATTTTCCCTCCTGCTTGGCACGACGTTCGTTCGGGTTAAGTCCCCAGATTTTTTTGATCACAACGAGGGCAGCGTCGCCACTCGGACGATCCATCGGCGCCATAGCTTCCCAGATGCCGTCGATCCGTGAACGCACCGCGACACCTTGCGCCGAATAGTCCATCAAGATGCGATCAGCCCGTGAATTCATCGCGAGCGCAAGCAAGTTTAGTGCGATCGGATAGCCAGGCAATTGACGAGCCGCTACCAGAACGCCCTGGGCTTCATTGCGATCAAAAGCAGTTGGCTTCAATTCTAATGGCGGTAGTTGCTCTTCCGCATTCGACTTCTTTTTATTCTTGGCCTTACCACCACCAAACAAACCCATATCCAATCTCTTTCTATTTCGACGTTTAAAATTTTCATTTCCTAACCCCTACCCTGGGCAGATGAAAATGCTTTATCTCGTGAGCCGTAGGCGCTAGCCTCGGGCGTCAGTCTGCCGTTCAAGTGACTGACGGAAATCGCACCCAACCTATTCCCTATTCCCTATTCCCTATTCCCTATTCCCTATTCCCTATTAAATAATCCCCGGTTGCGAAACATTAATCCCCTTCAGCATCATCTTCAGCAAGTCCGGATTCGGTGCGACTTCAAATGCCGTTGGTCGATCGATCAAGCCATCGTCGATCAACTGCTTGAGACTCATTGTGAAATCCTGCATCCCTTCGGCAGCACCAATTCGGATCGCATCGGACAACTTTTCGTCCTTTTCCTCGAGAAGCAGCTTTCGGATCATCGGGCTGAGCGTCATGATTTCGCAAGCTGGAACGCGCGAAACGCCAGGCTTAATCGATTTGAGTAGTTTCTGAGCCACGATGCCTTTCATATTGAAGGCGATGGCGTTGCGAATCGCGCCGTGCATTGCTTGTGGAAAGAGATCCAAAATACGTCCGATCGTCGACGGAGCAGTCGATGCATGGATCGTTCCAAATACCAAGTGACCCGTTTCTGCAGCGTGGATTGCCGTCATAAAGGTCTCCATATCACGCATTTCACCGACGAGAATAATATCGGGATCTTCGCGAACCGCATGTTTCATAGCCACGCTAAAGTCGACCACATCGACATAGACTTCGCGTTGGTTAATGAGGCATTTGTCCTCGGTATAGACGAACTCAATCGGGTCTTCGAGCGTCAAAATATGTTTGCGATAATTGCGATTGATCCAGTTGAGCATCGACGCGATCGTCGTACTTTTTCCCGAACCCGTAACTCCCGCCAAGAGCACCATCCCTTGATCCCACTTACAAAGCTCTTCCATGACCGGGGGAAGGTAGAGTCCCTCGAAGTTCGGAATAAAATTGTTGATCCGGCGGGCTACCAAACCGGGGCGACCAAGTTGCTTCAGCATATTCACGCGGAATCGCCAGCGCTCGCCATCAACGTTGATCGTGTACGAAAAGTCAGCCCCACCTTCTTCTTCAAAAATACGTCGGTTTCGATCATCCAGCATCGGGATCAGCAGACGAACCATCTCTTCCAATTCGATGGGACCTCGATTAAGCGGCCTCAAATCGCCTTTGACACGAACGATCGGCGGGCTTCCGACTTTCAAATGCAAATCGCTCGCTTCGATCTTGACCGAAGCCCGGAAGAGCTTGTCGACTTCCAGCTCCTCCTTGGTTTGCAACAGCCGTGCGGCGATTTCGTCGGTGGTTGGAACCGCTCCAGACGTAACCGGGCGGGCTTTTTCCGAATGCATTATGGAGGGATTCCTGCGAGACAAAAGAAAAGCGGTCATCGTTGGAACGCTCCACCAACGAATCGTACCTAGAACTATGACGCGAAGCAGTGAAAAAGTCTACCGCCGAACCGGAATTCCGCGACTTGCCATGATGTCCTTCGTTTGTTGGATCGTAAATTGGCCAAAATGGAAGATACTCGCCGCGAGCGCCGCTTCGGCATGACCCAAAAGGATAGCATCCGCCAAATGCTCTGGGTTTCCAGCCCCGCCGCTGGCGACAACGGGAATGCCAACCGCATCGGCAACGGCGCGAGTAATCTCCAAGTCATAGCCGTCCTTGGTTCCATCGCGATCCATACAGGTTAAAACGATTTCGCCCGCCCCGCGTTGTTCGATTTCTTTTGCCCAAGCCACCGCTTCCAGCCCCGTTGGCGTCCGCCCGCCATGGATATGAACTTCCCAGACTTCGCGACCGTCTCGCTGGATTCGTTTTGGATCAATGTTGACAACGATACATTGGGAACCAAATCGATCCGCCGCTCGAGTCACCAGATCTGGATCGGTGCAGGCAGACGAGTTAATCGAGACTTTGTCGCAGCCAGCTTGGAGAAGACTCCGGATATCGTCGATCGATCGGACGCCACCGCCGACAGTAAGCGGCATAAAAACCTGCTCAGCCGTCCGTCGAACGACATCCAAGATAATACCGCGATCTTCGTGACTCGCCGTAATATCAAGAAAAACCAACTCATCCGCCCCTTCGGTTTCATATCGAGCTGCCACCGCAACCGGATCGCCCGCATCGCGAAGGTTCACGAAATTAGTCCCCTTCACCACGCGTCCCGCATGAACATCCAAACACGGAATCACCCGTTTCGCAAGCATATTTCGATCGATCCTAAATAAGTAACACCCACCATCCTGAACCACCCTCGCAAGCCGCAAGCTCTTCCACAATATCAGCCGCTGGCATTAACCACGGTTTCTTAGTTGGCTTCGTGAGCCGTTGGCGCTAGCCACGGTTTCTTAGCATCGCGAACCGAGGCCCAAAAGGTCAACTTAACCTCGCATAAAGCTTCCGGGTTCGACAATCTCTGTCGGCATCAACTTTCACCAGCGCTTTCCGCAACGCATTCCCGCAAAAACCACAACAAAAGAGCACTTTACGAACCAGACAAAAGCTAGTTTCAACCGCTACAATCGGCAATAGGCCCAGCTTCTCGATGCGAATCCGCTTTTTGCAGAGATAAACGTACTTGCGGAAAGTCCTCTGAGCTACTAAATTCCAATCTTCGCGGCGGCAAGCATAGCAAGTTCGTCGATAGAAAGCGGCTGAATTAAAATCTGACTCGAAAATCAAACCAGATAACTTCGGCCATCAAATTCCCCTGTAGCTCAGTTGGCAGAGCAACGGACTGTTAATCCGTGTGTCCCAGGTTCGAGCCCTGGCGGGGGAGCCTTAGTTTTTTCATCGGAAAAAACACCGAAAAGTTAACGCCGGACGCCGAGAGATCGACGCCCGGCGTTTTTCGTTTATTCCCAAGGTTTTACGGCTTTTCCGCCCCGCAATCGCTGGCGGAAAATATCTCGGTTAGGAAAGCGAGATAGCGGGCCGCGACAGAAACGCGGGCCGTCCTCTCCGGCACCCCAGATCTCTACTGAGAACTCTCAAGATCTCCGTTTCCAAAGAGGGGTTTGATAAACACAGCGTCTGCGAATCCTAACGGCGAGAAACCTTCTCCAATTTTGGCCCCCCGAGGCGTCCGATCCCCAATTCTGCCACGGCTCCGATCGTGATGCCGACGGAATAACAGACCAGATCCGTCCACAGAAACCCGAACCCCAGTACCAATCCGCCAAGTGTTGTCTGGCGAATCGAGTCGATCCAAGGGGCGTGGTAGAGCTGGCTGATCTCTACCAAGAAAGCGAGAGCCAGCGAGATTGCCGCCCGCAAGAAGATCGGCCGACCGGCCAATAGCATGCTTACCAACAGAAACAACATCAACGCCCACAGCGTGTCGCCGGCATACTCAGCCAAGAACGCAGGCATCGGCCCTCGGTACCTGCGTGAAGCTAGGCCCGCAAGGGCGACAACGGTGGCGGCGAAGATGGTGACAAATTGAGTGCGAATCAATCAATAAGTGCTTTCAATTTAGGTTGTGCTGGGGGACATTCCTTTGAACGCTTTTCATTCAGTTCCATGTAATGTAGCCGCGGCGTCGGAACATTAGGTGTTCATCTGGTCCCGATTGGCGAGAAGTTTGTTTCGAGATAGTTCTTACAAAAAGTAAAATCTGTGTGATGCTAGGCCTTAGTTGTCCAGTTCTTGGGTATGCGATTTAACGAAGGCTGTGGGAGTTTGGACTTTTGGTCAACAATATGAGTCTCGAAGGTAAACGAATTGTTATCGCTGGTGGCAGTGGTTTTCTCGGAACGTCGATGGCGTCTGAGTTTTCTCGTTCCGGCGCGAAAGTGACAGTTCTTGCGCGCTCGAAGCAGACGTCGACGGGTGATTGGGCGCACCAGATTTGGGACGGTCGATC
>JAWXCK010000218.1:0-18557 GCA_034408855.1 Pirellulaceae bacterium
CAAAAATCCAATGCGAAACGGGCATCCGTTGAAACTTCGGTTTTCTATTCGTAACGATAAATAGTTAATTTTGCCCCACAGATTCTGCGGAAGAGCCAATTCTTTTGATAAATCATGACATCTTTTTCATAGCACTCTTGTTCGTTCCGGCGTTTCTTGAATCACGAGGCTTGCCTTCGCACGGTCTACCGACCAGCGTAGCTCCCAGTCCATTGGTCGAATCAGTTGCGAGGGCAATCGAGAGGAATCATGAGGACCATCGAACACCTCGTGCAATATCGTGGCCTTGGCAACGCCCGTGACGAGAAACACGACGACGGCTGCCTGTTTTACCAATGGCGCGGTTAGGGTCACTAACATCCTGCTCGGCCACCTTGACCACGGCGACCCAACGTTGCCGCTCCTCCAGCACGGGCGTACCGGGGAACAGGGAGGCGGTGTGGCCATTCTCGCCCAACCCAAGAAAGACCATGTTGAACCGAGGCGACTGGCCCCCAAAGAAGCCGCGCAGAAGGGACTTTCCTTCTCACGAAATTGCGTGTTGAGCGCCATCCATGTTTTCATGCTTATGTCCTTTCCATCGCGTCTGTGTATTCCCCACGGCGCGCAGCCCGGTTGCAGTTGGCTCGATGAGCCAGAGCTTGCTGTGCCGCCGACACGTGGGTCTCCTCGCCTTGCCAAATCTCCAAAGCCGGTTGCTGGATGGCGCGGGCAAATGAAAACGCCAACGCCCACGGCAATCGGGACTTGAACCGGACGTTCATGGCATTCAGACGGGCCGATGCCAGTTCAGAGGATTGGCCTCCCGACAAAAACGCAACCCCCGGAACGGCAGCGGGGACGGTTCGCAAGAGACACTTCACCGTGGCGTCGGCCACCTCATCCACCGTTTCTTGCTTGGGGCAGGTCAATCCTGGCAACACCATGTTGGGCTTCAAGATCATGCCCTCCAGCGTCACCCGTTGTGTGTAAAGCTGGTTGAAAACCATTCTCAGGACTTCCTCCGTTACCTTACCGCACCGCTCCAGAGTATGCTCGCCTTCCATGAGCACTTCCGGCTCGACAATGGGGACCAGTCCAGCTTCTTGACACAACGCGGCATAGCGGGCCAAAGCGTGCGCGTTAGCCTCGACGCAACCCCGGCTGGGAAGACAATCGCCCACGGCAATTACTGCGCGCCACTTTGCAAATTGGGCGCCCATTTGAGAGTATTCAGCCAAGCGGTCGCGCAATCCGTCCAGACCTTCCGTGAGTCTCTCTCCGGGATGGCCCGCCATATCCTTTGCACCGGCGTCCACTTTGATGCCGGGAATAATTCCCGCATCAATGAGCGCTTTAGCAAAGGGAGTGCCGTCTTTCTTTTGCTAGCGGATCGTTTCGTCGTACAGGATCGCGCCACTGATGGACTCGGCGAGACCTGGCGTCGTCACGATCAACTCTCGATAGGCGCGGCGAGCTTCCTCGGTCTGGGGAATCCCCAACTTGGCAAATCGTTTGTTGCAAGTGGGATTGCTTTCATCCATCGCCAGCAGGCCCTTGTCGCCGGCGACCAGCATCCGCGCGGTGTCGATAAGCTGTTGTGTATTCATCATGGGGTGCCCGATTTCGTTTCATTCATGGTCATGTTCCTTTGTTGATGGTTGTTGATGGTTGATGACACTGTTCTTTGATTCTGGCTTTCACATTGCCTGTCCCCGACGTTCCGTGCCATGTGAGATTTCATGATGGCTTGCGCGGCACATGACCTCAATCGCTTCACCTTGAATCATGTCAACACGTCCGGCGTTGCTTTAGGAAAATCAGCTCCACGTGATATTGCCTCCCAATGGATAAACTCTTCACGCAGTTCGTCGAGCTTAGCGATCGCACCGTCATAGGCATCATTACCGAGCAACAGACGGTGCGGTGGATTCGCCGATTCGACGGCATGCACAATCGCTTCAGCGGCACGAACTGGATCGCCTGATTGATGGCCTGAGATAGCTCGCAGTTGACGTATGTTCTTGTCTGCCGTGTTCGCATAGTCTGCGATCGGATGCTTTGTTTCGTTGGCTGAGCGTCCGGCCCAATCCGTTCGGAAGCCGCTCGGTTCGACGAGCATTTCTTTAATGCCCAATGGTTCCACTTCTTGCCAAAGTGGTTCCGACAAACCCTCGACAGCATACTTTATTTTGTAACCATTGAACCGATCTCATTGAACTGACAGTGCATCCGGTGGGCCACTTCCGAGTTTTCAAAAGAAATTACTGTATGATTGTTGCCGCTGTTCAGGGAAAAACAGAGCGTTAGGTTCCTCTGTTCGTCGATTCTATTCATCGCCTGACCTTCGCTCGAAAAGACGACGAAGAACGATTGGCCCGATATCTTGCGGAGTTGGCTTCATCGTTTGTTCTCGATGTCTTCGATCAGCGCTTTCATTTCGCCGATCTCCCGACGCTGTGACTCAATGATCCCGTCGGCCAGCTTGCGCACGCGCGGATCTGAAATGTGTGCTCGCTCGCTCGTCAGAATCGCAATCGAATGATGCGGGATCATCGCCTTCATCCAGGAAACTTCCTCGACCGTCGCCTGACTGCGCACGAGCCAAAGCGACGCGGCGAAAACAACTGCGCTGCCCACGAAGATGCCAATGTTCGCTTTCCGATTGTCATACATCTTCCGCATGAAGCCGAGCATGACGACAGCCATCGTCGCGCCCATGATCATCGCCATGTAAGCGCGGGTCTCGCTGAAGAAGATGTGGTCGAGCGCGTAGCTATTGAGATACATGAGGCCAAACATCACGACCGTGGAGGTCGCGATCATCGCGGCGAATTTTGGGTATGGATTCATAAGCGTGGGTGAGGTGGGAAATGCGGGTTGTGTTTTCATTTTCATTGCTGTGTCTTTCGTTTTTGTTTTTGTTTGTTTTGCTGTTACCGCGAAGGCCGTGTTCGCAAATTCATTTCTCGTTACGGCTGCTGGGCTCGTGCGCGTGGACATTATCCACAGCAGGATCCAGACTTGTCCTCCGGCTTTGAACCGGCGAGGGTAGACAGAAACTTTTCCCGACAGTGGTCACTGCAAAAGTAGAACGTCTTGCCCTCGCGTTCGGCGTGGAGTGCTGTGGCTTCGTCCACGGTCATGCCGCAGATGGGGTCTTTGGCTTCGGATTTCGATTCGTTCATGGCGGGTTTCCTTTGCGGATGGTTGTCGTTACGGGTTTGTTCTTCCGACTTTCACTTTGTCTCGGTTCATCCGAAACGTCTGCTTCTCGGACTTCATCACTTGTGGCTTTCTTCAATCTCAGCAGTCGCGCGTTGATGGCCACAATCACCGTGCTGGCAGACATTAGCACCGCACCGACTGCGGGGCTGAGCAGCACACCCCGGTCACGGCTCGCTCCATGGCGAAGGCAAAGTCATGCTTCATGAAAACCAGCCAAATCACCAGGGTGAGCGCGCCGCTACTGAGGCCAATCACGGTCAACCATAGCGCGGCGGTGTCGGCGAGGTTTTGGGTCTTCGATTTGCTTTCCTGAGCCTGCTTCACGAGGTCGATGACCTGCGACAGAAACGAATCCTTGCCGGTGCCTTTGACCTCGATGGTCAGCGAGCCTTCGCCGTTGATGGAGCCACCAATGACCTTGCCGCCAGTCGTTTTGGTAACCGGGGTTGATTCACCGGTGAGCATCGCCTCATTGACTGAACTCTCGCCCTCCACAATGACACAGTCCGCAGGAGCTTTCTCACCCGGTTTGATCAAGACTTTGTCGTCCACCGCTAGCTCGCTCAGCGGCACGTCCTTCACGCTGCCATCGGGCATGAGTTTATGCGCGTCGGAGGGCATGAGTTTGGCCAGTTCCTCCAACGCCCGCGAGGCACCCATCACCGACCTCATCTCGATCCAGTGCCCCAGCAGCATAATGTCGACTAGGGTGGCCAGCTCCCAGAAGAACATCTTGCCGGTCAGGCCGAACACTACGGCGCTGCTGTAAAGATAAGCCGTAGTGATGGCGACAGCGACCAGCGTCATCATCCCGGGATTCCAGGATTTTATCTCATTGAACAAGCCTTTGAGGAATGGCCAGCCGCCATACCAAAAAACCGCAGAAGAGAAACCGAATAGGACGTAAAGGTCGCCGGGAAACCTGATTGCTTCTTGCAGCCCAACCAACTTTTGGAGCATTGGCGAGAGGATCAGAATCGGCAACGTCAGCGCCAACGAGATCCAGAACCGTTTCCGGAAATCCGCCGCCATGTGGGCGTGATGATCGGCGTGACCTTGATGTTGATCCGAGCCGTGGCCCGGCATCTGGGCTTCGGCTTCCAACCAATTCTGCTTGTCGTGACCTTGCGGGCGCCCTTCTTTTTCGTAGAGGGCGTATGCTTTCTTCGCCACCACATCGCGCGCCGGTTCAGTGTCGGGTGTGTTGTTGTTTGCATCCGCATTTGTGGTCGGATGATTGCTATGTTTCATAATCGTAACTCGCTTGTTTGGCAGTCATGCTGGCGTTCGGATTGTTTCTGCCACCTACAAATTCCGCCGCGCACACCAAAGCCGCAATGATCGTCGCCAGCGTCGAAGGCGAGTAACAGGAATTCTCTTCCCAGCGTTCCTGCGCCGTCACCGGCCCGTGCAAGATCAAGTAGCGCGCCGCGCGCGATACGAGCGTCCAGGGATCGAATTGCCGCAGCGCCCCGGCCTGCTGCAATCGCCAAGCCAGCAGAATAGGCACCGCCACTTCATCGAGTTGAATTCCCTTCCAGTACGGCTCGCCGCGAATTGAACTGTTTTGCGGTAAGCTGCCGTCAGCTGACTGGATACATGCCAGCCAGATCAGCGCGCGCAGCGGCGACTCGGTTTGCCCGCAAGCCAGCAGCGCCGTGGCAGTCTGCACCATATCGCGCGTCCAGACCAGATGATAGCCGCCCTGGTCGCTGTCGTCCTTTGTATCGCCCCAGGGAATGCTCAGCGACGCCACGAACGCGCCTTGAAAAATCTTGTCCTCGTGGGCCAGCAACACACTTTGGCTCAAACGCAGCATCGCTCCTTCATCACTGGTATGCGCGCTCAAATCAATCTTGGGACGGGTGCGCTGCCATTGGCTGACGTACTTCACACGTTGGTCGGCAAAAGGAGTGGCAAGCGATTGCAGGAGATGCGCGCAAGCGCTGTGCGACGAGCGTCCGAAACCGACGCCCAGCGTGAACTCCATGCCGTGAGACAGATCGATCTCTCCCATCACAGCAACGTTGCCGTTCTCCGCGCTGTCGAATTCCCAATCCATTGCGAAATTGTCCATCAAGTCCTGCCAGCCATCGCTGAAGCCGACGTAACCCACGGAGCGGCGCGTGAAATCAGGCGCGCAGCCGAATGACAAATCAATTTCCTCGCGTTGTACCTCGATGAGCTTTCGCCCGCCCAAGCCACACAACCTGGCCGAGTTGTTCTTGCCAGTGCCTTTCATGTGTGGCGCAAGCAACGCGTAAAGTCGCAACTTGCCGCGTAGTGTCTCGTCCATTATTTCCAGCCGCGCGTGCATCAACAAAACCGGCGAATGCGGGTCCACAACTATCTCTTTGACCAGACGATAGCGGCCCTCACGGTCGGAGTTAGTCAGCCGGTAAAATAGCGAGTCCCGCTCTGGGTATTCGGTTTGGTGGAGCAGGTCGCTTTTTTTCTCGTGGCAAAAAGTTTCACCGTCGGTGATGAGAAATTGCAGGTCGCGGGTGTTGGGCGTATCGACGTGAGGAAAATAGATCTCGTTGATGATCCCGTGGCTGAGCGTGAACCAGAGCGAGGAACTGCTGTTATACGCTGTGCCAATGCCTTCCTTGGCGCTGGATGTCCAACGCGGCTCAATTCCCAACGCGCCAAAGGCAATGGCGTTCTTGTTCACAGTGGGGTGTTCCTTTTCATCGGTCAAAATCATTTACTGCCGGTGAAGCAACTCGACTGGAATGTGGCAGCCACAGATGCCCGCCGTCAGCTTCTCGGCTTCCGGCGGACCCCAGGTGCCGGGTTCGTATTCATGCACGGGCGTTGTCAAACCTAAAATCGGTTGTACGACCGTCCAAGCGGCCTCCACGCCTTCCTGACCGGCGAACAGCGTACTGTCGCCTGCCATGGCATCGCCCAAGAGTCGCTCGTAGGCGGCCATCTCGTCCGCGTTCGGGCGGTCGACCACTTTGAGTTCCGTCGCATCGCCGATCAACTCCTCGCCGGGTCGCTTCACACGGGCACCGATCGCAATCGTCACGTCGGGACTTAGCCGAAAACGCACATAGTTCGCTTGCCCCGGACATAGCTTGTTGAGCGCAGGAGGTTTGAACATCACCGTCACCTCAGTCATCGTCGTCGGCAAGCACTTGCCCGCCCGGACGAAGAATGGCACGCCATCCCAGCGTGGAGAGTCGATATGGAGCCGGGTCGCCGCAAATGTTTCGACGTTTGAGTCGCGAGCGACGCCTTCCTCCTGGCGATAGCCGCGGAACTGCCCGCGCACGACGTCCTCGGGACTGAGCGGACGGATCATCTTGAACACCTTCGCCAGCTCGGCACGGATCGAGTCCTGGCTCGTCGTCTTAGGCGGCTCCATCGCTAGGAAGCCGACGACTTGGAACAGGTGGTTCTCGATCACGTCCCGAATTGCGCCGGACTCTTCGTAGAAACCGCCGCGGCCATCGACGCCAAAACTCTCGGCCATCGTGATCTGCACGCTTGCGACATAGTTGCTGTTCCATACCGGTTCGAGGAAGGTGTTCGCGAAGCGGAAGACCAACAGGTTCTGTACGGATTCCTTTCCAAGGTAATGGTCGATCCGAAAGATGTGTGATTCATCGAAGACCGTATGGAGCGTCGCGCTGAGCTCTTGCGCGGACGGGAGGTCACGGCCGAAGGGTTTCTCGACAATCACACGCGCGCCGCGTGCGCAGCCCGATTGGCCGAGTCCCTCGATCACACTCGGGAACACGCTCGGCGGGATTGCGAGATAGTGCAGCGGGTGTGCAGCATCACCGAGTTTCTCGCGAAGCGCGGCGTGAGTGGCCGGATCGCCATAGTCGCCGCTGATGTAGTGGAGCTGCTCCTGTAACTTTGCGAAGACCGCCTCGTCGAAG
The DNA here is from genome assembly GCA_034408855.1 of Pirellulaceae bacterium. GTDB lineage: Bacteria > Planctomycetota > Planctomycetia > Pirellulales > Pirellulaceae > JAIYDQ01. The sequence continues at coordinate 7,101 of JAWXCK010000218.1, forward strand.
CCGTCTTGTTTCTCGACGCTCGCGCGGGCACGAGATCGGAACTTCTCGATCGTCCAGTCCGATCTCGCAACCCCGATGACCGGCACCTGAAGGTGTCCCCGCCGCTGCATCGCATAGAGCGCAGGGAAGATCTTCTTGTAAACAAGGTCACCGGTGGCCCCGAAAACGACCAGAGCGTCGGAGTGAGGAATGTTCATGAGTTTCTCCAAAGGATCATAAGGAAACGCGCATTACTATTCGCCTCGTCCACCCATGTGCCCAGTTCCATGTTCCTGGCCACCTGTCATGTTCCGCGTCCCCATATGGCCGTCATGGCCTGTCGTCGCTGATGTCCCCGCGCCGTTCGTATTTGTCGAAGCTGGTTGCTGCACGGTTTGCGAGCACCCGGCCACGGCGAACACGCCAGTAACTATCACCGCAGTTAAGATTGTCTTCATCGTCAGTATCCCTTTTTGTGAAAGTGAGTCCATGGTTTCACGGACCGGGCCAAAATAAATTAATGATGTTTGTACCAACCGACTCCCTTGATGTCGTTCCACGAAGTTGTTTGGTGACACTTGAAACACTCAGTCACGTCTGCGCTTGGTTGACGAGCCACTTTGGCCGAAATCATCTTGAAGTGCATCATGTAGTGACTCGGGGGAGCTTGGTGGCAGTGCATGCAATCGGTTGAACTGGCCGACGGATGCCGGAACTCCGGGATCGTCCAATTCGTCACTCCGTGGCATTGCGCACAATCATTCCCGAATAGTTCACGGTGCGGATCAATCGTCGCGTGACAGTGGGCGCAGTCCAGCACGGCCGCATTGGGTGCGATATGGAATAAGAGCGAATCATCCTAGCGCCACCAATCCAGAACGCCGCGTTCATGAACTGGCCTGGCAAATATGTGAACGGCAATTCGCCATCACCGGACTCCGGCAACAACCGAATCGTTTTGACATCGGCGGATTCCCAAAACACGTCGGCGACGCGCAAGTAACCCGCCCATCCGGACTTCACCGGTGAAGTTGGTTTCGTGTCGCTCTTAGCCGAATCGTCGATCGCGACCGATTCTTCGGTTGTCGGTTCGCTCATGTTGCTTGCTCCACGCTGTTCATGATTTGCCTGCCGGTGGTGCCGATCCGGCTAATGCTGGTGCCGATCCCGGTGGCAGCGTTCCCTTTTGCGATTCGATCCGACTAAACAAGGCGGCAGCACGACGCATTTTGACGAAGTACAGAACGATCATTGCCAGTGCGAAGGCGATCAGCAGTACCATCGAGAACAGGTGAATAGACGTTAATCCCCAAAGTCGATCACGCGGTTGAACACCCTGCGGCGTTTGCAGATTCATTTCTTTCTTGAACCATTGCATCGCGACCGTTTGCAGTGGTTGGTCTTCCGCCATCGCTCGGCGTGCCGCCAATCCACTTTCCAGTTGCGCAAGGGCTTCGTGCATCATGGCCGTTGCCTCGTGCATGGCGTCGTAATTGTCGTTTCCGACTGCCTCGGTCAAGCGTTGCAAACCGGTCGATAGTAGCTTCACGGAGGTATTGATCCGCTCATCGGCCTGGCTCGCGATTTCTTCTCGCTGTTTCGGCGAAACGTCCGACATACTCATAAGCGTTGGATACAACGACTTTGTAGCGGGTACCCCCATCTTCTCCATCATGGCGTCCATACCTCCTCCCGACCCGCCGCCTCCCATCATGCCGCCTCCCGCCTTGTCGCCTCCCATCATGCCGCCACCGCTCGCACTGGCGGGACTGTTCGGAGTCGCGGTTTGCGCCGGACTCGCCGGACTCTCTGTTGGCTTGTCGGTTGGCTTGTCTGTTGCTGCCGTGCCCGCCTGTTCGGGGTGATGACTGGCATGTTCCTCCGGCGAAACTTGGGCGGACGCCGAACCTGCGGCCCACAACGGAAGCGCGACAGCAGCGGCACACAAGAACAGGAACTCAAACGCTCGTGTTCGCTTTTTACGCTGTCTCATCATTCGCTTTTCACTTCCCTTTTGCGGTCAGTCCGATGTCATCTGCGAGCAAAATGCATCGCGTCCCTTAGTTCGGTTGCATCATCTTCATTTGAATCAATTGCATCTGCATTTGAATTTGCATCATCTGTTGCATTTGTTGCTGCAAATGTTGAATCTGTTGCTGCATTTGTTGCAATTGTGGCTCTGCCGGATTTGCGGAGGAGCTTTCCGTCGAACCGCCGCCACCCATGCCTTGCATTCCTTGACCGCCACCCATGTCTTTGCCACCGCCCATACCCTGCATTCCTTGACCGCCTTGCGCCATTTGGCCCATGCCTGCACCTGATGATTCCTGTCCGCCCGCCGCTTGCGTTCCTCCTTCGCCGTCACCACTCAGTGCTTCCAAGTGACTTGGTGGCAACGGACCGGGGGGACGAGTTTGGTGACACTGAACACAGTTCTGGTGAGTAGCCCTGATTTGCATTCCCTCTGAGACGCCTGGTGTTGTCTGTTTCTTCTCGGTCGCTTGGTTGCCTTCCGCAGTAGGCTGTTGCGTCGTCGAAGCCGCAGCTTTCGGTTGATGTTGGAGCGCCGCTTCGAGTCGCGTTACTTGCGCCTGAAGTTGCGAAAGTTGCTTCGACAAATCGGAGTCGCCGCCTTGGGCCACCACCGGTACTGGCGATATCGCGATTGCGGCAAGTACTAACGATAGTGCGACAAGGAGATGAGCGAATCGAATGTGGGACATGGTCTTGAAAGTTTTCATAGCAGTTCCAGATTTTTGATTAAAGGTTTTGTGTTTGCAGTTGACCGCTGGTCCCTGATCCGAGAACCATCCGATCGAAAATCTTGTGCGCAGGCGGCTGCCAACACAGCGTCTAGCCACCGCGGTGCAGGTTGCCAACCTGCCCTACGGCAAAATGCAGACGCAAGCTGGACGGCTCATGCTGGGGTGGAATTACTCGACATCAATGAACCGGTTCATCGTGCCGAAGTCGTTCGTTACGCATTTGGGACATTCAGCCGACAGGTGGCAGGTAGGCTCGCAGCGCCACTCGCCGTCGGCGATGAACTTGAACTCGTGGCGACCGGGCTGCAGGTCCAGCTTCGTTTTCCAGTTACCGTTTTTGTCCTTCGTCATCGGCACCGCCTCTGTTTGCCAGTCGTTGAATGTTCCAGCAAGAAACACGTTGGTGGCATCGGGCGCGTGGTAACTAAACTCGGTCGATTTCGCTGTTTGCAGTAACATCTGTTTGGTGCTTTCGCGGGTTAAAGAGGGGTTAAAGGATATTCGTTGATGCTGCCAACAACGTCCGAATTGACGATGTTGCCGACTGCGCGGATCACAAACAATTCACCGAAACCTTGATCAAACAACAGTTCCGGTGCTACGCGGGAATCACTACATCCAAGCACCGTCGCAAACGGTTTCTGCTTGACGAGAAACCGCTCCCGACACTTTGCCAAATCGTGTCCATGCGCGGACTTTCCCTCTACACAACGGCGGTTGCCCTTTTCCAAGCGTGCAATCGCGTCGTCCGAGGCTGTAGAGCCAGGAACTTGCTGGTTGGACTCTTCGGCCGTGACCGATCCAAACAGTACAACCAAGCCGAAAACGGTCGCCAATCCAGTGAAGGCGTACATAATGGCGATGGGTCGTCGATGCGTCAGCGCCATGATCATTCCATAATCTTCATCTTCATCGCCATCATCTTCATCTGCAGCGCCTGCATTTGCATCATCTGCTTCACTTGCTGTTCCATCGTGCCTGAGGCGGAATCGCCCGCCTCGGCCTCGTCGCCTTCCATGTTATCCATGTCTTTCGTTTTGTCCTTGGCCATCATGCCCATGCCCTTATCCTTCATCTCCATGCCTTTCGCTTTGTCCATGTCCATCCCCTCCATGCTCGACTTGGTTTCGGTCTTACCACCCTCGGTAAGGTTTTGAACTTTTGCATAGCATTCCTATTTTCTTGAAGTTGTCTTATCTACAAAGCGAGGAATGAACCGCAGCACTCGGCAGCACTCCGTAAAAACAATCAATTCTTCCCCACGCACCGCTCGCCTTCCAAGGGTTTTTGCTTCTCTACAATGTTGGAACTTAGTTTTGCCATCTCTGCATTCCGTGCCGTGTATTCTTTCCATTCCTCAGGGAGGTTGTCTTCATGGAAAATGGCTTCGACTGGGCATTCGGGTACGCAGGCTTCGCAGTCGATGCATTCATCCGGGTGGATAAACAGCAGTTGCTCGTTCTGGTAGAAGCAGTCGACGGGACAGACCACAACGCAGTCTGTGTACTTGCAGTCGAAACAAGGTTTAGCAACCACGTGAGTCATTATGTTTCCATCAGGTGGCGCGAGCTGATGGTTCCGCAGCAGCAGCCCGCTTTGTCGACAACGGGTAGACTCGTCGCTTGATGCGTGTCGAGCTTGCGCCTCGCTTCTTCAATCGACTCATCCACGCCGCAGCAGGCAGAGGCTGGACGCATAATCTCCTTAACCGGGATCTCCGAGGGACGTCGGTCATCGGTCGCCACGCCGTGACACACGTCACGTTCCGTCACGACTCCTACCAAGCGGCGATTTTTTTCGTCCTCTACCACGGGAGCGCAACCGCAACCGGACTTGCGCATCGTCTCAGCGGCATTCTGCACTGTATCTTGCGGCGAGCAGCAAGAATGCATCTCAATCGTTTCCATCTTGTCTTTGCAACAACTCATCTCGACATCTCCTAGAACTGAATAGATTGACAGGGAACTGGACGAACGGAGAATTCAAAGGAACTTTTCGATCAATTCATCGTAGTCGCAACTTGCGCGACGCCGCGTCTATACAAACGATAGATTTTTGCAGCACGCTTTGATTTTGATATCGAGCCATCCTTGACTCCAAGCGGGCGGATTCGACCATGACTTCGCTCGGAATCCGCCAGCCAATGCCGCGATCGATTTACTTGCTGGCTTTTGCAGGCTCGGCATGCGGCGCTTCATGGTCTTGATGTTTGTCGTCACCGGTCATTTTCATCAACTTGGCATGATCCTTGGCAACCTCATCCAAAGTGGCCGTCAACTTGGTGGCCGCATCGCAACAAACCTTTCCATCGGGAGAGTCCTTGCAGCATTCCGCATGAAGCATCTTTTGTGTTTCCGACGCCTTCGCCACCTTGTCATCGATCACTTTTACTTGCGCGACAACTTGCGGATTTGCTGCATGCGCCTCGCGTACAATGCCCATGTCGCGTTGAATGCACTGACGTTGCATTCCCAGCATTTGCGATTCAGACTGAGTAACTACCGGGTTGATCGCAGGTGCCTGGGTCGTATAGCTACCGATACTCCGCGAATAATCTTGAGCATGCTGAATGTTGCGCGACGTCCGCTGGTTCGCCCAGAAAGGTGCCCCATTGTTTCGGGAAACTTTGTCATTGATTTTCGATTGTGCGGTGGCCACATTCGTCCCCAGCGAACACACTGCCACTACTGCCAGAACGATCCAACCTTGATGCCTTAAAGTCAACATACTTCTTCTCCAAACGAGTTTGAACTTCGAACAATGGAATAAAGCAATTTCATTCCTGACTGTTTAGATGTTGATCGCTTGGGGAAACTTCTGCAAATTCGGAAAAAAATGCCGGAATGCGTACGCTCATCCATCTCGGAACAGCAATCATGCAGCGACGTCAAAAGACTGTGTGCGCAAACGACTCACACATTGCCGTTACGCTCGCGTCTCAGGCTTACTCGATCGTTATAGAGATGAGTTGCCTGCTGCGTTCGTTACAGAATTTTTCCGAATGGCCGTGAAGGAATCCAATTCGCGAGCACCTAAGGGTTGTTGGCAATCCAATAGCACATGCGGGGGCGGTGTCGTAGCAAAGTTGCGAGTCGCAACGGAGCGGTCACGCGGCCCCTGTACGTTTGCGAGTCAGTCTGCTTCCCCAGACGCCACACCATATTCCAGGAAGTAAACATTTTCGCTGATTCGACGAGTAAATGCTGCTTAGAACGGCCCGGTGAACCATTTACAGGATTTCCAAAAAGCGGCTTAAATAATGCGTCATCACCACTAAAAAGATTTAAGTTCGTATTGGCTTCGATGCTTCAATTCGTCGAAGGCGATACCACTTATGAATTATTCGTTGCAGGAAGACAAATGTCTTGGGGATTCGCGCGCGGTGCTGAAGGTCGCCTTACCCGCTGACGAGGCGCACTTAATTGAACTTTGCGTGAACGGTGAGCGGCTGGCGCAGAAGCAACTTTATGAGGCTCAGTTCGATCAGCGAGACTTATTGGAATGGGGCTTTAGTCAGCTTGAACCTGATCTTCGAGCCATCCTTTTACTCCGCTTGACCGATGAACTTTCCTATTTCGAGATCGCCATGTCGCTCGATATTGCGGAAGGTACCGTAGCCTCGCGATTGAGTCGGGCTCGCCGTTGCCTACGTGAAATTGTCTCTCCAGCTTTAGACTTAGTTTAGCATCGTGCAGAGTGATCGACTTGAGCAGCTATACTGTTGCGACAATGCAGATGAAGTGGTAACGGTTACGAACGAATCAGGATTAGTTTGCTTAGCAAGGCAATGTAAAGATGAACTGCGAAGCCGCCCAAGCGTTGTTGTCGATCTACATAGATGGTGAATTGTCAAGCGACAAGCGAGTGCAACTGAAAGACCATCTCGACGGATGCACCGAATGTGTGGCCGAACTTGCCGAGTTACGTCGTCTGGATTCCGGTTATCGAAAACTGCCATCACCGAAGCCGCCGCAAGACCTCTGGGCTCGCATCGATGATTCGCTTGCTGACCCACTCGTTCGATCGCATGTGTCCACCGTCGCGACGTTAACTGACCGCACCCCGAATGCTGCGATGGGAACCAATCGTTTGCGACGTCGGCTGTTCTTGGCGGCAGGTGGGACCTTTGCCGTAGCGTTGATTGGATTTGCGATCCACTGGAATATCGGGGCTCCGCATGATGACACGCATCATCATGATCCGCTTGCCAGCTACGCGGCACAGTTTAGCACCGATGTTCTGCTGGCCCAGCAACGGCTGATCGTTCAATACTCAGGTCGCAAGATCACAGCGGATGAAGCATTCGAGCTCGTCGGCTATCGTCCTGCCAATGTGAAGTTACCACCCACCGATTTCACCTGCGACTCGCTCTATTTGCTCAACATGCCTTGTTGCAAATGTGTCGAAGCGGTTTGGACACGGGAGGACGGTTCTGGCGTTCTGGTCTTTGAACATGTCGCCGGAACAAAGGATTGGTTCAAGGGGCATCCCAGTGTTGAACTAGCGTGTACCGGAAAGATGTGTCAGATCGTCGAACTAGGGAACAAGTTTGCCGCATCATGGCGAAGTGAAGGTAAAACGATTACGGTAGTCGGCCTGCGTGACACGGCGGAGCTGGCGGCGATTATTTCCGCGTTGACTTGATTGGAAAACTATGGCGATGCTGACGTGTCGTCCTGCGTCGCCTGACATCAATCACATCCAGTCCGACCAGCGCCCTTTATAGCTTGGTTCAGGATAGTTTTGCGGCTCGTAAACGCAATGCATTTGCGATCACTGACACGCTACTCAAGCTCATCGCGGCGGCGGCAATCATGGGGCTGAGCAGGATGCCGAAGAATGGATAGAGCAGGCCTGCGGCGACTGGGATTCCGAGTGCGTTGTAGATGAACGCGAAGAACAAGTTTTGACGTATGTTGCGCATCGTCTTGCGGCTCAAATTTGCTGCTGCCGCGACTCCACGAAGGTCACCGCCAACGAGCGTAACGCCGGCTGATTCGATCGCTACACCTGTACCCGTTCCCATCGCGATGCCGACGTTCGCCTCGGCAAGCGCCGGGGCGTCATTGATTCCGTCACCAGCCATTGCAACGATCTTTCCGTCACTTTTGAGCTTCTTGATAAAAGTGTGCTTGTCCGCCGGTGATACACCTGCATGAAATTCATCAATCCCCAGCTTTGCTGCGACCGCCTTCGCTGTCAGCTCGGCATCACCGGTGAGCATGACCACTTTCAGTCCCAGTTCGTGAAGCGTCTTCAGAGCTGCAGGGGTGCTTTCCTTTATCGGATCGCTGACCGCCATGATCGAGGCAAGCTGGCCATCGATCGCGATAAAGATGACGGTCGCTCCCTCAGCTTGGTGCTTACCGGCTTGATTGAGACCGGCATCGACGTTGGATACGTGCTCGTCAGTTAATAATTGACTTTTACCAATCAAGACGTGAAGATCTTCGACTTTTGCTCGCACGCCGCCGCCAGTGATGCTATTGAAATCAGTCGCCGTCGCAATCTTCATTTCATCTTTCTTCGCTCGTCTGACAACCGCCTGGGCGAGCGGATGTTCGCTTTGCGATTCGACCGATGCAGCGAGTCGTATTACGTCAGCTTCCTTCCAATCGCCGTACGTTTCGATCGCGGTGACTTCAGGCCGGCCTTGTGTAAGCGTGCCAGTCTTGTCGACGACGATGGTGTCGACCTTTTCCATGGTTTCTAACACCTCGGCATTCTTAATCAACACACCCTCTTTTGCACCTCGACCAACGCCCACCATGATCGACATTGGCGTCGCCAGCCCCAATGCACAAGGACATGCGATGATTAACACCGCGACGGCGGCGACGAAGGCGTGTGCGAGTCTCGGTTCGGGACCAAGCGTTGCCCAACCGGCGAATGCAAGGATCGAGCACACGATGACAGCCGGGACAAAATAGCGTGCAACCGTGTCCGCCAGCTTTTGAATCGGTGCGCGGCTGCGCTGCGCGTCGGCGACCATTTGCACGATCCGGCTCAGCACGGTATCGCCGCCCACGCCGACCGCTTCCATCACCAACGCACCGGTTTGGTTTAGCGTTCCACCTGTCACTTCGTCGCCGTCGGACTTCTTGACCGGATTCGGTTCGCCGGTCAACATCGATTCGTCGACACTGCTGCTGCCACTGACAACCTTGCCATCCACGGGGATCTTTTCGCCTGGACGCACGCGTAAGCGATCGCCTTTGCTCACAGCATCAAGCGATACATCTTGTTCGCCATCGTCGGTGATTTGGTGTGCAATATCGGGAGCGAGCTGCATCAATTCGCGGATGGCGCCGCCGGTTTGCTGTCTGGCTCGCATTTCCAAAACTTGGCCTAGCAGAACCAACGTAATGATCACGGCGGCGGCTTCGAAGTAGAGCGGCGGCATACCGTTTTCATAGAATGCCTGCGGAATTGCATTCGGCAATAACACGACGAAAAGGCTGAACAGATAAGCGGCGATCGATCCCACCGCGATCAGCGAGAACATGTTTAGATTCATGGTACGAAACGACTTGGCCCCTCGAACCAACAATGGCCAACCGCACCAGAAAACAACCGGCGTCGCGAGTGCAAGCTGCAGCCAACCGAGCGTTGCGTTGGCAAGCCAATGATGAACCGGAATGCCAATCATCGGTCCCATCGTGAGAACCAACAAGGGAACGGACAAGACGACGCCGATCCAGAATCGTCGCTTCATGTCGGCGTATTGGCCACCAACCTCTTGGTCGTCGACACTTGCGAACTTGGGTTCTAAATCCATCCCGCAGATCGGGCAATCGCCAGGGCCGAGTTGTTCGATCTCGGGGTGCATCGGACAGGTGTAGATTGCGCCGGGGGCGGCAGGTGACTCGCGCGTCGCATTCGCTTTGTTAGAGTTTTTGCTAGAGCAACAGCACGACGATTCGCCCTTCACGACCACACCAACATTCTTCGTGCTCTTTCCGCGCGCCTTCAATATGCCAACAGGATCGGCTTCAAACTTGCGGATGCAACCATCGCTACAAAAGTAGTACGTTTTGCCATCGTGTTGGCTTTTACGATCCTTCGCCGGATTGACGGTCATGCCGCAAACCGGGTCGATCGCTGTGAGTTGAGTGGTTTCCATCATCGATACCTTTGACTGACTTTATGGAACTTGGGCAATTTACATTAGGTGGTATGCAACTTGCGTGCCGATGACAACACGTCATCGTTGCCGACTCCAAAACCGTTTCGCCGATTCTTTCGAGGAAAATTCGATGAGTTCCACAACCTCCCTCCGATACTAATCGCATAAAAACAAAAACGCGGCCAGCTGTAAAATACATCGACCGCGTTGCGACGTGTCTCTGCCGAAAAACTACCGCGGTACTCTATGGGCGGTACTTCCGTGGATCGGTCTTGGAATACTCCCAAAGTTGCTTGGAGCCAGACGAGCCTGATCTCATCTGCGAGGCTGGCGTGTAGGAGAAGCGGCGATAGGCTTGTGGCTGGCTCCGCTATCATGGGCACACTCGCCGTTGTTCGCGTCATCGATTGCGAAGATGGGATCGCGCTGGGCTCGTACGAAAAACGCTGGTAGGTTTGAGCCGAAGCCTGAGCCACTGAATTAGTGCCATTCGAACAACCGCACTGGCCCCAGCTGTTCGTCGCTGAAAAACCAACGGTCGCTGCGACAGCGAAAACGATCGTCAATTCTCTTGACATGACATTTCTCCTCGGCTCATTAGAGCCACGATTCTTTAGTTGCCTCGTGATTTATAATAATACGGCAACTCCGATTGCCGCCACCTATGTATGTTGGATGCTTGCCGTATGCGACTGCTTCGCCATCCAGTGCAGCTCTCGCTCAGAAAGGTCGCTGGATTATGGCATACCAAGTTGCGTCGAAGAATAGGCGTTTTTTTAACGCTCATGGCTATAGGGCGTTACGTCAACGCTTGCCGTAATATTAGTCCTGCGGCTTGCACATGGTATGGCATGTGTTGTCCAGGAATTCGGCGCAAATGAGAGCATTCAATAATTGCTTCTATAGTCTCGGTCAACTTCCATCCATGAAACTAGTGAGGGCAGCAGGACTCTCGGCCCACTGCCCCTACCCAGCGTCGTCCCAAGCAATTTCGTCATCCGTTTCGTTGATTATTTCATCATCTTCATCATATCGCGACATTCCTTGGCGCAGGTGCGGCAAGTCTTCGCGCAAGCAATCATCGTTTCGTCACCCGAGATTTTCTCGCATGCTGTCGCACATTCGTCACAGCACTTCGCGCAGCCCTCGGCGGCAGCGGCACTGAAAGAGCTTTGTCGAGCACACAATGTTGCACAGAGCTTGCAGCATTCCGCGCAATCAACGCAATTGTTCATACATTTTGCGTGTTCCTTTTTCCCTTCACTCACGAGCGATGCGCAGTGAGTGAAGCACGCGTCGCACTGAACTTGGCAGTCAGCGCAGACCTTGGCACACTTGAGCATGTGGGCAGCATGGCCACCGTCTACCGCATCCTTGGCTGCAAACGTGGGAGCATTGGATGCTAACATCGCAATCGCCATCGCACTCAAAGCAAACATTCGGCAATTCGAAATCATCGTCATCATAATTGACTTCCTTCTAAAAAAGCGGCTCTTCCGCAGAAACTGTGGGTGGTTTTCGCGATCCGCAATCGATTTTAGCAGTGAAATACAAGGAAAACACTGGACTGAGTGATTGCAAAAACCA
>JAWXCK010000219.1:0-61839 GCA_034408855.1 Pirellulaceae bacterium
AAAAATCCAATGCGAAACGGGTGTCCGTTGAAACTTCGGTTTTCTATTCGTAACGATAAATAGTTAATTTTGCCCCACAGATTCTGCGGAAGAGCCGAAGGTCGATGGATTTGCAATTTAAAGGAAGCCGAAATGAAACTTCGGGCGAATCTTCGAGGAACGGCAGCAAAAAATCGGGACGCTGGAATGCGACGACGCCGTCGAACTCGGCCCTAAACGAGAGTCGAATCGTATCTCGTCCACCTGTGCAAGCGATCGTGGCGGTATAGGTTTCCTCTGTTTCACGCGGATTTTTTTCGGTCGAAAACTCGTAGGACGTTTCCGTGAATTCCCCCGCAAGCAATGTAACCTCCGGAACTAACGCGGTCGTGCATTTGCATCCAACGTTAACTTTTTGAAACTGAACCGTCTTGCCAGAGTCGTTATGAATATAAACCTTGGCTTTTAGAATGCTCCCAGGTGGAACGACTCCGAGCTCGAAAATCTTCGCGTCGTAAGTCTTGTCCGCAATGAGATTGAGCGTAAAAAATGTGTTGGCGGGCTTTACCGATTCCTGTGCAACAGCGTCAATCGAGAATGCGACCAGCAAGGCTAGGATCGTCGAATAGTGGCCCATAAGTGATAAGCAAAATCGAGATCGGCAATGACAAAACGATAAAATGCCTGAGAGTCTGTGATCCTGAATCTCCATTTCCAACCTTATGCCTGTTCGGTTTCGAAAACGTGCCATAGGGTTATGAATTCCCTACTATTTTCGCATTAGAGCGTATCGCGATCAGTTGTCGATCTTTTTGATGAAAGAATTTTGAAAATGATTTCGCTACCATGCCCATCATTTTCCCAGGGCATGACACTTGTTGTGAATGATGTTGCTGTCAGATGTCGTCCCGCTGGCATAAAGCCAACGAAAACGAATGACGTTACGGAAAGGACCCAAAACGCCTCGATTCTCCAACAGCGAGATTTCATGAAGCTGCTACTTGTCCGACTGTCCAGACGGAGCTTGGGAAGCAGTACGTTCACAGGAAGGAGCCTGGAAACGAGAGTATCCGTTAGCATAGAATGAGTCGTTCATAGCAAGACGAAGGCATCGAGTAAACAACCAATGGCGTTTTTATCTTGGATTCGAATAACCTCAGGCACCGCAGTGCTGTCTTCGATATTTTCCCTGCTTGCTTGGACTCTAGCTGAGGAAGGCGAAGCACAGGTAAACATTCATGAGACGCCTTCGGACCTCGTCGTTCCACTTCTTAGCGACGGAAAACCAGAGGCTGGCAAAAGAGTGCGAGAAAAACTCGTTGACCATGCAGACTGGGAACTTTACCACGTTGTCTACTTGCCAACGGATTGGAAACGCGGCCAAAAACTGCCGGTGATTATCGAGTTCCCTGGCAATGGCGGATTTCTGAATGAACTGGGTGACGTAAGTACTGGTCGCGTCGAGGATTGTAAACTCGGATATGGAATGTCGGGTGGTCGAGGCTTTATTTGGGTGTGCTTGCCGTTTGTGAATCCCGTTACGGGCCAGCATTCGCTGACATGGTGGGGCGATGCGGATGCTACCGCCAGCTATTGTCGAAAAGTTGTTGCCCACGTCTGCGACGAATATTCTGGCGATCCGAATTCGATTATTCTTACCGGGTTTTCTCGAGGAGCCATCGCCTGCAGCTACATCGGGCTTCGCGATGAGCAAACGGCAAATTTATGGCGAGCCATGTTTCTCCACAGCCACTACGACGGCGTTCGACAATGGAAGTACCCAGACTCCGACGCCGAATCTGCACGAGCCAGATGGGCTCGCTTTCAGGACAAACCGCAGTTTGTTACTCAGGAAAAATCGGTGGACAACATTCGCCAGTTTTTACAGAACTCCGACACAAAAAGCATCACTTTGGTGGCACTTCCGATTCTGAACCATACCGATACATGGGTGCTCAAGGATATTCCCGAAAGAAAAAAACTTCGAGATTGGCTTGATGCAGCGCTTCGATAGGCTATCGCTTGGATGGAAGAGCCTTTGTCGGATCCTCTGGCCACGAATGTTTCGGGTAGCGCCGTTTCAAATCCTTTTTGACCATCGCATATCCAACCGACCAAAAGCTTTCGAGATCATCGGTAATCTGTTGGGGACGCATATTCGGCGCAAGAAGATGAAACAAGATCGGAACCCGCCCCATTGCCAACCGTGGCGTTGAGGTCCACGAAAAAACTTCTTGAATCTTGACGGCAAGCACGGGCGATTTTCCTAGTTCGTATTCCAACCGAATCGAAGAGCCGCTCGGTACGTTGATTCGCTCTGGGGCTTCCCGGTTCAGCGATTGCAGTTGCGGCGAAGAAAACTTGCTGACGACCCAATCGTACCAACGTGCTTTCTTTAACTCACTAAACGAGCGATGATGCTCGCACATTTCCAGACAGATTTGCGACAGCGCTGTTGGACTAAAATCAGGCAAATCAATTTCGGGTGCAACCGAACGAAGCCATTGGCAGCGTTGAATGAGCGACTGCAATTCTTTGTCATCAGCCGGAAAGACGGCATGCCACGCGTCGACGGCCGCTGCGTGAAGTATTTGTGCCGCTTCAACGCGATCCTCGATCGCGACCGGAGTCTCCGCGAGGACGAGATCATCCCAGAGTATTCGTCGCCTCGCTACGACTTGTTGTTGCGTCGGATGAAAAAAAAGCTCGTCTCGCTCCTGAATGAGCTCGACATCTAGCCAGCTTTCGTCGATCTCCGAAGCTTGGCGAACTGTTGCGTCGGTCCCGCGCCCGTCGACGTCGACGCATATAAACAAATCCGCGTCATGGACACCGCTTGATGGAGCAAGTTGAACTGCACGACCTCCGACCATGACCGCCGAATTCTTACCCGGTGCGCGACGCTTTGCAAGTCGATCCGGAAAGCCAGCTAGGATTGCTCGTTGAATTGCTTCTTCTGACGAAGAACCGACGCTAATACCAGCGCGGGCGTCGACCAAGTTCGATTCTTCAAACAGGCTCATGGCTTGCTTTTCAATATCGCGTGCGGTCTGTCGGATGACTTGGGCAGTTCCACGATGAATCTCTCCAAGGACTGGATCATTCGAACCACCTCGATAAAACTCTTCAAGCAACTCCACGCGCATTGCGACATCGGAAGTCCACTTTCGCGATTGTGCTGTGTGCATCGACTTAGAACCGCTAGTACGGTCGCGAGAATCTCGATTCTGAAATGGATCTCGTTCGGAAAGCATAGCGGCGGCCAACGCGACAGAACTCAAATGCCCTCGATGGAAGCCATCGACCACCATACGACCTAATCGTGGATGAAGCGGAAGTCTTGCAAGCTGCTGTCCGAGTTCAGTGATACGACTTTTCTTGATAGCCCCCAACCGTTCCAGCAATTTTGTGGCAGCGGTTACCGATTCTTCTCTTGGAGCCGTCACCCAGGGAAATTCCATAACGTTCGATTGCCCCCAATAAAATAACTGAAGCACGGCACCAGATAAATCAACGCGTCGTACTTCCGGTTCAAGATGTTCTGATCTCGATCGATGGCTCGCTTCGTCCCATAGACGGTAGCAAGTGCCTTCACATACTCGACCTGCACGACCGGTGCGTTGAGTTGCCGAATCCTTGGCTATCGGCTCAAGATTCAATCGATCCAAACCGACCGACGGCTCGAAACGCATGACCCGTGCTTGCCCGCTATCGATAACGACCTGGATTCCCTCAATCGTCAACGATGTTTCGGCGACGTTGGTCGCCAAAACGACCTTTCGCTTCAATCCTGGCTGGATGATTTTCGTCTGCTCGTCCAATGGCAGACTGCCATAAAGCGGATATACATCGACATCGCGAAGTTGATTGTCGCGCTTGATCAAATCTCGAACACGATGGATTTCTCCTTGGCCTGGTAGGAACACCAAGACATCGCCAGCATGTTTTGTCACACAATCCAAAACCGATTCAGCAGTTGCCTCGACGATCGATTGCTGGAACCGCGGTGGGCGATGGCGGATTGCGACCGGAAACATTCGGCCAGCAACGGAAATCATCGGTGCACCTGTTAACTCTTTACCGAGCGCTTCGCAATCGAGCGTCGCCGACATGATGACAATGCGAAGGTCTTCGCGCACCGTTGCTTGAACTTCTCGGAGCATGCCTAAAAGTAAATCAGCATCGAGCGAGCGCTCATGAAACTCATCGAGCAGGACGATCGATGTATCGCCCAGCGTTGGGTCATCCTGCAATCGACGCAGCAAAACACCTTCCGTGGCAACAATCAGCCGCGTATCGCGACCAAAATTGCGTTCAAAGCGAACGTGATAGCCCACTTCACGACCGAGCTGCCAGCCATTTTCATTCGCGATCCGAGCGGCGACGCTGCGGGCTGCGATACGACGAGGTTGCAGAAGATAGATTCGTTGGTTCGACTCTGCAGCCGAACTGTGTAAAAGGGCCGGCGCAACCCGAGTCGTCTTACCGGAGCCAGGCGGTGCGTTCACAATCGCAATCGGGTTGTTGGCCACAGCTTGGACGATTTTGTCCAGCGAGCTGTCAATAGGAAGAGCGAGACTCATAAATCTACTTTATTCGCTGCTTCCACTTTGTTGGCATGTCAACGACCATGGCTTGCACCAGCGCTAGGACCTCATCGGCTTCTTTGATCTTCTCCATCTTGCGAAGGCATCGCGCTGAGCTAAGCCGAACTTCGTACCAAGTTTCAGTCCCAATCTGCGAACCTGCAGCGAGCTGTCGATAGCGCTGAATCGCATCATTCAGAGCTTCCTTACCTGACAATTCGTAGACTCGTGCTAATTCGAGCGTCCAAAGTGGATTCCTCGGATCACTTTGTCGAAGACGTTCCAGTCTCGATTTCGCTTGCACTGCCTCGCCCTTCATCGCAAGCGCTCTGGCTTCGACCAGAGAAGCAATTTCACTCAGCTCGCTTTTCACCGACGAATGCAGTGTATCCAGTTCGGTTTCGAGAGTCGTCGGCATCGCAGAATGCAACTTGCCAAGCAATGCAGCCCAATCATTGCGGTCGCTTTGCTCCCAATGGTCAGTCGACCGCAATCGAAGGATGTTGGAAACAGCGACGTTCAATGCCGCGAGATACCCTACGCGTCCGACTCGATCCTCTTGGTACCATTCCAAGAACGTTTGCAATTCTGAACCGATGTCCGATGCCGAATTTTGCTTTGCGGATACAAGTATCTTTAAAATCAGCTTAGGTATATCGCTGTCTGCGTTCTCTGGCTTTACGATTCCCCAGTCGAGCGCTCGCCCGTCGCTTCGTCGAATTCCACCATCGATCGTCCACCAATCGTAATCGCCGCTCAACAATTCGTAGGTCGACACATACGTTGAATGCATCATCGCAAGCGACTCGTCCGATTGGGAGAAATTCACCTTGTTGACGATGCTCGACAGCAACATTGTACTGATCAAATACTGCGAGGCAGCTATCCGCTTTTCTTGTCGGTCCTCGCTGGGCGAAGCCGCCGCTGTTTCGCTGTTAAGTAGCAATGCATTGATAGTGGAACGCCACAACTCGACCAGCAATGCCAAATCCCCCGTTCCAAGGTACAGTGCTTGCAAACGCTGGCGGTTGGCATCGGAAGTGGCGTCGTCCGACCAAACGTCGACGTGCTCGTGAAGGATCTGCCGGTAGCGCCCGCTTTCGTTCGCCGCGTTCGCACCGCCAAATGCTGCCGATGCGAGTTTCGCTTGCTCTTCGACTGCGATCTGATGAATCTGAACAGCACCATCTTGATCCGAGTACTTCAAAGCGGTCTTGGCGATCCGATCGATGGCAAACCGAGCAAAACTTGCTGATGGTTGGTCGCTGCCAAGCTCTTTTCGAATGAGCCCTAGAATCGTCTTGGCGAACGAAAAGGCTTGTTGGAGATCGTTCACCGCGAGCGATGCTGCTTCCGCTTGTTCGAGTTGTTCGATGGCTTCGCCGATATGACCAGCGGCCAAGCTTTGACGGATCGCCACTTTTAATAGATCAAGATTTCCGGGGATTGAAGCAGAATGAGCGGCTTCCGTTTTCGCATTGCTCGAGCTAACCACCAACGCTTCCGCACGTTGCCGCCAGTAGTCGCCAAATCGCTGGGCAATCTCATCCCGAGAACGAAGGATACTTTCGATATGCTGTTGATTCTCGTTTGGCGATACCGATTCTGGCGAACTCGAATCAACGCGATTCTTCCAGAGCGCGATTTGTAGCTCAAGGTTTGCCAAGGCTAAATCCGGCGACGCCTTCGTCGAATCGGTCGAGCCCATTCCTAGGAAGCGGCGGGCGTTCTGATAGTCGTCCAGCAGCAGACTGGCTTTCGCGGCCAGCGCCAGCGCACGATTTCGAACCTCCAGCCCACCAATCGTCGGAATCCACTTTTCAAGGCCTCGAATCGCGTCGCTAAAGCGATTGATCGCAACTAAACTTTGGAAACTCGCGAGATCCAAGAAAGATTTTCCGTTCCAGGACGGGTCAACCTGCTCCTTCATTTTTTCAATCGCGGCCAGCGACAATGCGCCTGCTTCAATGCATTCGTTACTCCGAATCGGATAGCATTCTGATCTCAATAAGTAGCTATCGATTTCCAGAAGCAACAACCGATTTCGCAACGTCGCCAGCTCGCCCGCGAACTTTGCCGACTCGCGATCGCTCTGACGCAAAGCCAAGCCTATTTGGGCCTGAACAAGCGGCCTTAGTTGTTCGAGTTGATCAACGATTCCGCGAATCGTTTCGAGGGCATTATCACGCCGCAATGTATTGGTAGGTGCTGACAAATAAGCTCCAACCGAACGCTTGGCTAAACGGTATCGCACGCTTTCAAATGCAAACTGATTCCACAAACGATATTTCTGATTCTTCGGATCCGAGATGATCGAATTGTAGGCAATCTCGGCTGCTTCAATGGCCGTTTGTATCGTCGGGGCGTTTAGTGAATCGCGTTCTGCCAAGGTGGCGATCAACCAAGCGTTAGCTTTTGCGAAGTCGATGGAATCGGGTTTTGCCGACGCAATCGAAGCTCGACAGCGGGCAATTGCGCTCTCATAGAGCCCCGTCCGATAAAGTGCTTCGAGTACCGCATCTTCCACTTCAGAATTTGGTACGACAATACCGATCAGCGACACTTTATTCTCGTCTTCGGTAGCCAACTCAACCGAAAACGCCGTCAAGGAGAATGTCGACACAAACACACATGGCAGAAAGCAGATAACACTTGCTCGCAACCCATGCGAAAATCGAATCCTCAGCTTTCGGTAGGCGGTACTAACGACCATGAAGTCGGCATGCTCCGTCGGTGCATTTGCGACCAGCCAATCGATATCGATTGCGAGCTACTACGCGGTACAACCATCGCCACAACGGCATACAGAACGGAAGATAAAGCAGCGGTGCAATCGGATACAGGAGAGGTAGCTTACCGCTTAGATATCGTACCGAATCGGCTCCCGTATATCGTCGCCCATCTCGAGTAACCAGCCACATCTCGGCCATCAGCATTTCATGGGTTAAATCAGGATAGTCAACTCGAACGCTCGGGTCATGGAGCGACAAATATCGTAAAGCACCGCGACTATCCAATCGTTTTAGAGTCCCGATCATCGAGGTGCAAAAATTACACTCGCCGTCGTAAATGACAACGTCATGATCGATGCACGACGGCTGGATTGTTTGGTTAGTGGACATTCAATCGCCAAAAGATTCCTGGAGGAAATGCGATTCTCTTCGGCTCGGACGACGAGGTTTGCAGGTCGATCGCATCATTTGTCTTATTCTAACCGGATTTCCTGAAGGCGACTAACGCAATATTGTAAACCTTGGAACCCACGTAGCAGCGTCTCTCCGAGACGCTGTATGAGTCTCGGAGAGACTCGCCTACGTGAAATCACATACATTCCATTTTTGCCTCTAGCCCAACCATCTTGTTCAGTGAACCACCGCCATGAGCTACGGGTTAAACAAAAATGGTGAAAGCTGGCTACGCCAAAAGTCCGCTTGCGCTGTGCCGCTTGCAGGCTATAATGTGCCGAGTGAACAAATGAATTTACTTCTCAACCCACAAGAGTACCATGGCCATGCAACATTCTCCACAATTTTTAAAGATCGCTAACGAAGCACGCTCTCGAGTCCGCGAATATCGAGTTCAAGACATCAAAGCTCGCTTGGATCGAAACGAATCAGTCAATTTAGTCGACGTGCGCGAGGCGAGTGAATTTGCGGCTGGCCATCTGCCGAACGCGAAACATCTTGGTAAAGGCGTCATCGAACGCGATATCGAGTTGGTGTTTCCAGACCTGGCGACCGAAATCGTACTGTATTGCGGCGGTGGATTTCGATCAGCTCTCGCGGCCGACAATCTTCAAAAGATGGGGTATTCGAACGTCATCTCGATGGATGGCGGTTGGCGCGATTGGACGGAAAAAGGTTATCCAACGTCGGTCTGAGTCGTGCCTTCGAAAGAGGGGGAACAAATGCTTCCTCTGCGCCTCGCGGCGTTCTCTGCGGTTAGATTCTCTGTATAGCGAAAAAAACCGTTTCGTTGAGGCAAAAGAAGTCGAAATCTGGTTACCCCCGAACACTCAAGATACGGCTAGCCATTCTTCAATTTCTTGCTGCACTTGGCTGGCAAGGTTTCGCAACTGCGGGAACAATTCCGCGACGCTTGCTAAGTCGCCATTGCGAGCTGACTGTTCGAGTTGATTGGCAACTGCGACGAGAGGTTTCGCACCGATCAACCCGACAGCGCTCTTCAATGAATGAGCGGCACGAATCATCAACGCGAGATCGCTTTTTTCGAGCCCTCGAACGATCTCGTCTAGCCGCTGACGCAACTCCGTCAAAAGCGTTTCAACCAACATTTTTTGCTGGTCGACCGAGCATTTCAATCGTACAAAGGGGGCTGAAAAATCGATGCCACCAGTAGATTTGCGTTTAGACGTTTTAGCCGAATGGCCATTCGCGACAGTCGATAAACGATCAGGTACATTAGTCGGTTCGTCCGAGTGGGTAGGGCTTAAAACTTGATCGTCATCATCGGAATGATTCTTACCAAAGCGCTTTTCGGATAGCCTCGTCAGCATGTTGTCGAATTCTTCAAAATCGATCGGCTTGCTCAGATAGTCGTCCATTTCTTCCGCTAAAAATCGCTCGCGATCACCTTTCATAGCGGCGGCCGTCATCGCAATGATCGGGATGTGCTCCCCTGGCGACTCTTGATCGCGAATGGCTCGGGTAGCTTCGATACCATCCAGCACCGGCATTTGAATATCCATGAAGATCGCGTCAAACGAACGGCTTTTCCAAGCTTCGATCGCTTCGGCTCCGTTCTCGACCATGACCAATTCATGACCTGCGCGAGCAAACAACCCTTTGGCGACAGCTCGATTCACCGCCCCATCCTCGGCCACGAGGAATCGCATTGGATTAACAGCCTTTTGAACAACCTTTTTTTCTCTATCGGATGACTTGGTAGCGGGTTTTCCTAGTGCCTTTTCGATAGCTTCCAAAATCTCCGCCTGCAGTGCTGGCTTTTGCAGGAACACTTTGACGCCAAGCGAAGTCGCTCTCGGACCATCCTCCGACAAGCCACTGGACGAGTAGAGAATGGTCGGCGGTAAACGTTCTTTAAATTCTTCAGCAATCTTTTCGAGCAACTGCATGCCATCCATATTCGGCATCATGCGATCAACAATCATCAAGGCAAAGCTAGTTGCGTCAGGTTTAAGCGAACGATAGTTATCCATCGCGGCTTTCCCGCTTTCAGCAAGCGTAACCAACATGCCGAATCGTCGAAGTGTCTCATCGAGGATTGAGAGATTCGTTCGATTGTCATCGACGACAAGCACCATCAGTCCCTTCAAGCTGGTCCGATCCAACGTCGTCGATCCTTCAGGCTCGGGAGCGATTTCGAGTTTTAAGTTAAATAGAAATTCACTACCTTTTCGTAAGCTGGGTTCGCTTTCAACCCATATCCGCCCGCCCATCAAATGGACTAATTGCGATGATATCGAAAGACCTAGCCCGGTCCCACCGTATCTCCGCGTAGTCGTCGTATCGGCCTGCGAAAACGCTTCAAAAATCTGGGATTGAAGATGCGATTCGATTCCAATTCCGGTATCTCGGACGGAAAATAGCAAGGTAACCATCGACTCGGTCGGCGGTCCGCAAGCATATTGAACATTGACTACGATCTCGCCGGATTCCGTAAACTTCACAGCATTGCCGACGAGATTTACAAGAACCTGCCGTAAGCGAGCTGGATCGCCAAAGACAAATTCGGGAACCTTGGGGTCGATTCGCAAAATTAATTCGAGCCCCTTTTGCGACGAACGTGGCGCTAAACTTTTCACGGCCATTCCAACGCTGTCCCGAATATGAAAGGGAATCATTTCAAGTTCGAGTTTACCCGCTTCGATTTTCGAAAAATCGAGTATATCGTTGATCAGTCCCAGGAGTGATTGTGCGGACTGCTGAATCATGTCGACAAACGATTGCTGTTGCGGATTGAGTTGCGTATCGGCGAGCAGTTCCCCCATGCCGATAATTCCATTCATCGGAGTTCGGATTTCGTGGCTCATATTCGCCAGAAAATCACTTTTTGCACGACTTGCCGCTTCCGCCGCCTCTTTTGCAGTTCGCATCTGCTCGGCAGCTTCTTTTTGCCCAGTAATATCGTGGGAAATGCCGAACGTGCCGATGACTTTTCCCTCTTGATCGCGCAGCGGGAATTTGCTGGTCGATACCCAACTTTGCGTTCCGTCTGGCCACTGCAGATGCTGTTCTTGGCCAATCACCGCTTGGTTTGAATGGATAACTTCCAATTCATCCAATCTTGTGCGATTCGCATGCTCTTCGGAAAAGACATCTGAATCGGATTTGCCGATGGCTTCTTCCGGACTCTTGAGACCCGATCGCAATGCCTTGGCGCGGTTCACACGCAAATATCGCCCATGAATATCTTTGAAATAGATACTATCAGGAACATTGTCCATTAAACTGTGAAGCAAATATCTTTCGGCTTCCGCTTCATCCAGAGCGCGTTTGCGTTCGGTAACGTCGGAAGAAATTCCAAACGTGCCAACAACTCTGCCTCTTTCGTCCATCAGCGGCATCTTGGTCGTAGAGCACCAAGTATCGGGACCATCAGGCCATGTCTCGCGTTCGAGTTTTGCGACGAGCGGTTCTCGTGATCGCATGATCTCGCGTTCGTCAGCGAGTGCCTGTTGAGCATGTTCGCGAGAAAAAATATCAGCGTCCGTCTTACCGATAACGGAATGTTGATCGGGGAAATTAAACTTCCTTGCCATGCTTTGGCTGATCTGAATAAAGCGAGAGTGCCGATCTTTGAAGTAAATCGAATCGGGCATATAAGAGAGCAACGTCCGAAGCAGAAAACCGCTGTCCTGCAGGGCGTCTTCGATCTCTTGACCATCGCTGGCGTTCTCGTCCATTTGAGCACCTCGCTTTCAATACGCGGCTGACGTTCAGAAACCCGATTCTCGGTCTCGGTATTTGATCAAGGTAATCTCATTGCCAGACTCGTTGAATGATACTTTGTCCATAAAAGTCGATATCAGGACGAGCCCACGTCCTTTCTCATCGTCGAAGGCTTGTGGCTCATCCGGTTTCATGATGAGCTTGACATCATACCCTGGTCCTTGATCGCGAATTGCAACTCTTAACATCTCCTTCATGACACGGGCATCGTAACAGATCGTTCGGTCCTTATACGGAGCATTGGAAAGTCGCTCAGTGACCAATGCGATCTGCTGTTGATTAGGGGCATCGTTCGACGCATCGCTTCGCCATTGCTCACGAGTTAACTGCAAGTTTCCTCGGTACATCGCGTTTTCTAATGCTTGTTTGATCGCCATCGCAACTCGTGGGCGATCGGTATCATCTAGCACATCGATGCCGCTGGCCATCTGCAACGTCAGATCGATCGCCGGCATAAACATGTCGGGTTGATTGGGCAATTCAAAGACGAACCGATTCTCTGTCATGCATTCAATCAACTTGGCATAACTTTGCTCGGTGCGGATCAAGCCCAAGACGTCATCGACCGTAGTCAACAACAGATCTTCCAGGTTTGCTTTCGGGACGTAGCCGGCAGCTCCCTTCCGCAACGCCTCGGCGGCCAAATGCTCTGAACCCCGCGCCGTTACCAGGATGGCTGGAATATGCGGATAGATGTTGCGCATCTGCTGGACTAACTCGAGCCCATTCATCATCGGCATCTCGAGATCCGTGACGACCAGTTCGCAAAAACCGGATGCCAAGTGTTCAAGCGCCTCGCAACCGTCACCAGCACAACGAACTACGTGAGCCCCAGATTCCAGCAGCATACGCATTTGAAGCAATTGCGTTGGGCTATCTTCTACCAAAAGTATTGTTGACATGATGCACCTTGCAGTAGGAGTAGGCGATCCGACGCACCGCCCAACAGCAAATCTCAAAATGGACCGAGCTCTGCCGTCGACATTCCAATGACATTTATTCTAATGAACCAGAGAAAATTTAGCAAATCGCAGAAGGTGTTGGCAGCGAACAGTGCTGAGAAAAATGGAATTGGATAAGATGGATGATGTTTCGATAATTTTGGAAGAAGCTTCTTTCATCGTATTGAATAAACCTACCGGATTGCTTAGCCAGTCAACCTATGGCGTAGAAAGCTTGCTCTTTCGCATCCGAGCCCACTTGAAAAGACGTGATGGGTCCGATCGAGAGCCATTCATCGAGCTACCACACCGACTCGATCGGGGTACGTCTGGAGTCTTGCTCGCGGCAAAAACGAAATCGGCACTATCCTGCCTAAGCGAACAATTCCATTTTCGAAAGACTACCAAAAGCTACCTTGTCGCCGTGCAGGGGCATCCAACGAAATCTCTTGGAACGTGGACCGATTGGATGCGAAAGATTCCAGACGTATCCCGCGCCGAGATGGTCGCGGAAGATTCCGATGGAAGCCGACAAGCGACTTTGGATTACGAACAGATCTATCGAGACGAAACGAATTCGATAGTACGCGTTGCACTTAAGACAGGCCGGATGCATCAGATACGCTTGCAATTCGCATCGCGAGGAATGCCGGTTCTCGGCGATCAGGCGTATGGCAGCACCATCCAATGGTCACCTGCAATTCGACATGAACACGACGAGCATTTCGCTCTTCATGCTCATTGGCTGGCATTCCGGCACCCTAAGGACGGGCGAGAAATTCGAGTCGAAGCGCCACTCCCAGATGCATGGCATGAAAGATTTCCAAGTGAATGCTTAGGAGAACGTCGAGAATAACGTCGTGATTCACATATATGATCTTGCCTTCTACGGGAGATATTTGCTACCGAGCGGACGGATAGAATTTACTTCAATTAAATCGGATGGATCCGCCGTGGCTGAACGCAATTCGCATCGCGTCTATATCAAGTCTGTTTCCTCTCCCAGCTTACCCATGCTGGCTATTTTTTGCATAGCAGCGAGTGTGGCCCTACCTCGTGTAGGCTGGAGTCAGACAGTGCAGCGCGGTGGCGATGACGCCTCGCCAGCCCGCTCGAATGTTCGCGCCCCGAAAGCCGACTGGATTTGGGCCGCTTCGATCCCGACGAATCAAGCCCCGAAAGGTGCCGTTTATTTCAGAAAATCTATCCAACTTTCCGTACTTGAAAAAGCACAACTTCAAATCGGTGCCAACGATGCTTACGAAGTATATGTGAATGGCAAACGGGCGGGATCGGGCCGAAAGTCAGAACAAATCGATACGATCGACCTTACTTCGTATGTTCAACCTGGCGACAATATCATCGCCGTTCGTGCTGAAAACCTCGACGGGACAACGGCTGGCTTGTTCGCCCGCTTGTATGCAAAGCCACGAGGCGAAGGATGGCGAGGCTTAGGTACCAGCGACACTTGGCTAGCATCAACTTCCGGCCCAACAGGGTGGCAGTCGACACAATTTGACGATACTCGATGGGTGAACGCTCGGCCTCTCAACCATGAAAAGTCGATTCCTGTACCGATGCAAACCGTGGCCACTAAGGTGCGATTGTCGGACGGTCGTGCCAATGAGAAACCATCAACTGAACCGATGCCCGACGTGATTGATGTCCGGCACGAACGGTTTACGACGTTGCCAGGGTTCGTCGTCGATGAAGTGGTCGACTCTGAAGCAACAGGCTCGCTAGTCGCAATGGCATTTAATGAATTTGGGCACATCGTCGCTTCGCGAGAATCTGGGCCATTGCTGCTCATTTATGACGCCGATAAAGACGGAAGGCCTGAACGCATTCGCACCTATAGCGATCGGGTGAAAAACATCCAAGGAATCCTGCCGCTCAACGGAGACGTCTTTGTCACCGGTGATGGGGATCAAGGAAACGGACTTTACCGGCTCGTCGATCAGAATCGCGATGGAACGCTCGAACAAGCTACGCTCATCGTGAAATTCCAGGGGCGCCAAGGCGAACATGGAGCGCACCAGATCGCCTTAGGCCCCGACGGAATGCTCTATGTGATCGTTGGCAATCATGTGCAAGTCGACGGAAAAATCGATCCAACTAGCTCGTATCGATACACCTACGAAGGAGACCTTGTGCAGCCGCGACAAGAGGACCCTAGCGGACATGCTCATGGAATCAAAGCACCTGGCGGTACGCTCGTTCGCGTCGATTTATCAGGCGATAAAGTCCAAGTCGTTGCTGGAGGATTTCGAAATGCTTACGACATAGCCTTTCATCCAACCGGAACTTTCTTTGTCCACGATAGCGATATGGAAGCAGACATCGGTACGACGTGGCATCGATCCACTTCGCTTTTTCAGATTGTCGAAGGCGGCGAGTATGGTTGGCGAAGCGGCTGGGCCAATCAACCAGAATATTATTTCGACCGCTTGCCATCGCTGCTTAGTACAGGACGCTCGTCACCGACCGGTGCCATCGTCTACAACCACAACGTTTACCCTAAAGAATATCACCAGTCTCTTTTCTTAGCCGACTGGTCTGAAGGACGCATTCTTACCGTCGATACACGAGCCGGCGTTAGCAAAGCGTTGGGCGAACCAGTAACATTCGTTTCCGGCAGGCCCATGAACGTTACCGATATCGATGTTGGTCCCGACGGTAGCCTCTATTTTTGCACCGGAGGACGCGGGACGAGCGGTGGTATCTATCGAGTTCGCTGGACAGGCGATACGCCCAGTGACCAAGTTAGTCCTGGCGAAGGAATTGCCAAAGCCATTCGACAACCGCAAATGCACTCCGCCTGGGGACGTCAAGCGGTTGCGATGTTGAAACGCGAGATGGGTCAAACATGGGACGAACAAATTGCGGGAGTCGCATTTAGTGCCGATAACCCAGCTCGATATCGAGTTCGCGCACTCGACTTAATGCAGTTGCTTGGTCCAGTGCCAACGGTCGATATCCTTGTCGAGCTATCGCGCAGCCCAAGTGAACCCTTTCGTATGAAAGTCGCCTCGATGCTTGCGCTCCATAGCAAAGGCGATGTCGCCACGAAAAGACTCAACGAAATGCTTTCCGATCGAAGTCCTTTGGTAAGCCAGGCGGCTGCCGAAGGACTTCTGCGCTCGGATGCAACTTGCAATAACGAATCGCTAGTCCCGCTGCTCGAATCGTCCAACCGAAATCTCGCCTTCTTGGGAGGTCGACTCCTTCAGCGTCAGCCTCGCGAGGTCCGACAAGCAATGCTCATGCGTACCGGCAAAACTCGGTTGGTATTGCAAGCCGCACTGGCGTCGATCATCGCCGAGCCAACTCGTGAAGTCGCTCTGAGAATTATTCCCGAGCTCGATAAAATCGGTAGTGGCTACACGTCTGATCTCGATTTTGTAGATCTGCTTCGAACCTACGAGCTGACCTTGCATCTTGGGAAACTCCGACCTGAAGACTGTCCAAAATTGGCTAACTGGGTCGTCAGCGAATTCCCGGCCGGCGAACCGAAGATCAATCGGCACCTCATTCGATTGGCGACGTTCCTCAAAGCTGAACCTATCATCCCGCTCGGCCTTGAGTACATAAAAACCAGTGCTCCATTTTCCGAACGAGTCGACGCGGCACTTCACTTGCGGTTGATTCCGCATACCTGGAGTGCGGCTGAACGCAACGCTTTGCTCAAATTCTTTGAATCGGCACAGCAAACCGATGCTGGAAGCAGTTATTCACTCTACGTGATGAATGCGACGCGAGAATTCGCCCAAGGGCTCGATCCTGAGGAGGCGGTTGTGTGGGTTATGAACGGCAAGGATGCTCCGAACGCCGCGCTGGCAGCCCTACCCAAACTTCCCGTCTCATTGCCAGAGAACATCTTGCTCAAGCTCTGCGAAATCGACGGTGAAATCGATCAAGGTGGTTTTGAATCGGATACGTACAAACGACTCAAAACAGGCATCTCAGCCGTACTTGCAAGAAGTGGCGATGAGGCATCGCAAAAGTATTTGCGACAGATATGGCGTCGAAGTCCTGATCGCCGACCAGCGGTGGCTTTGGCCTTAGCACAAAATCTCGACGGAGAGAACTGGGACTACGTCGTACGTTCGCTCAACGTCCTAGAACCAGACGCGGTCGACGAAGTTCTTTCGAAACTGTCTCAGGCTCCAGTCGCAACGGAAGATGCTCATGCGATACGCCAAATAATCCTTCATGGACTGAAACTCGATCGCTCCGAACAAAATCCAGCGTCTGCCATCGGTGTTTTGGAACATTGGACTGGCCTCAACATGCGCGAGAGTGGACCGAATTTGTCGTCGCAGCTTACTGCCTGGCAAGATTGGTATCGAGGTAAGTATCCCGATCAAGCTGAACCGGTTTTGGCGGAAGATCATTCCAAGTTAAATTGGTCACTTGATTTTATCGAACAGTTCTTGGCGGGAGATACCGGAAAATCCGGTTCGGCCAGCGCAGGTCTAGTCGCTTACAACAAAGCTCAATGCGCTGCTTGTCATCGATACAACGACACCGGCGTCGCCTTCGGTCCCGACCTCACTGGATTAACAAAGCGATTTGCACGTCGCGAGACGCTCGAAGCAATCCTCTATCCATCGCACGTGGTCAGCGATCAATACGCGACGAAGAAGATAATGACCCACGATGGCTTAGTGGTTACTGGAATCGTATCGAAACAAGGAAGTGGATTATCGGTACGAACCTCTGATCGACGGCAAGTTCAAATTGCACACGACGATATCGAAGAAATCATAGCGTCCAAGCAATCGCTGATGCCCGACGGACTGCTTGAGAACCTAACGCTACTCGAAATTCGAGACCTAATGTGCTACCTTGGTTACGTGCCAGAAATAACGCAATTGGCAGAACCATCGTCGACGAATTCGATAAAGCGCTAGGGAGTTGCTGATTTAGTGAGCCGTCGGCGCTAGCCGCAGGCCTAAGGTGGACGCTTTGCTACAAAATCGCCGGTGTCTAGCGCCATCGGCTCACGTTGGATCGTAGAGCAAGAACAAACCCGAGTGATCCAGCTCGCCATGATCTTCTTCAACGACGAATCGCTCCCATTGAGAACGACAGACATCTAACGTAGGCGACTCGAAGTTCAACGATTCAGCTAGTTCGCAAATCAGTCGCACATCTTTCAATTGCAGTGCCGCACGACCACCCGGCGTAAAGTCTCGGCGGACCATACGATCGCCGTGAAGCTGAAGGATCCTGCTTTCGGCGAAGCCTCCGAGCAATGCTTCGCGAACTTTCCCCGCATCGACGCCCGACAATTCAGCCAATCGAAGCGCCTGAGCGACCGCATCGATGGTCTGTGCGACGATCAGTTGGTTCGCGAGCTTTGCAACTTGGCCAGAGCCCGATGGTCCCAAATGCGTAATACGTTGGCCGATCGCTTGCATGATCGGAAGTGCCCTTTGAAAAGATGAATCATCGCCGCCTGCCATAATCGACAGAGTGCCTGCCTCCGCACCCACTTGCCCACCAGATACCGGAGCGTCAACCCACTCGACAAGCTGCGAAAATTCGCGAGTCTCTGGCACACCGGTGGTACCGAAGTCGATGATCATCGCGTTTTCGTCAAGTCCCTCGATCAAACCGCCACTTCCGAAAGTAACTTGCCGGACAACTTCGGTGGTCGTCAGATTGATGCAGATGACGCCCTCGCCAATGCGGCGGGCGAGTTCGGGCAATGTTTTCGCTCGCTTCATCCCCATTGCCACCGCAGTTTCGGCGGCCGCGTCGCTACGATTCCAGACAATCACCTCGGCTCCGGCATTGTGCAAGTGACGCGCCATGGCTCGCCCCATATTGCCGAGACCGACGAATCCAATTCGATATCCTGTTAGCATCTTGTTCCCATCCACGGTTGCCTATAACATCTTCAGCTTCTTTACACTTCAAACGACAAGATACCAAGAGTAGCAGACGCGATGAGAATTATCATAACCGGCGGAGGTGGATTTCTTGGTTCTCAATTGTGCGACCGACTGCTCGAGCGAGGGAAGCTTATCGGTCCGTCTGGTATTGCCGAGACATTGGATGAGATCGTTTGCCTCGACGCACATTTTCATCGTACCACTTCGGATTTGCGAGTACGACAAGTTGTCGGCGACGTCAGTCATCGAGATACTGTCTTCGAAGTCGTTGGATTGGATCCCAAAACTTCAATATTTCATCTCGCTTCGCTGGTCAGCGGCGAATGCGAGGAAAGCTTTGATGATGCGCTGCGAGTGAATCTCGACGGCGGAAGGAATATTTTCGACGCCGCTCGAGCCATCGCCGGTTCCCCTCGCGTTGTTTTTGCCAGCAGCATCGCTTGTTTCGGCGGCGAAGCGATGAAGCCACCCTGCACCGACCAAACAAAGCTTTCGCCGCAAACAACGTACGGCATGACCAAAGCGATCTGCGAAATGCTCGTCAACGATCATAGTCGCAAATCTCATTTTGATGGGCGGTCAGCTCGATTGCCGACAGTCATAGTTCGTCCCGGAAAGCCGAATGCGGCCGCATCGAGCTGGGCAAGCGGCATGTTTCGCGAGCCGCTCAAAGGCGAGCCGTGTCTGCTACCTGTCAAACGCGATCAGTGCCATCCCATGACCGGCTACAGAACGGTTGTCGAATCGCTGATCGCTCTTCATGAAGTGCCGTCGGCGAATCTAGGTACCGATCGAGCAATTGGTCTACCGGCACTGCGCGTAACCCCGCAACTTGCCGAATCCGTACTACAGAAAATCGCCGTAGAACGCAGCCTCAAGATCGGCCCGATTGTCGATGCTTTTGACGAAAGAATCCAGAATATCGTCAGCAACTGGCCCGTCGATATCGATGGTAGTCGAGCGATTTCATTGGGACTCCCACAACCACCGACACTTCACCAAATCGTCAAGCAGTACATCGACGATTTTGGTTGATGAACTTCAATACGCGAGATCAATGTCGCGCACGTTGGAAAAAAGTTTTCATAGCGGAACGGCGCGAGCCGTCCGGTTTTCCTAAGCATTCTAGCACTTCACCGGATGGCTTGCGGGCTGTTAATTTAGTGGTTTTGTAAAGATTCAATAGATCAAACATAACCCGAAGCGTAAGCGAGTGGATGCGTTCGTTCCCTTGCTTACGCGTCGGATTACTAAATCAACAGCCCGCTTGCGCCATACCGTTAGGAAATCACGCCCTTCGAAGACTCAGGGCGTGCCACCCGATTTAGAAAATCTCGAAGTTGTTTTGACCCGTTCCTTAGTACGAGTACCACCTTGCAGTCTTAGCAGCTACCTCGGTCCGTAGTTCGGTTGGTTGGCCATCTGCTGTTGCGAATTCAACGATCGTTCCTCGACCAGAAACTCGGCCCAAACAGGATTGTGATCGGATAGTTTGAGCGCGTCCTCTTCGGAGATGTTGAACAGTGTTCGAAGTTTGAGGACACCGGCGTTCCCTGTGAATTCCAAGTTCGTGCCTGGATCGATGATGATGTTGTCGTAAACTGCATTTTCGCGGACGTTGGTCGGTTCGTTCAATAGTGGTCGGCAGCCAGCAAGGGTTTGAAGTTTACTCATCTTCTCGGGCCCCGCGTTGAGATCCCCAAGTAAGATAACGTCATCTTCTCGACCTGACATGAATTCAAAATTTCGAATTTCGCGGAGGATGCCGCCCATCGCGTCTACCTCTTGAACCGCTTCATCAGGATCTGTGTGAAGATTGACTAGCGAGAAAGTCCATGGATTGGCGGTGAGCGAAGTTCGCACAACGAATCTTGCAATGAGCGGTTCGCGATGGAGTGCATCGATATCGTCATTCAATGTATATGTGTATTCGTTGCTCGTAATGATGCGAGAACTATCATAAACGTAAGCATACTGTTCTTTTGAGACAGAGCGGCCAAGTCGTGGACCGATAAGATAGTCGTACCGGCCGCCGTTGGCATTGACGAAATTGACCAACGTCTGAAGTATCGATTGATCCTTTGCACGAACTTCTTGAATAGCGACGACGTCGAACTGCCGGATCACTTCTGCCAAATGCTCCATTACCCAGCGATCGTTCATTTTCGATTCGCCGAACACCTGTATATTGAAACTTGCAACGAGAACCGTTTCTTGAGCCCGAGCCGGCAACTGCTTCGATTTCGTTTTTACAGAAACAGGAGTTGCTGACGCGATGGGATTGCTCACCTTCGCAATTTCATTTAGCAAGGCTGGGTCTGGTTCACAACCGGCGTTAAATAACAGGCCAAGAAGGATCGTTGCCAACGTCGAGGCCGCGGAAGCTTTTTGCATGTTCCAAGGCCTCCGAGCCGAGGTTTTACGAAGGAAGCGGGCTGTCATAATGTCGACTCAAGCGATTGCTGAGCGAGCCTCGAGAGTCTGGGATCTTTGGATTGCGCAGCCTCGTTGAGTGCTTGACGGGTAGCTTCGTTGAGCGCCCCCAGCTTGCCAAGCGCGATCGCCGCTTGCTGCCGTGTAGCTTCCGTTGCCTGATTCGATTGCAACGCGGCTGTCAATTCCTTCTGATGTTCGTTTGCCTCGGGACCCAATCGTCCGATCAACTTACAAGCCCAATAAGCCACGTCTCCGCGGTGTTCATTACACGATCGCGATAGGAACTCGATATCCGTTTCAAGTGGCGATCCACAGTTTTCGAGAGCTTCGGTGGCCCAGGCCGCAAGCGATTCATCGGAATCGAGCGCAACGAAAATCGAAGTTAAATTGGCTCGCGCAGCCTCTGGATCGTTTGCCCAGAGTTGAAGAGTATCGGATGTTGGGACGGTCGTTTGACTACTCACCTAGCTTGCCTCCTTGCAAACCATCGGAATCGAGCCATGCTATTCAGACGAAATGTTGCTAATACACCAATAGGCGGCCGGAACGCAAGGGATATAAATCGCCATGAAAATCCTCGCCATTGGGGCAAGCGCTCGCTCGGCTGCCCAGAGTATTCAGCAAGCAAAACATCAAGTTGTAGCTTTAGACCTTTTTGTAGATCGCGATCTAAGTGAAATCGCGCATTGTGCCGCGATTCGGGAATTCCCCGAATCGATCGTCGAACAAGCAGCAAGTTGGCCGGATTCTTCGATCTTGCTCTGCGGAGGTATGGAGAACTACCCAGAAGTCGTCGCTGAATTGGAGAAGACACATCCGATCATTGGTCCGAATTCCAAGCAAATTTTAGCTTTGAGAGAACTGGAGAATTTGGCTCGTTGGGTTGATGCGGCTGAAGACAATGACTGGTTGCGATTTCCTGAATCTTCGTTTCCTAAAGAACGGAAGACTAGCGTGATCGATATTGAGCCTTCGGCAGACGATGGCGCCGCAGTTCCTCCATTCGACCAAAGGCTTTGGAAGCCCGTTCGCGGATCCGCTGGAATGCGAATTAAAAAACTAACCGTCAATGAGCCCGTTGACTTTAGTCTAGGCTATGCTCAACGCTTTATCTCGGGCCCCGTTCTGGGAATCACTTTTTTATGCCGCCCTGGGAGCACTTGCATTCTTGGCGCGATGCGCAATGTCACCTTGAGCGACTTGGTGCCAGTAAGTTTTGAACATGAGATTCATTCACCGTTTCAATACGCCGGAAGCATGGGCCCCATCGATCTCAAACATCATGTAGCGGCGCGATTGGAGCAATGGGTCGACAAGACCGCGCAATCGATAGAATACTGTGGGCTATTGCAAGCTGATTTCATTGTCGGTAACGATGGCTTTTTATACCTGCTTGAATTCAATCCTCGCTGGACAGCCAGTATGGAACTGATCGAATTCAGTACTGGGTTAAACCTAGTTCAAGAACAAATCGATGCCCAGTTTGGATCATCCAGATCACCCATTAGATTTCCAGCATCGAACTCGACCAATCGTCATGCACAGTGGATGAAGCGAATACTTTACGCTAGCCAACGGCAGACGATATCCAAAGAAACCTCCGATGCCATGATGCAGCGATCGACGTCACGATGGAACTCGTCGAACGAATTGTCGACAGAGGTGACAAACAACGTTGGCTGGGCGGATATTCCAAATGCCGACACCCAAATCGATAGCGGAACTCCGATTGCCACGATTCTGGCAAAGCAAACTCGCAATCGCAGTTCGGACGCTCGGCACTCGATGGCCCCAAACGCAAACGACATGCTTGCTTGGCCGGAAATCGACGAAATAATCGACACTATTCCGCGTTCGCTTGCCCTTTGATGGTTCGCTGCGCCACTTCCCAAGCGTTTTCAAGATGAGCGAC
Source organism: Pirellulaceae bacterium (assembly GCA_034408855.1). Classification (GTDB taxonomy): domain Bacteria; phylum Planctomycetota; class Planctomycetia; order Pirellulales; family Pirellulaceae; genus JAIYDQ01. Next base: position 22,687 of record JAWXCK010000219.1, read on the forward strand.
ATACTCTTCGGCGGTCAGTAGCGTTTCGGCCACTTGATCTAAATCAAACAGCCAGCCGTCACCATATTTGTCAACGTTGATCGCCGATGGATCGGCCAAAATCTCCGTGTTGATCTGGTTCAATCGAGCTTGGGTGGGAGCGTAGATTCCGCTTTCAGCTTTCTTGCTCTCGATCGCACCGATCTCCTGTCGCGAAGCGATCGACGTACCACTCTCGACGCTGAATTCGATGAAATAAACATCTTGAAGCAATCGAACGGCATATGCTGATAAACCAAACCGAACCGTGTTTTCGCCTATCGAAACAGCCCACATGTGATTTCGAGCATATCGTCGATCCGTAGGAATTTCTGCCGCAAAGTCGCCCATCATGAAAACCAATGCTTGGCTCATGTATAGCGAACCCCTTGATGTTCCGCTTCGAAGAACATCGGCAGTAATCCATCGACCCTCAACAAGCCATCCATGGTTAGTTCGATGCGGTCAGGCGAGAGGATAGCGAAGTCGTCTTCAACGAGACTTTGCCAACTTGCGCTCCAGTGCTGGATAATATCGACTCCGAATTTCTTAGCAAAATACTCAGTCTCCAGATAACCTCGCTTCAATTGCAAAATCATTTCCCGAACGAGGAGCTGATGCGGCGTACTTTGAAAGGCTCGTGCGATCGGCAATCGATGTTCGTCCATGATCGTAGCGATATATTCCTTCATCTCAGCTACATTCTGATAGTGAATTCCCGACGCATGACCAAAACTCGCAATACCGGTCGCCAGTAAATCCGAGCCTCGCCAAAGATTATCGCGATAGCTGAAACTAACCTTGCTTTTATCTTTGACAACGGTGTAGGCACTGCTGACAGAATAGCCGGCCGCTTGGAATTCTTCAAAGGCATAGCGAACCCATTCTCGCTTCATGGGCCAGTCGGCAACCGGCGACTCTTTGGTGTTTCCAAGCAAGTCTTTCGAGTAGACGGTGTTGAAGGGAAGCTCCATCTGATAGATCGTAACGCTTTCAGGCGAAAGTTCGAGAGTGCGACGGACGTTCTCGCGCCAGTTCTCCCATGTCTCGCCGACCATTCCAGAAATCAAATCGATATTGACGTTTGGAAAACCAGCCGCAACGATCCATTCCCAAGCTCGAAAAACTTCTTTCGAAAGATGAGCTCGACCGTTCTCTTCTAAGATAGAGTCGCTAAAATTTTCGACTCCGAGACTCAATCGCGTAATGCCAAGTTCTCGCAGAGTCTGGATCTTGGTTTCACTTAGCGTTCCAGGTTCGCATTCAAAGGTAACTTCTTCAGCCTGGTCCCAGGAGATGCTTTGCCGAAGTCGATCGACCAAACTCGTCAACTGTTTCGGCGAAAGAAAGCTCGGCGTGCCACCGCCGAAATAGACAAAGCGGAACGGCCTTTGTCCCATGATCGCTTGTTGCGACACCAATTCGATTTCATGCGAAAGCGCTGATACATAGCGTTCTATCTCAGCCGCATTGACGTCTGTAAAAACTTTGAAGTAACAAAACTTACAACGCTTGCGGCAATAAGGGATATGCAGATACAACCCCAGCGGAGTATCTGGCTTAGGTGGCAAACCCATGGCTTTTTCGATCGCCGGCACCGACTCGGCATTCCATTGCGAATAAGGCGGGTAGTTCGAAATGAAATAGCTGCCGACTTCCGTTTTTACTGTGGATGAGGTCATATCTTTCTTCTGTAGGCTAGAGTCAAACAAATCTTATGGGCTGGCGGCTGCTTTTCCGTAGCAAAAGACACTTCCTTTGTCCGAAGCAATGACTAGCTTATTGTCAGCGATGGCGGCAGACGAACTGAACGCTCCCTGATGCTCGACCTCCCAGACAACCTTTCCATCCGTGGCATCGAGCGCGAAGAGGCGACCGTCCGAGGCTCCGATCCAAATGCGTCCGTCGCAATACACCGGCGATGCGTCGGATCGCTTTCGCATTACATATTCCCACGTCAAGCTCCCGTCGTTCTTGTCGAGCGCAAGGAGTCGACGATTGCGCGTTGCCACAAATACTAACTTGCCGTCAAGAGAAGGCGAAGATCGAATTTCCTGCGATCGCTCTGAATCAGAAAACATCCAAAGCTTTTTCGATTCCTTCCAATTGAAGGCAAAGACCGCCCCGGAATGCGTAGGTACAAAAGCGAAATCGCCTTGAGCAGCCGGCGTTGAACCAGTCGGTCCTTCGAGCGGCAGGCCGTCGCCATCATTCGTTCCCTTGTCTAGGTCGACGATATGGAGTTTTCCATCGCAACCGCCGAGAAACGTTCGATTGCCAGCGATCGTTGGCGCGCATCGCAATTGGTCGCCCGTTTCGTATTTCCATTTGAGTTGCCCATCTGCAAAATTGAGGGCGTAGAGGTTCCCATCTTCGCTGGTAACGAGCACTAAATCTTTGTAGAAGTTAGCTCCACCGTCTATCTGAGCTTGAGTTTCAAACCGCCAAAGCTCTTCGCCATCCTTGGCGTTTAAACATCGAACCAGCCCATCGTAGTCGCCTACAACCAGTTTGCCGTCGCGATAAGCCGCCGCTGCTACAAACCCGCTTTCGGATTCGTTTTTCCAAATCTCTTTGCCCGAAGCGAGCTCCAGCGCATAGAACTCGCCATCTAAGTCTCCGATATAAACAGCCCCATCGGCAATAATTGGCGTCGAATCGAAGGCTGTTTTTTCACGAGCGAATTCCCAAAGTAACGTTGGATTCGCCGAGAGCGTCGATTTGCTAATGCCTTGCGAACTGGCATCACCACGCGAGACGGACCACTGTTTGGAATCCGATTGGCTCCAAGCGGTCGTGGAGATGCTCAACACGCATCCGGCAAAATAGGTACTAACCATCAATCGATACATTTTCGGAATCCTGATTCGCTTATCCATACACCTTGTTCGATCCATTGTACGATCAATGAAGTACAATCAACACCCGAGAGGACTTTGACAAGCGTATCCCAGGTTTCTCGATTGCAGTTTCCCTTTAATTCTACATACTCGATGCGATTTTCTCGATCGTAAATCATGCAATCAAGCTGCCAATCGCGATCTGACGCCGATTGCCGACCGCTCGATCCCCATACAAACGAACCATCAGGCTCGAAGTGCAGGTTCGAAAAACTCGAAAGCGATTCGGCGACTTCTTCAAAACTGACGGTAAGCGGACTTGGTCCCGTTGGCAACTCGAGCGATTCGATCGGTTTACCAAGGATCACTATGGGTTGGCCGGTTGCTGCATTGGGATTGTAACCAGCAATTCGCAAATGCCATGTCTCATTAGCCGTCGTTGGAATCGGTTCGCCAACCTGTTCGACCAACCATCTTTTATAATCTTCCGACGGAGTATCAATAACTGCAACAAGCAGCTCGGGCGTTTCGTAGGGATGGATTCGACGAAGCTCGGCCAAGCATGCGTCGAGACCTTCGCAGTTGGTTTTAATGCTTAGCCGCCATTCCTCATCGTCGTGAATTGCATCTTTCCAACGATAGAAGCTTCGAATGGGACCGGTGACTTGAATGCAAGCTGCAAAGCGGAACTCAAGTAGAACTTTGGCGATCGAGCGCGCCGCTTCTTCACTGGCGACGGTCGTGTTGATTTCGTAAAGGCGTGTCAAGATCGGTTCTTTTTCTCAGTTTTTTTCGATTTTGTCTAAAGTTCGTCTTGCCTCGAGAACCGGTCAATCGGGACACTCCGACGTACTTCGCACTCAGCAATTATACCCGGATCATGGAGGATCCGAAACTTATGGCCATCGCGACTTCTTTTCTTGCGATTCTGATAGCGTTTTTAACTGTCTCGCAGTCAAACGCAAATCAAACATCCGACTGTGTCGTGCTGAGTTTTACTGCCAAATGGTGCGGCCCCTGCCAAGAAATCGGTCCGTCGTTAGCCAAACTGACGGAACAGGGAGTGCTGATTCGACAAGTCGATGTCGACGCCGAAAAAGGGCTTGTTCAGCGTTGGAAAATCACCGCATTGCCAACTATGATTGTTCTTCAAAAAGGACGAGAAGTCGATCGCTTTATAGGTCGCGAAGGTTTCCAGAGCCTCAAAGCCCGCCTGCAACAGTTGCAGCTCGCCCAGTCCAATTTCGTGCCGACAAAAACTGAGCCGACGGCGCTAGCTGCGGGCTCGTTTGGCAACCAACGGTCGAAGCCCACGCCCGAGGCTAGCGCCTACGGCTCAAATGGAATTGCATTCTCATCAGGCCCGCCCAATGACCCGATGCTATCGACTGTTCGAATCAAGATCGAAGATCGTCAGAGTACTTCTTTTGGATCTGGCACGATCATCGATCAGCATGGTGACGAAGCATTGATTCTCACCTGCGGGCATCTCTTTCGCGATCTCCAACCACAATCGAACGTAACCGTCGACGTGCTTGTCGATGGCCAGTTGCAGACGATGCCGGCGAGCGTGGTCGATTTCCGATGCGACGACACTGACATTGGTTTGATCGCATTCCGTCCAGGTCAACCTGTTGCTGCCGCTCCGCTTTTTCCTCGTGGGACATCGTTGAAAGAGCAAGAACCGGTATCAAGTTTCGGTTGCGATCACGGTGCTACCCCAACCCGCCGCGACTCGCACATAACCAAGCTAAATCGATATCTCGGGCCGGCAAATGTCGAAGTCGCTAAGGCACCGGTGCAAGGTCGTTCTGGCGGTGGACTCTTTAACTTGAAAGGCGAGTTGATCGGCGTCTGCTATGCAGCCGATGGTGAACTTGACGAAGGACTTTTTAGTGGCCCCGAAGTCGTCTATGCGCAGCTCGCTCGACTCGGTTTGATCCGTCTTTATGATGCTGCTCCCGCACCCATGCAGGTTGCTTCGGCATCGATACCTTCCACAAGTCAACTCGGATTTCCGGTATCCGCGACGGCAGACAGTTTTCCAGATAGATCGATCGGTGATAACTGGAAAACGGCGATCCATCAAGCTGCAAACGTTACCCGCGATTCTATTGCAAACTCCGTAGCGTCGATGGCGGCTGGTCAACAAGGCGCGTCGCTAACCGCCGTCTATCGAGATCCGCAAGGCCGCGAACAGCGCATCACCATCCCCTCGCCATCGCCCGCCCTCTTGCAGGCACTTCATTCTCAGGCGCAAGAAAGCCATGCATCACCCATCGCAATTCGCTAGTGCAATATTCATGTAGCGACAATTGCCAAAGCGTGGAATACGTCGACTTGCGATGCATCCAGGCTACGCAATTGCTCTTTAAGTTTTTCGAGTTTTTTGCTAAATGAGCTAAAGTATGGAAAAACTCGATACAACACGATTGATGGAACTCGCCGAGCACAAGCTGCTTTTGTTGACTCAGCTTCGCGAAATATCGTTCGATCAAAATCTAATCGCCGAAAGTCACAATGTTGACGAATTGCTGGCATTGCTCTCTCGTAAGAACGAAATTATTGAGAGCTTGCGAACGCTTCAAGACGAACTCAAGTTATTTCAATCTCAGATTCCCGAACAGCGGAATTGGGCCTCAGAATCCGAACGCGTCCGCTGCCGAGAGCTGTTTGCCAAATCGGAGAAGCTTATTGCAGAGTTGCTTGTCATCGACAATCAATGTCTCGATACGATGACGCATCAACGCGAAATCGTAAGCCAGCAACTGGAGCAGTTTGCCAGCGCCGAAGCCATTTTGGAAGCCTACGGTGGGGTTCGTGGGTACGACGTGGAAAGCAGCGAATCTTCTTTGATGTTGGACGGCTAGTGCATTCAGGAGACAATTGAAAAATGTGGCCCGCTCTCTTTCGAAACTCAGCACTTCCGGCTGTCGAGCAGACGGTTCAGTTCGCCGAACGACGCCATGCGCTATTGGCTGGCAATGTCGCAAACGCGGATACGCCAGGCTACCAAACTCGCGATCTCTCGGTCGATAATTTTCAGTCAGCCCTGAAAGACGCGATGAAGGCAAGCCACGCAACCGCACGCAATCCCTTGAGTGCCAAAACCTCTGGCTACGATGGTTTGTCGCATGCACAAGCTACCGAAAACGTCCGCGAAAGTATGAAGCAAATTCTCTTTCACGACGGCAGCGACGTTGGATTAGAAACACAGGTTACTGAGATCGCGAAGAATCAATCGATGCATTCGACCGCCATGGCGATTCTTCGGAATCAATATCACTTGCTACAAATGGCGATTTCCGAATCGGTAAACGTATGAAATTGAGAGCCATCCAAACACGATCATTCGCATCGGAGGAATAAAATATGATTTCAGCTTTGGACGTCAGCACGAGTGCCTTGGTTGCTCAACGCGTGCGACTAAATACGATCTCGGGGAACATCGCCAACATGTCGACGATGGTAGACGAGAATGGCGAAAACAAACCGTACCAACCGCGATTCGTCGTTTTTCAAACCGATGAACATAAGGCTGGCGGCGGAATGGCTGCCGTTAAGGTTGCGTCGATCGAAACCGATGAAGGCGAACCTCTACATCGATACCAACCTGATCATCCATTAGCCGCAAAAGACGGCAAATGGAAAGGCTACGTCGCCTATCCCAAAATCAATATGAACGAACAGTTTGTCGATGCACTGGAAGCATCGAGGGCTTACGAAGCAAACATCGGGGTAATGGAAGTTACCAAAAGCATCGTCCGACAGAACTTGAGTATCCTCGCATAGGCAAATACCGACTGACTGTGGTGGACCGTTCTCGAACAAAATCCTCAGATTGAATAGTAGCACGACATGGAGATACGCCCCGACTCACTTTTTGCTCGGCATGCACAGCGTTTGTCTGATGGAGTTGGGGTACGCAATCAAAGCGATGCTACATCGAGTCCAGCTAGCGACTTTATTGGGCTGCTGAGTTCGGGCGTCGGACACGTGAATGACATCCAAAATTCAGCCAACTTAGAAGTCGAGAAAATGCTAGCCGGTGAAGACGTTCAATCGGCCGAAGTTTTGACTGGGCTACAAAAAGCCGATATGGCCTTTCGCTTATTGGTGCAAGTTCGTAATAAGTTGATGCAAGCTTTTGAGGAGATCAACAATATTCGTATCTAGGAACGAGTCAAAAACCATTTTGAGCTTTTCTAGATCGGGTGGCACGCCCTGAGTCTTCGAAGGGCGTGATTAACGCGAGCAAAGCCTCATGCAAGCTAGAAATGTAACTTAGTATGAACTACTTCACCCAACTCTTCGAACAAGCCCGGAACCTGGTTCTCAGCCTCACGCCTGCTTCGCGGATGATAGCCGCGATCATGCTCTTGGCGATCGTAGTCGGTGCAGGATTTTTGGTTCGCGATGTCCAGCAAACGAACATGGAGCTTCTTTTTGGTGGTCATGTCTATAAAGAAAGCGAACTTCAACTCGCCGAAACCGCGATGAGCAATGCAGGACTAAAAAAGTATGAACGCATCGGAATGCGCATTCAAGTCCCTAAGAGCGAACGAGATCTTTACATCAAAGCTTTGGCCGACGGTGGGGCGACGCCTCAGCAATTTGGCGGCGCAACCGGCAAAGCATTGTCAGGTGGCAATATTCTTGAATCGATGTACATGTCCAAGACGCGTATCCTCGATGCGCGACAAAAAGATGTGGCGAACGTTCTCGAACGCCTCCCCTTTGTCGATAAAGTCTACGTCACCTACGACGAAAAGCGTGAAGGCTTTTCGAATCAGTCACAAAGCACGGCAAGTGTCTTCGTACTTCCAAGGAACGCCCGTCCGCTCGAAGAGCAGCAAAAGCGTAGCATCATAAATCAGGTAAGGGCCACCTTTGCTGGCTTGCGACATGAAAATATCTCCGTCATGGATATGAGCAGCGGGTTGAGCATGATCGGAAAAAACGATCCGATTTCCGTTGAGCAAGAACGCTATTTTCAACAAAAGCTCTTGGCCGAACAACAGCTAAAAGACAAGGCTCTCAATCTGATGGTCGACTATGGCGACGTTCGCATCGAAGCGAATGTTGAACTGGATACGACCCTTCGCGAGGAAACCGAATCGGTAAAATATGGCGAGAAACCTGTAACGCTACAGACGACAACGTCTAAGAAGGATAGCGAATCGTCTCGACCGGTTACCGGTGGCCGACCTGGCGCAGAACCAAACGCCATCGCTAATCGCTCACAATCGTTAGCCACGCAAAATGAACAGAGCAGCAAGAGCAAAGAGCAATTGGAAACGGAAAACAAGATTGTTGGGCAAGAGACAACACTGTCGGAAAAAGTCGGATTGGCGGTCAAGAGCGCGTCGCTTTCGGTATCGATTCCCTTGTCGTACTACAGCGTAGCTTTTCGTCGTGAATGGCAGGAATTGAATCCAGGAAAAAACGCTTCCGAGGCACCGACGATGGGCGCACCAGAAATGAAGTCGATCAAAGAAGGAATTCATTTAAGAATCAAGACCCAGCTTGCTAACTTGTTGCCCGCGACGGCAGCCGGAGTCGATTTACTCCCTCGAATCATCGTCGATGACTATTTAGACGTACCTCCCGAAACAATACCTGGCCCAAGCATCGCTGCAACCGCTACCGGCTGGCTAGCCAGCAATTGGCAGTCGCTTGTGATGTTTATCATGGTCGGCGTTGCGCTGATGTCACTCCGATCGTTCGTCGCATCCGGTTCGGGAGCAAAGGGTGATGAAGAATTTGAACGCGGCTTCAACCTACCATTGGATGACACGGTAGATAGTGATCTCGCGGACGTTGGATTATCCGACGTCGCGATAGGCGGCGTTAGCGGTAGCGGCGGATCAACTTCTCAAGCCGATGCTGGCGACAATGCGAAAGAAGCGCGAGCGAAATTCAGCACGACAGGCACCGACTTGCGAGAAGAACTCGCATCGTTGGTCAAGGAGAATCCCGACGTAGCAGCCTCGTTGCTCCGCACCTGGATCGGCGAAGCAGCGTAGTGCCCGTTACTGAAACTTAAACGCGTACAGGTCGCACTCTTTTAACACAAATCGCAACCGGACTGTCTTGCCAGCCAACGCGGAGAGATCTGGGTCGTCAAGCCATTGGATGCGCCGATCGATCTCATCACCGTAGATTGCCGGACAATCTGCAAGTCGAAACTTCGGAATCTCCGTCCCGTCGGCATGTTGTATCTCGACCTGAAGACTACCTGCCCAATGCCTTGTAGCGTTGATTGTTCGACACGTCTGGGCAATTGTCGATAAATGGCGAGAAGTTCGTGAGCAGCGGCGGTTGATTCGCTAAGATGACGTTGCGATGTTTCTTTCCGCTGACTTCAAGCAAGCGAAGGTCCGGAAACGTCCACTCATGCCCGTCAAGGCTCTCTGCATATTCAACCGTTTCGCCGCCGTGCCCCGTGTGTATCTCGCCTTCGAATAATGGATCGGAACCTCGCCAATAAGCCCGAAATCGATCGCTGTCTTTTAAGATGGTAATGTAATGAGCGACCGGAAGCGGCGACTTTGGCCTCGTAGCCTTCACCGGATGGTGCATTCGAAGCTCAGCATCGATCAGACGGTCAATCAGCAATCGATCGACGAACAACTCACGGCGCGAACCGATTTTGACGGGCTCGTCAGCGACCGACATCGACCCTAAGAACAAGAGAAAGGCGATCCCCAACAAACAAAGCAATCGGGCGCTTCGCTCCACAATCCAGCACTTGTAAATCTTTGCGACGAAGAATCCCAGCATTGCTTGAGACATTTCAGCGAACATAATCATTTCTTAGTTTCCAAATTTCATTTGTCATCCGTTCGGAGCTTGCCTCCAACAGATGCGTTTTTGCGTCCTAGTCGCGTAACCTTACCCCGCCTTCCTCGTTCGGGTCGAAAACGCCTGCGGCTCTATCGAATTTCTGTTCCTGGCGGTGTAAACTAATCAGGAGAAACGAACAAAGTCCGAACAGAGGGTATTTCAAAATGAACGAACAATCGATGAGACATTTCCTAAACGTCATGCCGTTCGAGCCGTTCGTGGTCGTTTTGTCCAGCGGACAGCGCTACGAAGTGCGGCATCCTGAAAATGTACTGCTGAGCAAAACAAAGATCGTGATAATGAATCCAGATGCAGATACGGTAGCCGTATGTGGCTTGCTACATGTAGCGACGGTTGAAACGCAGCAAACGGCATAAAGCAATGGTCCAACGTAGAGACACACTCGTTGAAGTAGAGACCTCGTATCGCCCCCATTTTCTAGAGGAGCAAGGCATTTCAACAGTCATCCTTTCGGAGCTAACACCATTCAGGGTTCGACAGCAAGTTGATAACTTTCGCCCTCGCTATCTTTCTGCCAAAGAATCAACACAGAGCTTCAGCTTGCTACTTACCACTCACAAAAACGGAAAAAACCAACAAGTTGCTGGGTTATGATGGTTCGTGATTGCCCTTAATACCAATAAAAGTACCCCCGATAGGACTCGAACCTATGACCCGCTGATTAAGAGTCAGCTGCTCTACCGACTGAGCTACGAAGGCATATCGAAAAGCATACCAAGCCTTCGAGAATTGGCAAGATGTGTCTCGAAAATCGATCGCAGTTCGCGATTGTCGAGTCGCTGAGGTGACAGCGGTTGCGGTCGAGCACAAAGAATTCGGATTAGGCGATTCGGGTTAGATAGTGCAAGAAAATACCGGCAGCGATGCTTACGTTGAGCGAGTCGGTACCTAGGCACATGTCGATTCTAAGTAGCTCGTCGGCGTGTGATTGCACGTTGGCGGGAAGGCCTTTGGCTTCGTTCCCCAATAGTATTAGGGTGGGACCGTGTCGCTTATATTTTTCTAAAGGAATGGATCGTTCGTCGAGGCTGGTCGCAATGCATCGAACGCCTCGTTTCGAGAGTTCTTCAAGTGCATCGATAACTTTTGGAATCTCGTAAAGTTCGAGATTCAATAGTCCAGCCATCGAAACTCGAAGGACACGCCGGGCAAACGGATCGACACAATTCGGACCGATAAATAAATCGTGAATTCCTAAAGCCGAACAGGTTCGGGCGATCAAGCCCATGTTCTCTGGGTCTTGAACGCCTATCATCATGACGCCGGTCCAATTGCTTGGCAGCTCCTCGCCAGAATGGAATCGATCGATATTCAAAAGCGGTTGCCGTCGACCGCATGCCAGGACCCCGCGATGGAAGTCGAATCCCAATAATTCTCGAATTTGCGTGGACGAAATCAAATAGACCGGTGTCTCGTCGGGCACCCTCGACTTGAGAACAGCCTGATTCCCACGTTCGATCAAAATCGATTCAATCGCATATTTGCTTCGCAGCAAGCGTTCTACCAGCAAATGGCTCTCGGCGATAAATCGCCCGCTAAATCGAGTAAGATTGCGGGTTCTAAGATGCCGATAGGGTTCCAAACGCGGGTCATCAAGGTTTTCAATTTGAATCTGAGGCATTGTGGAGTTATCTTATGGTTCCGAATCCGTTAAACTCAAAACGTTCGAAAAGTTTTTTCACGCGAAAGATTCGTGCGACGGCGATCGAATTGCACCGACGATAAGGAAAGCTTGTGTTACTGGGTCGAAATATACGGCTACATTGTCTCTTTGCAGGACTTGCTGCGCTCTTGATCATCGCCGGATTTATTGGGTACGCATTCTCATCCCGCGCTGCCGGTGGATGGGTTGGCGGTGGTTCCGTTATTGGGCTGATTCTCGGCTCGATCGCTGGTTTGATCATCGGATTTGAGTTGCTGCTTTGGCCGAGAAAGCGATTGCGTCGAAAAAAACTTGGACCGACGCGAGTCTGGCTGGCGGCGCATTTATGGTTAGGGCTCGCTACCGGACCACTCGCATTTATTCACGCGGGTTTTCGATTCGGCGGCACCTTTACGTCATGTTTGATGTGGTTGCTAATTTTTGTATTGGTAAGCGGCGTCTATGGTTGGATTATGCAAATTGTGATTCCGCGATGGATGTTAGGCAATTTGCCATCGGAAACGATTACTGCCCAGATCGACGATGTTTCAGTTCAGAACTCACTTGACGCAAGGCGAATGCTAACCGTAGCTTACGGGCCGAAGCCTGAGGGGCTTACTAAGCTTACCAATCTTAACGAAAATTCGTTATCGTTCAAAGGCATTCGAACAACTCGAGATTCAGAGAGCGGCGACTATCAGCAGATTGTCGTCGGTGCCGTACAGCGACGCGGTCCTCAACGAGGTCGTTCCGCAATCGACACCAGCATCGAAGTCGATCCGGCTGACGCTCGAATGATATGGAACGAGTATGCGTCGGTGATCGATCCTTTTTTACTTCGAAAGATTCCAGGGCTAGCCATTCCCGCTCAAGGTACCGGATTGGCAAAACTTCGTACCCGCCAGACGACTCTCGATTTTTTCACTCTTTTGCGAGAGTCGTGCTCGCCGAGTTCGACTACGATTTTGCGACGACTCGAAGAACTTTGCGAACAACGACGACAGTTTGATGTCCAGCGCAAGGCACAGATGTGGCTGCACGCATGGATCGCTGTTCATGCATCGGCATCGATTTTACTGGGGATTCTGCTGGTGACTCACATTATTTTGGCGATTCGATACTTGTAGTAGAACTGGTCGAGGGCCAAAACCATGAAACAAACTGGAAAGCAGCTCGCCGATCGAATCGATCGCCACTATTATGCGAAGCTTGATCCATACGTTCGATGGAAACGGATTGCTGGCATCGGTTGTTTAACAGCCGGAATTCTTTATTCGCTCTTTGCATTTTCAAGTTGGGGAGCGACGCAGATATCACCTGGAGGACTATCGCATGCTCATTCGTCTTGGAACCATCATGGTTGCGAAGTCTGCCATACGCCTAATGCGCCGATTCGCCCGGACGCTTGGGGTGGACGCGACGCCAAGAATGTCGCGTTGAGCAACCAGCAATGCAATTCGAATTGCCATTCCGTCGCAGATCACTTTGCCGATCGCACCAGCCAACAGACTCTTGAAGTGCAAGGTTGTGTCGAATGCCATCGTGAGCATCGAGGCAAGGACTTCAGTCTCGTCGAGCTGGCTAGCTCGAGTTGCACTCGGTGTCATGCTCGTATTGACGAATCATCGATTGCGTCTGAAAAGACTCGTGTAAAACTCGTAACCGATTTTACGAAGCGTGACGGGCATCCGGAATTCCGATCGCTTTCGGAAGATCCCGGTACGATTAAGTTCAGTCACATCCAACATCTCCGGCCTGGCCAACCGACAACGATGGGCGATCGAACAGCCAAAGACTTTGCCAACTTGGAAGTCGAGTTTCGTGAACACTACGCCCACGGACAGCCCGTCGATTTGCAGCAGTTGGTTCAACTCAACTGCATGGATTGTCACGAGCGAGATTCAGCAGTCGTTGGCTACGAAAACACTTCGACGGTATTGCAAGGTAACCAACACACCCGGCAGCCGACAAACAATCATCGCCTTTTTAGCCCCGTTTCTTTCCAGAAGCATTGTATCGCGTGCCATCGTCTTAAGGACATTCCTCATGGTTTGAATCGCAAGCAAATGGCACAAGCCGTTAAAAAACTTGTTCCTGAGCAGCAGATCGAGTATCTAAAGAAGCTGCAGGAGCGATCGGCTACGAGTGAGGTCGATATTCCAGCCGGCGAACTGACGGGCCTTGATGCGAGGCTATCGCAGATCGCCAATGACGAACAACAGTGCGCTAAATGCCATGTGCTTGCATTGCAAGACAATCAACAAATCGTCGCGGCAAGTCGAATTCCGCAGCGTTGGTTCAAGCACGCTGCTTTTTCTCATGGCTCGCATTTGATGGTCGAATGCAAAGCGTGCCATCCGATGGCATTCGAAACGACTGACGAAAATATCAATGCTGTCGTCGAGGCCAAGCGTGTGATGATCGAGGGGATCGAGAGCTGTCGCGCCTGCCATCTACAGGATCCTTCCGAAAGAGCCCAAAAGTTTAGCGAAGGAACCCTCAACGTCGCTACCGCCGATTGCGTCGATTGCCATCGCTATCACGTCGATGCTCCCCATCCTGTTGCGACGACCGGAGCCGTCCCCCAAACTGGGATTAGTCTCGATTCGGTTCGCGATTTCCTGGTTCGAGGAGGCATGCGATGGTAGTTCGCATCTCGGGCGCGATAACCGATAATTGTGGTTGGATTATGCGTCTGGCAATTTGCATAGCTCTGCTCGACAATAAAGCTCAAGCCGAGCCGATTGAAAAGTCGACGGTTCGCGTGACTGCTAGTCAGCGTTCGGACAACGAGCCGGTTTCGATTGTCGGCTGCTTGTCGTCAAGTTGTCATGGTTCTCGAAATAGCGAAAGCCCAGTATGGCAGCAAGCTGGTCAAATTTGGTTTGATGACGACCCACATGCTAAAGCTTACACTCAGTTGCTTACCGAGCGTTCGAAAGCCATTGTTGAAAAGCTGACACAACGAACATTCAGCTCTGCCAATGCGGTCGAGTATCGAAGCGTTCTTTCGCAGCGCTGCAACAGTTGTCATGCCAGCGCGCACGACAACCCAGAACAACTCTTAATGGGTGCCGATTGCCAAGTTTGCCACGGTCCCTTAAAAGCTTGGGGAGATTCTCATTATTCGTCGGATTGGCAAGCATTAAAAGAAAAGCGATTCTTCGGGACGCAACGATTCAACACCGAATCGTTGGCGAGCCGAGCCCAGATTTGCATGAGCTGCCATGTCGGAGACTTGAATACTCTTTCGGTTGCTCGCGAAGTCAATCATGATCTCATGGCGGCTGGTCATCCGTCGATGCACTTCGAATTCGAAACCTTCTTGCGCGCCTATCCGGTACATTGGGATCGCAATCAGGATGCGAATCTATTCGGTGCATCGGTCGCGCACAAACGATGGCAGATCGGTCAGTTTTCTCAGGCACAAGCTCGATTGAAGTTATTGTTGGCACGCGTCGAATCCGTCGATGGCAAATCGGAGACGCACCGAGCGTGGCCTGAGCTTACTGAATACAGTTGCTACGGATGCCATCACTCCTTGTCGGAGCCAAGTTGGCGGCAGACGCGCGATGATTTGCCGCCATTCGATTGGGATGCCTGGAGTCTATCGGGGCTTGAATACGTGATCCCAGCCGATCGAGTGCCCGAGTTCCACCGGTTGGTGGAAGCTTTGAAATCAGCAATCCAAACGCACCAGCCTTCGGCAGACGCTACTAGGATCGCGGTAATTCCGCTGCTTGCCTTTATCGAGAAGGAGCTCCAAATTTGTGTGTCGGAATCGAGTGCGTCTCCAGAGAAAATCAAAACAGATCTTCAATTGCTTCTGCAAGAGGAGACCGGCAGGAAGACTTGGGAAGCTGGAACGCAATGGACTTGCGCAGTTGTGGCACATTTGGAGGCACTACCGCAACCGAATGGCCAAGCGATGAAAACACCCACTTCTATTTCCAAACAGATCCAGTCAAGCTTTTTGGATGGCCCCGTCTCTTACCAACCGATGCAGTTGGATTCTCATCGCAAGAACTTCGAGAATCTTCTTCGGAAAGTGAATCCATGAAATCAATTGTTGACCGAAAAGTAGGAACGCGAATCGCCAAAATGTTGTACGAAACACAGCATGAGCATGGCTACCTTCTCGATCAAGAACTTGAGCGAATTTCCGATCAGACTGGCGAACCGCTCAACGTCATTCAAGATGTCATCAGTTTCTTTCCTCACTATCGTCGCACCCCTCCTCCAAAATGCAGTGTTCACGTTTGCCGCGACATGAGTTGCCGATTGCGCGGCGCGATGAAAGTCCGTGAGCGGTTTGAACAATGGCAATCAACAACCGCTGACACGGACGAGATCGAGATTCATGAAGCTTCTTGCTTAGGACGCTGCGATCGCGGACCAGCCGTCATGATCAATGAACAACTTTTCGTTGCTCGCCAACCGCAAGAGTATGTCGATGCTGCGGAATCGATCTTGCAGGGGTTGGCGGTGATAGCCGACACCGATCGAGACACGGCTGAACGATCGCTTGCCAATGCTGAAATCGATTGCTATCGCGGCAGTGACTTGCCGCCCTATTCAGCGGTAAAAAGCTATATGCAAAATCCAGTTCCTACAAGTGTCGTGCAATCGCTCAAAACTGCCAGTTTGCTCGGAATGGGTGGGGCTGGTGCGCCTGCATCCGACAAGTGGGAAGAAGCTCGGAAGGCTGCAGGAGAATCAAAATATGTTGTTTGCAACGCCGACGAAAGCGAGCCGGGTACTTTCAAAGATCGCGACTTGTTGTTGGCGGCTCCGCATTTAGTCATCGAAGGAATGATCATGGCAGGGCTCGTCATCGATGCCAAGCAAGGTTTTATTTACGTTCGCCATGAGTACCAAGAACAAATTGCTCAGCTTGAAGAAGCGATCGACAAAGCTGTAAAGATGAACGCATGCGGTCCGAATATATTCGACAGCGGCCGTTCGTTCCAACTCGAAGTCTTCGTCAGTCCGGGCGGTTATGTATGCGGCGAGCAGACGGCTCTCATCGAAGCTCTTGAAGGGAAGCGATCGGAACCGCGGAATCGACCGCCCGAACTTCAGACCAACGGGCTCTATGACCAACCAACGGTCCTAAACAATGTCGAAACGTTTGCATGGGTTCCGTCTATTCTGTTGAAGATGCCCACTGACGAGCAGTTGGCGATCGAGCGCTCCGAAGCGAAAACGGGTGGGACAACGAACACTCAAGGCGTCTGGTATAAGCGATCCGGACGCGACCGATTTCGCGGCAAGCGATTTTTCTCGATCAGCGGCGATTTAAACAAGCCGGGAGTTTATGAAGTTCCAAGCGGCATCACGCTTGGCGAATTGATCGACGATTATGCCGGTGGAATGAAGGACGGGATGAAGCTGCAAGCCGTTGCTCTCAGCGGTCCTTCGGGTGGATTCTTGCCAGCCATCCTTCCGAAAAAGGCGATTCGTGAAAACGAAGCGCACAAGCTAGTCGGCGACGCCATTGACGTCCGACTATTGCCGCTCGATCTTAACGTGTCGCGCGAGATCGGCTTTATGCTGGGCGGTGGTCTGGTTGTCTATGGCGAAACGGCCGACATGCTCGATCAAGCCATTGCCTGTAGCCGCTTTTATCAACGAGAATCGTGTGGAAAATGCGTTCCTTGCCGACTGGGTTCGCGAAAGCTTGTCGATATGGCCGAATCGCTCGGACCGCAAAGCAATGGTTCTCAAGATCCAAACTTAGATACCAATGTAAACTCGCTCGTTCGAATTATGGAAACGACTAGCATCTGTGGACTGGGACAAGTCGCAGGCAATCCGCTCCGTAGTTACCTGCGGTTCTTTCTTCCTCAACGCACTCAAGTGACTCAATAGGCGGAACAATATGGCTGTAAACGAACCAGAAGTCTTAGAAGCCTCCGAGTATATTAGCGCTCGCGAAGAAGCGCTTTTCGCGCGCGATCTCGACGGTCAGCTCATTCGCGTCACCGATGCGACGCTCAACGATTTAGAGACATCGATCAAGCTGACGATTGATGGTCAAGAGATCGAAATCAGAAAAGCACTTCCGCTCCGCAATTCACAAGGCGTGATCCAGTGCAACGAGAAAGGCGAACCTATCCCGCGTCCGACCACGATCTATGACGCGGTGAACGAAAAGTACGTCAACCAAGGTGGCGTCGAGAATCCGATTCCCATTTTGTGTCATCGAGAACACCTTGTTCCAGCCGGTGTTTGTCGTGTCTGCTTGGTGGAAATTGAAGAGCGTCGTAAAAGTGGTCGCGTAAAGAAGGACTTGGTTTCATCATGCACGTATCATGTCAAAGAAGGAATGATCGTCACGACATCGGCTAGTCAAGAAAAGCCCGAAGCGGTTCAACGTATTCATAGTTCGGTTGGCGTTGTCGTCGAGCTTTTAGCTTCCGAGCACCTTACCGAAGAGGATTTGAAAAGCGTCCAGCAAGGACTATCTACTTTTGAACCGAACGAATTGAAACGCCTAGTTCGGCAGTTTGTTAACCCGAGTGTGAATCCCGTTCGATTCAAGCCAAGCCATCTTCATCAGAAGCGAGGGATCGATCGTTCGTCAGAAATTATCGCCGTCAATCATGATGCTTGCGTTCTCTGTCTACGCTGCACACGAGCTTGCAACGACATCAAAGAGAACGACGTCATTGGGAGATCAGGCAAGGGTTATCAAACAACGATCGGCTTTGATCTTGGCGTCCCAATGCTAGAAAGCTCATGTGTCTCCTGTGGCGAATGCGTCATCTCGTGCCCCACTGATGCTTTGACATTTCGTCCGCAGGTCGTTGAGAAGCAAATTGCAAAAATCAAACAGCAGATCGAAAAAGTGGGCGGTCTAACAGCCGACATCCTCACCGTTGATGAAATGTTGCAGATCCCGATCTTCCAAGGCATTCCTTATAAGTTTTTGCAGTTCAACGGTGGAGCGTGCGTTCGCCGGAGACTGAAAGCGAACGATGTTTTATGCCGCCAAGGTGACTATGGGGCCACGGCGTACCTGATTCAAAGCGGCAAATTCGAAATCCAGTTGAATAAAAAGGCTGCCGTGAATCCAGATGCTGCGGAAGCGTCGAAGAACGTCAAGCGAGGATGGTTAAGCTTTTTAGGAATCGATCGATTGCAGTCGACTGGAGTCGTCGCGACACCTTCGAATTTGACGACCGGTACTGACAGCGTTCAGTCGTCGAATAAAACCAGCGGACCCATCTATCGCGGCGTCGAGGACGTCATCCTGGGCGAGATGGCATGCTTGAATCGTTATCCACGAACCGCGACCGTGATTGCCGTTGAGGAATCCGAAGTCATCGAAATTGGATCAAATGTTCTGTACATGCTGCAGCGGAACGCCAGTAGCCGCAAGCTACTCAACGATGCTTATCGCCGGCACGCTTTGAATTCGGATCTCGTGAAGTTGCCCATCTTCAAGTCACTTTCGCCAGAAGGACGTGCCGAAGCTGCGAAGTTGATTTCTAATAGCGTGGAATTGGTCAGCGTCGAGCCTGGTCAGCCGATTTTTAAGCAAGGCGAAATGAGCGACGATTTCTACCTCGTAAGACTTGGTTATGTGAAAGTCAGTCGTCAAAACGGAACGCGTGAACAAGTCATCAACTATTTGGGGCCGGATGGTCGAGATGGCGAAGTTGGCTCGTTCGGCGAAATTTCCGCTTTGTCAAATCTTTATGCCGATGAGCTGCGAAGCGATTTGGTTCGGCTCAATTATCAAGCTGGAATACGTACCTCCACGTGCAGCGCATTGGATCACGTCGAGTTGGTCCGGATCAAAAGCCAAGATCTCAAACGCATTGCCGATCGCAATCCTGCTTTCAAACTTCAGTTACTCGATCGAGCTAAGTTCCTTTTGAAGTTGGATTCGCAACGCGATTCTACACTCAGCTCCAATAAGACAAACTTCGTTGAGCAAGGGCTTTATAACGCTCAGAGTTTATTGGTGCTCGATCTTGAGTCGTGTACTCGATGCGACGAGTGCACGCGAGCGTGCGCGGATTCACATGGTGGCGAATCGCGTTTGATTCGAGAAGGTTTGCGATTCGAGAACTTCTTGGTCGCAACCAGTTGCCGATCGTGTACCGATCCGTATTGTCTAGTCGGTTGCCCGGTGAACGCGATTTTTCGCGAGGGAACGAAAGAAATCGTCATCGAAGATCATTGTATCGGTTGTGGCTTGTGCGCCAGCAACTGTCCGTACGGAAACATCAGCATGTATGGCCATCAAGAAGGGGTTCGCCAAGAAGGCAAAAAGCAGATCCCTGTCATACGCCAGAAAGCGACCACATGCGATCAATGCAAGAGCCTAGATGGTGATCCTCGCTGCGTCTATTCCTGTCCTCACAATGCCGCGTTTCGAATGTCCGGTAACGAGCTTAAAGAACGTGTTGCCGCTAAGCTAACCATCGTCAGTCGATAAACAGAAACCCAGGAACAGTTGAGGACCATTTGTTCTACAAACCGAGCGGTACGGCGCTAGCCGCCGGTTTCTCGGTTTCCGTATCAATACACCGGAGGCTAGCGCCGTGCCGCACGCTGAAACACCGGCACGTTACTTAAAACTCCAATGTGCTTGTCGGAGCTGGGCCAGCGGCGAACTCGCCATTCGCTCGTACCATACAGTTACCAGCGTGCCATCATCGCATTCAACAGTGGATGGATAACCCAAATCCCCCGAAGTACCATCAGTCGTGATCGCCGACGGTTGACTCCATGTGACGCCGTTATCAGAACTGACACGTGCAAGGATTCCGATTGGAGCTCGACGAAGTCCGTACGTCATCAAAAGATTTCCGTTTTTAAGACGCACTAAATGCGACGGGAGTCCCCACACGCCGATCCGATGTGGGACAGTCCACGTTTTCCCTCCGTCTTTCGATTCAGTCTGAAGTGTTTCGCGCGCATCCTGTTTATTCTCATTGCGAATATGGCAAACAATGGTTCCGTCGGTACATTCGACAGCATGCAATTCGTGATACTCTTGTTCGCGATCACCGTCGCGAGTCGGAATCGTTGCCAGCCAATTCCAGGTGACACCATCATCGTTAGAATCGCAGACACCGATCCGTCCGTCTCCACGCAGGGCTTTACCGGCATAGAGCAAGCGACCGTCGCCAAGCGAGATGGGACCGTGTGGGCTATTGATAGGCACACTGTATCGAGCGGACCATGTCACGCCGCCGTCGATCGATCGGAGCATGTAAGTTCCAAGTTCGGCATTCCGTGCCTCACCATCGATTCGTCCGTGTGCCGCTTGCCATTCCGCGAGCAGTTTCGTATCCGCAAAAGCGCCAGGTTGTCCAGGCGCAGCTTGTTCGGCTCGTTCAAGAACCGCTTGGTACGCCAAGGAAGTAAAGGTCGTCACGAGAATCGTCCCGCTAGGTGTCTCCAGCACACCTGCATCGCGATCGTCGATCGGGCTATCGTAGAGTACTTGTGGCCAACCCCAGGTTTTCCCATTGTCGCTCGACCGCATCCACTCTAATCGACCGAACGGGCAAACATGCTTTTCTCGCCCGCCAGAAAATGCTAAGAGTAGCTCTCCGTTTGCTCGTCGAGCTAACGTCGGCCAACCGTGATAAAGTGGCGACTTCCAACTGATGACCTTAACCTCATGGATTTCGATCGCAGGTGCAGCAGACTCAGCGACGATTGCGCACGGTAAGATTCGAAGAAAGGTCACGACGAAAACGATCGCCGTCACTAATTGAGAAAAATGAACCATCGGTGGGTCTTACTAAAATGAAGTTGGAGGGAGTTGTGGCGGGATTTGTCGAGGAGTCACTAATGATAGGCGAACTTACATTGCTGAACAACACAACCGGCCAGTCGGTCAGGGCAACTATTTGTTGGGTATACGGCAATTGACCGCTGAGCGTTAGCCACGGTTTTGCAGGGAACCGGGCCTAGCGTTCATCGATCAAGGCGCAAAATTTGAAAAATTGCTTTCACCTCGCCCAGGGCACGTTGGTATTCAATCGTTGGATCGGCTAACATAGCAGGTTGGCTTCAAGTCAATTTTTGGTCGATCGCAGGTGAACCTCAGTATGAATTATCATCGAACGCTGTCCAAGCTTCTCGCGTTTGTCCAAGCCTTAGCGATTGCCGGTCTTTGTGCTGTTGTTGTCGCCGAAGAGCTTGACTATGGCCGCGATATCCAGCCGCTGCTAACCAAGTATTGCGTTGGCTGCCACAATGCCAAGGAAGCTGAAGGTGGGTTCGTTTGTGAAGACTATTCTGGGCTGATGAAGGGGAGCAAGGAACGGGTTGTTGTCAAAGAAAGCAGGATCGAGCAAAGTGTTTTGCTGAAAATTCTCTCGGGCGAAGAAGAGCCAAGAATGCCACCCGAGGATGAAGCCCAATTGAAGCCGGCTGAGTTGCTATCCATTCGAACTTGGATCGAACAGGGAGCAAAGCAAAGTCAACAGCCAACGGCGTTACGGGATCGACTGAAAGTCGCATCCGTAGCAGCCAAGCATCATATCGAGTCGCCGGTTACCGCGATGCATCTTGTCGATGATGAAAATAAGGTTGCATTGGGCAGTTACAACGAAGTTCGACTCGTCGGCTTTTCATCGGGCAAGGTCTTGCAACTCTGGAATGACATTGTCGGCAAAGTGACAAGTATTCGACCTTCGCATGACGGAACGAAGCTCGTTGTCGCTTCGGGGGTAGCCGGAATTGGCGGACAGATCTCGATCATCGATGTCGCGTCCGGCAAAATCACGCAACAACTCGAAGGACATCGCGACAGCATTTTCTCGGCAGTCCTTAGTCCAGATGGTTCGCTTGTGGCGAGTGCCGGATACGATCGTCGCATTATTCTTTGGGATGCCGATAATGGAAGTATTGTTAGGACCTTAGAGGGGCACAACGGGGCTGTTTACGATTTGGATTTCCATCCGTCCGGTAAGCTGCTCGCAAGTTGCTCCGGCGATGAAACGACCAAGATTTGGAGTGTCGCCAACGGTGCGCGACTCGATACTCTTAGCCAGGGCGAAGCCGAACAATACTGCGTTCGCTTCACACCGGACGGAAAACGCATCATGGCTGCAGGAGCAGACCGTCGAATTCGAGTATGGCGATTGACGTCCGTCGATCGCGAGGCGATCAATCCGATGCTTCACGCTTGCTTTGCCCATGAAAAATCGATTGTTGCGATGCGAATATCACCAGACGGAAAGGTGCTTGTAACGGCCAGTGAAGATCGTACCGTCAAGCTTTGGACAGCTCGGGACCTTGTGCCGATCGGTGAAGTCGGCGTCTTTGATGATGTTCCGAGCAACGTTGCCTGGCGCTCAGATGGCCGAAGCGTTGTCGTTGCGACGATGTCGGGAAAAGTCGTCGCCAACTCGGTCGAAAATATGCTTCGAGACTTTTCGACGAAGAGGACGCGAGTCGCTTCTCTAAAATCCTCGCCGGACGAATCAGAGCAACCATTGTCAGTCTCGCTGAAGGATTTGGCGATGGAGAGCGAAACGATTCGGTCTGAACGCGAACAAGAACCAAACAACTCGCTGAATGAAGCGATGTCGCTGAATTTCCCGCGAGAAGTTAGCGGATCAATCTTTCATGAAGGCGCATCGCAAGTCGACGAAGATTGGTTTGCCTTTGACGCCAAGGCTGGACAACCGTGGGTGATCATTGCTTCAGCCGCTTCAAAGGAATCGCCGCTCGATCCTATGCTTGAAGTTCGAAATCGATCAGGTGAACTCGTGGTTCGAACTAAATTGCATGCGGTGCGCGAGAGTTATTTCACCTTCCGCGGCAAAGATTCTTCGACGTCCGACGATTACCGCATGCATCGTTGGGAAGACATGGAACTGAATGAGTATCTGTACAGCGGCGGTGAAGTCGTCAAGCTATGGCTCTACCCACGTGGTCCTGATTCAGGATTTAAGGTGTATCCTGGTTCGGGGAATCGAAGAACGTATTTTGATACGACAGCCAGATCGCATGCGTTGGGTGAACCTGCGTGGATCGTTCGCGAGCTAGCGATGGATGAGCTTCCTGTTCCCAACGGATTGCCGACATTTACCATCTACTATGAAAACGATGACGATGCGACGCGACAATCTGGCAACGATAGTCGGCTGATATTTACCGTCCCAAAAGAAGATCGCTATTTTGTGAGGCTCCGCGATGCGCGAGGACTCGAAGGTGAAGGATACGAATACAAGCTTGTTATTCGAAAACAGTTGATGGACTACAACGTCACTGCGACAACGAAAGAGCTCGCGATTCCTCCCGGAACGGGCGGCGAGTTCATGGTTTCACTCGATCGCCTCGATGACTTTGAAGGACCGGTCGACTTGACGATCGACGGCCTACCGGAAGGCGTCGTCGTTTCCCAGCCATTGTCGATCGAAGAGGGACAGAACTCAGCGTTTGGAACTATTTTTATTCCCCAAGACGCTGCGAAGTTACCAGAGAAGTTTGAATTCACGATCCATGCATCTGGGATGATCTACAACCAGCAAGTTGAACGTCGGGTAAAAGCCCCCATTTCGGTAAAAGTTACGACAACCGAGAGCGTAAAGACAAAATTTGCCATGCCCAATAAAAATGGAATAGCCGACGATATCGAGGAAATTGTTATCCATCCCGGCGAAACTATCTCGACGTTTATCGAAGTGGAGCGCGGTAAGGAGAGTGGCGACATTCCCTTTGGTAAGGAAGATAGCGGCCGCAATTTGCCTCATGGAATCTTCGTCAGCAATATCGGTTTAAGTGGATTGGTTGTGAAGCCAGGTGAGAACACCCGCGAAGTATTCATCACGGCGGCACCTTGGGTTGAGTCACAAACGCGTCCCTTTCACTTAAAAACGACCCTCAAAGGGAACTCGACAACAAAGCCGATCTTATTGCGAGTCGAAGCACCGTAGCGACGTTCGTTTCACAAAGCACGCGGTAGAACCTCACGTAGGCGAGTCTCTCCGAGACTCACACAGCAAGTCTCGGAGAGACGCTGCTACGTAATTTGCTACGTGATCGCCTAAGTGACGTAAGCCACGTGACGCTAGTTGATGAATATCGTATCATTCGAAGCATGACGAATAAAATTCAACCGCCCGATCGCGATACGATTGCAGAAGAGTATTTTGGGCAACTACCGTTTTCACCTTACCCTGTTCAAGAAGAAGCACTGTTGGCATGGTATACCGCCGAACAAGGCGTTCTCGTATGTGCTCCGACGGGAACGGGCAAGACGTTGATTGCGGAAGCCGCGATATATGAAGCTCTGCGAACAGGGAAGCAATGTTACTATACCACTCCATTGATCGCACTCTCGGATCAGAAGCTGATCGAATTGCAGGAGTCGGCTGTCCGCTGGGGATTTCAAGCGAGCGATATTGGACTGGTCACTGGCAATCGTCGAGTGAATCCAGATGCCCCGGTGCTGGTTGTTGTCGCTGAGATCTTGCTCAATCGCTTAATGCATCACGAGGCCTTTGCGTTCGATCGATGCCATGCGGTGGTGATGGATGAGTTCCATAGTTTTAATGACCCTGAACGCGGAATTGTTTGGGAATTGACGCTCGGCATGCTTCCCGATCATATCCGGCTCTTGCTGTTGTCAGCCACCATCGGAAACAGCATGGAGTTTTGTAGCTGGCTGAATCGAGCGCACGGCCGTCGACTCCAGTTAGTACAGGGAACCGAACGCAAGGTTCCTTTGTCTTTCGAATGGGTCGAAGATGCCTATTTGGATGAACATCTTGAACGAATCGCCGAGGGTGATGAAGCCAAACGACGGACGCCCGGTTTGGTGTTCTGCTTTAATCGCGACCAATGCTGGCAAGTCGCCGAGCTTTTAAAAGGAAAAAAGCTGATCGATAAAGTTCGACAGTTGGAACTTGCCCATCGTCTCGAAGAATACGATCTAAGCCAAGGAGCGGGTCCGAAAATGCGGGCCGTGCTCCAACGCGGAATTGGCGTCCATCATGCAGGAATTTTACCAAAATACCGTCGAATCGTCGAAGAACTTTTTCAAGCAAAACTCCTAAGCGTCGCGGTCTGTACCGAGACGCTTTCGTCTGGAATCAATCTTCCGGCTCGTTCAGTAATCCTTCCGACCATATTAAAGGGACCACGCGATAAGAAGAAGCTAATCGAAGCAAGTTCGGCTCATCAAATCTTCGGCCGCGCCGGTCGGCCACAGTACGACACGCAAGGTTTCGTTTATGCACTCGCTCACGAAGACGACGTAAAGTATTTGCGTTGGAAAGAAAAGTACGATTCTATTCCTGAGGATACAAAAGATCCGGGTTTGCTCCGGGCGAAGAAGCAACTGAAAAAGAAGATGCCCAAGCGACGACAAGGCGAGTCGCATTGGACGGCTGGCCAATTCGAAGCCCTGCGCGTCGCATCGCCAACCAAGCTTTCCAGTCGCGGTTCTTTGCCTTGGCGGTTGCTCGCTTATTTGCTACTCCGATCTCCCGAAGTTCAACCCATTCGCGATTTAGTATCGAAGCGATTGATGGAACGCGGCGAGATTGAAGTCGCTCAACGGGAGCTGAATCAGATGCTGATTACCCTCTGGGCCGCCGACTACTTACATTTAGACCCCAAGCCGTCCCCGCTCGCTAAAAGTGAAGGCCCAACGCCGAAGTCTGGCAAGAAGCAATCGGTTCAAGAAATTGCGCAAGGGTTATTTGATGCAATGCAGTCGCAAGCAGCAAAGAAGCCAGCGATACCTGCTAACGAGAAAACGAACGATGAAGTCGAGTCTGATGCGGCCATCGACGATCGTCCGACACTCGAGCCGACCGACGATAACGACGAAGAACTTGAAAGCGACGCCTCGATCAAAATTAGATTGGACGATCGAGACGATCCGATGGCTCGCGGTTATGAACTCACCGAGTATCGCCCGATGACGGCCACACCGACCGATCGGGCGGAAGTGCTGCTTCAACTTCGGAGTGTCAATCCGATCTATGGCGTCTTCATGGCCAATCATCTGACGATCGCCGATCCGATCGAGCGAATTCAAGTGCTTGAAAGTGCTCTCGAATTGCCAGCCAATATTTCGAGACTTGTTCGGGTCCCTCCCATCGATGTACTACCGCCCGGCACGCTGGCGACGACTAGACTGCATGGTCGGTTACTGGAGCTGGGGCTCGCTACGGCTGCGGAATTGACCGGCAAATACGACGATGACGACGAAGAAGACGGATCGATGGAAGAGTTAGCCACCGGTCGCTATCGATCGCGAAGAATGTTCGACGAACCTCCTCCTAGACCGCTGGCGTTAGGTGAAAAGCTTCGGCGCCTGTTTGACTATGATTTCCCGAGGGTCCACGACGTCTACACTCGAAGCGTTTGGGTGGTTGGCGAACTGCTGGAATTCGACGGGCAATTCAACAAGTATGTGACCAGTCGAGGCCTGCAGAAGCAGGAGGGGATTCTCTTTCGACATGTGCTTCGCTTTATATTGCTGTGCGATGAATTTGCGTCAATTCCGCCCTTTGATACGACGCCTGAGACATGGGAAGACCCGTTGGACGAATGGATCGAACGGCTGACCATTTGTTGCCGAGCAGTCGATCCAGAGTCGACCGACGAAGTGCTCGAAAACGGACTTGGCAATCAAGAAATCTGGACCGGTGACTCACCGAAAGCAACGCGTCGACGCCCGCTTGGACTAGGAGAAACTGAGCCTGCGACGTAAAATAGCGAACGTTTTATAGTTGTCTCCGTGGCGTAAGCTTCCAGCTTGCGTACTTAAAAGTTCTAGATTTCGATTTGAGAATCGCAAGCTGGAAGCTTACGCCACTTGTAGAATCGATACGGTTTTTTGTTGGATTGGCTGCATGAGTACAGAAGCATCAAACATTTACGAGTATGACGTTGTCGTCATCGGGGCCGGTCATGCCGGTACCGAAGCGGCAGCGGCGGCCGCTCGAATTGGTGCTCGAGTTGCTCTGTTGACGACGAGTTTAGACACCGTTGGGCAGATGAGCTGCAATCCGGCGATCGGCGGTGTTGCCAAAGGGCAACTTGTCCGCGAGATCGATGCTCTCGGTGGTTTGATGGGAGAGACGATCGATCGAACTGGCATTCAGTTTCGGATGCTGAATAATCGCAAAGGCCCGGCGATGCATTCGCCACGCGCTCAAGCTGACAAAAAAGCTTACCAGTTTGAAATCAAACGATTGATCGAAGAAGAGTCGAACATTGAACTACGACAGGAATTGGTCGAAGATCTTGTCACCGAAAATGTTGACGGTCGATTTTTTATACGCGGTGTTCTAGTTCGAGGCGGAGCGGTCTATCAGGCTCCATCTGTCATTCTTACAACGGGCACGTTCCTTCAAGCCATCATGCATACTGGCGAAGCCAAGACACCTGGCGGACGAGCGGGCGAGGGAACGTCGAGCGGCATTAGCGGTGCATTGAAGCGATTGGGTTTCCGACTCGATCGATTTAAGACGGGAACACCAGCGAGACTTAACGGACGAACGATCGACTACTCGCAAACGGAATTGCAACCAGGAGATGAGACTCCTACCCCATTTTCGTTTATGACCTCGTCGATCGAGCAATCGCAGATGCCTTGTTGGTTAACGCATACCAACCAAGCGGTCCACGATCTTATTCGAGCGAACCTGCATCGAGCTCCGATGTACTCAGGTCAGATTCAATCGACAGGCCCTCGTTATTGCCCATCGATTGAAGACAAAGTCGTTCGGTTCGCCGACAAGGAATCTCATCAGATCTTTCTCGAACCTGAAGGACGGAACACTCAAGAAGTGTACGTCAATGGTATTTCGACATCGTTGCCCCGCGATGTACAAGACCGGATGTTGAAGTTGATTCCGGGTTTAGAAAAGTCGCAAATTATGCGGTATGGGTATGCAGTCGAGTATGACTATTGCCCACCCGATCAATTGACTCCGGCTCTCGAAACGAAAGCGGTCTCAGGACTCTTTTTCGCCGGCCAGATCAATGGGACGACAGGCTACGAAGAAGCCGGCGCACAAGGCTTGGTAGCCGGTGCCAACGCTGCTCTCAAAACAAAAGGCAAGGAACCGTTAACGATCAGTCGGGATGCGGCCTACATCGGCGTATTAGTGGATGACTTAGTCACGTGCGGAGTCGATGAACCGTATCGAATGTTTACAAGTCGAGCAGAATATCGACTGCTGCTACGGCAAGACAATGCCGATCGAAGACTGACGGAATTAGGGCGTTCGGTAGGCTTAGTCAACGACGCTCGATGGCGTATATTCGAAGAAAAGCGTACGATGCTGCACAGTGCGATGCAGGCATTGCTAAAGATTCGCGTCGGTGATGTTATCGGCGATAAATATCTCAAACGTCCTGAAGTGAGTTGGGCCGAGATGGCGCGCCAATTTCCACCATTGCAGGAGTTTCCGGCTTCGATTGGTACGGAATTGGAGTACGATGTCAAGTATTCTGGATACGTCGCACGTCAACAAATCCAAGTCGATCGCCAGCAACGGATGGCGAGCAAACGTATTCCGCTGACCTTTGACTACGAGCGTGTCGAATGCCTGCGATTCGAAGCTCTTCAGAAGTTAACTCGTATTCGTCCGGTCAATCTGGATCAAGCGACGCGAATCAGCGGTATTACACCAGCCGATATCGCGCTGGTCATCGCTCATCTCGAGCGACCTAGAATGCGGCAATAGTTTTTTACTTTCGAATCTGCAAAAATAGCATTAGGAATTTAAGATGATCGATCGACGCAAATGTCTTCAGTCACTGGCCGCCGTTACTGCCTTGGCGGCAACCGGAGGCGCGAAAGAAATCGCAGAGCGATCTGATTCCGATCGAATCTGGATCTTTACCAAACCATTGCAGCACCTAAGTTACCAAGAAGTCGCTGACTGGTTAGTTCGCTGGGACGTCGGTGGTTTAGAAGCGACAATCCGAAAGGATGGTTGGATCGAATCGAATCAAGCTGCGGTCGAGTTGCCGAAGTTGATGGATGCACTCTCGGCGGTCAAACGCACCGGGATGATTTTATGCAGCGACGTGAACAGCGCAGATCAAGCCGAGGTCGAACAAGTTTTGTCGGTCGCTTCGAAGCTGGGCATCCGATATTTTCGCATGTCGTATTACAAATACGATTTCAAAAAGAAGATCCTACCGCAATTGGATGCCTTTGCGGCACAAGCTACGAAGCTTGCCAATGTATGTAAGCAACTGAAAATGACGGCCCTTTACCAAAACCATGCTGGCGCAAATTACGTCGGTGCACCGTTGTGGGATTTAATGGAAGTAATGCGTGGAATTGACCCGAACTTGATGAGCATCGCGCTGGACATTCGCCACGCGACGGTCGAGGCATCGGAGTCATGGCGAGCTGGTTACGCGCGAATTCGCGAATCGGTGGGTGCGATCTATGCCAAGGATGCGATCTACGTCGACGGCGATCTTGACAATGGCCCCTTGGGCAGGAGCCTGAAATGCAAGCAATTGTTCGACATCGTTGAGGCCGACTATCCGATGCACCCTATTTGCCTCCACATGGAATATATCGATCACCGCAAAAAAGAGCTTCTTCAGGAACGCCTGGATGCGATTACCAAGGACGTCGCAACTCTCAAAGGTTGGCTGTAAGTTTGAAGATTTTGGCCGGCTATGTCGTTCGTTTGTACTCAAAATTCATAATCCAAACTAGGAATTCTCAGGATGTTGGAGCTATTCTTCGTCCGAAAGGGAACTAATCATGGACGATTGCCATCCGAACTGTAGCGGCCAGAGAAGATTCGGCTAAATCCTACGTGGTTAGGAAAAAGCGTGTTTAATATACGGTTTTGGATTATATGAGTTGGACGGACGACGAAATTGATGAACTTTTGGTCAGGTATCTCGACCATTCGCTTTCGTCAGATGAACTCGAACAATTCGAGCGATTTTTGGCGGAGTCGCCCGCGACTCGTGGGAAACTGGCCGTCGCCCGACAGTTAAACCAGTTGCTCAAGGAAATTCCTAAACCGGCACTGTCGAAAGCCAAACTCGATGCTTTTTTTGCGGATCGGGTTATTCGAGCTGCTCAGGTTCGAGCGACGGATTCTGGCGATGCCAGTCTTGCTCCTTGGATCGCCAGACTCGATTCAGCTCGGCAGGTCGATTCGGCTAAGCGGATTGAAAATCGTGACGCAGCCCCCACTTCTCAGCGGGAGTTGAAGCGACGGCCG
This sequence comes from Pirellulaceae bacterium, assembly GCA_034408855.1. GTDB lineage: Bacteria > Planctomycetota > Planctomycetia > Pirellulales > Pirellulaceae > JAIYDQ01. Next base: position 53,256 of record JAWXCK010000219.1, read on the forward strand.
AAACGTCTTTGGCGGATTGGGATAGCCGCAGCGGGAATTGCCGCAAGTCTCTTATTGATGATGTATTGGTCGTCCTCTAAGCCGCTCTCCAATACGCTGCTTTCAAAGAACCTTTCATTACCTCCGTCCAATAAAGAATCGCTTATCGAAAAAAGCGATACGAACGAATCGACTACTGGTCACATCGTCATTCAAGATGCACCGTCGTCCATTCCGAAAGTTCCGTCGACGGATCAGAATGCAATTGCATCGTTAGACGCTACTAAGAATGCGACCGTTTCGAAGTCGACGAACGACACTGTAGTATCCGGCGGTTTGCGTAGTTCAACTCCACCGTTGGCAACGATTGAAGCGGGAACGACTGGTCCAGGAGCATCGGCTTCGATTGCGCAAGAAGTAATTTCTTCGGCCGTTACTTCGTCGCTAACACCGTCTGCTGAACAGATCAAATCGTTCGAAAGCATGATGGCCAATCCGAACGGCATGTTCCTGCTTGTGATCGACGTGAGTTTAACAAAGGATGTCCCCGACTTAGATGTTTTCCGACGCGTTTTAGACCAGTACGACATTGCCTGGTCGAGCGAGCTTGAAATAAACGATGCAACACAAGTTAAACTCACCGATAGCCGTATGATCGCCGAAGCAGGTAAGAGTGGTCTGATCCCCGATTTTGTCGAACCCAAAAAGGCGGCCGATGCTTCAAATTCTGATGGTGCTAATCCAGGAGTCGTCTCGTTGGTATTTGTCAAAGCCAGAGCAAAAAGACTGGATGCAGCGCTACTAGAACTCATGCAGCGAACCGGAGATTTCCCAGATTTTTCGTTTGATCTAGCTTTTGATCCACCGACACATGCTTTGATGGACGAATTGAAATTTATCCAAGAAGCAAAATTGCCAACTTCGTCGAAAGCGGATTCATCGAATGTCTCGTCCGCCTACCGTTTATCGAAACCATTCAGCGGAAAAGCCTCGGCTGCCTACTTTGCCGCCGGAGCTCGACGTTCGCCAGCGATGGATCTCGAAACGCGACGTCGAGGTCGACCGCCGCTAAGCACAGAAGATATGAATCCTGTCTCTTACGGTCTATTCATTGTGCGGCATTCCAAGATCGACTCAGAGCGATAGTTCTCGATAAGCCATATCGAGCAACTCGATGGTGTGCATGACCCGCATCGTACTCTTCGCTTCTTTTAGATAGCGTACGATTTGGACTTCGCAGCCAATATTCCCCAACGCGACGATGTCGGCACCGGTCGCGATGAGCTTGGCCGCTTTTTCGCGTCCCAACTGCGCCGAAATCTCCGGCTGATCGATGTTGTACGTTCCCGCCGATCCGCAGCAGATCTCTGAATCGGCGACCTCGATCAATTCCAAGCCGGGGATGCTTCGCAATAGTCGCCGTGGCTGAGAACGAACACGCTGCGCGTGCCCCAAATGACATGCATCGTGATAGGCCACCTTCAGCGGTCGTTTTAATGGTGGTACCGAAACAATGCCAAGCTTATCCAACAACACCGAAATATCGACGGTCTTCGAAGCAAATCCGCGTGCCTGTTCTTCATACGAAGTTCCGGCCAGCATCAACGGATAGTCGTGAAGACCAGATCCGCATCCGGCGGCGGTCGTTACGATGTAGTCGACATCGTTTGGAAAAGCCTTCAAGTTGCTCATTGCAAAGCGTACTGCCTGTTGATCGTCGCCGATGTGCCACGAAAGAGCCCCACAGCAACCTTGCCTTTTAGGGACATGTACTTCACAACCATTTTTTGCAAGTACACGAATGGCAGCCGCATTGATGCTCGGATCCAAAACTTGTTGTGCGCAATTAACCAGCAAAGCAACCTTGGCTCTTACTGGAACAGCACCCATTCGCTCCCCTGATCCGCTGGTGTTAGCCACGGTTTCTTCGACCGCGATTGCACTTAAATCGGCTTTGCCTTTCGAATTGGGTACCTCCCGATCAACCGTTCCGCTAATCTTCCGCTCCGTCGTTCTCTCGGCGGCCGTAAACACTGGCAAGGTTTGCGACGACGGCAGCTTATCGGGCACTAAATCAAGCATAGGGTGCAACGTCGCGGGCGTCAAAAACCGAAAGCTTTGCCCAATTTTCCCAAACTGCATCGCCAGTCGAAATCGCCAAGGATACGGTAATGTCATGGCCGCAAGCCAGCGGCGCCAGCGATGGCCACCGATGGCCCCTTCGCGACGGCGTTTGGCGCGAAAGGGACTCAGCATTTCACCGTACCATCCGGTAGTCCACCGAGTCGAACAAGCAACGATCGCGAGCCAACAAGATCGAGTCCGTCGATATCCAGCGGTGATCGCGTAAGGCGATGCAATTGAGTTATCGCGTCGTCGATGTCGCTGGTTTCCATGCGAACGGTGCAATAGTTCGAGGGTCTCGGAAAGACTTTTAATGTGATTTCGTAAAGGATGCCCAACTCACCCCAACTGCCAACCATCAGTTTGGGAATATCGAAACCAGCCGCAATGATCCGAGCGACGGCGTCGCCAGCCATTTCAATCGTATCATAACCAGCCAAGACGGTATGAAAGGCTTCGGGCTTGGTCAGACAACGCAACGTGATTTCGGTAGCAATCCCCATCAGCCCTTCGCTGCCGCAAAAGAGACCAATCCAATCGGGGCCATCCGATTCAAGGCTTTCGCTACCTAGCGTAACAACCTCACCATCCGCTAAGACGATACGCGATCCTAAAACATGATTGGTCGTCATTCCATATTTTAAGCAGTGAGCGCCACCGGAGTTGAATGCGAGATTGCCGCCGATCGTGCAAACCTGTTGGCTGCTAGGATCGGGCGCATAGTAAAGCCCAAAGCGTTCAACAGCTCGGGTGACGTCTAAGTTAATGACACCGGGCTGGACAATGGCGATACGTCGATCGGGATCGACGCAAAGAATTTTGTTCAACCGATTCAGCGCGATCACAATTCCATCTCGATGTGGCAACGAGCCACCTGAAAGACTTGTCCCGCTACCTCGAGCAACAAACGGTACGTTTTGTTGTTGGCAAAGTTTGAGCGTTTCGACAATTTCCTGCTCGGTCTTGGGCACAACGATGGCCAGCGGCAGTGCTTCGAAAGCGGTGAGTCCGTCGGACTTAAAAGCAGCCAGCGATGCACTGCTAGTTAACAGCCGATCAGGCGGATAAACGCTTCTAAGCGTTTCAAAGAATTTTGTCAGTGGTATGAACAAGAATGAATAATTGGTTAGTTAACTTCTGAAAACTTGGGTGGCACGCCCTGAGTCTTCGAAGGGCGTGGTCGCGTAAAACACGCCCTTCGAAGACTCAGGGCCTGCCACCCGATTTCAAAAGCCCGATGTTCCTTTCGACCCGATCCTAAGCTGATTTCAGGAGATCCGAGATCGAGCGATTGCGGACTTGATAGACGTATTTTAGCACTTCAGCGACGGCTGCGTATTGCTCGACCGGAATTGCTTTGCCAACATCGACGTTTTTATAGAGTGCCTGAGCAAGTGGCTTTCGCTCGACAATTGGAATTCCATGTTCCAAAGCAATTTTACGGATTCGAGCGGCAACCAACTCAGCCCCCTTCGCAACAACCACTGGTGCTTTCATCGTCTTAGGATCGTAGCGAAGTGCGATGGCGAGCTCGGTTGGGTTCGTAATGACGACGTCAGCTTTCGGGACATCGGACATCAATCGCTGCGAGGCAATTTCTCGCTGAATGCGTCGTCGTCGAGCTTTGACTTGCGGATCACCTTGCGTTGACTTGGCTTCCTCTCGCACTTCCTCGTCGGTCATCATCAAGTCTTGTTCGTATTTCCACTTTTGAAATCCGTAGTCGAGGATTGCAAGGATAACCAGCGCGATCGCAACTTGCCGGACCAGATCGATGACTGTAGCCCAAATAAAGCCACCGACGCTTTCGATCGCTAATCCACTCAGGTTTAGCAAAGAATCCCATCGCGACCAAATACCAAGAACAAGAATGAAAACAACGATTCCAATCTTCATCAAGCCAAAACCAAGACGTGTTGCGTTTTGAAGCGAGAAAAGCCTTGCAAAGCCTTTCATCGGATCAATACGTGTGAAATCGAATCCGAGCTTATTGGGCAACCAAAGAAAACCCGTTTGTCCGACGTTGATCACGACTGCCGCAAAAAACACGGTCGCCAACAACGGTGTCAGTGCGATCGCGGCTTTCTGAGAGACGCTCACCATCGTGACGAGGGGAGTTCGCGAGTCGGTCTCCCAATACAAGGGTTGCTTGAACTGTTCGGAAATGAGAGCGGCCAACGTCTGAACTAGATGTGGGCCCGTGTAATCGAGAACGACCACACTGATGAGGAGCAGCATGGCCGATCCGAGATCTTGACTGCGAACAACGTTCCCTTCTTCTCGAGCTTTCTCGCGTCGAAAAGGGGATGCGTCATGTTTCTTGTCGCCTGCTTGCTCAGCCATCGCGTGCCATTATCGGAAAGAGGTTGGCTGTTCGTTCAAGCCATTGAGCAAGTTCGCTTTGAAAGACCCACCCGATGGTGCTGAGAGAGAACGTGAGCATGAGCAGCAAGACAAGAACGTTCAGATTGAATCCGATGGCCATGATGTTCAACTGCGGCAGTGTTCTTCCGATCAATGCGGTAATGAGGTTTGCCAGCAAGAGAGCGAGCGCGATGGGAGCGGCTGCTCGAATTCCAATACCGATGCTAAGCTGTAGTAAATCATGAAGGTGCAGCAACCAAAACTCTTCGGCCAGCACCGCGCCCGCAGGATAACGCTCGAATGAATCGAGGCAGCATCCAATCAACTGTCGGTGGCCACCGAGAATCAAAAAGAGCCCCATCGCAATCAAAGACAGCGTCTGGTTGATGATCGAGGTGTTCTCATCGTTGGCTGGGTCGGCTGCCTCGGCTATATCCATACTAGCTAGCGAACTCATGATCTGTCCGCCAAACTGCAAGCCATTCAGGACCAACTGAACCGAAGTTCCAAACAATACACCGAGAAGAATTTCTTTGGCAATTTGAATGCCGATGACCAACAAGCTTCCTGGGAGAGGTGCGGCATCTCGCATAACCAACGGCGTTATCGTGATTGCCAGCATCAATGCGATCATCGCTCGGACACGCATCGGGACGTTGCTTCCGCGAAGTGGCGGCATTAAGGTAAGCAACGGACCGATCCGGCTAAGGACGCATAAGAACGTCCACATCGGAGCATGAAGTAGGTTGGCTAGATCCACTGGAAAAAGCGACTTTAGTGCTGAGCAATATGGTGAGGAATATCTCGGAGAAGATCCTTAGAGTACTCAATCATACGATCGGTCATCCACGGAAGAGTAATTACCATGGCGATGACCATTGCAAGCAATTTTGGCACGGTGCTGACCGTTTGGTCTTGAATCTGTGTCAGCGCTTGAATGAGGCTGGTTATTAAGCCAACAAGCATCCCAACTGCCAGCAAAGGGCCGCCCATGATTAAGGACATGAGAATGGCGTTTCTTACTAGATCGATTGCATCTTGAGGTGACATACCCTTAGGTACCATACGTACCAAAACTGTCCAAGAGCATTTCGACTACCAAATGCCAGCCGTCGACAAGAACAAATAGCAAAAGCTTGAACGGCATCGAGATCATGGCCGGTGGTAGCATCATCATACCCATCGATATCGTCACGGATGCGATAACAATGTCGAGAATTAGAAAGGGCAAATAGATCTGAAAACCCATCATGAACGCCGTCTTCAATTCACTGAGCATATAGGCTGGCAATAAAACCGTCAGCGGCACTTCTTCCCAGTCATTCGGCGGAGGACTGTTCGGCGAATGGCGGCTATAGAAGAGTTTGACATCATCGTAGTTCCCAGCCATATCGATTTGGCGCGACATGAATTTTCGAATCGGAGCGACGCCTTTATCCCACGCTTGCTCCATTGTCATTCCGCTCTTGGGGTCTGTATACGGTTTGATCGAGTCCTCGTAGACGTGACTCCAAACCGGTGCCATAACGAACAACGTTACAAACAACGATATCGAAGTAATGACCTGACTCGGCGGAAGCTGGGCTGTCCCTAATGCTTGTCGCAATAGCCCCATCACCACAATGATACGAACATAGCAGGTCGTCATGAGCAAGATGGCTGGAGCGAGACTGAGCACCGTCAAGAGGAGCATAATCTGCAGCGAACCATTGAGCCCTTCGGGACTCACCCATTTGGCTGGCCCGTCCAACAGATTTGCATCGCCTTCTGCCGCTGCGGTGCCATTAGTTGTATTGGCGAGCCCCTTTTTTGCTTCCCCAAAGAGTGAATTCGTTGCCGCGCGCAATAGCGGCTCGACGCTATTTGGAGAACTAGAATCGCGAGCAACCGGTGGGTAGTCAATTGTCGAGCTGGTGCTTTGAGCAAAAAGTTCGCCGGAAAAAAGCGAGCCGGCGAATCCAATAGCCAGCATAAAGCAGAGATTTCGCGTAGCAGATCGTTCACTCCCTTTTCCGCTTGCAAATTGCGATAATACGTCGCGAAAGGAACTGCTGATACTGTTAGCGTTACTCTGTTCGCAAAGACCCAGCAAATGATCGACTTCTTCAGGATCATCGATCTCGCTAAGGGTTTGCGTCTGGCCCATCTGTTGGCTGACCAAGACGAGCTTCCGACCGAATCGGAGCAGAATCATGGAATGACGCGGAGCCAGCGGAGTCCTGCCCAGTACGTGCACGACATCTTTGGAGAGATGCCGAGTCGGCTGTTGCGTCGCGCCACGGAAACACCACGCGACGCCCATGAACAGAGTCAGCACCAGCAATAGACTCATGAACATCGAGATCGTAGACGACCAAGGACTACTCGGCTTTTTTATGCTGGGTGCCGCCGAGTCGCTTGTTGTTGACCAGAGCGGTTTGTTTTGAGCGATGCTTGTATCGGAAGAGTTCGGCAACTCAGGTTTTGATTTCGAACCTATCCACGCGGCAGGTTGTACGGGCGATGGTTTGGAGGTTTGGATGCCTGCGGCCCGTGGATGCGGTCTGTAAATCCCTGGATTGGATGGGGTTGCTGCCGACTGCGGTGGTTCTGAAAAACTCGAATCGAATCCGTTAAAACGCTGCTCGGAATTTTGAGCGACGATACTAGTCGATAAAACGCATAGGCAAAGCACGCTAGCGATGAAGGACTTTTTAAACAAGAAAGTGTTAGTTGCTTTGAGCATTGTCGCTACCTATCAGCTCAGCGACTCGCACGCAGAAATTGTCGTTGAGCACCAGGACTTCGCCACGGGCTACGAGGCGACCATTTACATAGACATCGACCGGATCACCGGCCAATTTATCAAGGGTGACAACCGAACCACGTCGCAACTTGAGGATCTCATCGAGATTCATCTTTGTACGACCGAGTTCGATTTTGATGTCGAGATTGACATCGCGCAGCAAGTCCATCGAGACTTTTTCGGGAGGGCCGCCGTCACCGACAAGTTCTTCAAGTCGGTACTCTTGAGCCTTAGGGCTTCGCAGCGATGTCTCGACATCCTTGAGTGCATCTTCGGCTTGCTGAAGGAGCCGCTCGGTGTCCTGAGCATCGCGAGATTTTACCGGAGCTTCGGCTGCTTCCTCGGCAATCTCTTGTACTTTCTCTTGTGCGTTTTCAGACATTCTTTAGAGCATCCTTGCTCAAGAGCGATCATTATTCTTCGAGAACTTGGTAATCCTGGAATCCTACACTTAACAGGATTGCCTCGCCTAACAACTCGGTACTTGTCGCCAAAATCCGCCGCTGAATCAAGCCCAATTGATTCTCATTCAACTCATCGAGCGACGAGTTTCGGATTTCTAGTAGCAATCGATGCCTGAAGCGAAATTTCTTCTCCTCGAAGAGCTCCTTCATTCTGGCCTCGTCTTTGGCTAGCAAAGTACCGAAGAGGCGGAATTCGACACGATGGTTGCGATCACTACCGCTTGGAACAAATACAAGTGGATAGGAACCGAGATCGAATTCAATCACCTTATGCTCTTCTTCGTGACTGTCGCTCTTGGTCAGTCCTTTGGCTTCTGCCGCTTCGATCAATCGAGATTCCGCGAGCGCCGCGACTTCTTCGCCCGAAGGGACTAAGAAAAAGAAGACGCCTGTTTCAGCAATGATGACGGCGCTGACGAAGGCTCCGATCAAGAGCTTTCCTCCCCCTTTCTTCTTTTCAGGCGCAGCGCCCTCTTCGGCTTTTTTAGCGGGGGCGGCATGTGCCTCGGCGGCTTTTTTCGGAGCTGACATAATTTATTTCGATCGAGTAGTCAAATTGCTTGCAAAGATCCCAGAATCCGAAGGGCAGCCTGGTTCTCAAATTTAGAACGCATTCCGCGGCGAGTTGTCGACAAACCAGCCAACCACAGGATTCCGCCGAGCAGTTGCAACGCTTGTAACGATTAGGAAAAGGCCAAAAGCAACTACCGCAAATTTGGGGTCAAATTTGGGTGGCACGCTCTGAGTCTTCGAAGGGCGTGATTATCGCGACCACGCCCTTCGAAGACCTCAGTATTAGGCACAATTTGTCCTTTGTTTGGCCGCGCGTGCTCCCTCGACTCGGTCGTTTAATCGCATCCAGCCTCGC
>JAWXCK010000220.1:0-5142 GCA_034408855.1 Pirellulaceae bacterium
CCGCCGTCGCTTTTCGACGTGGTAGAGTTGCCCCAATGCGGCAACAGACGTCGCGAGAATCACCGCCAACGACGTAACCGTGTGCGACGGAGAGATGTCTGCAAAGAGCGAACCCGGGTGCGCTGAATCCAAGGGCAGAAACAGAAGCATGTTAAACGCGTTGCTGCCAAACACATTCCCGATCACGAGGTCAAGCGATTTCATCCGAAGCGCTGTGATGGATGCCACCAGCTCTGGCAGAGACGTGCAGAGCGCGACGAGCGTCGTGCCTACAAAAGTCTTACCCAGCCCGGAGAGCTCAGCCAGTTGCCCCGCCGCGTGGGCTAAACGTGGCCCAGTGAGGAAAAGCACGAGGGCCGCCACCGAAAAGACGACAACCGGCTTCCACAGAGGCGGCGGGACGTTTTCATTGCCATTGCCAACCGGGTCCGTCGCCGCTTCAGCGTCTGCCACTGCGCGCGCGGACACTCGTTGGTCGAGGAAGATCATCCGGATGCCTAGGAGGTACGCTACGAGGATTCCCCAGGACCAGATTCCAATTCCAAGGAACGAGAACCCGGGTAGCCGCGGTGCCGTTAGGATCGCCATGGTCGCGATTGCAGTAAGGGCGATGCTTAATATGGCAGAGAGTGCGTGCGCGGCCGAGCTCGCGCGAGAGCATCTTTCCTCCGGAACGGTGAGCCAAGTCGAGGGCGGCCAGAATCAGCAGATTCATTAAACTACTGCCAAACAGATCGCCAACTGCAAGATCAGGCATTCCTTGTCGCACTGCCGAAATATCGACTGTTAATTCCGGCAGTGACGTCGCCGCAGCAAGTAGCACGCTGCCGATTAAGAGTCGGCCGAGCCGAGTGATTTCTGCGATCTGGTCGGCGGACTTTGCCAAGAACGTTCCGGCGAGCGCGACGACCACGGCTAAGACCAGAAACTCAAGCGAAACGACCAGCATGTGCAGTCACTCCTTTAGTTGTCGAGAACAGAGCCGGACGAATTGCTGTCCGTACTTGTTACGATATCTTTGATTTGAATAACACGCTCGATCCAAATGGATGCATGTTCTGACTTTCGACTAAATCATAGCATGGTCGCGAAAATACTCGCGATCGCTCCATAAATCAGTACGGGCAAGAATGTTTTACGCAGTATAGGTCCCTCTTGGTCGCTCAGTCCAAGGATGGAGCAAACGGCGACAATATTGTGTACGCATACCATGTTGCCCATCGCGCCGCCGACCGATTGGAGGCTCAAGATCGTAGTTCGCGAAAGACACAGGGTTGACGCCGTCGCGTTCTGAATACCACCAAACGTAAGGTTGGAAACGGTATTGGAGCCTGAAAAAAAAGAACCCAACGCGCCAAGATAGACAGCCACAAATTGCCACAGACTACCGCTACCATTGGCAAGCCATGTTCCCAGGATTGCGGCACACGAACGTTCATCGCCAACCATCAGTAGTTTGACAAACACCAACGCACCGAGGAAGGCTCCGATCGGTTTAACGACTTGCATCATCGATTCTCTCCAAGCCGTGCGAACGTCAACTGCTGGCGTCCGATAGATTGCTACGGTCATGGCTGATACAACTAGGAACGGAATCACCGAAGGGACATACAAGATCGCATGAGACCAATTCAACTCAGTCCCCAAAATACGCTGCCACTGGACGACAAGGGCTGGACTGATTCGTAGTTCTCCAAGTGCGAATATGGGCAGACTCCATGAAGGCGAACTAGCTGTCAGCCATGATTTCAAGGGGAAAGCATTCACACGCGTCAAGATCAAAATCAGCAAAGTTGCCCACAACGGAAATGTTGCTTTGAGTAGGCTGCTCCAGGTGATTCGCTCGGCATGTTGCGTCGCCTCGGTAACTTCAAGTCCGATGCTATGTTTCGCTAGCCAAACGGAAGCAATCAAACCGCAGGTACCTCCTGCAATCGAAGGGAACTCGACATTGAATCTCGCGACCACAACGTAGACGATCATGGTCGCAACAATCACGAGTCCGATGTAGCCAAGGTTCGCTCGGATTTCGCGGCTCGATACAACCACACGTAGAGCCATTAGCGGAATGACCATCGCCGCCCCGGCGTGCATCAATGCAGACTTGAATGCAATTTCCCGAAGTTCATCCGGTGTGAGGCCCAAATTTCCCAGCCCAAACCATGTCGGCATTCCGACGGCTCCGAAAGAGACCGGTACGGTGTTCATCATCAGACATAACACAGCCACCGGCAAAGGCGGAAAGCCCATCCCCACCAGGAGAGGCGCCGCCAGTGCGGCAGGTGTACCAAAGCCACTGACTCCCTCGACCAAAAATGAAAACGACCAGCCGATAATCATCAGTTGTGCCACGCGGTTTGCAGTGATGCTGTTCAGCCACCGCCGAACCGTATCCATCGATCCTGTGTGTTCCATAGTCTTAAACAACAGGATGGCTCCCCAAACTATCGAGATCGGTGTCAGGGCAGTGAGCAATCCTTCCACTACGGCAGCATGCACCAGAAGCGGGCGAATAGCAAAGTAAAACAGCAAGATCGTGTAGAGTACCAGCGTAGCGAGAGGTAGCGCACGGTTCGATGGCATGCTCTTTGGCTTGGTCATCCAATAGATGAGCAGCACGATCGGCAGGACTGCAAATACTGGGTCGAACAAAGGCCTCATCACGTGTCGACCCCGACGGGACGCAAGCTCTTTAGAGCGGCGCGAATAGCTATGAACTCACCTACGTTTTCCATCGTTAGTAAACCGACCAATACCTGCTTGCGGAGAACGGGTATCGTCAAGCATTCGCAGCTTTGGAACCGCTCAAAGGCCGTTTCGAGCATTTCGGTATCATCGACGATGGTGAAGTCACGTCGCATGCTGTTTGAAATGGCTGATCCTTGGCCATTTTGGGCGAGTGAAGCAAACAAATCCGCTCGCATCAGAACCCCTACCACGCGATCGTTCTCGACCACTGGAAAATCCTGTTGCGAACCGCTCAGGATCAGGTCGATTGCTTGCTGGACCGAATCGTTCGGCGACAGCGTGCGGAAGTCGGTCAGCATAGCACTTGAAACTGGAATGCCGCCAAGTGACGACTTCATGAGCGCCATGCTCGCCTCTTGAGCGGCACCAATCCAGACGAAAAGTGCAATGAAGATTAGAAACGGATGGCCAATGACTATACCTACAAACGCAAACAGCAAAGCCATTGCCTGACCAACGTTGGCCGCGATCTGGGTTGCACGGGTGTATTCAATACGCGTCGCCAAAAGTGCTCGCAAAACTCGCCCTCCATCCATGGGAAACGCTGGAAGCATGTTGAATAGCACCAGAAAGACGTTCACAACCAGGAGTCGTTGTACAAACGAACCACTGGTCGCGGTCATCTCTTCTACAGGTGCAAACGAGGCGGTGAGCGTCAACCACGCGAACAGAATTCCCGCGATAACCACATTCACCGCCGGGCCCGCCAGCGCCACCCACAATTCTTGAATGGGATCATCTGGCATCCGTTCGAGCCGCGCAACGCCGCCGATAGGCAGCAGTGTAATGTCGCGTGTCTTGATGCCGAACCGGGCCGCCGTCAAAGCGTGTCCGAACTCATGCAAAACGACACATGCAAAAATCGCAAGAATGAAACCAACACCCTCTAATGTTGCTTGAATCGTGTGTCCTTGAGACCAATGACTTAAAAGTACAAATCCGATCAGTATTAGAAAGGTCGCATGCACGTAGACCGCGATGCCTCGCCACTGACCAATTTTCCATGACCATTTCATGATTACCTCCAAGTCTATTTTTGTTGTCTTTCGCAGCGGGGATCGACTTGACGCCGAATGACAGCCCGCTCATAGCTCTTTGGCCGTCTCAAACGCGTAAGACGGGGGAATACGGACGATTTCGACCGAACAAGCGGCATTGGTTGCCACGGCCAACGATACAGAGCCAAGAAAAAGTCGCTTGAGGGCTCCATAACCATGCGACCCGACAAAAATTAAATCCGCCTCCCATTCCTCAGCTTCGTCAAGAATCTTATCCTTCGGGGATCCTTCTTGGAACACCGAGGTGACAATTAAGTTGGGTGCATTCCGCTTGAATTCGGCTGCAGCATCGTTGAGGCGTTTCCAGGCTTCTGTACGCAGTTGCATGTTGAACTCATCGAACATACTCGGTGAACTACCCCGCAGTACTTCTGTCCAGGGAGCGTCTACCGTGATGATTCGGACCTCTGTTCCTGCTGGCCAAGGGCGTCGACAAATCTCTGACACCGCCGCATCGCTATACGAAGAACCGTCGATTGCGAGAAGGATTTTCATTGTTCTCAAACCTTGCTTCATAATATCGTTCCATGTTCGACAGGTAAACCAGATAAGCAACGTATCCGACTAGTAAAACTACAGCAGCACCGTCGCAAGCTTAAAGTAAAACAACAGCGTAAGAGCGTCTGTGATAGCCAACGTCAAAGGGCCTGCCGCGATCTTTGGGACGGGCCGGAACGCGTGCAGCAGAGCGGGGACGCTCAGCCCCACGAGGCAGGCGGCCCCCATCGAGCACAGAATGCCGGATCCAATGACCAGCGCGGGCATAGGTTCGCCGCGCCAAGCCCAAACGATCATGGCCACGACCAGAACCGTCGCGATGTGGGGAATCGCAATTACGTGGTTGATCATGATGTCCGCGAGGGGTTTCTCCAGATCTGTGGTGAGCAATCGCCGCGTTGGCAGAACGCCGACCAACGGGATATCGGCGATAGTGATGTCGGCAAACCATTTGATGAAGAGGGTGATTGTTGCGTTCATGGATTCCTATCAAGGGTTACGTAGTGATCTCACTCAAACCGCATGCTGCTGGGCTTGTATTTACAAAGATTCCGCCATCAAAGCTGCGAGATCGGCCGTGCGGCATGAGTAGCCCCATTCGTTGTCGTACCAAGCGACAACTTTAACAAAGTTGCTCTTTTCCTTGCCAAGGGCCATCGTAAATTGCAGGTCAATGGAGGAGGAATGCGGGTCGCCTTTGTAGTCGATGCTGACGAGTGGCTCATCCACGGCCTGCAATATGCCCTTGAAGCGAGGCTCTTTGGCGGCGGTGCGGAAAAGGTCCCGCAACTCCTCGGTCGTGGTTTCCCTCTCAAGTTCAACAGTGAAATCTACGATC
>JAWXCK010000221.1:0-16995 GCA_034408855.1 Pirellulaceae bacterium
AAAAATCCAATGCGAAACGGGTGTCCGTTGAAACTTCGGTTTTCTATTCGTAACGATAAATAGTCAATTTTGACCCACAGATTCTGCGGAAGAGCCGTATTTAAAGTGGCGTAAGCTTCCAGCTTGCGATTTAAACTCGACGCAAACTTCCAGCTTGCGATTCTAACTCATCATAGACTTCAAGCGGACAATCATCAACGATTTCGTGGCTTGGGCACGCTGGAAGCGTCCCCCACTCAGCAAAATTGCGACCGCCCCGGATTGGCCCCCTCCATATTGGTGATGCGAATTGTTCTGATAGAATCGGTATTTCCTACGAAAATGCTAACTATCAACAAATGAGGACTTAATCCATGGTTCGAACCGCTAGCACCATGTTGCCGCTCGGGACGCCCGCCCCTGATTTTTCACTCTTGGACATTAACGGCCAATCGATCTCGCTCGATACTTTCAAAGGAAAAAAAGGATTGGTGGTTGTCTTTATGTGCAACCACTGTCCCTATGTAAAACACGTAGCTCCTGAACTGGTTCGCGTTGCTCACGACTACCTTGCCAAAGGAATTGCTTTCGTCGGTATCAACAGCAATGACAACATCGCGTACCCCGACGATGGTCCTGAAGCGATGAAGGAAGAAGCTAAAAAACAAGGCTATCCTTTCCCCTATTTGTTCGATGCTGACCAAAGTGTTGCGAAAGTCTATCGAGCCGCCTGTACGCCCGATTTCTTTGTCTTTGATGCGGACCATCGTTTGGTCTATCGCGGCCAAATGGATGACAGCCGTCCAAAGACCGATCGCCCTTTGACGGGTCTAGATTTACGACAAGCACTCGATTGTTTGCTAAGCGGTGCTCCGATCACGGACTCGCAAAAGCCGAGCATTGGCTGCAACATCAAATGGCGATCAGATTCTGAGCCTGACTATTTCGATGCCAAAGGAGTTGCTTCTTAACGTGACCTATTCCCATTTTCAGTCGAAAGTCTTTCGCGTGCTTGTGGGCCTTTTAATCGTTAGTCTTTGTCTTTCGCAATCCAATGCGAAAGATAGACCGACGATGACCCACGGCCCCATACTTGGCCGTCCAACCTCAACATCGATGGCTGTTTGGGCTCGAACGTCAGAACCAACAGAGTTCGATGTTCGATTCGGTACGACCTTGAACGCTTTGGATCAAACAACCAAAGCCGGCATAACATCATGGAATCATGACTGTACCGGCTTTGTCGAACTAAAAAACCTCGACAGCAACACCCGGTATCACTATCAGGTTTATGTTGGCGGTCTTCCTCAGGGACAACCGGGAACCTTCAAGACGTTTCCAAGCTCCGACGCGACGCGAAATGCGGAATACAATCCGAAAGGTCTTTTCAATTTGCGATTTGAATTCGGCTCTTGCGCCAACCAGAATCCTGAGCACGGCATTGGCCATTCGTTGCCACTTTACCAGACGATGAACAAGGAGATCGCTGATAACATCGACTTTGCAATTATGAATGGCGACTGGCTCTACGAAGAGCTTCGCGAGGCAACGCCAGCGGCATGGCTTGCAACCAACGGATTGACAGCCGAGCAAGCTCCTGCATTGGTCTCGATGATGCCAACCATGGTCGGCGTTTGGGAAAATTATCGGCTCTATCTATCACGTGGAATTCCGCTTAGCCAGTGGCATCGCAATGTACCGAGCTTCTTTACCTTTGACGATCATGAACTTGTCAATGATATTTGGGGAGCCGGCAGCGCAGGACGACGGCATCGTCGGTCTGTCTTTCGCGATATCGGAACCCAGGCGTGGTATGACTACCTCGGCTGGGCCAATCCAGTCGCTTTCAATCACCCAATTCACGTCGGTCGCGCCCAGCTGACGGCCGGTAGCGATCGATTGGTTGATCCACAAGCAGATTTTACGAGCTTGCCAATTAATGACATGTCGAACCTTCATGTCCATTGGGGAACGCCGACCGCTGGCGTCAATGACATTCGTTATGACGACGATAGCGGCGATCCGAACTCACGTGTCTATGACATCGCCAAGGTCATCGATAAGAATACCGTCCAGTTGCATATGCCGGCTGCTGCGAGTGGCGAAAGCACTTATTCAATCGGTCGACGCAGCTATGGAAAATTCCGGCTAGCGAATTGCGAGTTCTATTTGCTAGACACACGCAGCCATCGCCAGATGCACGACATTCGAGAGCCTGACAAACCCGGTCTGACAATGTTGGGCGACCATCAACGAGAATGGCTCATCGAATCGATGCGGACAAGCGATGCCGATTTCTTTTTTGTAACGTCGAGCGTTCCGATGATGGTCCCGCACAACGGGGCAGGTGGTTTCGAATTCGACGAGCAAAACAAAGAGGAGTCGTGGGTTGCGTTTATTGACGAGCGTGAAAAACTCGTCAAGTTCTGGGATGGGCTTGGCAAGCCCGTTTCTGTCATGACCGGCGATCTTCACAATAGCTTTGCAATTCGAATCACCGATCGCGTTTGGGAATTTTGCTGCGGTCCGCACAACTCGGTCAATCACGTTCCCAAGCTTGACGAAGGCGACCGACCGATTACCGGTTGGTACGAATCGGGACCAAGGCAATGTGATATTCGATGGTCAAGTTACATACTGCCGGATATCCCACGCTTGGATCGCTGCTACCCTTTTTATTGTGTTGTTCAAGTCAACAACACGTTTAACATGCCGACGAAGCTGGGCGATATTCGCTCGGTGGCTTACCCGCATCCGCAAATTATCCTCCAGTATTTTGAAGGCCGCACCGGCAAGCTCGCTTACTCTCACACGCTCGCCATCGACCACGTAAAAGCAACGCCCAACAGTAAATAGATCGGAATTTGTACGGGAATATGAAATCCCTTCACAAAACACCACCCAAACGGGTGGATAATCCTGCAATGAACGGTAGCATACGCACATTGGGTCGACTGCAAGGCGCGTTGACGGTCCAGAATTGGACAACTATCATGATTGGAAAGGCGAATGTCGACTCGACCTTGGCATATCGATATCCGATAAGGATCCAGTTAAACCCCACCCAGATGCTTCTGCATCGACGAAATTTCAAAT
This sequence comes from Pirellulaceae bacterium, assembly GCA_034408855.1. Taxonomy (GTDB): domain Bacteria; phylum Planctomycetota; class Planctomycetia; order Pirellulales; family Pirellulaceae; genus JAIYDQ01. The sequence continues at coordinate 3,076 of JAWXCK010000221.1, forward strand.
TTTTCTTAGTTACCCCGCTTCCATAGTGAAGAAAACGGCGTTTCCCTCTCTCCATGCAATGCACTTGCAAACTGGCTATTTCAAGCCAACGGATAAAACGCCGAGTTCACATCCCCTTAATACGTATAGGAAACCCAAACAATGAAGTGCTTAGGCAACCCCCTTGGACGACGCGGATTTCTATCAGTTGGAGCTCTCGGCGGTCTTGGCTTGACGCTTGGCGATTTATTTCGCATGCGATCGCTTCAAGCCGAGCAGAAGAAATATGACTTTATTGACGCGAAAGCCGAAAGCGTCATTCACATTTACCTGCCCGGTGGAATGGCTCATCAAGAATCCTGGGATCCAAAGCCGTATAGCCCGCTTGAGTTCCGTGGCGAAATGACGCCGGTGAAGACCAAGATCGGCGAAATCTTCGGTGAATCGCTCCAAAAGCTGGCAGGCATCGCAGACAAGCTCACTGTGATTCGAAGCATGACTCACGGCGAAGCTGCTCATGAGCGTGGAACGCACAATATGTTTACCGGCTACAAACCTTCGCCGGCACTGATTTTCCCAAGTTTCGGATCGGTCGTAAGCCACGAATACGGACCTCGCAATAATTTGCCGCCGTACGTAGCGATCCCGAAAGTTGCCAACGAATTCGCGAGCAGCGGGTATCTAAGCTCTTCCTACGGTCCTTTTAGTCTCGGTGCTGACCCTGCAGCGTCGGGTTTCCGCGTCCAAGATTTGAGTCTGCCGACCGGAGTGGATATGGGTCGCTTTGATCGTCGTCGCTCGGCTCTTGAAGCAGTGAATGCTCATTTTGCGAGCAAGCAGAAATCGGATTCGGTCGCCGCGATGGACACTTTTTATGATCGTGCCTACAGCTTGATCAGCAGCGAAAAAGCTCGCGAAGCATTTAATATCGAAGCTGAAGACGCGAAGATTCGTGACCGTTACGGACGCAACACGGCTGGTCAACGTATTTTGATGGCTCGCCGATTGGTCGAATCGGGCGTCCGATTTGTCTCGCTCACTTATGGTGGCTGGGATATGCACAACAAGATCACCGATGGATTCCGAAGCCAAATGCCACCACTTGATCAAGCACTGGCGACGCTGATCGAAGATTTGGAATCGCGTGGCATGTTAGAAAAGACGCTGGTTATGGTGAGTAGCGAGTTTGGCCGAACGCCTAAGATTAACCCAACATCTGGACGCGATCACTGGCCGAAGGTTTTCAGCACGATGCTGGCCGGCGGCGGTGTAAAAGGCGGTTTGGTTTACGGCTCGTCGGATGCGACCGCCTCTGAACCTGACAATGACCCCGTTTCGCCAGCCGACTTGGCAACGACGATGTACCATCTATTGGGAATTGTTGCCGATAAGGAATTGATGGCACCGGGTGATCGACCGATCGAAATCTGCGATGGCGGGAAACTGCTCACGGACATTCTCGCCTAGTAAAACTGTAATCAGCCGGACTAAAGGTTCTTTGGTTCAGCGACTTAGGAATAGATTCAAATTGCCAGTTTAATTGCCAGTTTAATTGCCAGTTTAAGGAGCAATGCATGTTGGTTCGCCGTTCTACGATTGGGTTTTCATTGCTCTGGTTCGTCGTTGGTCTCGCTGGCATTGTTTCTGCCGCGAATCCGACAGTCAGTGTGATTAGTCCGATGGGTTTGCAGCGTGGGACAACTACCGAGATTATTATGTCGGGAGAACGACTTGGTGATGCTCATCAAGTCATGTTCTATACGCCTGGGATCGAAGTTTCGGACATCAAAGCCCTGGACGACAAAAAGATAAAGATGACTGTGACCGCGTCGAAGGACGCTGATTGCGATCTACACGCATTTCGCGTCGTGACCAAAACTGGCCTGAGCAACATGCGTTTGCTGGGCGTTTCTCCGTTCCCATCGATTGCCGAAGTTGAGCCGAATAACGACGCTCAATCGCCTCAAACCGTTGCCATGAACAGTACGATCAATGGTTCCGTCGCGACCGAGGATGTCGATTACTATGTCGTCGAGCTTCCGCAAGGCCAGATGATTACCGTTGAAGTCGAAGGTTTAAGACTATCGCATGAGCGCAATATGTTCGATCCCTTCGTCGCGATTCTTGACGATGAAGGCAATGAGCTAGCACGAAGCGATGATGCAACATTGGTTCAACAAGACTGCATTTGCGGAGTGATTGCACCTGCCGCTGGAAGATATTTGATTGTCATTCGCGACAGCAGCTACGGTGGCAGTCGTGACTCTTACTATCGGTTACACGTAGGAGGTTTCGCGCGACCGCTTGCGCTGCTTCCCAGCGGTGGTCGACCTGGGGAAAATCTTAAAGCGACTTGCATCGATTTCCTAGGTAACACGTGGCAAGAAAATTTCCAATTGCCAAAAACGGCAAGCCCTCGATTCAAAGTGTGGTCTTCCCGAGGCGATTTAATGGCGCCTTCGCCAAACTTCCTTCGCGTCAATGATTCCGAAGTCGTTGTCGAGTCAGAACCCAATGACGACTACAAATCGGTTCCGGTCATCGAACATTTTCCGGTTGCCCTCAACGGACTCCTTCAGACGGAAAACGATCAAGACTGGTTTGTATTCCAAGCAACCAAAGGTCAGGCACTCGAATTCCGATTGTTTGCTCGTGGAATGATTCGTTCTCCGGTCGATGGTGTCGTGGAAGTACACAAGTTTGGCGGTGGACGCTTGGTGAACAGCGACGACGCAGGTGGTCCCGATTCCGCCTTTTCATTCAAAGCCCCTGACGATGGCAAGTACGCAATTTGCGTCAAAGACCACTTAGGTCGCGGTGGTCCGTTTCATATCTATCGACTTGAGATTAGTCTTCCAAAACCAGAACTAGTAACGACCGTCAAAGAGCTAGAACGCTATATTTCGCAAACCGTTCCCGTTCATCGCGGATCAAGAATGGCGGTTTTAGTCCAACTGGATCGACGATTCATCACCGGTGATGCCAAGATCGTCATCCCTGACCTTCCACCTGGGGTCGTTCACACCGAAGCCATCGTTTCGGAAAAACTCAACACGGTCCAGTTGATGCTGCAAGCCGATGAAAACGCCGAGTTGGTCGGAAAATTAGTCGATCTGAGTGCGCGACTCAAAACGCCTGAGTCTCTCGAAATTGTCGGGCATATGAATCAGCGAACTCAGTTGATTCGCGGACAAAACAATCGCGATGTTTGGGGAGTCAACTCCGATAAACTTGCAGTGGCTGTGCTCGATCAAGCCGAATTCGATATCGAAGTCGTTGCTCCCAAAGTACCCCTGGTTCGCGATGGGACGATGGCTTTGGTTGTTAAGTGCAAACGCCAAGAAGGTTTTACGCGCCCGATCAGCTTGCGAGTTCTCGATACACCGACTGGGGTAACCGCTTCAACATCGGTTTCTATCCCCGAGGGGAAGAACGAAGTCGAGATACCGATCACGGCAAACGGAAAAGCAACACTTGGGCCTTTCCCGATTACTGTTCTGGCAACAACTAAGCAGAGTTCGAATGCTACAGTTACCGTTGCGTCGAAATTTGTTCCGCTCGAAGTTGCCGACTCGGTATTCAATTTCCAATTCTCCAAGACTTTAGCGGAACAGGGCAAGTCGGCTAAAGTGCTGATCGGTGTTTCCCTGAAGCGCCCGATCGAAGGCAAGCTTGAAGTCGAACTCGTTGGACTTCCAGTGGGCACGACGATGAAAGAGGCAAAGAAAGTCGTAGCAAGCGACACCAAAAAACTGACGTACACGCTCGACGTTCCAGCCAACGTGCGCCCTGGTAATTTCAAGACGATTGTTTGCCGCGGGACCATTACCAGCAACAAGGGAGTCATCACTCAAATCAATGGAAACGGCGAAGTGCAAATCGATGCTGCCCGTGCCCCTGTAGCCGGAAAACCCGATGCGGCGGCCACGAAAAAGGACGTCGATCAACAGTTGACTCGCTTAGAAGAGCTTCGTAAGGAACGCGAGGAACAGAAGTAAACATGTTAATTTTTCAAAAGCCTGTTCGGCTTGAACTTTCCACTCACCGTGTTTTTATGACTTCATTGCTATCCAGGACAACGTCTATGGCTCGAATCTTTGCGTGGCTCTCGCTGTTGCTGGCTATTCCGTCAGCGTCGGCTGAGGCTCCGGTCTGGGAATCGATTGCTGTCTATCCACCCGAGATCCATTTAGCAACGACAACCGATCTTCAGCACGTCATCGTCGTGGCAACACGCTCCGACGGCGTCACACAAGACGTTACCGAGAAAGCCAAGTATACGATGGCCAATCCCAGATTGGCTTCTTGGTCCGATTATATTCTTAAACCAACCGCCGATGGCGACACCAACTTGGATGTCGAGTGGAAAGGACTCAAGGTTTCGGCCTCAATTCATGTAAACGACGCTACTAAGACTCGCGATGTAAGTTTCACCCAGGATGTGATGCCCATTTTAACTCGCAGCAGTTGTAACAACGGTTCCTGTCACGGTGCCGCTCGAGGGAAAGACGGTTTTCGATTGAGCCTCTTTGGTTTTGACCCTAAGAGCGACTACGAACGCATCACCCATGAAGTCGGGATTCGCCGTATTAATTTGGCTCGACCTGAGCAGAGTTTAATTTTGCTCAAAGCCACAGGAGCGGTCCAGCACACTGGTGGAAAGCGCGTTGAACCAGACAGCGAGCACTACAAGACGCTTTTGAGTTGGCTCGCCAACGGTGCCAATGGCGACAAGACGGCTCCTCCGATCGTTGCACAAGTCGACTTATATCCGAAAGAGGCAGTTCTCGAAGGCGAAGGGAACCAGCAGCGAATGGTAGCAGTCGCAAAGTATGCCGATGGCACCACGCGCGATGTCGGTGATCTTGCCGCGTTTACAACCAACAATGAACGATCCGCCGAAGTGAGTCCAGCGGCTGTCATCAACAGCGGCGTTCGTGGCGAAGCCTACGTGATGGCGAGATTTGATACCCATACCGTCGGTTCGCAAGTCATTGCTTTGCCAAAAGACGCATCGAGAATTTCTCTCAAAGCTGCCAACAATTACATCGATAAACTTGTCGGTGAAAAACTTGAAAAGCTTCGCGTACAACCGAGCGAACTTTGCACCGACGAAGAATTCTTGCGTCGCGCGACAATCGATATTGTCGGCGTCTTGCCAACGATTGAAGAGTACACCGAATTTACTGCTGAAATGGCTGGAGACAAACGAAAGCAATTAGTCGATCGTCTGCTGGAACGACAAGAGTTTAGCGAGATATGGGCGATGAAATGGGCTGATCTCTTGATGATCAAGACGATTAATAACTTAGTCAGTCCCAAGGCCGCCTTTCTTTACAATACTTGGTTGACCGAAAAGATCGCAGCCAATGAGCCGATTGACGAAATTTTTCGCGAACTTTTATCGGCCTCGGGCACCGTGTTCGAAAACCCACCGACCAATTTTTATCAGATTGAACGCGATCGCTTAAAGCTTTCTGAAAACGTTGCCCAAATCTTCATGGGTGTGAGAACTCAGTGTGCGCAATGTCATAACCATCCTTTCGATCGCTGGACGATGGATGACTACTATGGATTCGCGGCTTTCTTTTCCCAGCTCGGGCGAAAGCAAGGCGAGGATTATCGCGAAATGATCGTCTACAATTCTGGCACTGGTGAGATGAAACACCCGGTCGGCGGTGCTACCGTTGCACCGAAGTTCCTTGGTGGCGAGAAAGCCGATGTGGTCGGTAAGGATCGTCGAGTCGTCATGGCAGATTGGATCACGAGCCCCGACAACCCGTATTTCGCCAAGAGTGTCGTCAATCGAGTTTGGGCACATTTTACCGGTGTTGGAATCGTAAATCCGGTCGATGATTTTCGTGTTAGCAATCCGGCAAGCAATCCAGAATTGCTCGATGAACTTGCGACAAAATTGCGTGACTACAAGTTCGATTTTAAGCAACTCGTTCGAGACATCTGCAACTCGGATGCGTACCAACGAAGTGCAACTCCTAACGAAACGAACGATACCGACCTACGCAATTATTCGCATGCACAAGTGCGACGCGTCCCAGCCGAATCGTTGCTTGACTGCATTTCGCAAGCGACCAATACCAAGAATAAATTTCGAGGACTGCCGCTAGGTTCGCGCGCGGTTCAGATCGCCGACGGAACGACGTCGAACTATTTTTTAACCACCTTCGGACGATCGCCGCGAGACACTGTTTGCGCTTGCGAAGCAACCACAGATCCATCGCTGTCTCAAGCCTTGCATATGGTCAACGGAGACAATGTTGGAGGGAAGATTTCCCAGGGTCAATTGATCAAAGAATGGCGAACGGAAAAATTAGAGCCCGCTGCGATTCTCGAACACATCTTTGTCCGAAGTTTAGCCCGAAAACCGACGGCCAACGAGCAGACGGAATTGTTGCAATTTGTCGAGAAGGCTTCCGATCCCCAGGTAGGCTGGGAAGATGTTTTCTGGGCAGTGCTCAATAGTCGCGAATTCATATTCAATCATTAAATTGCAATGGCCGTCGTCTCATTTGTTCAACTAAAGAACGACTCAATATTAACTTCCGGTTTTTCTAAATCGGGTGGCACGCCCCGAGTCTTCGAAGGGCGTGATTAACGCAACCACGCCCTTCGAAGCTCAGGGCGTGCCACCCAAATTTGCGGAAGCTGTTTTTGACCTTTTCCTAAATGTATGCTTTTGTTGTTTTTTGAATTAGTATAGACGAATGAAATTCAATCTTGCCAATGCCCATCGCCCTGTATCGATCGTCCTGACACTCGCATTGTCGGCCTGGTCTCTTGTCGGTCATTCGATCGTTCGCGGCGATGATCTTCCTGAAAAAGTTACCTTCGACGAGCACATCAAGCCCATATTTCGCGAGCACTGCTCGTCCTGTCACAATGCTAGTGATAAGAAGAGTGGATTGTCGTTAGATAACTATGCGTCAACGATGGAGGGTGGTTCGGGGGGTGAACTGCTCGTAGCTGGCGATTTAGAAAGTTCGCGCCTATGGTCTCTTTCGTCGCACTCTGAGCAGCCGAAGATGCCGCCCAACCAAGATAAAATCAGCGACGCGAAGCTAGGTTTGCTAAAGCGCTGGATCATGCAGGGGATGCCCGAGAACAATGGCTCGGAGATTATGGCGCCAAAGGTCGATCTATCTGCGATGGGGACGGTTAGCCAAAGCCGACCAGACGGACCGCCGCCGATGCCCGAATCGATCCTCAAGCAGACTCCACTCTATACGCCGCGAGCAGCAGCCATCTCGGCTTTGGCCGCTTCACCTTGGTCGCCATTGATCGCCGTCGGAGGACAGGAGCAAGTTGTACTCTATCACAGTGATACAGGCGATTTGCTCGGTATTTTGCCGTTCCCCGAAGGAGAGCCGCAATCGATCGTTTTTAGTCGGGATGGAAAACTGATTCTTGTCGGGGGAGGACGCCATTCACATAGCGGTTATGCCGTCTTGTACGAACTGAAAACCGGGACGCGAATCACGCGCGTAGGTGACGAACTCGATATCGTCATGGCCGCCGACTTGAGTGAAGATAATAGTAAGATTGCATTGGGCGGACCGCAGAAGCTCGTTCGAATTTATGATACCGCCACCGGCAGTTTGCTTCACGAGCTGAAGAAACATACCGATTGGATCTACGCTGTTCGGTTCAGCCCCGACGGATTGTTGGTCGCCAGCGCTGACCGCAGCAACGGGTTGTTTGTATGGGAATCTGAATCAGGCAGATTCTACCTCGATCTTCTCGGTCACAAGAATGAAATACGCTCCATAGCATGGCGCCCTGATTCGCTGGCTCTCGTGAGCGCGTCGCTCGATGGCACACTAAAACTTTGGGACATGAATGAAGGCAAACTGATCAAATCATGGGATGCCCATGCCGGCGGAGCACTTGCGGTGGCGATCTGCAACGCGGGAACTATGGCGACTACCGGCCAGGACAAAAAAGTCCGACTCTGGGATCCAGCCGGAAATGCGGCCGGTGAATTGCCAAACTTGCCTGAACCAGGCATGGAGATAGCGATTTCCGTCGACGCGAAGAGTGTCGCCGCCGGCGATCGGCAAGGTAATGTGTGGCTATGGGAGAAGGCGAGTCCTAAAAATGTAAAAAGTCTTCGTGCCAATCCAGAGACAATTGAACAAGTTTTGGCACTCGCTGAAAAATCGACGGCGCGCTTGGCTGCCGACCAAACGAATCAACAAAAAGCTTGGACCGAATTCGAGCCGAAAATCACCGTCGCTCAAAAGTTAGTATCGGAAAGCGAACAGGCTGTTGCACAAGTTCAAAGCAAACTTAGTTCAGTCCAAAACGAATTGCAGCAATCGTCAAAGGAAATCGAGTCATCAGGTGCAGCACTAATGGGTGCTCTTGCAAATATCGAGAAGATCCGACAAAAGCTCCAGGAAAAATTGAATCGCTTGGCGATCTCGAAGTCCAAAGATGAGGATACGGCCGCTGTTGAAAAAGAAATCGAGAGTTTCAAGAAATCGATTCAGGATCAAGACGCTTCGATTTCAAAATTGCGATTGGATGCAATGGAAAAAACCAGTGTCGTAGCGGTCGTTCAGTCTCGCATCGACGAATTCACGACTCAGAAAACGAAACTAGATAGCGGAGTGATAGCGGCTAAAGCTTCGATGCAGGAAATCGAAAAAGAAGCCGACGTCGCAAAAGCCAAACTAACGGCGGCAAACACACAAGTTACCAATCAACATGCCATTGTCGCAAACCTTCGACAGGAACTCGAACGATTTAATTTGTCGATGAACGAATGGACCGCTCGCAGCGAAGAGGTTCGACAACAGACTGCTCAATTAGAAAAGCAAAGGTTAGTCGCTCAACGCAATATCGAATCCGAGCAATCGAACGAGAAAGCCGCCTCCGAAAAAATCAGCTCTTTGAGGGAACAAATTGAGCAGCTCCAACAAAGCATTGCACAGCTTGAGAATCAGCAAGTTCAGGCTGAAAAATTGATGGCTGAAAAGCAAGCGGTTATCGATGTGGCTAACAGTCAGCTCGGAATACTCAAAGCTGAGCAACAAACGCTTAACGATCAAATCCAAGCTTACTCGCGTTGATCGCTGCTCCCTTGCGGGCAGTTGGTTTAATCCCCGGCAGCAAGGATTTCGTCTAACCGCCAGCCGTGGGCGTACGTTTAAGGCCAAGAGTACGCCTACGGCTAACTGTTAAACGACTAAGTCAACTGCCTGCGAGCCGTCCGACTTTTTACAAGTTTTTCTGCAATTCACCGGATGGCTCGCGCCATACCACTTACGGAGTGTGATACCACTCAGCTCACTTCGATGGTTTCTCGGACCTTTTGCAAGAAGTGCTCTGCGCCAGCTTTCGATAGGTCCTTGCAATGCTTCTCTGCATCCTTCTTTTGACCGTATTCGAAGACTGCGACACGCTTTAAGTTCTGATTGAAGACGCCCCAGTAGAGTTTAATACGCGGTGGTTCTACGACTTTGCGAGCGCGTTTGACTGGGGCCTTCTTGACCTTTGGCGTTGCGACAGCACCTTCGGCTCCTTCAACTTCCGTTTTGGCAACTTTCTTTTTCTTGGCAGCAGATTTGGCAGTGGTTGGCATTTAAAATTCATCTCCAGAAGCTTGAGAAACTGAGGGGTCAATTTTGGGCGTGTGAACACCTTTTTTCAACCATTCGGACAGCAAAACCATACTCGGCGAGGTGCGATTCGTGTTGAACTCCCATTATAGCCTGAAAGTCCGTTTTCTCCCAGCGCTTTGAAAAGTTTCCTTGTTTCGACTGGGTTTCGTGGGAATAGCATTCGTTTCGGTGGCCAAGAGAATCACTGTTCAATTCGCCCTCTCAAACGCTTTAAGCTACGCATTATCGCTACGGTATTTTTGCAATTCAGAAGCAAAGAGTGCAATCAACGAAGCCGGCAAGCAATCCAATGCTGCTCGATCGTCACGACTCCGAAGCTCGTCAACCGTTCGATCTAAAGGACTTTTTACTCCCGAAGGACCGTTCCGCAAGACATGCGTGTAGATCATCGTCGTCGACACATCCTTGTGCCCCAACAACTGTTGAACCGTCCGGATGTCGACTCCTGCTTCTAAAAGATGTGTCGCAAAACTATGACGCAACGTATGCGGATGAGCCGGCTTTTCTAGCTTAGTCCGCCTTATCACTTTCTTAAAGGATTCGCCGTAATAATTGTCGCTCATGTGGTGACGTCGAACCGCTTTCGATCTCGGATCTTTCGAAAGTCGCTTCGCAGAAAACAGATACTGCCAAGCGAAATCGAACTCCGCCTTGGGATACTTTCTCGCTAACGCGAATGGCAAATGGGCTGTCCCAAATCCTCGATCGAGATCGCATTGATGCTCCGCACGTCGTACTTCAATTTGTGCCCGAAGATCATCGATCGCCATCTTCGGAAGGATCGTCGCACGACTTTTCATCCCCTTCGCATCCCATACAAGAATTTGATTCATTTCAAAATCGATATCCTTGATCCGCAGCCTCAAACACTCATTTAATCGCAGCCCCGATCCATACAACAACCTCGCGATCAGCAAACCCAAGCCGCTAAACCCCGAAAGCAAACGCGCAACTTCGTTGTGACTCAGCACCAAGGGTAAATACATCGAATCGTTCGCTCGCAATGCATCGATACCCTCATACGACCGATTGAGCACTTCGACAAACACATACCGCAGCGCTGAAAAAGCCACATTCTGAGTGCCTGCCGCCACATTCTTCTCGACAGCCATTTCAGTAAGAAAAAGTTCGATCTCCTTTCGCGAAACGCAACTCCAAGTAGCATCATCCGCTAACCCAAACCGCTCGATAAACTGCTTTGCATACTTCACATAGGCCAACTCCGTTTTATACGCTTGATGCTTCATCCGAATCCGCTCCCGCAATCGTTGAACCACCACCGGCTCGGTCGGATCGATCGAACCGCGAATTTCATCCGCATTCTCCTCTTCATACTCCGACTTCTCAGCATCCACCAACTTCTGCAACAACTCGGTAATTCGATCCAAATGGTCCGTCGACATATTTAGCGGCTTCGCAAATGACTTAATCGCAGTTAGCGCCTGCATCCGCTGCCAAGCCTTCTTGCCCCTCTTGCGGATATCGATCAAGAAATTCACGACCTTAGCCGTCTCGATCGAAAAGAGATCCCCCGGATTGAGCTTGTGAAACAGCCGATATTCTTCCAGCCACACACGATCCCAATCTTGCCTCTTCGATCGCCGTTGTGATGCTTTGTACACCATTGCAGATCCCTCGCCTCATAAAGATTTCCAATGCTTTACGTAAACAAAGTTCGTAGTTCCGCCTTCAGGCGGGCTCCCCCGCCTCCAATCCATAAAGCATTCCAATGCGTTACAATGAGGAGCTACCGAACAGTGTCGTTTAGTACAGTGTACGTAAAGGCACTTGCGCCACAAGAGCCTCCACGAAATTTTCCACAAACCTGTGGTTTTCCGAATTTCCTTAGATGTGATAATCCTGGAAATAAGTTATTATCACCAATTGCGTTATCTCGGTATAATCCGAATTTAACTCGGTATAATCCCCGGAATAAGTTGTTCTACCGAGATCATCTGGGGTGAATAAATTGTTCGTCCTTAACCATTCATGTGTGATCCCACGATTGTTTTACTCTACGAGCTCGGTGGGCTGGCGTTGATCGTGCCATCCAGCACTGGCGTCGTATACCGACAACAGTCTGGTGGCCATTCGTGTTTTCAAACAGACGCGGAAGGATATCTTGTCCCAATTGCCGGTGACGAGCACGACGCCATCGAACGGCTTTATGCTCACTTCACGGGCCCGAAGTGGGGCGGATGGTGCTCGAATGGAATTGACGATATAACGGCAAACGAAATTGACATACTGTTGGCTGAAGTCGCTCATCGGGAACAGATCACTGTTGACCGAAGTAGACTAGGCGATTCCTGGGAATCGTGGGTGCACGTGAAGATCGAGGGACCGCTGCTGTCATTAGTAGAAAAATCGCAACCGATTTCCGCAATACTCACATGGCCAAACAGCGATTGACCGATTTCCCGCGAAAGTACGAGGACGAACAAAGCGGGGCACCGAAGTTCGCGATCCGCCTTTTTCAGTAATTGGAGTTTGCGCGGACGAACTGACCTTAGTCGTTCGTCCTATCAAGACAGAGCCTGCCACCGAATCGGAGTTGCGTATTGATTGCACTAAAACGCAACTCGTTTGCGACAGGGTTCCTAACTGCCGCGGTGTTGTGGTTGGCTTGGTGGATATTTGCTAACCTTCACTTTCAGGGCGGCCACATTGAGGACTCGCCGTCGGGGAAATTTAGCTTGATGATATTCGCTCCAATCGATGAGACTTTTGGGGGAACCTATGTCGTGACATTGAAGGATAAATCAACGGGAAGCACTCTTCGATACGCGGCGGTCAAACTCAATTCCAAAGAAAAGACAAGGTCGTTAAGAGGACTTCCTGTTTCAATGATCTGGGATGCTTCTGAATCCTACTCAGACATCATCATCGATGGAGAGTTTTTGATTCGCATGTCTGTGCCAACCATCGCGCCATAGTATAGAATACGGACGAACAAACGATTGCAACCAAGCCCTCGATCAGGCGTTTTGACTCGGTCTGAGTCTCCTGCTCGGGCTGGCTGAATCGAGTCGTTCGTCCTTCGGGACATTCATCGGATCGATGCAATGCCAACATTGGCGCACATAACAGACCTTCATCTCGATCATTGGCCGGACAATCTTGGCACTGCGATTAACTTGCTTGCCGGTGCGGATTTGGACTTGCTTTTGATAGGAGGCGACAATGGGAACGATGATGGAATATTGCGTACAGCACGGGAAATCAAACGCGTTTGGCCGAATGTAGAAGTTGCTTGGGTAATGGGAAATCATGATCTCTGGCATCGACCATATTCTCATCTGTGGGATGGTTTTGAACACGTACCTGCGACTTATCTCGAATTGCAAAATCTGGAAACAGACTACTGCACCGTCGTTGGAACCTACGGCCACTATGACTATCGTGGCGGTTTAGCCACAGTTCCGTTTGAGCAATACGAAACTTTCACTGATGGCAAACACACCTGGAACGATCGCTACATTGATCGAATCGGACATACCAATCCTCAAATCGCTGCGCAGATCGCAGAGCGATTTCGCGATCGCTATACGGCGGCGATTGCTCGTCGACTTCCGATAATTGTTCTATCGCATACTTGGCCATTTGCGCCCACTGATGAGAAGTTTCGTAGTTTTTTTGGCGCTTACGGTTCAAATCAATTAATTGGCGATATCATACTGTCACAAACATTTCGCCCATCAGTGCTTTTCTGTGGTCATACCCACCAAGCAGCTCGTTGGGATGAATTTGGATTTCCCATGATAAATACAGGGAGTGACTATCAGGAGGTCAGAGTTACCAAGTGGGATTTAGAAGTTGCATCAAGCCGCGAGCAGCGATCTGTCAAACATGTGCACTTTCATTTGCAGAAAATGGGTTGGAGTAATAAAATCTTAAGCTGGTTGCGATTCTGAACGTGAATAGTTACTTTTTTCTACACAGGACCGGACGAACAAACGATTCCACCGAAGTCGCGGCCACTGGTTTTCGAAATGGTGACCGCACTTGCTGCGACATCGGTGAATCGCGGCGTTGTCGGGTATTGGGCAATGGTCGACATGCTCTTTGTTGGTAATAGAAGATTGTTGGTAATAGAAGAATTGTTTGAAAGCTTGCATGCTGAAGGCAATTCCATCGTGCTTGGAAACGCCGCCCTTGCGATTTGAACTGAGTTGGCCGCTGGATGCGGACGATCGTTGACGTGATTCTCGACGTCACGCTTTTCGAGCCAAGCCAGATGTAAGTACGGACGCATTTCGAGCTTGACCGACGCTTCCTCCGTCGAGAATGGAACCGCGAA
>JAWXCK010000222.1:0-16171 GCA_034408855.1 Pirellulaceae bacterium
GGGGTCTTACGTGCAAAAGGTGGCCGAGTCAAATGCTGATTACCAAGCAGATAGCGATTCTCAATCCGAAATCGCTTTCTTAGATGAATGGCTTACTCTGAATACGCAGGAGTCAGAACTGAAGAAGCAAATCAAGGATGACGAGTCAGCACTTGATGCCTTGGCATATGCACAATACGGCAAGCTCAGTGAAGATGAGGTCAAGACGCTAGTTGTCGGCGACAAGTGGTTAGCAACGCTTGATGCCGCCATTCACGGCGAGATGGATCGCATCAGTCAGCAGCTTACTAGCCGAGTGCGAGAATTGGCCGAGCGATACGATCGCCCGTTGCCGAAGATGGCTGAGCGAGTAAGTGAGCTTGAGTCAAAAGTGTATGGCCATCTGGAGAGGATGGGATTTGCATGGAAGTGACCAATTTAGTTACGGCGTTCGAACTTGCAGAGTGGCAAACCTGCCGCCTCACTGCATTGGCTTCCCGGTCTGCGAATGCAATTGTAGGTGGTCCATTTGGATCAGATCTTACGTCAGCAGACTACAGGTCGACGGGTATTCCAGTAATTCGAGGCCAAAACATGGGTACTCGATTTGTGTCAGGCGATTTTGTCTACGTTGATCGTTCAAAAGGAAAGAAACTCCAAGCCAATTTGGCGAAGCCAGGAGACTTAGTCTTTACTCAAAGAGGAACGTTAGGCCAAGTTTCGATTGTACCGAATTGCGGGTACCCTGAGTTTCTAATCTCTCAGAGCCAAATGAAGATATCGCTTGCTTGCGAGTTCGTTGACGTAAATTACTTGTATCAGTACTTCACGAGCTCGTTTGGTCAAAAACAGATTTTTGAAAGTGCGATTCAAACTGGCGTACCACACACAAATCTTGGAATTCTGCGTTCGTATGTTGTCCGGCTTCCCCCAAATCTCGCCGAGCAGGAAGCGATTGCGGGAGCGTTGTCGGATGCGGATGCGTGGATTGATTCACTTGAGCAACTGATCGCCAAGAAGCGGCAGATCAAGCAAGGTGCCATGCAGGAATTGCTCACCGGCAAACGACGACTGCCTGGATATAGCAGTAAATGGACTAAAGAACTGCTCGGCGAGTGCGGCGAAGTCATAATGGGGCAGTCACCACCAGGGTCTA
Organism: Pirellulaceae bacterium; assembly: GCA_034408855.1. Taxonomy (GTDB): domain Bacteria; phylum Planctomycetota; class Planctomycetia; order Pirellulales; family Pirellulaceae; genus JAIYDQ01. Next base: position 1,136 of record JAWXCK010000222.1, read on the forward strand.
CTTACAACCGATCCGCTGACGGTAGCCCATTGATCAATGGGCCCACCGAGTTTACAGATAGATATCCAAAGAAGATTCAATGGACGAGGGCGCCAGCAAGGTTTTGTAAATCTGGAGACCTTTTGATCTGTGTCCGGGGAAGTTCAACTGGACGTACGAATTTCGCGGACGATGTTTACGCCATAGGACGGGGCGTCGCGGCGATTAGGGCAAAAGGTAGTAACAGTACCGACTTCATGAGTCATCAGGTAATAGCAGGTGTATCTGAAATACTTGCATCTGCCACTGGCTCCACATTTCCAAGTGTGGACGGAGCCTCGTTTCGAAAAATCAGTATCCAGTTGCCAAATCCTGACGAACAGGAAGCGATCGCTTTCGTCTTGTCCGCTATTGAATCCGAGGTAACCGAGCTTGAATTCAAACTCTTCAAAGGTCGTCAAATAAAGCAAGCTATGATGCAAGAGCTCCTCACTGGCCGCATCCGGCTGGTGAAGTCGATGACGACAGCAGTAAGAATGCAAGAGGCGGTTCATGCCTGACATGATCTTACCCGCAGCTTGGTTCTGTTCCCAAGAGGATTCGTAAATTGATTCGTAGGCGAATCTTTATCAGCAGCGTTCAAAAAGAGCTTGCCTCAGAGCGTGCTGGCCTGCGCGATTATATTCATGCCGATCCATTGCTTCGACGATTCTTTGACCTCTTTCTGTTTGAAGACCTGCCAGCTGCCGATCGTCGTGCGGACAGTGTTTACCTGGATGAAGTCCGCAACTGTGATATCTATCTGGGTCTGTTTGCGAAGGAATATGGCTTGGAGGACGGACAAGGCATCTCACCAACTGAGCATGAGTTCAACGCAGCCACCGACGCTGGCAAACTTCGGTTGATCTACGTCAAAGGAGCAAGTGACCAAGCTAAGCATCCGAAGATGCTATCGTTTATCAGCCGAGCAGGTAATGAACTTATCCGTAGACGGTTTGAGGATCTGGATACACTTAAACCGGCCGTCTATGCGTCACTGGTCGATTACTTGGTTCAAGAACACTTGATCAGTACCGGCCCCTTTGATGCATCGCCATGCATGAAGTCAAGCATCAACGACTTAGACACGGACGCCATGATCGCGTTCATTCGCCAAGCTCGATACGCTCGCAATTTCCCCCTGACGGAAGCGACCGCGCCCGAAGATTTGCTCGCCCACTTGAATTTAGCGGAAGACGGATATCCAACCAACGCAGCCATTCTGCTGTTCGGAAAAGATCCACAGCATTTCTTTCCAACGTCAGAAATAAAATGTGCTCACTTTCATGGTATTGAAGTCGCCAAGCCCATTCCTTCCTATCAAACCTACAAAGGTAGAGTGTTTCAGTTGGTTGATTCGGCAGTCGACTTTGTGATGTCCAAGATCGCTGCCCAGGTAGGCACACGCAGCGAAAGTGCGCAGGCTCCAGTGACCTACGAAATCCCTCGCGACGTTGTCGCCGAGGCCATAGTCAATGCCGTCGCGCATCGCGACTACACCAGCAATGGTAGCGTTCAAGTGATGCTCTTTTCAGACCGCTTGGAGGTTACCAACCCCGGCGAGTTGCCCAGAAGTCTAACTCTTGAGGCGCTTCGCCATCCTCACAATTCAGTGCCGCACAATCCGCTAATCGCCGAGTCGCTTTACTTGACTCAGTACATCGAACGCATGGGAACCGGTACCGGCGATATGATTCGCCTTTGCCGCGAAGCGGGACTGGCTGAACCCGAATATTCCATTCGCGGCGGGTTTGTGACCACGATTTGGCGAGAAACCAAGAAAACTTCGGGCGGAAACGATAAAACTGAGGGGAAAACTACGGGGAAAACTGAGGGGAAAACTGAGGAGAAAACTACGGGGAAACGGCTAAGCAAAACTGCTCGTGCCATCGTCGACTTAATGCGAAAACAGCCGGAAATTACGATACCCGAGTTGGCAGAACGTTTGAAACGGTCAATTAGCGCCATTGAGAAGCAAGTGCGACAACTGCGAGATGATGAAATGATTGCCCGCATAGGTCCTGCCAAAGGCGGACATTGGGAGGTGTTGAAATGAAAAGCTACGTTGTCTCGTTCAAATTAATGAAGGGCTAATGATGCACGAGATTGGAAAACCGGAACGAGAAACTCAGCGGCGGCTCATCAAGCTGTTTCGTGAGGAATTGGACTACAGCTACCTTGGCAACTGGTCTGACCACGAAGGCAATAGCAATATCGAAGAAAAGCTATTGGCTACCTATCTGAAGGAGGCAGGTTACTCGGATACTGCCGCTAGTAGCGCCATCTACAAACTGAATTCAAAAGCCACCGATACAAATAAAAGCCTCTACGAACGAAACCAAGACGTCTACAACTGCCTCCGCTACGGCATCCCGGTAGATGCCGAGTTTGGTAAACCCAAAGAAACGGTCTGGCTGATCAACTGGAAGCAGCCCAGCAAGAATCACTTCGCTATCGCTGAAGAAGTAACGCTAAAAGGCGGGCATGAGCGACGACCGGACCTGGTGCTGTATATCAACGGCTTGGCAATTGGAACTATTGAGCTTAAGAATAGTCGCGTCTCGATTGGCGAAGGGATCAACCAAAGCCTCTCAAATCAATCCGATGAGTTCAATGCCTGGTTCTACAGCACGGTTCAGTTCGTTTTCGCTGGAAGCGACTCCGAAGGTCTCCAATACGGAACCATCAAGACCCCGCAAAAGTTCTTCCTCAAATGGAAGGAAGATGAGGAAGACAACTCGCGCTACAAACTAGACAAGTACCTGCTGAAAATGTGCGACAAGCATCGCATCATCGAGCTACTGCATGACTTTGTCCTGTTCGACGGCGGCATCAAAAAATTGCCACGTGTCCACCAATACATGGGCGTCAAGAAGGCCCAAGAACATGCCACCATCCGAAAAGGGGGCATCATTTGGCATACTCAGGGGAGCGGCAAAAGCATCGTCATGGTGCTCCTGGCTCGCTGGATACTGGAGAACAATCCTAACGCACGAATCGCCATCATTACGGACCGCGATGAACTCGATAAGCAAATCCTTCGAGTGCTCCGAGAATCAGGAACGCTTTCGTCAGAAAAGAACGACAGTTTCTATCAAGCTGGCAGTGGCCGCGATCTGGTTGGAAAGCTGAAAGAGCATAGCCCTCGTATTATATGTTCTCTCGTACACAAGTTTGGCAAGAAGGATACGGCGCTAAAAAGCGACCAAGCGTTTGAGGATTACATCCGCGAACTCGAAGCCAAGCCCAGCCCAACTGTTGGCGAGATATTTGTCTTTGTCGACGAGTGCCACCGAACTCAAAGTGGTCGACTGCACAAACTGATGAAAGCAATTATGCCGAACGCCGTGTTCATCGGCTTCACCGGAACTCCACTGCTAAAGAAAGACAAATCGACGAGCCTTGAGGTCTTTGGTGGCTACATCCATACCTATAAGTTCAGCGAAGCCGTCGAAGATGAGGTAGTGCTCGATCTCATCTACGAAGCAAGGGACATCGATCAAAAGCTGGGTTCTCAAGAGAAGATCGACCAGTGGTTTGAGGCAAAGACCAAGGGCCTGAACGATTGGCAGAAAGACGAGCTTAAAAAGAAGTGGGGGACCATGCAGAGTGTCCTCAGCTCCAAGTCTCGCATGGAAAAAGTCGTCAGTGACATCATATTCGATTTTTCATGTAAGCCTCGCCTTTCGACCGAGCGCGGCAATGCCATGCTGGTAGCTTCCAGTATTTTTGAAGCTTGCAAGTACTTCACACTCTTTGAGAAATCGGCTTTCAAGGGACGGTGTGCGGTAATCACGTCCTACGATCCACAGGCCAAGGACATCTCGAAGGAGGAAGTAGGGGCGAATACAGAGACCGACAAGCAGTTCGTTTACAACACCTACACCGAACTTTTAAAGGACGTAAAAGCCGCCCCGTCCAAGACTAAAACGGAGACCTACGAAGACAGCGCCAAGCAGAAGTTCACTAAGGAGCCCTCCAACATGCGGCTGCTAATCGTCGTCGACAAGCTGCTTACTGGTTTTGACGCACCTTCGTGTACTTTCCTTTACATCGATAAATCGATGCAGGACCACGGCTTGTTCCAGGCAATATGCCGTACCAATCGCTTGGATGGCGACGACAAGGATTTTGGCTACATCGTTGACTACAAAGATCTCTTCAAGAAGGTAGAGAACGCCATTGCCGTCTACTCGTCTGAACTGGACAAGTCAGACGACGCCCACGCATCGTCGGAAGTGCTTCTCAAAGATCGACTGACCAAGGGAAAAGAGCGACTGGACAACGCAGTCGAAGCACTCGCCTTGATTTGTGAGCCCGTCGAGCCGCCCAAAGGTCAGTTGCAATACATCCATTACTTCTGTGGCAACGTCGAGATTCCCGAAGACTTGAAAGAGCGTGAACCGAAACGAACGGCACTCTATAAGGGAACTGTTGCTCTGCTTCGGGCTTATGGCAACATCGCCGACGATTTAGTAGACGCGGGATATAGCGAGCATGACGTGACTCGTATCAAAACGCTCATGAAGCACTATGTCGATCTTCGCGATACCATCCGCAATGCGGCAGGCGAGACGCTTGATCTAAAGCCCTATGAAGCAGACATGCGGCACTTGATCGACAACTACATCGAAGCTTCCGAACCAAGAAAGATCTCGCCTTTTGACAATATCGGTCTGCTAGACTTGATTGTCAAAACAGGAATCGCGGCTGCGATCAATGAGAAGCTTGGGGGAATGAAGGGGAATCGCGATGCAATTGCTGAGACGATTGAAAACAACGTCCGTAAGAAGATCATCACTGACAGCTTAACCGACCCAGCATTCTACGAGCGAATGTCGAAGCTACTAGATGAAGTCATAGCCGATAGGAAGGCTAAAGCGATTGCGTACGAAGAGTATCTAAAGCGAATTGCCGAGCTAGTGAAGAAAGTCGGAGCGGGCAAATCAGAAGATACCCCAGCAACGCTTGATTCCTCTGGAAAGCGGGCTATCTACAACAAGCTCAAGGAACTGCTATCGAAAACGTCGCCTGCTGCTAAGGTTGCTGAATCAGCGTCATCCTACGGGACATCCGGAGACAAGCTCCTAGAGCTGGCTTTGCGTATCGACCAAACCGTCAAGAAAGTAAAGCCGGACAGTTGGCGAAGAGTACAAGCCAAGGAAGCTGTAATTAAGTCAGCACTGTTTGCTATTCTCCAAGACGACGATCAAGTCGATGCAGTATTTCGCATCATTGAAAATCAAAAGGAGTACTGGTGATGTCGAAACTCGTGCTCGGTGATATCACGATCGATGTAATTCTCAAGGACATCAAGAATGTCCATCTGAGTGTGCACCCACCTCATGGCCGTGTTCGAATCGCAGCGCCCTCTCGCATGAAGCTCGACAATGTCCGGCTTTACGCAATCTCGAAGCTCGACTGGATCAAGACTCAACAAAGGCAGTTGCAAGAACAGAAACGCGAAACCCCGCGAGAGTATCTCGAACGAGAGAGCCATTCTGTCTGGGGGAAGCGGTACTTACTCAAGGTGATTGAACATGATGATCCACCAGCAATTGAGCTAAAGCACCGCAACCTGACGATTCGAGTTCGGCCCGATACCACGCTCTCAAAGAGAGAGCAGCTCATTGGCGACTGGTACCGAGAGCAAGTTAAGACCGCAACTGAGTTGCTAATTAAAAAATGGCAACCGATATTGAAAGTCAAAGTGGATGGTTACTATGTTCAGCGAATGAAAACCCGTTGGGGCAGCTGTAATGCTGAAGCGAGAACGATTCGAATAAACTCGGAACTAGGCAAGAAAGAACCAGAATGTCTTGAGTACATTGTCGCGCATGAAATGGTGCATTTGCTAGAACGATCGCACAACGATCGATTTCGCGACCTCATGGATAAGTTCCATCCAAAGTGGTCGCATGTTCGAGGCCAGCTAAATCAAGCACCATTAACGCATGTCGACTGGAGTTTATAACGAAATGGGATGTCGATAAATGGCGAAAAAAAAATCAACTACTGCTCCAGTTCGTGCTAGAAAGAAAATTGAATTGGAAACTGATAGCTCTGGCAATATTTCAAGTCCTACCGCCGTTCAAGATGTGGATGATCCCGGCGACGAGACTCAACGACGATTTCGATATCAACATGCCTATGGTGTGATCTTGATAACCGCTATGCACAGTGCGAATCTCCCTTACGAGAGTATTTGGTGTGAGCATCACGATGATTTTCTCGCACAGCAAAACGGTGTGTTTGACAGCTATCAAGTCAAAACACGGGAACCAGAGCAAGGAGCTTGGGAACTTACAACCGACGGATTTGTTGCAGCAATCGCAAAGTTCGTAGTGTTGGAAACAAAGTTTGCTGGGAAGTTTGCGGCCTTCAAATTCGTCTCGAATGCTCGTGCATCCAATAGTAAAGCGGAAAAGAAAATGGTGAGATCGCCCGTGTGCCTACTTGCAGCAATAAAAAAAACGAAGAAGGAAGATGAGCTTGAAAAGCCTTTTGACATCTCCCTCGCAAAAATGTCTCAGGATTGTAAGTCTACGACGGCCTGTATCTATTCCGTCTTTAAAAAACTGGAGCTTGTCGTCGGCCCAAGCCTTGCCGATTTCGAAGCAGTGCTTAGCCAGATACATATTGCGCAAATAGCCGCTTGTCGTTCGTTCCCTGCTTACCAACTAAACGCAATCAGAGACGAGTTGATCCAGAAAATCTACGACGCCTCGTCAAACTTTGTTAAAGATCCGGCGAAGCATTGGTCTTGTATTAACGGAGCAGCTTCGAATGATCCACGGATTCAGTCGAAGCGACTATTACCTTCAATCGTCGATGATGCAATTAAAGCAAAGTCACCTCCATATTTTCGATTCTCGCCCATAGCTACGAAGACAGATGAGCGATTGACCAATGATAATTTGAGCGTGCTAGAAAAAAAGTTCCTTCGCGGAAATCTCCGTCCGCATATGGAAACAATGCGGCGGAGAACTATTTCAACTGAGCAGCACCTATTGGAACTCGCGGCTTCCAAACCCAGTGAGATTTTAGCCATTCGAAATCAGCTGGAATCGAAGGTGCAGGCAGTTTGCGATGATGCTATTTTGCAAAATACGGTTGCACCAGGTGTGTCTGTTGAGCGCAAAGCGATCAACCTGTGGCAGGATGGCTATCACGAGAGTGCTATCTCAAGAATCGAGAAATCCTTGACATCAGATTCGCATGACCTTCAAACGCAAGGTTGGTTGGAGCAATTAGCAGCGAGGATTGCACATCATTGGGGAAATAAAGAAAAAGCCAATGCTTTGCAGCGAGATGCGTACAGTCACAATCGCAATTTGCTTCGTCCCACAGTTCGCCCTCCATATCGTCCGGTGTTGCTTGTCGATGAACAGGCGATTGCGATTGCAAAAAACCTTTCTGAATTCCATATACGTCGTGGGTTGCTCAAGACCTTCGAAGATGTTGTTTCAAATCTCCATAATAACGCTAGCGCAAATCAGTTTGAACATGCACTCGCGTCATTGGGAAATCTACTCGGATTCGTTGCGGAACGACACGACGTAAACGGTGAAGGTCCAGACGTTCTTTGGCTGATGCCGCGAAACCGAGCATGGATAATTGAGGCGAAAAGTCGCAAGAAACAACGCAATCCACTGAATAAAGATGAACATGGGCAATTGCTGGTTGCAGCCGAGTGGTTTAAGCAGAACTATCCTAACTTCAAATTTAAGCGAGTAAGCGTTCATCCACAGAATCGGGCAACAAGAGCCGCAACAGCGAGTGATTCCTTCGCTTTGACGTATGAAAACATTGCAAGATTGGTAGCGGATGCTCGAAATCTCCTCTCGAGGGTTTGCGAATCGCAACTGCCACATGGGCAACTTGCAAACGATTGCGCGCGTTTGCTCGGTGAATCACCTGTAAATGCGTCGCAACTGTATGATTCGTACTTACAGCCATTTAAATAAAGCAAATTGGCAAACTGGAGAGTGCTCATGACTCTGCTGTTGAAGACAGAAGGGTTTCGCGATGACTTCCAATTCATCACGTAGAGAGTAGATAATTGCTTAGCCAAAGCCTGAAGTGGCTGAGAGTGGCGGCGCAGCGACCCTGCGGTTTTGGCTGATTCCAAGTTGCGATTAACAATTAGTGCTCTCGAAGCGATAGCACCTCTCCCGTTCCATCACCATGGATAATGTGTTTGGGAACCGAGATACCTATTAGGAAGTAACTTTCTGCTCTAAATAATGCCATAAATACGATGCTACTCAACTGAGTCGAGAGTTTTCCCGATTCACCGGTACAGTTTCCGACAGGACCAGTCAGTAACTGACTAAAATGATTAAGGTGATCGGACGATTAGATGAGAATGCGCTCGACTTCATCGAGTGTGATTTCGTCTGACGTACGGTCGTACAGTTTCGTCGTTCTGGGACTCTCATGGGCAGCGATCGCTTGAGCATTTTCGATCGTACCACCATTCTCCAAATAGGCGGTTATTCCAGTCGCTCGAAACGTATGGCACCCAATCTTAGCGGAAAGACCCGCCCCCGATGCTCGGCGTTTCACCATACGCAATGCGTCATGTCGCGAAATTGGCCTATCGGATACCTGCACCTCTTTTGTTAAGACGGCATTGCGGGCAGTCTGATCTGCGAGTGTTGGCGGAGGAGATCCTCGGGCTATCTAAAATGAACTGGAATACGTTTGATCTTTACCCGAAGCTCCCAGCGACCGTGCAATCGTCAAACGAAATCGCTAGGATCGGTTCACTCCTGAACGCGTTCCACCCGAAAGCGTATGACTTCCGATTGTTCATTTGAAGTCTCTTGAGATTGGATTACGGTGGTGCAACAGCGACTAGGTCAGCTTCGACGAAAAGGGTGAGAGTTGCTGCACAGCCACCCTCCGGTTTCGGCTGATTCCTAGTTGCGATTGACAGTTAATGCTCTCGAATCGATCGCACCTCTCCCGTTGTGATCTCATCGCTGGTTCGGTCGAATGGAACGCTTTCGCTTCTCGGTTATCTCGAAATTGCTAAAGAGTTTGGGGGGCGTTTCGAGTTTAAAGGAGTACTTTTTCCCTGGAAAACGACTGCCAAGAAGATTAGCGTACCACATTAAATTCAGAGCATACCATATAGGCAGTAAAGCTCACCTCACAGTGAGCTGAGCTTACCACAGAAGGAGCTTTGAACTCACGATCGAACCTCAAGTTCGAATACCCTAAGCCCAATCCTGTTCCTTAAGCCGATTCCAAGCCAGTTGGATATGGTCCACTGCCAACAACTTCTTCTTCCTGTCGTTCCAGCTTTGCACTTCCGTGACGGCAACTCCAACATCTTCCGCCGCCAGTTGCGATTCTTTCATTACCCAATGAACCGTGGAAAGTAACTCCATACCGTAGGAAGTTTCGAACCCATCAATCAGCTTGGTAACGCGGGAGAATCGTTCCTGTGTTTGATTGTTTTCCATTAGGAAGCGTTCTGCTTCATTCCGAGCATCCGCGAGCGGCTTTATGGGAGTGTCAGGTTTGTTCGCCTTTTCTCCATCCCCATAGCCTTCAATGAAGTGGCCATCGATGTGGCGAAGCACTTTTCTTAGGTCATCTGCATAGGGACCGTATGGGGCTTTCTCAAACTTGAGCTTAAGGTTCTCGCCAGCCTCCTGCATGAAATACGCAAGCTTTTGCACTTCAAGCATTGAAAGGCGGTACAGATACCCAGGGACCAAGTAGCGACTCATTAAGCAAAGGACGGCTGCTCGTCCTTGCGTCATATTTGGGCGCTTGGTGTTGTCGACCATCTTGCTTCGAGAAGCGACCGCGTTTGGTTCGAACAGCAAAACGCGAACATCTGCTAAAGGAGCGAATGCGGCTTCAATGAGGGGCCGTACTTGGCTCCAAGCGAGTCCGCCGTTTCCGCAGCCTAGTGGCGGAATCGCAATTGACTGTATCCCGCGACTCTTGACCTCTTCAACTAACGCAACCAATCCTTTCTCGATGTGTTCAAGCTTCGAATCTGCTCGCCAGTGGGCCTTGGTAGGAAAATTGATGATAAACTTTGGGTCGGTGAGCTGTCCAAGTGGAACCACTAAGACGTTTCCAGTTTGGAGCTCGCCGCGGTCACATGCGCTCTCGTATGCTTTGAAATTCGTAGGAAATGCCTTCTTGAACTGCAAAGCGATTCCCTTGCCCATCACGCCAACGGTATTAACCGTATTAACGAGGGCCTCAGCGTGTGCTTCGAGTAGGTTTCCAGTCGCGATTTCGATCATTGCCATTCCTTCAATAGTACCACGTTGGCTGAATTAACACATCAGTTTGATGGTCGGTAGTGCGAAACACTTTCTTTACCGACTGCGCAACTGTGCTTGTCTTGACGCCTACCTGGACAACTGCACTCCAGGGGAAGAAGTGATGCACCAGAAATTCTGCTTGTCGCTTCTCCTTGATGTCGTCGTTTCCGCTGCCACCCCATTGCCGTTGCGGCATAACATCCCAGTCCACTTCCTTCAGATCGGATACTGGCCATCAAAGCCTAGGTTTCGAAGCTCCTCTAGGGCGCGCTGTGCCGTAATACGAGGATAACGTTCAAGCAGATGAAGTAATTGCTCCCTGTAAGGATCGAGTTTGCTTGCTCGGACCAATGAAGCTTTGCCCAGACTCGTCGGTGGTGTAGTAGCAACCGATCCAATCGCAGAGATTGCAGGACTTAATCACCATAAAACACAGTCAACCAAATCGTTTTCTGTTCAGGCGTAGTCCATCCAACCCGCTACTCGCTTTCGATCTTCCCAGCCAGAAACCTAACAAGATTTTCAGCATCATCAGTTCCAACACGCAAAGTACCCCGAGCCAAAAGGATCAATGGGATTGCAGCAACACCCAGGATGAGAGTGTCGGGATATTTCTGCAATCAGATCGCAGTGATGAGCAAGATGAATGCGGGCAGATACAAGGCAAGACAAAGGGGAGAGGTCTGCTTGAGCGAGTAGCTTGAAACGGAATCACTTGTCATCAAATTGCACTACCTTCAAGACAATTGGTACATCGATCTTGCTCAGCTCATCCGGCATAATGGATATCGATTTCCCGGATAGGTAACCGCCCACTCAACCGCAATCGGTCCAGATCGGATAGTATTTGCTTGCTCGCTGACGACGAACCTGAAATGGTGAACATCATCGCCTCGATTCTGTCCGGTTGGGCCTTCTCTTCTGGATCAAGAATTGAGGTTAAAATTCAAAAAGCGGGGTGTAAGCTCGAAAAGAACCCTGGGAAAACCCGAGGTTGACAGTCCGAGAAAGACGCTGACCCTATCTATCAGCCGACCTGCTCACTACAGTAAGTGCTGTCAAAAGGAACGCCGACGGCACGGATGGGGGATACTTTTATGGACACACAAGCTACCAAACACGAAATCAAGGGTCCAGAGGCGACGCCCTCCGCTGCTGCTGCCTATGGAGTGTCACTGGCTGCCGTCGCTGTTGCGGTCGTGGCTCGTCTGCTGCTTGATCCACTGCTGGCTGATCATCTTCCGTTCACCACCTTGTTTCTCGCTGTAGGCTTTGCCGCTTGGTACGGAGGAAGGGGGCCAGGGTTGCTGGCGCTCGTCACCGGTGCGATCGCCGTCGGCTTTTTCATCATGCAGCCCCACTACTCATTTGCCGTTTTTCAACCCGAATATGAAGTCGGCCTCGTCCTCTACTTAGCCGTCGGGTTCGCCTTTATAGCCATGTTCGAGTCGCTACGGAAAGCCCAACGGCAGGCCGAAGAGCGCCTGAGACAACTGGAGCAGGAAGTAGCAGCCCGCCGATCGACCGAACAAGCCGCCGCCGAGCAAGCCGAGCGTTTACGGACCACGCTCGCCAGCATCGGGGATGCGGTCATCACGACCGACATGGCGGGCTGCGTCACCAATATAAACGCCGTCGCTGAATCGTTGACGGGGTGGACGACCGCCGAGGCGATGGGGCAACCGCTCGACGCTGTGTTCCGCATCGTGAACGAGACGACCCGAAAGACGGTCGAGAACCCAGTGTTTCAGGCATTAAAGGAAGGCGTCATCGTAGGACTGGCGAACCACACGGTCCTCATCGCCAAAGACGACACGGAGCGGCCCATTGACGACAGTGCCGCCCCGATCCGGTGTAAGGAAGGCGAAGTGGTCGGCTGCGTGCTGGTGTTCCGAGACATTACCGAGCGTCATCGGCAGGAGGCGGCGCTGCGTGAAAGCCAGGAATTCACCCGCAGTGTTTTGTACAATGTCTTTGCCTTCGTCGGCGTGTTGACGGTGGACGGAACGTTAATCGATGCCAATCGCTCATCGCTGGAGGCGGCTGGCATCCCGGAAGGCGAAGTACTCGGGAAAAAGTTCTGGGACTGCTACTGGTGGAGCTATTCCCCCGAGATCCAGACGCAATTGCGGGACGCGTGCGAGCGTGCTGCCGACGGCGAGGTCGTCCGCTACGACGTGCCCGTGCGCATGGCGGGCGACTCGCGGGTGTGGATCGATTTTCAAGTTTCGCCGCTGCGCGATACGGAGGGGCGAATCACACATCTTATTCCCTCGGCGCTGGAAATGACGGTCCGCCGCGCGACGGAGGAAAAGCTGCGTCTGAGCGAGCAACGGATGCGGCTGGCCACGGAAGCGACCGCCGTGGGGATATGGGAATGGAACGTACTCACCGGCGAGATTCAGTGGGATGCCGTGATGTTCCAAATTTACGGGTTGGCCCCCACGCCAAATGGAGTTGTACAATACAGTCAATGGACTGCCGCAGTTTTGCCAGACGACCTGCGAGAGCAGGAAGAGATTTTACAAGATGCTGTGCGGCGAATCGGGAAAAGTCGCCGGACATTTCGCATTCGGCGGCAGAGCGATGGAGAGTGCCGCCAGATCGAATCGGTCGAAACCGTCCGCACCAACGATGCAGGGGAAACCGAATGGGTGGTCGGAACGAATCTGGATGTGACGGACAGGAAAACAGCGGAAAACCAGTTGGAAAAACTCTCCGTCGAATTGTCTGAAGCCGACCACCGCAAAGACGAATTCTTGGCGACGTTGGCCCACGAACTCCGTAATCCGCTGGCCCCGATTCGCAACGGCTTGCAGGTGATGAAATTGGCTGGGGACGACGCTGAAGCCGTCGAAAGGTGCCGCTCCATGATGGAGCGACAGATCGAGCAGATGGTACGGCTGGTCGATGATTTGATGGACATCAGCCGTATCAACCAGGGCAAAATCGAACTCCGCAAGGAGCTTGTTCCGCTGGGGGTTGTGATCGCGAGTGCGGTTGAGACGTGCCGCCCGTTAATCGAAGAGATGGACCATAAATTCACCATCATCGAGCCGAGGCCGTCGATCATCATGGACGCCGACTCGACCCGGCTGGCACAGGTGTTCATGAACCTTCTCAACAATTCGGCCAAGTACAGCGAGCGCGGGGGCCACATTTGGCTCACTGTCGAACGCCAGGGCAGCGACGTGGTAGTGTCCGTCAGAGACACCGGCATCGGTATCCCGGCTGACAAGCTTACCAGCATCTTTGAAATGTTCAGTCAAGTTGATCGGACCTTGGAGAAGTCACAGGGCGGGCTGGGCATTGGCCTATCGCTAGTGAAACGTCTGGTGGAGATGCACGGCGGCAGGATCGAGGCCAAGAGCGACGGACCGGGCCGGGGCAGCGAGTTCGTCGTCCGGCTGCCGGTCGATGTCGAGGCGTCGAAACCCCAAAAGTCGGACGGTAACGAGGAGCCAACCGCATCGAAGTCGTCGCTCCGCATCTTGATCGTGGACGACAACCGGGACGGTGCGGATAGCTTGGGGATGATGCTGCGAATCATGGGCAACGACATCCGCACCGCCTACGACGGTCAGGAAGGGGTGGAAGTGGCGAGCGAGTTCCAGCCCGAAGTAATTTTGTTTGACATCGGAATGCCGAAGCTCAACGGATACGAGGCGTGTCGCCGCGTCAGAGAACAGCCATGGGGCAAGGGCGTCGTGCTGATCGCCGTGACCGGTTGGGGGCAAGACGACGACCGCCTCCGCTCCCACGAAGCCGGGTTCGATCACCACATGGTCAAGCCGGTCGACCCGCAAACCCTGATGAAGATGCTGGCCGGCCTGCAAGTCGCAAAGCATTGAAAAGGGAAAGCGACCATGACCATGCCGGTCACAATCACGTCCAGGGGGGGTGAGTTTGAAATCGTTTTCCTGATGATCGCCGCTCCAGCAGCAACGAAATTTAAAGCATCAGGGGCCGAGGTCCTGCATTCATGTGTCGGGCTCGGTTCCGTTAATGCTGTCGGGCTCAGCCCTTTGCTCAACGGATTTCGGGCCGGCGGTGCTTTTGAGGAGGTTCTCCCCCTCGTCCAACGGCTTGGACCGGCGAGCCTGTTCTTCGATGACCGGGGCCTCGCTGGACAGCCCGGCCTCGGCCTTTGTGGACACCGCGCTGTGCTCCGAGCTCGGCGAGGTGACGGGCCTTCCCGCCGATGCCGCAAGGTCCAACCTCCCGTCGAGCAGCGTGACGGGAATGCCTTTCGGGAAGACGACCTCCCGGGCTTCATCCGGCATCGAGATGGGGACTAAAGGGGGACACAACACGTGATCGAGTGACTAAAGGGGGGGCCACTCTGTCGGGTGGGTAGTTGTTTTTTGGTTTCTCCTATGATTTAATTTCGGTACGAACTGACAATCTTGATCATTCTTTCACGGAGGTTTTCGACATGGCCAGACTCGCGGGTGCAGACGTTGTTCGATCCAACCGAGGTTGCCGGAAAAAAACCAAGGTGTCAGGAGTCTGAAGACGTTTCCGGAACTAGGGTCGGAAAGCCAGAAGGAGGTTCATTCGTTCCAGCTGGAGAAAAACAAAGGAGTCAGGAGTCAAAACGACTCCTGGAACCTTTGTTTTCCTGCATCCAAAACGATATCTGACTTATCGGACGCAGTCATTGTGGTGAGTAACATCGCCGTTATACCTCACTACTGCCTGATTCATTCGCTTCAAGATGCGA
>JAWXCK010000223.1:0-42680 GCA_034408855.1 Pirellulaceae bacterium
GATCGACCGTCCCAAATCTGGTGCGCCCAATCACCCGTCGACGTCTGCTTCGAGCGCGCAAGAACTGTCACTTTCGCGCCGGAACGAGAAAACTCAGACCTCCCCGTGCGAAAACGTCATCGGGATCATGTTGAGTTGGAGATGCGGCAACAAAACATAGTTTTGCTTGGTTAAGCAGAGATTCGTTTGTTCCGATTCTTTTGCGACGATCGAAACCGCTTAACGAAAAATTGACCTGCGAAGGTGTGGTCTGCGGAATCGCAGATGTCTTGATCGCCACTCTGGCGACGAATCCGACCAATGGAGATCTAGTTGGCTCGGCGTTTAGAGACGCCAAAGTAGACGAACAAGCTTGAATCAGGGCGATGGGGAACTACTCTCAAAGCGTAAACCCTCTGTGCAAATACTCCGCTCCGACCAATCTCTTCCAGCCAAAACACAGATTTCGACAATGGCAAGCTTTCGCAACATCTACACGTCTCTCATGCTAGTCATCGCCGGTTCAACGAGCAAGGAACTGGCCCGCCAAGTGAGCTACTTGAAGGCCGAAAACCAAATCCTTAGGAGCCGGCTGCCCGACCGCCTCATTCTAACCCATCGCGAAAAGAATCGCCTAATTCGGTTCGCCAAGCATCTCGGATCGGCGCTGAACGAGCTGGTAACGATCGTGCATCCCTCCACGATCCGGCGGTGGATTCGGGAAGCTTCGGACAAGGTGGCCAAAACTCGGAAGAACGTCGGCCGGCCGCGAACGGCTGAGCAGATTGAGAAGCTGATCCTCAAGTTGGCGAAGGACAACTCGTGGGGCTACACCCGGATTCTTGGTGAGCTTAAGAAGCTCGGGATCATGTCCGTGACCCGCAACACTGTGAAGAACATCCTCAAGCGGAACGGCTACGACATTGGTCCGAAACGCGGACCTGGAACTTGGGACGAGTTTCTCAAGATCCACGCAAAAACCATGTGGCAATGCGACTTCTACTCGAAGAAGGTTGTGTCGAAGACTGGGCTGCGCGACCTATTCGTAATGATCTTCCTACATGTGGAAACACGTCGAGTCTTCATCACGCCGGCGACTTACAATCCCGGTGAAGCATGGGTTCTCGAACAAGCCGACGCGTTCAAGCAGCATCTGAAGGACGAGAAACTGTCATGCAAAATCCTGATGCACGATCGCGATACCAAGTTCACGAAGTCGTTCAACGAAAAGCTTTCGGCGGGCAAACGAGACGTGAAGATATCAGCCTTCCGGTCGCCCAACACCAACGCTTTCGTCGAGCGCTTCATCCAATCGCTACAACAAGAGTGCCTCGACCATTTCGTCGTCTTCGGCAAAGCCCACTTCGATCATCTTTGTTCTGAGTATTGCGAGCATTATCTCATCGAACGACCGCATCAGTCGCTGGAGAACGAGGTGCTACCGATCACCAAGGAACGCAGGAAGAAGCCGAAGAAGCCGAAGAAGCCATTAACCGAACCCGACACGATTCCGCTCTCGAGCATCCGCTGCAAAGAACGACTCGGTGGCTTGCTGAAGCACTATGAAAGGAAGGCTGCGTGACACGACGTACCTATTCCGGGCAATGATTTAAATTTCTGCTCGGTATACGGTCAACCCTTTCGAATTACATCTTACGTATAGGCCGAAATCAAAGTGGCGAAGTTCGAGTCCACTTGGTTGTTGAGGTCGGAATCAGAACATCTGTGTATTGTCGCAAGCTCACTGACACAGCATTGAATTCGCTCCACCAGACTCTGTCCTACGTCGCCTTGGGCGAAAGGAGCGTCTGACTCCGTGAGAAGCCTATCCGCGGGAATTCGCCGGCAGATCGCGACTCCGGATTTGGATTTCAGCATTTGATCGTTGATGCTGAAGTACGCTCCGAGTTCTACTGCCAGGTCAACTTCCTTCAACGAGCCAGAAAACCAGTGCAAAACGAACTCGCCAGCTTCACGGTTTTTGCGAATGAGTTCGACCACTTCGCAAGAGGCAGACCGACTGTGGATACTCAATATCTTTCCACCTGCCCGCGCACACTGTTTGAGAATTTCTTCGAACACAGCAACCTGGTTGTTCCAACTGCTGCGGAACCGCTGACTACCGTCAAGCCCAACTTCTCCGACCCATGTCACTTGGTCGAGGTACTTTTCAAATAGAACCATGTCTTTCTGCCGGGTCGCGATCAATTCCGGATGCATTCCCAATGCCGGAAACACACTGTTTGTTGAGTCACTGAACTTTACAGAACCCTTAAACGCAGCAGGTGTTGTGGTAACCGCGACGACCCGCAGCTTCGACGAGACCGCCAAATCAACAATCTGTTGTGGATTCGGATGGAGATCAACGTGGCAGTGTGCATCTACACTCATCGCAAGGCCTCGGAAAGAAAATCGTATACCTCCTTCAGGCCTCGCTGAGCAACGGCAACTAAGGACAGACGATCGTCAACGTCACTCTCAAACAGCGATGGTAAAACAGCCTGTTTCACCCAATTCGAGTTTGAATGATTCTGAGAACCAATAAATGCACAACGAACGTCGTCAGATTCACGAAAGCCTTGCATGTTACTGTTTGGTCCGTACTGATAGGCTGTCAAATCATTGAACCCGCTCTGCTTGAAGGCCGCGCGACGTATAATACAGGGCACACAGCGGCCACAATGCATTTTAATGCGTCCGCTCTTCCCACAACTCATAGATTTTACTACGAGCGATCGGAGTAAATCGGGATTCTTGCAAGCTGAGAACATTTCGCCTTTGGTCATTCGTTGGTACTCATTCTTCAGCACTACGTTCACTCCAATGCTATCGAGAATCGCCTGAAGTTGGCCAATGAAACAGGGATGCGTTGTCCTTGTACTGGCGCTACCAATTCGAGTCGACGTCAGAGCTGGATTAAGAGAGATTAGGCCGTTTTCACTAGCGTGAACCTCCACACGAGTGCCTTGGCAATAACCTTCAGTAGAGGCTGCGACCATCAGAGCAAATGCGAAGAAACCCATCGATCGTGCTCTTTGCGAGCCCTCGTCATTGAACGGTATGTGAACGCCATGGGTCCATCCAAGATGCCGGTTTGCACTGGCGGACGTCGCAAATACTGACTGAATCTTTTTCTCTGACGATGTTTGACTTATCGCATTCCATACAAGATTTCTTGACGAATGGTCGATTGCCCCCACAAGACTGTCCGCTCCACCGGACAGAAGCGCTACAGCCTGTCCCTTGAGGTAATTTGCCTCATACTTGCTCTGACCTAGAGTTCCCTTCGCGCTCTTAAAACGCAATTCCCAAAGGTCGCCGGTTAAAAACTTCAGCATCTTCTCTACGAGACCTCGATGATCATTCCAAAGCGGACAGTTTTCGACTGGCACTTCAAGTTCTATCTGCCGAGTCCAGCCATCCTGAGCCCTTTGACGGTAAACCGCATGATCTGCAGCCACAACTGCAAGGCTGATGCGGAGAAAATCCTTTACTTCGGGAGCTACATCAAATCGCTCAATGCGTAACCTTTCTGCGACGCTCGCACCAATCGACGCCCAGCCATCCGCACTTGGTCGACCGAACAATCGAACCGGTAGAGTTGAGGAAGATGGCTTACATTTAGCGTCGAAGTCAAAACACTTAATTTTCATCCAGGTAAACCTCGAATGTGAAGTAGGCTTCAGCGACAACTGCTCGGCAAACCGCTGCAATTTGTTGATCTGAAGCAGATCCTAATGAACGTGAACCGTTCTCTCTTCTTGTGCGGTTCGTCTGCCTAAACGTTTCGCAAAAGTAATCTTTGATTCCGTCAATCCGCTCTGCTGCAGTGGCCAAGTCGACTTTTGACTGAATATGCTTGCCAACTTCGCCCATAAATAGCTCGTAGCAATCAATGGCAAGAAATCGCTCAAGAAGCGTCTCTCGATCTGACGTGCCAAGATTCAATAAATCGGCATCGGGATTCAATTCGAGAACATGTTGCAATGCCTCTGACGCCGCACGTTGGCCCGTTTCACTATCGAGGGTTCCATCATTCGGACTGGCTGCCGCCGCAATGGCAGCCAACAACAAGTCCGGGTCACCGCTACTCGCTATTGCATCTCTGATACGGTCCCTTACTAAGTCGAATGCGGGACTGCCGCCAACAATCCCGGCCAACGAAACGCCGCGGCTCGCCGATCCAGCTGAACGTCGCGTTGCCATAGCGGCACCTCCACGTCCGCTGCGGACGTAATTAGCGACGCCACGGCGCAAATGTGATCGCTCGCCATCCGTAGCAAATTTCCCCATCTCTCGGCGCGCGCTTGCAAGCCTCGCCTTAGGGGCCAGTGGGATTTGCTGTGGGGCAACCTGGGCTGTTTCCGTTGCCGATTCTGGGTCGGTAGACGAAGCATCGTCAGCGGAGACATCCTCTACCCAGTCAGGAACAAGAGGCACGCCAGGACCAGCGCCTGAAACAGATGCAGATGTGCCCATTCTACTTTCCCTTCCTAAACGCCTTGAGCACAGGAGCATCTGATTCTAGCTTGCCCTTCAAATCATTTTCGATCTCGGAAGCCCATTTCTGTTCGCGTACGACTGCAATACTCGCAGGTGTAAAGCGATTGGGATCAAGACTCTTCAGTGTTGAAACTAGCAACGACTCTTGGCTTGGGTGTGCCTTGATGAAGCTCACACAACCGTTCAATCGATGATGAATATCTTCTTTCGACGACGTTCGCAGTTGTTCCACAACCGAGTTCATGATTGCAGACACTTCGTCAGCAGGCAGGGACTTGATCTGTTCACCGAGCTGGTCGACAGTTTTGGGATACTTGCGAAATACATCGATCAAATCCCTGCTTTGGCGACTTAGCGTAATTCCTTGGACGAGCGATTGGTCCGCACCTCGGCTGACGTAAAAAGCTGGGCGAAGGTCAATCTCGCCAAGAATAGGCGACATGCTCACCCACTCTTTTGCGAAATCACTATTCCAAAGATCGCTCACCGATGGAGTTCCTGGCTTTTTTTGTTTGGTAGTCTTATCGACTTCAGCTGGGTCATCGTCGTCGCCAGAGCTCATGTTGCTCGGCTGTTCGAGTCGACTTAGAATGGAAGATCGTCCTTCTGTAGAACGCAGCACATCAATCTCGAGTTCTTTCACAAGTGCTGGTTCACCACATCGTTGCAATAAAAGAATCTTGGCGAGTACCTCTTCACTCGTCTCATCGGGGACCCGCATTGCTTTGGCAAGCGATCTTCGAACCGCCAAGCTATTCATGAATCGCTTGATTAGTCGAGGATTTCCGCCAATGCGTTTGGATTCGACCAACCTTGGCGCTAAACGTTCGATCATGGAGATGCGGCTCTCAAAGTCAGTCTCAATATTTTCTGTACCTACGATCTCCATGATTTTCTCTCTAGTGATGCGGTTGCCATCCCAAGTCTTGCCAAGCGCGTTACAGAGCCCTTCTCGAATGCTGCTACGTTTGGTGGCGTTTAGCTTTGGCTGCTGGTCTACAACCAGGAGCGTCATATAAATGACGACGTCTGGCACTGTTAGGCTAGGAATTCTGAAAGGCAATTGAATCAATTTGTCGTAATAGCTTTGTAAGTGATTCTCATCAAGTGTTTGGCCTGCGGTCTCGAAGTGCTTACGAACAGCCAAGCGAAGCATCTCTTCATCAGCTGCAATAACAAACACCGTTCGAGGAACAAAGAAGTAGAGGCGCATGGCTTCCAGCGCTTCAATGGTGGTCGCAGGTAAGCAACGGTCAAGGTCATCGATTAGAACAATTAGTCTTCTGTCAAGAAGCTCAAGTGCCTTGCCAAATTCCGCACAAATTTTCTCTATGTTTTCATATGGGCTATGTTCCCTTTCACCTTCAGGAAACCAATCCTCAATGGACTTTTGAGCGCTCTTGCCGAATTCAACCGCTTTGTTCATGTCCGGCTTGCTCAAGTCTCCATCCATTACGCCGGCGAGGGCATCGATACCACGAGAAAAAAAACCGCCAACCGGCATGCCTGTTGCTAAAGTCAGCGCACCCCCGAGGCCATATCCTGCTATGCGCATCAAGTTCGCGCGTTTCAATATCGACTTCGCCTGCTTTTGGATCTCACCCTTAATTCCATCGCACTTCGCGAGTTCCCGCGCGATGCACTCTGCGAAGGCCGCTCGTACATTATCCTGTGATTGGTGTCGCCAAGGGTGAAACCGGACAACCAGTGGTTCGGGTTGCATTTTCTTAAGCTCTGCCGCTAGAAGTTCGAGCGTCGACGATTTGCCCACGCCCCAAGCCCCAGAGATACCGATGGATAGTGGCTTATCACCATTAATAGTGATAGTCTCGGCAATTACGGACGCGAGGACATTGAAATTGAGAAAGTCATCAGTTGCTTCACTGTCTGACCACATAAATGTCTCCTTGAATCTGCTCTATAGACGCTAAGTAAAATCGAAGCATGTCGCGAGCGACCTTGCTCTATGACTTGAGAGGTAGCATGCCTTCACCAACAGGTTTTTCAAAAATCCCATCGTATCGGCGGACGAAACCATATTTCAAAAAGAAGTGAAGGAGCGACGGCCGCTGTACGTTTGCAGCGAGTTCTTCCTGCCATTCGAATCGCTCGTTGGGGAGTACCTGGATTGCTTTGAGATCAGCACGGCACCCCAAGAGGCCTTGTTTGATTTGGAGCAACATGATGTTCAACAACTTGGCCTGAATGCCAACGCTCCAGTGCCCTGGTGCAACCTGAATGTCGCCCTCATAAAACTGAATCACTTTCGCGCCTGCGGAGTCGTCTTCGTGTTCAACGTCGACAACGGAGAAGAATAAAGTGCCAAACTGTATAGACTTTTTGGACGTCGTGATTGGGCTTGGCATCTCAAAGGTAATCAAAAAATGCTCACCCCCTCGTCGACTCCAATCGCTCCCGAATGTTTTCAACCAGCGATCAAGAGCAATGCCTTCGCAGTTGCTCAAAATATCCTCGGTGCCCAGTCGGACACACCGTTGACCTGCAATCTCGGCGTAAAGCGCCTGCGTCGGATTCATACCTAACGCGATATCCATTAGCTCATTGCGAAATCGCACATTAAAAAGCGGTGAAATGTATGGCCACCAACGACGAACCGCCTTAGCGGATACGAGACGGTCCCCCCAGTTGACCCAACCCCAGTTATCCAGGCAGTCCATGTTCTTGCTAAGATCTCGGTTCTCGAACTCTTTCTCGAGCGACTGCACTGAATCAAATACAGCTTTGAATTCGTGTATTGCATCTGGATCATCCTCAAGCTCTGGAAATACCTGGCGAGCAAATCGTATCGCTCCATCGCTTTCGATACTCAGGGGCTTCGAAGTTTCCATGGTGCGTCGTGTTTGTGAAGGCTCCCACTCGCGGGCAGCAGCATCAAAGGCACGCGGCGCTAGCGTAACGTCGTCTTGCTCGTACCCGCCAAAGAATCCGAATCCCGTGAGGATCGAATGATATCCGAGTTGACGATAGCTCTCCCATTGAGCACTGTCGTAAAACTGGTCCAACGTTGACTCATGGGGAAATGCTCTATTGCTGGAGCGATACTGCAGTACATCCTCGGGTTCGTCGCCGGTCAGCGTTGGCTTCATATAGATTAAGATTCCAAGATTGTTGTCAGCCGTTCCCGGGTACTTAATCTTTCCCGCTGCCATATGTCGAGATGACAAGCCGTTTGGACCTTCACGCAACGTATTTAGATCGATCTCGATTTCGACCCCGAAGTCCTGGCGCACCAATCGCTGAAGATGAGCGAACTCTGCAAAAGTGATTGATGGATCGGCACCACAGTCTGAAACCAATATGTACCGGCACTGCCGGCGAATCATCTCGTAAAGGCCAAGGTTTTCGAAATGACCGCCGTCGGAAAGGTGAATTAGGTTGTTGAGTTTTGGCTTACCCGCCAGCTCACACAGAAAGGTTCCGTGTTGCGAAAATAGATTGGTTATTTTATGTCGCGACCATAGAAGACAACGACCGCCAAGCCCAGAGTTCTGATGTGGCCCAGGTTTGCGGTCTGCTTCGGCACGTATTTTGATGTTTTGATCTCGGTGCGGGTCAACTACCCAAATTCCCAGCCGAAGATTCAATGCTGCCATAAGAAAGGAAACTGCTGTTCCGAGCTGAGCCGAATACTGCCCCATGAA
Organism: Pirellulaceae bacterium; assembly: GCA_034408855.1. GTDB lineage: Bacteria > Planctomycetota > Planctomycetia > Pirellulales > Pirellulaceae > JAIYDQ01. The sequence goes on from JAWXCK010000223.1 coordinate 8,145, forward strand.
GGGATTTGTCGCCGCTGCGGATGCCGTTACCGCAGTTGCCAGCGAGCAATTCCCGGCGTTAGCCGCTGCGTTTCCGACATTGCAAGCGAGAGGGCTTAAGGTTGCGCTCGCACCGTTTCGACCTCGTCGCTTGAGATTGGAGCCATTTGCCTCATTGCTGCAACAGTTGATTAGGTGAACCGGACGATCAGCAATTCCCTTTCCCAGATCACTGAGCGGGAAATCGTTTTCACTCGTTGCCTTTTTATCGTCTTCGATTGACAAAAAAGTTTGCGCGATGCGACTCCGATAAAACGCGTGCAACGTTGGCCATTTGGATGCACCTGCCGTGGCCAAAAGGAAAGATGCAACAAAAACCAAGAATGCGAGAATAAACCCAAAGGGCTGTCCGCCAAGCATTCGGCTGAAGCTTATGAATAGCGTCGCAGCAATAAGGCACAAGCCAAATACACCTAGGATGGAGAGCAATTTGGGAATGTGGCGAGTAAGCATCGAATGGACCGCAGACGGTCGCTCGTTCACGTCACGTCTCGAAATTAAGCCGCCAAATTTAAAGAAGATCGCTCCAGCTGTTGCTGTAATCGCCGAACTTGTCACGACTGTGATCAGCCAGTTCAAGGAGAGTGCTGCCCAGGCGGCGATTCCAAGCATGGCAAAAACAATCGCTGCACCCGAAAGTTGTGTCGCGAGTTTCTGACGCCTATTGTCGGGCGTGGCTGCCGACAATGCCGAACATGCGGTGGCGATAGAGCATAGGAATAAAATTAGCGAGGGAGTTAGCGCGAGATAGTGCGTATTAAGCACCAGCGGCAAAATAAGAACAGCTGATAAAACGATTGCGAGGAGTGAGATGCTAGCTGTTAGCGTCAAAAACAACCCAAGGAAATATAGGAAGATCCCTCGCCAAATCTCTCCTTCGAAAAGCCCCGCCATCGGTGACAAAAAGTCTCCTCGTTGACGCAACCAGCTGATCTCCAACGGCTCTGGATGCCTCGGGGCTGTCACCGGGAAAATGCCTGCTGCATCTTCGGAATCGCGATTTCTGTGTCTCCACGCCGTCCACCATGAACCAACGTATCCGCCACCTGAGACTGTGCTTAGGTAGTCGAACTCGCCAAGTATCCCTTTCTCGCGCAGCCCTTGGAGCACGCCAAGATTAAAGGTTGAGCTTCGGATTCCTCCGCCAGAAAAGCAAAGAGCTACAAGATTGACTGCGGTATATCCAACAAACGGCTCGTCGCCCTCGACATCAGGTTTAATCACTCGGGAAGTGAATGGTTTGTGATCCTCAGCGTCGTCCATATCACTTCGGGTTGTTTCATCTCGAAACTTAGCCTTGGTGATTCTTTCGGTGCCTTTATCGGGTATGGAGGCCACAAATTCCGCTGTGTCTGCAAATGCAGATCGTTTTAAGCTGCTCTCTGTCAAAGAGGGCGTTGATTCGCGAACCTCGGGGCTGCCCGAGTCTCCTTTTCGCGATTGGCGAATGACCGCAGCCATTTCAAGTTGGAACAGATCTGCAAAATCCATAAACGACCACCCTGTGAGCCCGTGAAACATATTGAAGTAGTATACGGATACCCAATAACCTTGTCAAATACGTTGCATTAATGCCGGCCAGTTTGCCGGCAAACTAGACAGGCGATCGAAAACTGCTACAATTGCCGTGTATTGGTGCTTTCTTGACTTGCAACAGCAGAAGCGACGCGGGATATGGATGAAATTTCAGAGTTTTTCGGCCTAAAAGATGGGGTGAGCGGTCCCCACACTAGCCGAACCATGATGAGCAATGAGCTCGGAGTACTGCTTGCGCATTTCGATCAGCCAGATGCTGGACAGTCGCTGGCTGATTACGAACATGCGATTGTCGATGATAACATTCTGACCAAGCCCACACAGGCCACTCGAAAAGCCAGCCTGCGATTCCTGCGCGAGCTGTACAGCCTTGATCAGTCGGTGCCGCTGTTCCGAGCGCTTCGTAAGCTTTGGAGACTCGATGAAACCTCGCGGCCACTTGTTGCAATTCTGTCTGCCTACGGTCGCGACCCGACGCTGCGGGCTGCGGCTCCAGTAATTCTCAGCACCCCCGTGGACTCGGAAGTTAGCCGGACTCAGCTCACTCGGGCCGTCAAAGAATTCTGTGGTGACACAATGGCCGAGTCAACAATCGATAAAATTGTACGAAATGCAGGCTCAAGCTTTACCCAGAGTGGACACTTAGTTGGACGTGTAAGAAAGGTGCGGCAACTCGTAAATCCGACGCCCACTTCTATCACTTTTGCTTTGCTGTTGGCCTACGCGGCCGGCATTCGGGGAAAGCGATTGTTATCAAGCGAATTCGTACGGCTTATCGATGCGGACGAAGACACTGCCAAAGTGCGAGCAATCGAAGCTCGAAAACTTGGTTTAATTGAGCTGCGAGAAAATACAAATACATTTGACATCGGCTTTGCACCGTTGATCGGCGAACGCGACTGGAGGCATATGAATGAGTAGGCTAGACGACCTTGCTAATAATTATGAAAAACATATTAGCGCTCCATGGCAGCGAAACCTAGCTGGCGCGCAGCGTTCAATTTTCGTCGTTTATCCACAGGAAGACGAGCGACGCATCCGAGCCAAGATCGGCGACTTCGAAGTTCGTACACGCAACGCCGATCACGATTGGCAACTCGTGGATCTCACCGACATGTTTCCACAGTGGATGGCCAGCGAGGAATATCGTGAAAGCTATTTTGAAGATCCAGCGGATCTCAAGCTGAAGCTTGACACTGCCTTTATGGACTTTGTCTCACAGCAACTCCGTGGCGTGCTAACCAACGAACAAGCAACCGAGCAGTCGGTCGTGGCCGTGGTTGGTGGTGCCTCGCTCTATGGCTTCCTCCATATATCTGAACTCATCGACAAGGTGGCCGGCGACATCCGTGGACGCCTAGTCTTTTTCTTTCCTGGGCATTTCGAACAGGGCACGTATAGCCTGCTCGGAGCAAGGTCCGGTTGGAATTACTTGGCTACACCTATCACGCATCGGTCTGGAGAATAATCAATGAAGAATCGTGAACTGTTTTTGAGAGATCCAGCTTCGTCGGCTTTGATGAACAATGGGCAAGCACGGATCAATGACGGCCAGACCGAACTAGAGCTCCAAACGCTTCGAGAAGAATTGATCAACTTCGTTTGCGAGGGGCAGTACGAGGATGGTGCGATTCGGATTCTCGATTCTTACATTCGACACTTTGGCGGAACCAGCCAACCTGCGGCCTGGGTCAGCGGTTTCTTCGGCAGTGGTAAGTCGCACCTGCTAAAGATGCTTTGCCATCTTTGGGTAGATACTGAATTCCCGGACGGGTCGCGTGCTCGTTCATTGCCACGTGACCTACCCGAGGCTTTGGTCGCCAACTTAAAAGAATTGGATACGCTCGGCCGTCGCTACGGTGGACTACACGCCGCGTCGGGCACGCTCCCCTCGGGTGCCAACGAAAGCGTGCGACTGACCGTGCTGGGGATGATCTTTCGCTCCAAGGGGCTGCCCGAAAAGTTTGCCCAAGCAAAGTTCTGTTTATATTTAAAAAACAAGGGTTTCTACGACAAAGTGAAGTCAGCCGTCGAAACGAAAGGCAAGGACTTCTTTCGTGAGCTGAACGATCTCTACGTCAGCCCGATCCTTCACGATGCGCTCGTCGAAGTGGATTCAGGCTATGGCGATCGCAAAGCCGCCCGATCTACTATCAAGGCCGCGTTCGTTCAGCCCGGCGATGTGTCGACGAAAGACTTTATCGAGACCATTCGCGAAGTCGTTTCCGTGGCCGGGCAACTTCCCTGCACAATCATCGTGCTGGACGAAGTCCAAGTTTATATCGGTGAGGAACAGGATCGGGCCCGCGACGTCGTTGAGGTAGCCGAAGCTCTCAGTAAGCAACTGGACAGCCGGATCATCGTCATCGGTGCCGGCCAGAACGCCTTGAGCGCTCAAGCTCCACACTTCCAGTGGTTGAAGGATCGATTCACCATTCCTGTAGAGCTCTCGGACACCGACGTCGAGACGGTCACACGGCGCGTGCTGCTTCAGAAAGAACCGAAATATGTCCCCGATATTCGCAAGTGCCTGGACCTCCACGCTGGCGAAATCGAGCGACAACTCTCTGGGACTCGCATCGCCAGCACCAGCAACGATCGCAACATCATCGTCGAGGACTATCCGCTGTTGCCGACTCGTCGTCGTTTTTGGGAGTACGTATTCCGTGCGGTTGACCCGACTGGTACGAGCGGGATGTTACGTTCACAGCTTCGCATCATTCACGACGCGTTGCAAGAGCTCGCAGAACAGCCACTGGGCACTGTTGTTCCCGCTGACTTTATGTTCGAGCAACTACAGCCCAATCTGGTTCAGCAGGGTGTTTTGCTACGCGAGCTCGATGAAACGATTCGCAAGCTCGATGACAATACTCCTGAGGGCAAGCTGAAGCGGCGGATCTGCGGTCTGATATTCTTGGTTCGCAAGATACCTCGCGAAGCGGGCTTCGACATTGGCATTCGCGCCACGCCCGAAATGCTCGCCGACCTGCTGATCAGTGACCTGCGCAATGATGGCTCCGACTTGCGAAAACAGATCCCGATACTACTCAACCAGTTGGTCGAAGACGGGATTTTATTGAAGGACGAAACGGAATTCAATCTCCAGACAAAAGAGTATTCCGACTGGGATCGCGAGTATCGCAACCGAGTCTCTCGTTTCAATGAAAAGACTGCAGAGGTTCACACGAAACGCGACGCTCTAATCCGAGCGTCCGCAGAGAAGGCTCTTAAAAACGTCCAGTTGGTCCATGAAGGGGAACGCAAAGAGAAACGCCGATTGGAGATCTTCTTCGGCGAAGACGCCCCCAAAGTCGACGACGACACGGTCCCAGTTTGGATTCGCGACGGATACAACACGTCTGAGAAGAGCGTTGTCGAGGCCGCACGTGCTGCGGGAACAGACAGCGCCATCGTGTTTGTGTTTCTTCCTCGAGGTAACGCAGATGGTTTGAAATCCCAAATCGTCCGCTACGAATCGGCTGCAGGCACGATACAGTTCAAGGGAGTACCCAGCACGCCAGAGGGCGAAGAAGCCAAGAAGGCGATGGAGACTCGCATGTCCGATGCGGCGAGTCAACGTAACGAACTGTTAGCCGAAATCGTCGATTCGGCCAAAGTCTTCAAGGGCGGTGGCGCTGAAGTCAACAGCATTACGATCGAACAAAAAATCGTCGACGCCGGCAATGCAGCGCTCGTGCGTATGTTCCCTGACTTCAAAGACGCGGACTCCAAGAATTGGCCCGTTGTCATAACGCGTGCCAAGTCAGGCGATGACTCTCCATTGCAAGCCATCAAATGGACGGACGAAACCAAAGCCCATCCTGTTTGCAAAGCCATCCTGAAAGAGATCGGCTCTGGAACAGAGGGACGCGAACTGCACAAGAAATTTGGAGCGTCACCCTATGGTTGGCCTCAAGACGCTGTCGATGGAGCGTTGATGGCACTCCATAACGCTGGCGATGTATCGGTGCGTGCCTCCGGTGAAGCGGTCCCAGCCGGCAAGCTCGATCAGACCAAGATCAAGAAGGCCCAATTCCGTCAGGTAACGCGAGTCATTTCTGCTCGTGAGAAACTGGCGTTGCGCGGGCTGTTCCCGGAAGCCAAAGTGACGGCAAAGCAGACCGATGATTTGGAGGACAAGTCGAGTGAGTTTATCGAGGCGATGCTTGCTCTCGCGTCCCGCGCCGGCGGTGAAGCACCGCTTCCAGCGCAGCCAGATACCCAAAACCTAATCGACATTCGTAACCACGCGGGGAACGAGCGATTGGGCAAGTTGCTGGAGCAAGAGGCAACACTGAAGAAAGTTGCTAAACAATGGAGTGAGCTTGGCGAACTCGCCGATAAACGACTGCCATTGTGGAAGACGCTTGAGCGGATGCTTCGCCACGTAGAAGAGGCTTCCAGCCTCTTACATTTGTCGCCGGAACAGAGGCTTGAAGCCTCTGCTACTCGGTCTTCTGTGGAAGGTATTCGCACAGGCCGTCTGTTGCTCGATACATCAGACCATGTCTCTGGCTTGGTAAAGAAATGTGCTGAGCTACTTCGTTCGTCCGTCACAGCAGCACACGGCTCATTGAAGTCCATTCAAGAAGAACAAATGGCGTCGCTCTCGAAGTCAGACGTTTGGAGCAAGCTGAACGCTGAGCAGCAATCCAGTGTGCTTGGCTCCAATGGGATTGCGGAAGTCGCGTCCATCAAAGTTGGCACCGATGAAGAATTGATTCGAACTCTTGATTCAACACCGCTGTCATCATTGGCAGACAAATCCGCTGCAATACCAGGACGTTTTTCGGCGGCACTGGCTCAAGCGGGGAAGATGCTCGAGCCCAAGTTGCAGCAAGTGCGTCTCGCAAGCGGAACCCTGAAAACAACAGACGACGTGAAGAAGTGGCTGAATGAACAGGAGGGCGTGCTTTTGGAAAAGCTCAAAGCTGGCCCTGTCATCGTTTCCTAATCCCATCTTGCTTCGCACCGTTTAGAAAATTCAATACCCATGGCCGCACTAAGACCCGAACTCCGCAAAGATCTTGAAAGAGCGATTATCAAGGCTCGTAACCTTGTGGTCGCTGATGTCACGGACCGCTTGAAGGAGCTGAATGTCAACGAAGGAAAACGTGGAGCATTATCCGAATCGCAGGCCCAGCTTCGCATTCGCTTGCGAGCTCACGGCAAACAGATCGGCGACGTCCGCAATTCACAATCCGATGCGCAGCAGATTGATCGGCTCGTGCAGGAGTGTGCCTATGAGCAATGGCATCGAATGATCTTTGTGCGATTCTTGGCTGAGAACGAATTCTTGATCGACCCCGAATATGGACAATCGGTTTCGATGGACGCGCTCGCAGAAATCGCAGAGGAGTCGAAGGCTGGTCCTTGGGTGCTTGGTGGGCAGTTCGCTTCGGCCTCACTGCCGGCCATCTTTCGCAAAGATGATCCTTTGCTGGAACTGCGATTGTCTCAAGAGACTCAAGTAAAGCTAAACGATCTGCTAAACGCGTTGCCTGCCGAGGTATTCACAGCCGATGATTCGCTGGGATGGGTCTATCAGTTTTGGCAAAGCGAAGAGAAGGACCGCGTCAACGCGTCTGGTGACAAGATCGATGGGCGGTCTCTGCCCGCAGTTACGCAGCTTTTCACGGAACACTACATGGTGTTGTTCTTATTGCACAATACGCTTGGCGCTTGGCACGCTGGAAAGGTTTTGGCTGAGAATCCTGAACTGGCGACAACAGCCATGGATGAAGCGACTTTACGTCGTACGGTTGCACTCAAGACGGCTGGCGGCTACGAGTTTGAGTATCTGAGGTTTGTAAAAGTAGAAGAGGCTTCCAGCCTCTTGCGTACTACAAGCGACCAAACCAGTGATTTCAACCTCTGCCATCGGGACGTTGTACGGGAAGAAAAGAGCCAGGATGGCTCTTCTACTTTTGACCACAACTGGTTTGACTGGAATGAACCGATCGATGTTGGTTGCGGTAATCTTCCTCATATCAAGCAGGAAGGTGTTACGTACTTTGTTACCTTTCGTACCGCCGACTCCTTGCCGGCCGATAAGTGGAAAGCCTGGAAAGCAGAGCGTGAGGAGTGGCTGGAGAAGAATCCAAAGCCCCATACAGATAAACAGAAAAAGGAGTATTACGCAAAGTTTCCTGCTCAGATAGAAAAGTGGCTCGACCAGAAATACGGTGCCTTGGTCCTAGCTGAATCTGAGCCGAACAAGATCGTAGACGATGCGTTGAAACACTTCGACGGAGATCGTTACGTCTTGGACGAGTATGTTGTTGCCGCAAACCATGTCCATGCATTAGTAACACCACTTGGCGAAAACGATCTCTCTGACATCCTCCATTCCTGGAAGTCTTTTTCAGCGAACAAGATCAATACGCATCTTGGCAAGGCAGGTGTTTTCTGGCAAAAGGAATCGTTCGATCACGCCGTCCGCTCGCCCGAGAGTTTAGAGAAATTCCGTGCCTACATACATGCCCATAAAGTAGAAAAGGCTTCCAGCCTCTTGACGGACCCGCCAGGCTTCGTTTCAGAGAATGAGTCCGATGAGTATTCGACAGGGAGCGAAAGACCAAAGAGCCTGGAAGGCTCTTCTACTTGGCGTCCGATGGGCGGCACTTTCTCAGGTTGGCCAAAGACTGCCGCTGGGCTCAAAGTCCTCGATCCGTCCTGCGGCAGCGGGCATTTTTTAGTGGCAGCTTTTGAATTACTTGTTCGAATGCGAATGCAGGAAGAGGGCTTGACTGTAGACATGGCTGTGGAAGCGGTTCTGCGAGACAACTTGTTCGGCCTTGAGATCGACCCGCGTTGTACGCAGATCGCTGCGTTCAATGTGGCAATGGCTGTTTGGAAACTGACGGGTCCCAAGCCGTTGCCCCCCATGCGCAATATCGCTTGCTCAGGAATTCCACTTGGCAATAGCCGCGATGAATGGATGAAGTCGTTGAAGGTTGCAATGCCAAACTCGGATCTTGGCTTCCAGTGGGGCCAACTCTATGACATGTTCTCCAAAGCCGACACGCTTGGCAGCTTGATCAATCCGCAGCGTTTCTTCGGCTCAGGTTTGTTGACCGATGAGCAGTTGGACCTAATCTCGGATGCCTTATCAAAAATTATTGTTGACGACCGAAACGCTACTGATGAGCAACAGGAATTAGCCGCGGCCGCTCAGGGTTTGACGCGAGCCACCGAGTTACTCTCGGGACGTTACACGCTGGTCATCACCAACGTGCCGTATCTCGGACGAGGCAAACAAAACGATGAACTCAAAAAGTATCTCGATACTCAGTACGCCTTGGGCAAGGCCGACTTGGCCACCGCATTTGTACTTCGCTGTTTAGAGTTTTGCATTCAAGGCGGCTCGACCGCACTGGTCACGCCGCAGAATTGGTTGTTCCTAACAACATACAAGAAGCTTCGCGAGACGTTGCTTGAACGGAGACAATGGGATTTCGTGGCGAGGTTGGGACCTGGAGCGTTTGAAACAATCACTGGCGAAGTTGTTAATGTAGCACTTCTAGGACTCACTTCGGATCATTCAGCCGAAGATTGGGTGATGACTGGCATGGATGTTTCGGTAATGAGACAATCGACTGAAAAGTCGACTTCTCTACGTGGAAGCTCAACCGACGACCTAGTTTTGATCCGACAAGGTGACCAACTCAAAAATCCTGATGCTCGAATTGCATTAAGCGCTCGAAATGAACTCCCGCTATTATCTAATTTTGCTCATGGGGTCCATGGGCTCGGGAGTAAAGACACACCTTGCTTTTTTCGCCAGTTTTGGGAAGTCCCGGAGAAAGGAACGGCATGGGAATTTCTCCAAACAACCGTCACGGAAGGTAGGTATTTTGGCGGTATGGAACAGATCGTTTTTTGGGAGCAGGGCAAGGGATTGCTATGTGATCGCGGAACGAGAGGCGAGGCAATTCTTGCGGGTGGAATGGCTTGGCGGAAGCCAGGTGTAATCATAAGTCAAATGAACAAACTGCTCGCTACTTTATATGTTGGCGACATGTTTGACAAAAATGCTGCTGTAATTCTTCCAGAAGACCCGAAATTAGTGACGGCAATTTGGGCTTTTTGCTCATCACACGATTATAACAAGGAGGTTCGCAAGATAGATCAAAAGGTCAACGTAACAAACGTCACACTTGTGAAAGTGCCTTTTGACATCAAACACTGGCAAAAGGTCGCAGCTGAAAAATACCCGAACGGACTTCCCGAGCCAGAAAGCGACGATCCAACGCAATGGCTGTTTCATGGCTGGCCAGTAGAAGCGGCTTCCAGCCGCTTTCTTGCATCGCGTCCCAAAGTAGAAGTGGCTTCCAGCCGCTTGTCTGATAAAAATAAGAGCCAGGATGGCTCTTCTACGTTGCAAGTTGCCGTGGCTCGGTTGCTCGGCTATCGCTGGCCGGCGGAACTCGACAGCAAAATGCGACTCAGCCAACGCGCCCGAGCATTGGTGGCTCGGTGCGCCAGCCTGGATGAATTCGTCGACGACGACGGCATTGTCTGCATCCCATCCGTCCGTGGCGAAGACCCCGCCTCTGATCGTTTGCTGCGTTTGCTCAATGCGTGCAAAGTAGACGCGGCTTCCAGCCGCGTTATTGACCAGGTTATGAGCAAGAGCCTGGAAGGCTCTTCTACGCTCGATGATTGGTTGCGCGATCGCTTCTTCCAAGAACATTGCGAGCTGTTCCATCAGCGGCCTTTCATCTGGCACATTTGGGACGGACGCAAAGACGGCTTCTCAGCGCTGGTGAACTATCACAAGCTGGCTGGCCCCCAAGGCAAAAAGCTGCTCGAAAACCTGACCTACAGCTACCTCGGCGATTGGATCACGCGTCAAGAAGCCGCCGTGAAGAGCAATGAGTCCGGTGCCGACGATCGCCTGCTGGCCGCCAAGGATTTGCAAGAAAAACTTAAAGCCATTTTGCGCGGCGAACCACCCTACGACATCTTCGTCCGTTGGAAGCCACTTCACGAGCAGCTCATCGGCTGGACCCCCGATATCAACGACGGCGTCCGCATGAACATCCGCCCCTTCATGCTGGCCGAGCTTTCACGAGGTCGCAAAGGTGCCGGTGTCCTTCGCTTCCCACCCAAGATCAAATGGACCAAAGACCGAGGCAAAGAACCCAAACGCCCGATTGAAGACTATCCCTGGTTCTGGAGCAATGTAGACGCGGCTTCCAGCCGCGTGGACTATGCGGGTAAGAGCCAGGATGGCTCTTCTACGTTCGCCGGCGATCGCTGGAACGATCTGCATTACTCCAATGCGTTCAAGCAACAAGCTCGTGACGCATTCAGAGCGACGCCAGAGACATGATCGGCGAAGCAATCGCAAATACCAGTAACAAACTATATGACTTGAAACGAGGATACTTATGAGCGCTATTGTAGGAAGCCAATGGTGGAAGTTTGATTTCCATACCCACACTCCGTTCTCGACGGATACGCCTTGGCACAATCTCCCTGAGCCTCAATCGCTCTCACCATCGGATTGGCTTCGCAAGTACATGGAAGCAGGTATCGACTGCGTCGCAATCACTGACCACAACGGTGCCGGCTGGATTGATAAGCTCGCGGCCGAGTATCGGCAGTTGAAGGATAGTCAAGCGTTTGAGAAACGTTACAAACGCATTACGCTTCGTGGATCAAATGAGGGTAACGGTAATGTTTGAGTCGACACGACAGTTATTAGAGGCAATTGAGCTGGGCGAAGACAGTCGGCTCGAACTAAAGGAAGTCCAGTTCTACGGAGCTACTTGGAAGGCGCCAAAACAAGACGATTTGGCTGCAGAGATCGCTGCATTCGCAAATGCGGATGGCGGCGTCATTGTGCTTGGAGTTCATGATTCAACCAAAGAAATCTTGGGAATACCGATTCAACACCTTGATGATGCAGAGACTGTCGTTCGCGATTTATTGAATGACAAGCTCGAACCACCGCTCATTGCGTCAGTGCGCAAATCGCGACTACCGGATTCCTCGGGGGTAGAGCGAGCAATTCTTCGAATTGATATTCCTAAAAGCCTATTTGTGCATCGTTGTAAAGGTCGTTATTGGGTTCGTGTTGGAAGTAGTAAGCGAGAGATAAGCCCGGAATACCTGGGGCGATTGATGCAGCAGCGTAGTCAAGCGCGGCTGATCAGATTTGACGAACAAACAGTACCAGGCACAACGGTCAATACATTGGCCAAGGACTTAGTGGAACGCTACCGTTCAGAGCTCTCCGATCCTGATTTTGCTACTTTTGCAGGCAAGCTTGCGATGTTGCGACCAGATGTCGATGGGACCCTCCGAGCGACGGTTGTTGGAGTTCTTTTCGGTACGGAACATCCGAGAGATTTTTTACCGAATGCTTTTGTTCAAGCCGTAGCGTATCGAGGAACGTTTGAAACTGCCTTTGATGATTTGCAATCTTATCAAAGCGATGCCGAAGATATCGAAGGTCCGTTGGATCAACAGGTTATCGGATCTTGTCAGTTTGTTTTCCGGAATATGAAAATCGCTGGATCAAAGGATGCAGGGCGAACAGATATGCCGCAGTATGATCTGACTGCGATTTTTGAAGCGATCGTTAATGCCGTAGCGCATCGCGATTACTCAATCCATGGTGCCAAGATTCGCTTGCGTATGTTCGCGGATCAGCTCAAGTTACACATCCCAGGTGACTTAGCCAATTCGATGGATGTCGATGCACTTCCAGTGCGTCAAGCCACTCGGAATGAAGCGATTGCCAGCCTGCTTGCGAAAACGCCAGTTCGCCTCAGGCTCCGTGGATTTGAAACGCCACGACAGTTCATGATGGATCGCCGAGGTGAAGGCGTGAATCAGATATTGCTACGCAGCGAACGGCTCTCTGGCCGCCGGCCAGTTTACGAGACTGTGGGTGATGGCGAGTTGGTTCTAACGATCTTTGCAGCGAACCCTCCGCCTCAGTCGTCGACAGGTACAGGGGGGAAAGATGAATAAGCCAGCTCCAATCGCACAGTCATGCAGCTTCACAACTGATGTTGTGCAGGATGGCTGCGAAACGGACGGCAGGCGAGTCTCGCGAGATGAGGTGATGAAGATTGCCAAAGGTGCGAGCATTAGCGCCCATGCGCCGAAGTCTCGTAAACCATTTCTGGGAAGGAGTTTACGAGTTTTCGCATGTGATGTTCCCGAAACAGATTTCGGGAACATCCTCGACGAATTTTCGGTCGCGCCGGTACAAACAATTCAACGCAAAGAGGGACCAAAATGCTGATACACGAACTACGGCTTGCTGGACTACTGTCTTTCGGCCCGGACACGCCGCCGCTGCCAATGGAGCGGCTCAACATACTGGTCGGCCCTAACGGCTCAGGGAAATCGAACTTTATCGAAGCGATTGGCCTGCTTCGCTCCGCAGCGACAAAGCTTGCTGCTCCCATCCGTGGGGCTGGCGGTGGTGGCGTGAGCGAGTGGATTTGGAAGGGAGCTCCCGATGGAAGCGGTGTCATTGATGCGGTGATCGAGTATCCAGCCTACGGTACCAATCTGAGGCACTTTCTCGAATTTGGCATCGTTTCCAAACGTTTTGAACTTCTTGATGAGCGTATCGAAAATGCCAAGCCTGACCTTGGTCACGATGACCCTTACTTCTACTATCGCTATCAGAATGGCCATCCGGTCCTATCGGTTCGAGGAATCAAAAAGAAGCGTCAGCTCGAGCGCCAAGATCTTGCTTTGGACGAGTCGATCCTGACGCAGCGACGCGAGCCTGATCAATACCCCGAACTGGCCTTTCTCGCGGATCAGTACGAGAAGGTGCGGCTTTACCGCGAGTGGTCGTTTGGCAGGAAATCGATTCATCGCAATTTTCAGCAGGCAGACTTGCCCGGAGAACAACTCGAAGAAGATTTCTCCAACCTTAACCTATTTCTGAATAGGATTGCGAGCGATCCGAAAACTAAGCGGCTGATCGTTGAAAAGTTGAAGAATCTCTACGACGGTATCACGGACTTCGGAATGCATGTCGTTGGTGGTGCTCTGCAACTGAGTGTGACCGAGGGCGATTACGCAATTCCGGCTAGTCGACTCTCGGATGGCACACTTCGTTTCCTTTGCCTGCTGGCCATTCTTTGCGATCCCAATCCTGCGCCGCTGATTTGTATCGAAGAGCCAGAACTCGGCATGCATCCCGACATGTTGCCGGGAATTGCCGATCTGTTAATGGAGGCCTCGGAGCGAACGCAGCTTGTCGTTACCACGCACTCCGACATTCTGATTGATGCGATGACGGAACGACCAGAGTGCGTGGTTGTGTTTGACAAACAGGATGGTTTGACCACTGCACAACGGCTCAATGCTGATGACCTAAAGATTTGGTTGAAGGACTATCGACTCGGTCGACTTTGGACGGATGGTCAAATCGGAGGTGTGCGATGGTAAAGACAGTGACGATCTATTTAGAGGGTGGTGGAGATTCGAACGAACTGAGAAGACGATGCCGTGAAGGGTTTCGGAAGCTGTTTGAGAATTGTGCCTTCAAGCGAATGCCGAAGCTGGTTGCCTGTGGCGGGCGCGGCAATGCGTTCGATAGATTCTGTACGGCACATGGTGACGGGAAAGAAGATGCGATTTTATTGGTCGACAGTGAAGATCCCATCGCGGATGTCGAGAAAACTTGGCCACACCTGAAGCTTCGCGATAACTGGGATAAGCCGGATGGTGCGCAGGATGAGCAGGTTTTGTTAATGACAACTTGCATGGAGACATGGATTGTTGCCGATCGAGCCGCGTTGCGATCAATCTATAAGAGCGACTTGAAGGAGAATCAGTTGCCACCATTGGTTGATCTCGAAGGACGCGAACGGCACGCGGTTCAAGAGTCACTGCAGAATGCGACCAAAGATTGCAAGAACAAGTACGAGAAAGGCAAGCGGTCTTTCGAGGTTCTTGCCGTTTTGACGCGAGCGACTTTGAAGCAGCATTTGCCAAGTTTCAAGCGTTCCAGGAGAGAGTTGGCAGAAAAGCTTGGAGAGAAGCAATGAACACTCTCCTTGACGCAGCTATCCAAGGCCTTGAATCAGCGACCCGTTGCACCAGTAGCGAAGTTCCGCCGACGGCTGTGCTGTGGACTGATTCCAAAAGCGAATGGTTGCCGCTGCTGGTTCAGTTGAAAGCTCGATTGCCACAGTTGCTCATCCTCGGTGAGTACCAGCCTGAAACTCGCACTGGTCCAGCCATCTGGCTGAAGTGTGCCATGCAAGGCGTACTGCCTGAGGTTGAGTTCCCCAAGGGCAAGACGCCGATCCTGTATCTGCCTGGTGTAAGCCGGCAAGAGTTGCGAGCTGGAACACAGTGCCCTTGGGAGCTGCAGCCGCTGGTCGAATTACTATACCGTGGCACGGTCTGGGCACAAAAGAACGGACGTGATTGGACCGTCGAAGCGATGCTCGTGTCTAAGGAGAGTCCGGCATTTGGGCTAGATGTTTCGGGTACAGCCAATACACGCCTATCGATGATGGCCTCCCTTGCCGTTCTAGCGATCACATCCGTCTCGAAGTTGCAGGGTCGACGACTTGAGGCTGAGGACTTTGATCGATTGATGATCGGCGACCACCCTCGCGACTTGCTTCGATGGATGGGTAATCCTAAAGAGGTCCGCGCCGAGATGGATGATGGCAAATGGCATGCGTTTTGTAATCGCTGCCGTGAAGAGTATGGCTTCGATCCAGCTAGTGATGGCGAGTTTGTAGCTGGCGAGAAACTTGGGCTACAGGAAACGAGTAACTGGGAAGGATTGTGGTCGCGGTTTTGCGAAGCGCCAGCGAGTTACAACGGAGTTGCTAGCGTCCTACGAAAAGCGAAGCCAAATACCCTCGCGACACAGTTCGATCGCGAGTATTGGCCTGATGAAAATGAGCGAGACGAAGAGGATCTTCGACAAGGACTGCTCGCTCTTGCGGGTGTCGATTATGGCAGTGCTCGCACGGAGATTGCCAAACTGGAGCAGCACCATGGCGTCAGACGCAGTTGGGTTTGGGCCAAACTGGGCGACGCACCATTGGCTTGTGCTCTCGAGTACTTGGCCCATCTTGCACAACGGACTGCTTCGCATTTGGGCGGCGACACTATTGCCGACCTAGAGAAGCAATATGTGCAGGGGGGCTATCTGGCAGATGATTTTGCCTTGCGAGCACTCGCATCTGTGAAAACGAAAGCAGATTGCGATGCGGTTGAGGCTGCGGTTCGGGCGCTGTACCTGCCTTGGTTAGAACAGGCGGCTGAACGATTTCAGGAGTGTGTGCAGCGGGAATCTTGGCCTAACAGCAAGTCGAGCAATCGAGCGGCAACAGTCAAAGCTGAGGTTGGCACTTGCGTGCTCTTCGCCGATGGACTGCGATACGATGTGGCTGTGCGGCTGACGGAATTGTTGCGCGAACGTGGATACGTGACGGACGAGAATCGGCGCTGGGCGGCATTGCCGACCGTGACCGCAACTGCGAAACCCGCCGTGTCTCCGATCGCAGAAAAGCTGGCAGGGCGTGGGCTTCCGGACTCGTTCATACCTGAGATCGCCGATGGCGAAAGTAAACCACTTTCACATGCGCGTTTGCATTCTCTGCTGAAGTCTGAAGGTTATCAGATTATTACGGCTAGTGAGGTTGGCGATCCTTCGCAACCGAAGGCCCGGGGTTGGGTAGAGACGGGGGAAATCGATAAGCGTGGGCATGATTTGCAAATCAAACTAGCTTCGCTTATTGCCGGCCAGGTGGAGACGTTGGCGGATCGCATCGTCGAACTGTTGGATACTGGCTGGCGAAAAGTTCGCGTAATAACGGATCACGGTTGGCTGCTGATGCCTGGCGGTTTGCCAAAGCAAGAGCTGCCATCGTTCTTAACCGAGGCCAAGTGGTCTCGCTGTGCGACGATCAAAGGCGAATCGAAGCCGAATGTCGAGCGTCATGCATGGTATTGGAATCCACAAGCTGAATATGCGAGCGCTTCGGGGATCTCGTGTTTCTCGGCAGGTCATTGTTACCAGCATGGTGGTGTTAGCCTGCAGGAATGCTTGGTGGCAGACATCGTCGTAACGCCGGACGTTCAAACCAGTATGCAGTCTGTCAACATTGTGAAGGTTGATTGGAAAGGGTTGAAGTGTCGCATCACGGTCGAGCCAGTCGTGTCAGGCTTGCAGATTGATTTGCGAAGTAAGCCAAATGATCCGAGTACTTCGATCACCAGTGGTGGAAAACCCCTTGACGGAAGCGGAACAGTCACGCTGTTTATTAAGGACGAAGATCTTGAAGGCTCAGTGGTAGCTGCAGTCGTATGCAGCGAAGCCGGCCAATTACTTGCAAAACAGAACACCACGGTTGGTGGTGAATAGGAATCATAATGACGATGACATCAAACCTCCAAATGGATGATCTCGACCGACGCTCCGCCTCAGTCTTTGACGGTTACTTGGTCCGCAAAGACTTGGTGCGCAAGTATGCGAGACAGTACCCTGTTCCAACTTATGTAGTTGAGTTTCTTCTTGGGCGATACTGCGCGACGGTCGACGAAGCTGAGATCGCCGAAGGTTTGGAGATCGTTGAAAAGCAGCTCCAGAATCGGACCGTGAAGACAGGGCAGGAAGAGGTTTTCATTAAGCAGGCTCGCGATAAAGGCTCGGTCAAGCTGATCGATATCGTTCGAGCAAAACTAGATACCAGGACGGATACTTATTCTGCCGAGATTCCAAGCTTGGCTATTAGAGACGCGGCTATTGAAGACAGTTTGGTCGATGACCACGAACGCATGTTGACCGATGGCTTCTACGCCGAGATTACGCTCGAGTATGACGCGGTGATTGCCCAGGAGAAGAACGGAAAGCCGTTTCGCATTTCGAGCCTACGTCCGATTCAAATGTCGAAGTCGGATATTCTCGATGTGTTACGACGCGGACGAGCGGAGTACTCGACTGCGGAGTGGATCGACTTTCTGGTGCGATCGATTGGATTGGAACCGACCGAGCTTTCCGAGCGTGCGAAGTATGTTGTTCTGCTGCGAATCGTTCCGTTTGTGGAACGCAATTACAACATGGTCGAGCTCGGTCCACGCGGAACTGGTAAGAGCCACCTTTTCCAGCAGATCTCGCCATACTCGCATTTGATCTCCGGTGGCAAAGCAACCGTTGCGAAGATGTTTGTGAACAATGCTAGCGGACAACGCGGTCTTGTTTGCCAATACGACGTTGTGTGCTTCGACGAAGTGTCAGGCGTCTCCTTTGATCAGAAGGATGGCGTCAACATCATGAAGGGCTACATGGCCTCAGGCGAATTCAGCCGAGGTAAAGAAAGTATCCGTGCCGAAGGTGGCATCGTTATGGTGGGGAACTTTGATGTCGATGTCGAGCAGCAGCAGAGAATCGGACACCTGTTAAGTCCACTACCTCCCGAGATGCGAGATGACACCGCGTTTCATGATCGTATTCATGCATATGTCCCCGGGTGGGACTTTCCAAAGCTGAATCCAAATCAACATCTTACGAATCACTTCGGATTGGTCAGCGACTTTTTAAGTGAATGCTGGACCAAACTTCGGATGTCCAGCAGAGTATCCACTCTTCAGAATCGCGTCTTCTTCGGCGGAGCGCTTAGCGGTCGCGACATCGAAGCTTGCAACAAGACGATTAGCGGTTTGCTCAAGTTGCTCTACCCAGACCCAGCGATGGAGATTTCGGATGAGGAACTGGAACGCATTGTT
This sequence comes from Pirellulaceae bacterium, assembly GCA_034408855.1. GTDB lineage: Bacteria > Planctomycetota > Planctomycetia > Pirellulales > Pirellulaceae > JAIYDQ01. The sequence continues at coordinate 26,454 of JAWXCK010000223.1, forward strand.
CGAATTGCACTCGAGTCGCGCCGACGGGTAAAGGAGCAACAGAAGAAGTGTTTGAAGAGCGAATTCCGCAACACACACTTTAGCTTCACAATGGGTGTCGACGGCGTCGAGCAATTCGTGTCGACGCCCGAGTTGCACAGTGACGCAGCGATCGACGGCGACCCGCTACCTCCAGGCCAAGTCTGGGCCATCAGTCCCGGCTCTGGCGAAACAGGGCCTGGTCTCTATCGTCTGGAGGTAACATCCGGACCTGGAAGCGGTGTTCGAATCTTGAATACGCCAACGCCCCCATCCTTCCGCGAAAGCGTAAAGATTGGCGAGCAGAATCTCTACACGCAAAGCAAGCAGCTCGTCGGCGACCGCGATCCGCGAGCCCACGAGTTCTCGATCCAGATGCGTGCGATGGACAATGATCACAGCGGTGCCGGCCTTGGATTGCCTGTCCTAGTCGCTTTGTCGAGTTCACTACTCGAGCGCAGCACAAAGGGCGGCATGATCATCGTTGGCTCACTCAACCTAGGTGGATCTGTCGAGATGATTCCAAACCCGGTAGCGATTGCAGAAGTTGCCATCGAGAAACAAGCGACAACGCTGCTAGTCCCTGTCGCTGCCCGTCGTCTTCTCAACGATTTGCCCGACGAACTCTGGACCAAGATCAGCATCGAATTCTACAAGGATGCGCAGGACGCATTCTTCAAGTGTTTGTTGGATTAATTCCTTCGGTGAGCGGCAGAAGATGAAAACTGAATATTCACTACTCAAAAACTTCACCAAGCATGGTGTATGGTGGCTCCCGGGTCGACCAGAGGATCGTGTTCGCGGTGATTTAGTATTTGATGGAAACGACGCAAAGTTAAAGTTGTTTGGAGCTTTTGAAGGGACAGAATCGGTTTTCGTCAACCGTGATGCAGAAATGATTCTTGGATCCTGCGGCAATGAAGATATCACGCTTCTCAACTGCGGACTGGGAGAGCGTTGGGATGTAATGATGGACTCGATTACTTCAACGTGGTGGTGTCAGTTCGCATTGATCGGACTTCATGCAGCCGGTGGTCTTGAACATGGCTTTATCCGTCTTGAAACGAGTTCATTTTCGCGCGTGCAGCTTCATCGCAACAACCGTCACTATCGACTTCTGATCCATGTCTGCCGGTTGCTCCACGACCTCTTCTTGCCGGATCAACAGACAGGCAGCCGGAGATTCCGGCATGTCTTGGAACAGGAGACGTTGATGCATCGTGTCTTCGAAACATTCGTGCGCCAGTTTGCAATACGACACTGTCCCGATGCAAAGGTGTCAGCAATGAAAATTAAGTGGGACGGATACAGCGAAGCAAGCGACGAGGTAAGAAAGGTTTTGCCCAATATGCTAACAGATGTGACACTCAGTCGCCCTCACAGAAAGACTATATTGGACTGCAAATTTTACAAAGATGCATTGGTCACTCGGCACGATCGCCATCGCCTCCATTCTTCTCATCTCTATCAGTTAGTTGCATATCTAAAAAACAAATCGCTGGATCCCGGATGGGAAAGTGTTGACGGCATATTGCTTTACCCAGCGGTCGACCATCAATTTGATCTGACGTTCTCGCTGCTTGGACACCAAGTAGCAATTAAGAGCATCGACTTGGACCAGGATTGGCCGAAAATCCATCAGAGGTTGTTGTCTGTGCTATCCGCGTCTGCCTCAGCGGTTTCTGACATCCCTCATAACTCGGTAGTTACGCACAATGCTGACATTTAGAACGGAGTATTCCATTCACCTTCGGTACCTGAAGGGGCTTGCTCTTTTTGTCCGTGCGGAGCAACTTCCGTTTCCGCCTTTTATAGGTCTTGACGTTCTCGATGACGTTCTGGGGGAATTCAAGATCGAGCATGTTGCTTGGCACACCGGCAGCGGAATGTTTCTCTGCCAAGCCACGGTTGACCGAAAAAGTTTGTCGCTAGCCGTTGTGAAACGAACGCTAAAGAAGGTTGGCTGGTCGGAGGTTCATGAAGCAAGAGAGGTAGGCTAGGGATTCTCCAGTGGGCCTGCTACCAATTAAAAAAATTCTTTTCGCTGTGACCAAACGTGTCAAACGCGTGTGAATGATAGCTCTCGCGATTGGCGGTGGCTGAGTCGGGATGGAATCGTTTAGGAAGTTGATCATGGACCGGTGGATGGGATGCCCACGCTTGGATTTTTGCTCGGTGGAAACCGACGGCTGGCCACCTCCTATCGCGTTTCGTCAGCCGGTTGGATCGATTGACGCTTTTACTTTGTAAGGATTGCTATGAATTGTTAGATTTTCGAAATAGGTTTCATCATGACGTCAGTACGACTTCCAAGACTGTCCAGCCAGTCCGTTTTTGAATCGATTGCACCAGAGCGATTGCGCTCGTTGCTCATGCCGTTTCAAGATTTTTTCCAGTCAAAACAGGTTGACATTAGCGATCCGAAGGCACTCTGCAGCCAGGCGATCGTCGGCGCGATCATGCAATCTGATCGCGATACACCGAACTCGCTCCTAGATGCGGTGTGCATCATCGATGAAATGGCGACGCAGGTGGCTGTGGATCAACTGCTGGACAGCTTATCGCTGCGTGATCTGCGACTGACGGCGAACGGCAAACATTCGGCGGCTGACATCATGACTGCGGCTTGGCTATACCAACGCGAGAAATTGCTCAAGCTGCATGCTCATGGACGTATTAAACGCTGTCGGGCGTTCGATTGTTTTCAGTCGTCACAGCCGACGGTTCCAAAGTTTACGTTGCCAAAGACCGAGCAGGTTAGATTGCTCGAGCGAGATCTGGATGCATGGTTTGTGGAACGATCGCGAGGTCATGGAACGCGCGTCGAGATATTTGCCAATGACACCGAAGTCGAAATGTCGATTCGTCATGGTAGTCTGTTCCGGCGCGAGCAAACTTTGGATGATGGTGTGTTCGGATCAATCGCGTATCGGCCAGTTCAGTGCGATACAGCAATTTTTCAGCGGTCGCTGGGTGAATTGCGTTTGAATGCCAAGACGTTCAAAGAAAAAGCACTCTACTGCCGCCTGATCGGTAAACACTGTTTCGATGATGAGAATTGCTTTCCGGTCGGTGAGAAGTATACGCTCGAGCCGCTGCGTGAATATGGTCATTCGTCCTTGTCTCCCGGCGATATTGTTGGTGTTCGGTCGGTCCGATTGGTGGAACTGAAGCTTGAAGACTCGGAGGTCTTGGAAGCGATTACGGTACGGAAGGCCAACGACCTGTTCGCTTGGGCCGAGCATCATAACAAAGGAATACACAAGAATCGCCGTATGCTGGAAGCAACCTTCAAAATGTGCCTGATCGGACGCAAGGCCGAGCGTGTCATTACGATTCGGCCACCGAATGTTGCGATCTACAATCGGGGTTTGGATGCTGCCATTATCGAAGCATGGCTGGTACAACGCGGCTACATCGTCACAAAGTCGTCGAGCAAGAGGCAGCGTCATGAGCCAGCTTTGGCAAGTGCTTGATGAAAATCGCGGCCTGACGTTATCTCGCGCCGGTTGGCGTGAGCGCCTTGGCTATGATCAAGATCGGGAATGGGAATTGCTAACTGCTACGGGAGAGGTCTCGGCAGCGATCCCAGTTCCAGGCCGGCGGTTTGAGCGCTACATCGTTACAGAAGTTGCCGATGGCGAGTTCGAGGGACTAAACAATCTCACGGATGAGATTGTCCCGCTCGAGCGCAGCGACCTGGTGTGCTTCGAGTTCGATGTGTCCAAGTTGGCAAAAATGCTAGCAGAACTCATCGGCTTCACACCGAGGATTCAAAAACTCGGCAACCCTGTGCATCGCTACCAGATCGGTCAGTACGGAAAGCTGGACGGGGCCGGATTCTCGCTATTCTTCGTTAAGGCCAATTCTGCAGATCATGTCGACATTTGCATCGATACACTGATTGTCATGCATCCACACCCTTTTGTGATGTTTGTTACAACGGATGCGATGCTCGGCGAACGCTCGCGACGCATCGTCAGCCAGCAAACCAATCGTCTCATCTTAACTTTGGACGCTTCGCTCGTGCTGAATGAGGAGCAACAATGGACGCTCTCTCAACAAGCCCGCGATGCGATCGTAGCGTTTCGTGATCAAGTTTGTCCGGTCGTTGATCGAGCTAGCGAAGTTGTGCGGTTCGACACACCCGAGTCAGCAGCCTGGCGCGACGTTTCGTTGCGATTCTTGGATACGGAATCGCTCACGGTGAGCGTTAAGGGAAAGCGGTCGGTCGTAACTTATGTCGACCTAGGCTTGGTTGACAAGCGAAATGGTCGGCCCGACGTTCAATGGAGATTGCTGCAGGACTTTGCGTTAAGTCATGGCCTGATGACGTGGGATTCACCGGGCGCGAGCAGAAAAAACCAGAAACGCAAAGAATACTTGGCGCAGCAATTGAAAAAGTTCTTTGCTATCGAGCAAGAACCATTTGAGCTCACTTCAAATCGACAAGGATGGCGATGCGTTTTTGCGGTGACGTCCGATTGCTGAAATGGATTTTCTTGTACCGAAGGGCGACTCAGTGAATTCTGGGTCGCCTTTTTTCGTTTTCTGAATGAACGCGAACAGCGAGATCTCGCTGAGCATCGATCGAGAAATCGCGGAAATGTTTTGCTGTGAATCACTGAAAAATCGCTGGTCTGCAGAAGAAATCTGCTGCATTTCTTTTGGCTCCATCGAGAACTCGCGAGTCCTAGGCGACAGGTCCGATTGGCTTTTGCAGTTCAAAAAGAACAGCAAAGCAGATTGGTTGGCAAGCCGTTGCGGATGGACCTGTTGTTTGCCAACTGATTTTGCTTGGAGCACATGTCCATGTCTATCACGGCTAAGGAAGTTTCAGATCATCCATTCACAAAGAGCGTAATTCGTCGGCACGCAAACAAGCTCATTCAGAAAGGCTTTGTCGACCGACAAGACCGCGATTCTCTTATCCAAGAGATCCTCACACGATTCCTTCAATGTTGGTGCAAGTTCGACGAAGACTTTGGTCATCACAAGTCATTCGTTTGCACGATCGTTAGTAGAGTCGCGTCCAATATCGCTCGCGAGCAAGCCTCGCGTGCAAAAGCGAAGGGCACCGTGTCGTTGAGTTGCATAATCAGCACGCCTGGCGAAGGCCCAACGGAGCTTGCAGCCACCATTGGCGAAGACGAACTCGATCGCCGGCTCGAACGCAAGCCTCGGATGAGTTCCGTCGATCGCGTCGCACTCGCTCATGACTTGAAGATAGTTCTTGAGACGCTCACTCCAGATCAGATTGCTCTCGTAGAGCGATTGAAGTCACAAACGCTGGCAGTAATTTCGGTCGAGCTAGGCATCCCACGCTCGACGCTTACCAGTCGTCTGGCAGTAATTCGCGAAAAGTTTCGCGAGGCAGGACTTCAAGAATATCTCCAATCGTGATCGTCAATTCGGTCTTCTCGCGTGTAACCCTACAGATAGATAACTCAATCATTAAGTCAGAAAGCAAAGCCAGAAATCATGTCAAACCCAAAACGAAATATCGAAACCCGAGTCGCCGTTTACCTCGCAATTGGGAGGTATCTGCGAGCCGCGAGCCACTTTGAAGCCGCTTCACGTGAGTTTAACGAAGCCTGCGAAGGCGTTCGCTCTCAATTAGCCGAACCGAGTCGCTTCATTGCGAAAGTCGACTTCAAGCACTTCTTGGTCACCTCGGATCGCGAACGCAACTTCGAGGTCGAGGAGCTCGAGCTGATTTAACAGCTCCGCAATTTCCCGCTGTCGATCGCAACTTCGCCATATGAAAGCAACACCATGAAAAAAACCATTCGTCCGACTGATACTGCTAAACGACGATGTCTTAAGTGCAATAAGGAGTTTCTTTCCACAGGAGCTGGCAATCGGATTTGCAAGGGATGCCACAGAATTAACGCCGCCCTCGGGCCGATCTCGGAGGCGCAGTTGGCCGCCCAGCGCGGTGTCAAACGTCTGAACGGAATCCCACTCGGGGATCCTCATAGCTACGAATCGATTTTTTCCTGATCGAAACAAATAGTCCTTTTTTTATTTAAGCACCCATGTCCCAAATTCTCAACACAACCGATGCGAGCGCTAAGACGCTGTTGACCTATTCAGCGCTGAACACGTTTCGCAATTGCCCTCGCAAGTACAAGAACCGCTATCTCGAAAACTTACGACCACGTGAACGTGCCGAGGCACTGTCGTTTGGCAGCGTAATTCATACGTCGATCGAGCTTTGGTATCGATCCCAGGACGTCGAATCGCGACTGCAAGATGTCATGGTTTACATCAGCGGTGCTTTTGAGAATCGGATGGTCGATCCGAATCAGATGGCTCAGTGGCATTTGGCGAATGCGATGATGCTTGGCTACGCGGATCGCTATGCAACCGAGGAATTCGATGTTATTGAGGTCGAGAAGGAATTTGTCGGTGAGATCCGCAATCCGGACACCGGTCGGCAAAGCCAGACTTTTCGTATCGCAGGCAAGGTCGATGCGATCGTTCGGTGCCACGATGGACTTTATCTGCTCGAACACAAAACGGCAGCGATGGTCGATGCCAACTATCTCGACAAGCTGTGGACCGATACGCAAATCGCCCTCTATTGCTACTACCTACGCGAACTGGGGTATCCGATCGTTGGCGTGATTTACAACGTGCTCTTGAAATCGCGACTCAAACAATCAGCCGGCGAAACGCAATCGGAATACGAGGCGCGGCGCGCGGAACTGGCTGCCAAGAACAAAAGTGGCAAGTCAACGGCCAAGCGACAAATGCCTGAAACGGACGCCGAGTTCCAAGCACGCCTCGCCGAATGGTATTCACGTCCAGAAGCCTACCACCGTGAGTTCATTTATCTCTCCGAGGATCGACTTGCCATGCTGCAAGACGAAGTGTGGGAGATCACGCAGCAGTATCTCGACGCGCGTCGGCGTGGCAAATGGCTGCTCAACACGTCGAACTGTTTCTCATACCAGCGTCCCTGCGAGTTCTTGGCATACTGCCAATCGGGATTCAACCCGAACGTCGCTGACAATCTTTATGAGATCGCCTTGCCCAACGAAGAATTGTCTCGCGTTGATTCTGAAGCACCCCCGTTCTGATTCGAAAGGAACACTATTTATGACTTTGACTTTACCAACCACTAAAACCAAGCCGACCACCGACTTGGCCAAGCAATCGATCTTACTTTATGGTGTTCCGAAGTTAGGCAAGTGTCTCGCTGGCGATACTGTCCTATATGACCCGACAACTGGGCAACCAATTGCATTGAAGGATCTCGCGACCAATCAAGAAGGCGAAGTCTTAACGATGGGAATGGCGGGCATTATTAAGTCCGCCGATCCAACCAACTACATCGACAATGGCGAAGCTATGTTGTTTCGAATCACAACACAGTCGGGTCGCACTATCGATGCCACCGCCGAACATCCATTTTTAACCCGCGAAGGATGGGCACCACTTAGTGTATTGAAAGAGAACGACAGGGTTGGTGTCGTAGCCGAGTATTCGTCACTTTTCGGTAAAGTCCGAACCGAAGCCGAGTATATCAAAGTTCTGGCTTACCTTTTAGCTGATGGGAGTCTTGGTAGCACGAGCCCGATATTTACCAAAATTGACGAAGATGTCCGCGAAGATTTCAAACAAGCCGTTGAAACAATCGGCGATGACTTCCTTGAGTTTGACAACGATCAGGGCATTCCCCAGGTTCGCGTGAAGGGTGGGCGTATTGGTCGCAATAACGTCTTGCGATTCATTCGAGAGCATGGCATCGACGGTCTGCGATCAGGCGAAAAGTTCATTCCCGATTTCGTATTCGGCCTTCAGCGAGAACGAATGGCCCTCTTCTTGAATCGCCTGTTTAGCTGTGATGGCTCAATCGAAAAGAAGAAGGTCTCATACAGTTCGAAATCGATTCGGATGGTGAGGCAGGTTCAGCATTTATTGATTCGGTTCGGGATAGTCAGCCTTATTCGAGATCGATTCGTTGATGGTGAACTGTACGGCGCAGAACTGTACATCGCCGCGAAGGAAGATGTTTTACGTTTTCTGGACGACATCGGTGTATTTGGCGAGAAGCAAATCGCCGCAGAACAACTTCGCCAATCTTTATATTCCATTCGCGCAGCTTCGACCCAGTTAGACCGTCAAGGGAACATCCTTTTTGATCGCATCAAAAGTATTGCTCCCATTGGAACGGGCCGAGTCTACGATCTCACCGTGCCTGACACTCACAACTTCGTGGCCAATGATTTCGTTGTTCATAATTCGAGCTTTGCTTCCCAGTTCCCTGAAGCGATATTCCTCGAATGCGAACCAGGACTCAACCATTTAGAAGTGTTCAAGGTGCCGACTTATTCCTGGGATGCATTCTTGGAAGCTTGTAAGTTGATCGCTAAAGGGGACCACAACTTCAAAACGCTCGTGATCGACACAGTCGACAACGCGTTCAAAATGTGCTCCGACCATGTTTGTGCCAAACATGGGATCGAGTACGAAGGGGATATGGGCCACGGAAAGGGGTGGGCGTTGGTCAAGAACGAATGGCATCGCGTGCTGACTCGATTGGCAAGCTTACCGTATGGCTTGATCCTCATTTCGCATGCGGTAGACAAAACGATCGAAACTCGCACTGGCGAATTCACAAAGACGACGCCGAGCTTGCCAGATCGTGCACGCAACGTTGTATTGGGACTGGTCGACATCATTCTTTATGGCGATTCTATCTCACGCAAGGATACCGCCGGCAATTTAACTGTCGAACGCGTCCTGAAAACCAAGCCACATCCAACTTACGAAGCTGGCGATCGCACGGGTCGTTTGCCTGAGATGTTGCCTTTGGAATACTCCGCCTTCAAAGCTGCATTTACAGGCAACACTTCGATTTCAACCGCACAGGCCCCAGCGCCCGGCAAAGGCCCTGTTGCGTCTTCATCTACTCCGGGCAACACCCCTGCAGGAAAGGTTACTAAACAATGAGTGATAGCGAAGAATACGAAGCCACCAATCAATCGGTCGATCTTTCGTCCTTTGATGACGAATTTGCAACGGCGGAAGCGCCGGAGTACGACGAGGTCCCCGATGGCAAGTATCAAGCTCGCATCGAATCGGTGCGACTGGAGAGCAGCCAGAAAGGTGACCCGATGCTGAAGTTTGACTTGGAGGTGTTGTCTGGCTCGCAGGCCGGCCGTCACATCTTTAAGAACTCGGTCATCTCGCAGGCGTCGTTGCCATATGTGAAAGGCGACTTGAAAACGCTCGGATTGGAGCTTGCCAAGTTCAGCGAATTGGCCGGCCGACTCGAGGAACTGCTCGATGTGAGCTTGGAAGTCACGAAGCGGACTCGTGGTGATTACACCAACGTCTACTTCAATCGACGCTTGCAACTTGCAGTCGCTCCAAGCGGAAATAACCAGCAAGAGCAAACGCCGTTCTGATCAGCGGCTAGGCGAGTACGCATGGGTGCGGCTGGGACGGAACGAACGGATGAGCCGGTGGGAATCGGCAATCCGCTCCGTCCTAGCCTTTTCTATTTCAGCGAAAGGATGCAAAAATGGCTGTTGAACTTGAACTCCCTTATCCGCCAAGCGTCAATCATTTATTCAGCTATTACAAAGGTCGTCCCGTTCTCTCCAAGGATGCGCGAACCTACCGACACCAGGTCCGCCGCATTGCGATTGCCAAAGGTATCAAACCGTTGATGGGGTCACTCACGATTCATGTCGATGCATTCCCACCGGACAATCGCAGGCGAGACATCGACAACTGTCTGAAGAGTCTCTTCGATGCATTGCAGCACGCTGGTGCTTTTTGGGATGACAGCCAAATCATCGTGCTGCACGCAATAAAGCATCCGCCTATGCAGAGTGGGCGAGTCCTTGTCGTAATCAGTCAAACCGAGGACACGCTATGCCAAGAATCACTTTGATATGCAATCAATGCAACCGTTATTTCCAAGTATGGCCATACCGTATCAATGGGAATGTTAAGTATTGTTCACGACGTTGTAAGACCAGTGCATCGCGTGGGCAATTGCCCACGAATCGAGCCAATCTCGTCGGAACCGTATTCGGAGCATTGACAGTGCTTGCTTTTGAAGGCACAGCGGGAGGCCATACGGTTTGGCGCTGTCGATGTACATGTGGGAATGAGACCAATGTTCGCAATGGGAATCTCCAATCTGGCGGTGTACGATCCTGCGGTTGCTTAGTACATCGAACAGGCGATCAGCATCCAAACTGGCGACGTGGTTATACGATTAGTACCGAAGGGTACAAGCAATGACCAACGTACCTTCAAATTTGAATCTAGAGCAAATCCCTCTATCGTTGCGATCAACTCCGCAGTGGGTTGCATGGCGTTACATTTCGCGCGGTGGCAAACAAACCAAAGCTCCAGTGTCGCCGCACGATGGCAATCTTGCTGATTCTACCTCGGGCAAGACTTGGGGCACTTTTGACCAAGCCCTCGAAGTGAGCCGAAGAGACAACTCACTTGCCGGCATTGGTTTTGTCTTCACCGCTGACGATCCGTACTGCGGAGTTGACCTCGACAATAGTGTCGACGCCGATGGCAACATAAAACCGTGGGCAATCGACCTACTAACAAAGCTGGATAGCTACGCTGAAATCAGTCCGTCTGGCCGCGGGCTCAAGGTCTTCATCAAGGCCAACAAACCAGGCAAGCGTTGTCGCAAAGCTTATCACGATGGTGGCATAGAGATCTACGATCGTGATCGCTTTTTCACAGTAACGGGCGAGCGACTCCAAGAGTATCCTACCGACATAAACCTGCGACAGGAATCGCTCGACCTTTTGTACGCTTCCGTCTTCGGTGGCGATGATCCAGGCGCAATGGTTGCTGCGAATGGTGGACCTTCAACGCCCAGTGATGATTCGACTTCGATCGCTTTAAGTGATAACGAAATTATCGAACTCGCCAGCAAGAAGCCGCGCACCGGTGATAAGTTTCGATCGCTGTGGGATGGCAACTGGAACGACAACTACAACTCGGCCAGCGAGGCAGATTCGTCAGTCGTATTCACTTTGGCTTACTACACGAAAGATGCGGCTCAGATCGATCGCATTTTTCGGCAATCCAAGCTCATGCGTTCCAAGTGGGATCAGTTGCACGGAAGCGAGACTTACGGCGCGACCACGATTTCAAAGGCGCTCAGCAAGGTCACTAAACAATACGCCCCCAAGCCCAAACGGACTGCTACACGCCGGCCGTTGCCACCGGAACCCGGCAACACTGGCTTGCCATCGATCATCATTGATGATCGCCAACTGAGCGATCTAACCTCGCAGGCATTGTCCGCGATCAAACGTGCTAACTCACCTCCTTCCACGTTTGTGCGATCCGGTGGACTAGTACGCGTTGTCTATGACGAACAAGACATTCCAAAGATTGAACCATTGGATGTGGCGAGGATTCGCTGTCGGCTCACCGAGGTCGCCAACTTCTTCACGATGCGCAAATCGGATGGTGGCTATATTCCTGTCGGCACCAATCCGCCCAAGACACTGGCAGAGAATATCTTGGCTCAGCAAGATTGGGAGCTTCCGCCGCTGGCCGGCGTGGCTCGCGCTCCGATCTTGCGTGGCGACGGCACGATCTGCACAACGCCTGGTTACGATCGAACGTCACGGTTGATGTATTGCCCTGATCCGTCGCTCAACCTTAGGCCAATCCCCGAACATCCCTGTGGCGAGGAAGTCCAGGCGTGCGTTGATATTCTCCTTCACGTAATCGACGAATTTCCGTTCGTTGATGACGCGAGTCGCGCCAACGCACTGGCGATATTGTTTTCGATTCTCATGCGTCCCGTCATCAAGGGGCATGTGCCGCTTGCGATTGTCGACGCTCCGATGCAAGGGACTGGAAAGTCGCTGCTGATCACCGCGCTAGCAAAGATCGCTGTTGGTAACGTTTCATCCGAGTCGATTCCCGCAAAGCAAAACGAGGACGAATGGCGGAAGAAGATCACGTCAATCTTGATGACCTCAGCTTCGTTCGTTTTACTCGACAACGTCCCTGACAACACAACGGTCGACTCTCCCATGTTAGCAGCGACGCTGACGTCGCGCGAAGTATCCGATCGGCTTCTCGGTGGCAACCGAATCGTCTCGCTGCTTTCGCGTGTTGTGTGGGCTGCCAGCGGGAACAACCTGCGTGTGACCGGCGACTTGCCAAGACGCAGTTACAGCATTCGCTTGGACGCCAACGCCGAACGTCCGTGGGAACGCACTGGTTTTCGCATCCGCGATCTTGAGCAGTACGTCGATGAGAACCGAGGCAACCTGCTGTCCGCCGCGCTCACGATCATTCGAGCGTGGTACACCAATGGTAAACCCATGGTCCCGATCCCTGCGCTCGGTAGCTTTCAAGAGTGGGCAGACATGGTCGGCAGCGTGTTGGCGTTCGCCGGCATCCCTGGCTTTCTCACAAACCTAGAGACCACCCAAGTCGTGCAAGATGAGTCAGCCCAGGAATGGACCGCTTTCTTCGACGCTTGGTGGGATCGGTTTGGAGGTAGTCAACTGACCGCTGATGATATCTGTCGCGTTGTGATTCCGGCCGGCAGAGATCCAGTCGAGTACATCCAAGATCCAATTGTCATGGCACTGCCAGAACCGCTTTCAACGAATCGTGATCGGGGCGAAGGTTCATTCAAGCGATCGCTCGGGCGACATCTATCGAAGCTTCGTGGTCGCGTCTTCCACGGTCGCAAACTCAAGGACGCGGGTGTTAACTCGAAGACTCATGTTCGCTTCTGGCAGCTGGTCGACATGAGCGCGCCGCCCACTACTCTTTTCAACATGGAGGATACCGATGACTCTGAGAATGAGTAGTGGCGAGGTTAGCGAGGTTATTTTTCGCATGCTGAATCGTGCTGCATCGTTGACGTTGCAACCGCAATGCGGTGAATTCGATGCGCTTCGTGTTTGCTATTCAACCATGCTGTTGCGCATTTCTGTCGCGACTTCTACGACTCGAATACCTATTGAAAATTGTTCTAAACCTAAGCAAGCCAATAGCTTAGACACGCTTTGCCTTCAACACGTCGTGGCGAGGTTAGCGAGGTTAGGCGAAGTTATGGTTTTGAGCATAACCTCGCCTTCGAAACCAATGAAAACATTGGAGGTTCATGCAAAAGCGAGGTTAGCGAGGTTATTTCTTCCTATGCTTACATGTACGCACGCACGCGCACACACACGCGTGATAAACATTTTCGCGTATAGAAGTGGGCTGAAAATAACCTCGCTTAACCTCGCTAACCTCGCCGGTCGGTTTTCGAGCGCGAGCGAGCGACCTCCACACGCTTGCAACCTTCGCACGACGATGCCTACAGTCGCGTGCATTCTTCCAAGTCGCCCACTGCGTCGCTACTCGCACTCATCGCGTCAGTCGGCCAACAGTCGCCACACCGAGCGTCTGCCACTTTGGCACGCAACCCATTCGATATGCCACCAGCGAATGGTTCCTCCCCCCAAAAATCAACAGAAATAGGGGTTTCGGAAAAGTCGCAATTGGCCACAGAGTTTGTTTATCCGATAGGTCCGCTAGTTTTCATTTACAGGAAGGTAAGTAAATCATGAAGATTGAATTGCGAAAGATTACAGAGATCCAGCCATATCTTAACAACCCTCGTATCAACGATGATGCGGTCGTTGCAGTCGCGGCATCGATTCGTGAATATGGATTTCAACAGCCGTTAGTCGTCGACACCGACGGCGTTATCATCGTCGGCCACACACGATTGAAGGCAGCAATCAAGCTTGGCTTCGACCGAGTCCCTGTCGTAGTCGCAACAGACCTCACACCCGATCAGGTCCGTGCTTTTCGTATTGCCGATAACAAGACAGCCGAAATCGCGGAATGGAATTACGATCTGCTACCGATCGAAATTGATGCACTCAAGGAAGCCAACTACGATCTTGGCTTGCTCGGTTTTGATTCAGAAGAGCTAGCTCGGATCATGGGAAACGGAATCGAGGAAGGGCTTACCGATCCGGATGATGTTCCGTTGCCACCGGACGAAGCGATCACGCAACCGGGCGACCTGTGGATACTCGGCAACCATCGGCTGCTCTGCGGCGACTCGTCGAACGCGGAGCACGTCGATCGATTGCTCAATGGTCAGCCAATTCATCTGTGCAATACCGACCCTCCGTACAATGTTAAGGTTGAGCCGCGAAGCAAGAATGCGATCGCAGCCGGCTTGAGCTCGTTTTCGAATGACGCAGCGGCATCGAAGCTAAGAAACGATCAGGGGAACGCCGCATTCACAGCCGCGATGCAACGTAAGGGAGCTAAATCCAATGGCAACGTGGCTGTGGCGGAGCCCCCGCGTGAACGAAGCAAGATGCGAGCGAAGGACCGCCCGTTAGCTAACGATTTTGTGAGCGACGAGGAGTTTCAAAGTTTGCTCGATGCATGGTTCGGTAATATTTCGCGGGTACTTTTACCCGGTCGCAGCTTTTATATTTGGGGCGGATATGGGAACATCGGAGTATATCCCAGACCACTTTCAAAGGCAAAATTACGGTTCGCCCAAGCGATCATTTGGGACAAATGTCATCCGGTTTTGACAAGGAAAGATTTTCTCGGCGCGTATGAAATTTGCTTTTATGGCTGGAAAGAAGGGGCCGGTCATGAGTTCTACGGTCCGAATAATATCACCGACCTGTGGCATGTCAAAAAGATTCCGCCGCAGCAGTTAGAACATTTAACGGGCAAGCCCGCAGAGCTGGCTGTGCGTGCAATTCAGTACTCGTCGCTGCTTGGCGAAAACGTACTTGATCTCTTTGGCGGCAGTGGCTCGACGCTAATCGCGGCGGAGCAAACGGGTCGCAAGGCATTCTTGATGGAACTCGATTGCCCATATGCGGACGTTATATGCGACCGGTACCAGCGCTTTACTGGCAAGCCTGCCATTCTTGAGCGAACGGGCGAATCACCCATTCCGATGAAGCCACGAGAGGAGAACATGCGATGATCTACCTTGCAAGCCCGTACACCCATGTCGATCCATCGGTCCGCGAGCAGCGTTTCAGTGCGGCTTGCATGGCAGCGGCGGCGCTAATGCGAGCTGGACGGTCGGTGTATTCGCCGATCGTTCATAGCCATCCGTTGGTTCAGTATGGGCTTCCAATCGAGTGGGAGTACTGGCAAGTCCATGACTGTGAACATCTGCGGCGTTGCAATTGCGTGGTCGTTCTGACACTCGATGGCTGGAAAACAAGCCGCGGCGTCCAGGCGGAAATCGACTTGGCGATCGATATGGATCTACCGGTCCATTATGTTTCGCCCGCGATGATCTCGAACTGGTCGGGCGGCGACACCAGCATCAACGTTCGGCCGCTATCCCAGGAGACATCGATTTGATGCCAAGCATCTTTGCCAATGCCATGACTTGCTACGCCGACGACGGTTCCGAGTTGACCAGCGGGAATCGGATCGGGATCGTCGTGCATCGCCACGAGCCGGATTCGGTCGCCCTTGTGCGGAAGTGCTTTCATAGTGGTGTCTCCGTTTTGCAAAACGATCGTCTAGAGAATTCGACCCAACACGCTCTTCTTCATCGCGTCGAGCGCTTCGCAGGCGAAAAGATGCTCGGCGAGCAATGGGCCGGCCGTCACGGGTTGTTCGGCGTCGGCAATCTCCAATGCATCCGCCAGGGTTCGAAGCCCTTCGACAGCTTTGTAATAGGCGTCCCGAATCTCTTGGGCCTGGTAAGCGTCCATCGTGCGAAAGGTCTCGCGAAGTACTTTTTCGTTGGCGTCTTTTTCGTGGCTAATCATCTGCGTTTCTCCGCTAGTAAGAATCAAAAATCGTTTTGCGACAACCACATTCAGCGATATGGGTGGCAAAACCTCAAGCCGATCATGGAGATACTTCCATGCATTTTCCAAGAAAGTTTCGCATGCCACGTATCGCGACCGTTTGCGTTCAGTGGCGTTGTGGCGAGTTCTTGGCCAAGGACGCCAGCCCACGAGAAAACCCCACACCGTGGCGAATGTGGGGCGTCGGTTGGCAAACGTGCCAAGGCTAGTCGGTCGCTTTCCGATCCGTTGCATCCGATGGTAGCGGTCGATCGAGAATGTCAGCGATCGTTAGCACTAGTTCTTGCAGGTCGTCGACGCGGACCGATCGAAGTCGCCCCGCCGGACACTGTTCCAATCGGATCGCATACGCCCGCAGCGCGTCGGCGATCTCATAGGA
>JAWXCK010000224.1:0-21962 GCA_034408855.1 Pirellulaceae bacterium
ATCGGAGTGATGCCTCAAAAATCCAATGCGAAACGGGTGTCCGTTGAAACTTCGGTTTTCTATTCGTAACGATAAAGAGTCAATTTTGACCCACAGATTCTGCGGAAGAGCCAGATATGATAGGATTGGCTAAGGCTTTAATCGCCGCAATCTGCTCTTGAACTGCGTCGTTAATGGCCGGTGTACCGGCCAACGTCGATTGAACGGTTTCCAATTCAAGGATTTTGGAGATCAGCAAATCCAGGTCAATTCCGTTCAATAACTCGATGGCGGCGTCTCCAAGTCCATCGACAATGTCGAGGATCTGGTTAGGCGTTTTGTTAATGATCGGAATGGGCGTGTTAAGACCTTGTAGATTGTTGTCTTGAAGCAGATCAATCACTCTTTGGACAACTTGGATCAGGTCCGTAATATTCAGGTTCTTAAAACTTCCGAGAGCTTCCTGAAGGTTGCTGACGCTATACAAAAGCTTCGGTCGCAGCGAGCCGACTTCGTTTGCTAACGATGCTTGGATGGATAACGCTTGACTGCCACCAGGAAGGTACTGAGGTGGCGAAAAGCCTAATACCGATCCATCGATCGGCAGACTTGCGGAACCACCATAGGTAAACGTAGGATTGAGAAGCGAACCAAAACTGCCGATCGCAAAATCGCTAAGTCGTAACTTGCCATCGATCCCTTCGTTGGCAGGCGTTTCTGGATTGTCGATATCGACCAGCCCTAGGCTGGCGTCGACACTTAAGTTCATCGTACCGTCGACAACGCCAAGATCGAAAATCCCCAAAGCCGCAATTAGATCGATATTCGATGAGACGATATCCAAATTCGCAAAGATTCGGCTGTTGTTCGTTGAGATGAAGAATTGGTCAGCGATGGAACCTTTCCGCAGTGACGTGCCGACAAAGACATCGCCGCTATTGGTTTCGTCGACGGGTGTATTCGGATTATCCGCGACAGAAATTGAAATGCCCAAAATCCCGAGGACGGAGCCAATCGGGCTAATGCCGTTGTTGTCACTCGCCGCGACGATTTTGAAGGCGTTGTCACCGACCTGAAGTGTATGGTCTTGCAACCGGATTTGATCGTTGACAAAGGAGACTGTCAGTACACTGGCTCCACCTGCCGCAGCTTCGATCTTCGACTTAATGTCGCCTAGGGTTTCAGTAAAATCGAGATTTATCGAGACTGAATTGTCATTGCGCAATTGAATCACAAGATCCGCGTCGCTGCTCGCCTGGCCCACCGTAAACCCAAGAAACGAGGTTGTACCCGCACTGATCGTAAGGCCGTTGATCGGCTTCGCATTCGAGATAATTCGCAATCGGCCATCGCTGGTAGTTTGGACTTCGATTGGCGAGATCCCATCGACGACCGCGAGGCCAGGAATCGCTCCGGAGGCAATAGCCGTTTTAAGGGCCGTCGTTAAATCGCGAGCCAAGTCCGTCGCACTGGTGTTGTCCGCAACCTGGGCCGAGGGTACGGTTACGCTCAGATTGTTGGTCAAATTTCCGAATCGTCGAACGGCGAGATTGAGCGTCAAATCGCTGACCGGTGAATTGCGACCGCTCGAATTGACTGGCGTGCCGTTCATTCCAACTTTGAGCTGAACTCCACGCCCCTTGTCCAGACTGCTCAAAAGCGTGGTTGCATCGATAATTTGGCCGTTGCCGACTGGATCGATATCGAATCCGACCTGCAGCTCGACTCCTGCCGAGGCAGTAAACGTTGCATCGGCACCACCGGCAACATTTAATTGAGTGAAACCGACATCGAAACCGCGTGAAAAATCCAGTTCGACGGAGCGAGTGAACTCGTTGCCCATCGCAATATTGAAGGTAATCGTCCGGACAGGCGCAGCGTTGTAACCGAGCGAGGCGCTGAATGGCTGCCCGGCAAACTGCTGCTGGATCAGCCCATTGAGAACGTGCATCAGATCTTGAATCGTCGATGCACGGAAACTTGGACTTACTAACTGACTCCCCCCTAGCCCCAACTCAGTGCTTGCAGTATTCGTCTCTTGCGATTGTGATGCACCAAAGCCGAGGACGGTCGCACCGTTGATGGTCATCGAAGTCGTAACGCTATCGATATTGGCGATACGCAACTGAGAGCCAACGAGAACCGTGCGTATTTTCTGACTCAGTTTTCCGCCACCGAATAGCGTATTGTCAAAGGCCGTGTTGATGCTTGCGAGCATCTCTGAAGGCTGACCATTGCTGGCAGTCGAAACAGCCGGAATCGTTACGTTGACCGGCAAACTGCCTGCGAAGCTAATTTCAAAAGTCAAGTCTTGAGACAATTGCGTTGGCAAATCATCGCTAGCCGTAATTTGAATCGTGCTTGCTTCCAACGATATCCCCGACAGTGGCGTCGTGGTCCGAATGGCCAGTCGATTCGCGTGTTCGCTACCGAACAGCGATATCGATCGCTTGTTGCTTGTATCAGGTTGAGCCTGCTTGGTTGAATCAAAGCGAAGTCCCAGCGATGTCAAGCCAAGTTCATCGATCATGGCTCGTTGCATCGCACCAGCGGCATTCAAGTACTCGATGACGTCGCCGACTCGCAAACCCAAATTGAATAGATTGATCGTTGAAAGAAAGGTTGCGCGATAACGCGAAAATCCAGCCGTCAGCGGCTGAACCGACGGCGCAACCGCCGTCGCCGTGATATCGCTGAGTGAAGGTATTTGCAAACTGGTAAAGGGAACCTGTCGTTCAGCGACGAGTTTGCTACCGAGCCCTTGTCCGATGAGTGCATCATTGACGTCACTGATGAGGTCATCGATCTTTGTATTTGTCGCCGTTGACGCCGCCGGCACGGTAACGAAGAAAGGATCGCTCCCTTCGATACGAATCACAAACGTCGCATCGCGAGTCAAGCGACCATTGGTTACGGATATGTCGATGGCACCGATTAGCTTTGGATTGAAGTAGAGCTGCCTCGCAAAATCCTGAGTCGTCTTTGCAAAATTGACGACACCACTGATCGCTTCGTCGATAAACGGTATCCCGTCGGGAACATCGAGCTTGCTCGCCGCTCGCTGAATTGAATTGCCAAGTTGAATAAACATCGACACCACCGACTCGGGAGTCAGCGCATCGAAGCTACCGATGGTGTTGGTAACCGCGATTTTATTCAACAACGATCCGAGTTCGGTGAGATTGTTGAAATAGGCCAGTCCACGCGTCGAACCTCCGGCGGTTGTGGTCGTAAAGACATCGATCTGCCCAGGAATCGTCGCGCCCGCAATCTCAGGCTTAATGATCAAGCCATCGATTTTGAAGTCGCCCGAAAAAGTAGCGTCAAAGGTATTTGCCAAATTGCCAAAGTTCAGCAATTCGTTGACGGTGGCTCGCCCCGTCGTACCAGCATCCGTGTTTGGATCATTGGCATCCAATGCAAAGGTGGTGTTGAAAGTGATCCCGGCGTTGTTGGAGATCGCAGCATCTTCGGCGAGTACGGCACTCAAAAAGCCGAGCGACGCGCGAGCCCGCGGGTCGTTCAATTGGGCGCTAATGACGAGTGTGATTTCGGGCTGTGCGTCATCGATCAGTGCAACGCGCTTACTAGGTGTTAAGCCGGGGTCTGAGGCTAAGTTAATATCCAAAGGCAAGCGAATGGTCGGAGCCGCGCTGACAAGAAAATCGCCCGAGGCATTGAAGTCCAAACCGGAAACCGCCGTCCCAAAATTAAGTCGAGAGGTAAATTCGATCGGCTTTGGACTGAAGTTTGGAGTGAAAGTTAACCGCTTTGTCGTGTCGTTGTAACTTACGCTAGAGATCGTCAGCCCCAGCGGTTCTACCAGGTCATTCAAGACTTCGCCTAACGAAGGAATGATCACATCAGGTTTGGCATATTTTGCCAACGCTGATCGTATTTGATCACCGATCAAACCGCCGCGGCGGAACGAGAAAGACGGTTTCGCTAGATCCGGAGTGTCGGTCCGTGTTTCGTCATAACGGATCGTAACTGTTTCGCCGTCTATATTGTCGATTAAGCCTTCGAAGCGTTCGCCGGTCGTCGAACGAAATGTCATCACATTATCGACTTTGAGGCCGATCGACGACAGCGTTTTGCCACCTAGATTGAGCTGTGTTGAAAACCGCTTGAAACCACCTGAGGCAATCGGGGCAGTCAAATTCAAAATCTGGTGAGGATCAAACTTCAATTCCTCGACCTTCGATGCGAGAACTTCGCCAACCGATTTATCGAGCAACGGGATTTTTGTCCCAAGCAATTTCATTGCCGAAGGCGAATCTTGGAAGTTCACCGAAAAATTGAGCCAATCGGCAATCGCAAATAATCCCTCTATTAACGACTGAGTTGAAAGATTTAGCGTCAGCGGTGCCATATCGAGCGTCAACAATGGCGGATTGGAATCGAATAGATTCGTGTCGACGATCTGCACACTTGGCAAGCCGTTCACCAAAGGTGTGCCAAAGAGCTGGGCATTGAATCGGAAATCAATGTTCAGAGAGCCCGCGGGCGTAATCGAAATTCGATCGCTGATCGGTCCGGCAGTATTGGCTAGAGCAACACTTGCACCAGCTTGAATCGCCAGCGTCTGGGCCGTGATCGAGCCTTTAATGGTGCCGTTCGCGATATTAAAGCCGAGTGATGATCCGGTTCCATGCAGCTGAGCATTGAGACTGAAATGATTCAGATTGAAAAATGGATCGATACCGCTTGTGTTGCTAAGTCCGACTCCAAATTGGATTCCCATGTCAATTGTGGTCGCCACGTCAACAGTAGCATTGGCATCGAACTTGACGCCGGTCCCCGTCCACTGTGAACCGAGCGAATCAAAATTGAGATTGACCGCTCGAACGAAGCTACCGTCGATATCGAGTGCGAAGGAAAGAACATTGGTCTGCAAATCGACGCCGTCGCGAAGCTTGATGGGAGACGTCGCACCGCCGAGTGAAAGAAGATTGCCAACGGCTGCTTCGATGCGACTGGTGATCGCATCGCGAAGACCTAGTACCGTCGGATTCTTGCCAATGTTGGCCGGATCAAAGTTCAAACTGGTTGGGTCGAAATTCCCAAAATAGTCTGCGGCCGCATCTTGGAATTTGATCAAGTCGCCCCACTTGATATCGGCCGTTCCGCCAACTTCGTTCAGCAGACCGTTGAGCGATCGGCCAAGTCCGGGAATCTCTTTGTTGAGTGCACTGCGACTGGAGACATCATCGGCGGCTGCATCCAACGATGCCAGAATCGACATCAGATGATCCTGAAGATTGGCTGTCAAAGCGATATCGACAACAATATCCAACGCATCGGTAAAGAGATTTTGCGAGCTGGCTCGAACAATCGGCTGCCCCCAATCGGTCAACTGAAAATTCGAAGCGCTATTGGTAAGATTCAGCGGCAAATTGAGATCGATCGACGCGACCGGTGTCAGTTGGACCAACGCTGAGACGTTGTCTAGGTTCTGTAGTATGTCCGCCAACGCCACCGTCGAGCTACCGCTGGTGGGATTGGTCAAGGCCACGTCGACCGAAGCGGTCATGGCGAAACTTCCATTTTCGATACTGGTTGCGAGAGTTCCGAGATTCACGTTGGCATTGAGATTGGCGATCGACGCGCTGCCACCGAGACTTAGATCGAGATCGCGAACAAATAGTCCTTTGGAAAGGTCCGCACCTTGATTCAAGTCGATCCCCAACACGCCTCCGAATGTTAGATTGCCGGTAAACGCAAAGTTGCCGCCGGCACTGAGTGTATTTCCGGACCCTAAATTGATCGCTCCATTGTGCGTTGGTGCACTCCCAGAAACATTTGTGAAATAACTAGCGTCGAGATTAAATCGACTCGATTTTTCAGTAGACGTGTCTGCTTCGACTGAAAAAGCTTTAGCGTGAAGGCCCGAGTTCAAGGCGGCAACGATTTGAGTTACGGTCGCATCGCGATTGGTCGCCAGCAACGTATTCAATTTTGACACGACGCGATTTTGCCATAGGCTATCAATTGGCAGTAAAGCCGCCAGCGACTGGCCGACGTTGGCCAGACTGATGTTTAGCTTTCCAAGGCTAATTGTCTGCTGAAAAAATTGTTGAATTCTATTGGAGGCTTCTTGAAAAGCTTCGGCGGGTCGCTAAATCTTGAGAGTAAGAAATGCAGCCGCCGAACCGGCCATCGTTTTTTCAAGCGTCGTCTCCAGATTGGCATTCGCAAAATTGCTTGCGCCGATCGCATTCAAAATTTGCGTTTGCGAATACGGATGATTGACTAAGCCGCCATGGCTAACTTCATCTGTTCCCGCCGCCGCGCCAGTAATCGGCTGAAGAATTAACTTCGATCCAATATTGGGATCGCCAAGAAACGGATCGATCGAAGAAAACGTCGATACCGTTCCATCGCCTCCGTGCCCAGATGCGATCGTCTCAAACCAAGTCTCTCCGATATTGGGACGGCGGCCGAGGTAGTTATCGAACGATAAAATCCGGTCCTTCAGAAAGCTTCGAGTATCAGGGCCTTGATGTTGGACGATGCGATCGGTGGTTTCGACTTCGGTGCTATAAAACACGTTGGTCCGACCAACACTGTTCAGCCATGCGTTTTTGGTTCCACCGTTAAGATCGACCATCAGATCGTTGACTAAGTTATTGCCAAGCGTGCTGACACTCAACGACCAAGCTCCGCGTCCGAAAGTCCCTGCATAAAGGGTGTCGTTGGTTCGTTCATAGATTATGTCTTTCACCAACACATTAGGGAGTCCATCGGCTGCGATCGACCAATTGGCACCAGGAGTCGATGACGTCGAGCGACGGAAGACGCCACCGAGGCCCCCGATAATAATCTGCCCGTCCCCAGCGGTGCTGGTGTTGCTCGCCAATGTGACTGTTCGCGGTGAGATCGTAAGCGACAGCAAGTTATCGGTGATTGTAGTCCAGTTTGCGCCAGCATCGACAGTAACGTAGACGTTAATGCCTTGGACAACATAGGCTCGCTGCCAGTCGTCTGGATCGACGGCGATATCGCGAACGCGTCCAGTTGCCCCCGAGATCGATCGTAATGTGACGGTGTTGCTTTCATCGCGAACGTACAACTGACCAAGCTCAGTGCCGACATAAAAAACTCCAGGGCGATCAATACTCGCTCGGCGGCCGCCATACGCGATCGACTCGATTCGCTCGTTGACGGCTTTTCCGCTGAGTAGACTCGTTAGACTGACAATCGTATCGCCGCGGCTGGTCGCACTCTCGTAGAGACCGCGACGGCCAAACAAAATACTGTTTCCTCGCACAGCGTTGGTCACCATCGGTGTAACTGCGAATCCACCGGCCACGGCGAACTGCTGGTCTGTCGTGCCTCCTCCTAGATCGTCCAAACCCAACAAACGCCAAGTCGAGCCGCTACCGTACGTGCCGACTGCACCTGCCGTATTGTCGAGCGAAAATGTATTGGCATCGATGACTGTCACTTTGAAGAAGCCAAAAATGCTAAAGCCATTTCGGGAAATGCCGTCCAGTCCAAAGATACTGACGGCCTTTCCAGTCGTCAGTCCATGCGCATTGGATGTAATGATTATGGGATCGGTAATAATGACACCCGGTATCGCGTTGGTTATTGAAACGTCATTGGCATTCGCTCCCAATGCGAGCTGAGAGCCAGCTCCGTTGATGTCAAACCTTTCAAAGCGTCCAAAGTTGTTGCTCAGTGCGTAATCTGTACCGGTGAATCGATCGTAGGCTTGAAAGCCGCCGTCGCCTCCCTTAAACCGGTTCCAAGTTTGAGAACCTCGGGTCGTCTGCTTTATCGAGCCATTGTCTTGCGTGCCGCCGAAAATAAGACCGGGAGTGGTGTCGTAAGCTAATGAATAAAACTCGATAGCATTTAGATTCCCGCCAGCCGACGCCCAGGTTCCCGTGGTCCCGAGCGGGTTGTTCAAGCGATAGATGCCTCCGTCGTCGGCCGTCACCAACGTCGTATTATCTTGTAAAGCTAAGAATCTTGTGTCTGCATGTGGAATGGAGTCGTTGGCATTGAATGTTACGATGGACGTCCAATTGTTCGTCGCCGCGTCTCCTCGAAACAGATGACTTGGTTGATCGCCGCCAATGTAAAATTCGGTGGGGCTCGTCGGATCAGCGACGATCGCGAAGTTATTTATTCCTTGATTACCGTTGTTGATATTCGGAACCGTTCCGATCACGGTGAACTGGAATTCAGCAGCGTTGTCGATGCCGTTGGCCGAATCGTTATCGACGCCATCGCCACCTCGGACGTCACGGAAAACTCCGCTGACTTGCTGGTTGTCATCGACAACGCCTACATAAAGTACGGAGGTCGTACCTGCATCGTGAACCGCCAACTCGATGTTTGTCGAACCTGTGATGCCCGCAATACTGAAGCCAACATGGTGATCGATACGACTCCAATTGGCACCACCATTCGTCGACAGGAATACACCATCGTCAGGTATCGCGGCGTAGAAGCGATTGAAATTGTTCGGGTCAGCGATAATGTCCGAGGCTGGCCTTGTTGGCAATCCAACGGCGGCACCTAACTGCGTAAAGGTCTGACCTCCGTCGGTGCTTCGCAGAATCCCGTCAGCGGCGGCTACTAGAACGATTTGGTTCGCCAAGCTGGTGCCGATACTTGTCGGTAGAATTCGACGGATCGCGCCACCGAATGCACTTGCCGTTGCGGTGTTGCTCCATATCTTTCCACCATCGGTCGTACGGAGAAGACCGGCTGAAAAATCGCCATCAAAGCCATTGCTGAAATTTCCGGTTCCAACGAAAAGGGTATTTCCTGTCGAATCGAGCGGGCTGAAGGCAATCGAACCGATCGATAAGCTTGGTTGGTTGTCGGTCAATGGAACCCAGGTTGGATTGGCCACCTGAAAATTATCGGTTCGCCAGACTCCGCCGTTGACGGTGCCGGCGTACGCAATGTCGCGATTAGTTGGATGAAACGCGACCGCCTCGACCGCTCCGTTGACTTGATTGTTCGGAGGCACAACGACTTGAGCCGCCGTAACTGGACGTGGCCCTTGCTCGACCCAGTTCGGCTTGATCTTTTCAAAGAAGCCATCGGAATTCGTATCGATTGCGTTATAAGTTGGGAGTAAATTGCGCAGCGATGCCACATATTGCTTGACAAACTGATCTTTCGGAATCGACGGGTTGTTGATCACGCCGTCAGGCCCGTTGATCGGAGTTCCGGCGACCATCAAGTCATAGGCTCGATCGATAACCATCGCTAAGCCACGTGAGACCGCCGAGGCGCTAAAATCGTCGACAGAAAAACTCCACGGATCCGCCACGCCTTCATTGGGGACTCCGGCTAGTATCAAATCGTCGATAGTCGGCAAGTTAGCTGCTCCAAAGGACGCGCCATAGGCACTGCTTTGGATGTAGCTTCGCGCAATAATGCCGCCCGTGCTATGAGCAATCACGTCAACTTTGGTCACTGCCGGAAGGAGCGTCTTGATCTGTTTGAGGACGGCGCCGAGATAGTCAACACCTGTTTCGAAGGTATTGTCGGAAATCGAAGCGCCCGTGACTCCCGCGATCATTCCGTCAGGCGTTGTCAACGCGTTCGCATCGACAGACGCAACCGGCAATCGCCAGTCCCAATTTGCAATCCACAAACTTTGATTCGGGCCGCTCGATACGTAACCGACATTTTCGAGCGATTTGACGATGTTGTTATAAGAATTTGCGAACGGCTCGAGCACAAGTTGGTTCGGGGGCAATCCTCGATTTGTATATCAATTCGTTAGTCCCGCCGGCGATTGATCCAGCGCGAACGAACCGCCAAAGCCAGGAATGAGCACGACTGGATCAAGTCCGGCCGTCAACATTTGCCTCGGTTCAAGCTGCTCAAAGAGATGGCGACGTTGCCGTTTTCGAAATAACAATGCCCGACGTTTTTTGTTCATAGAATAGACCATCAATTTCGTCCTTTTCGTTCAAAGGCTCTGCTGACAACACGCCAATCGGTCAATACAACGCACCAAGAAATGCGAGAGAAGACAGCGTTGCCATTAATTAGCATCCGCCAACTTGAGTAATTCCGGCCAAAATACCGAAAAATATATTTAACGGAACTAGTGACTAGAACGAGACAAATCGGACAAGATTAATTATTTTGTCAACGACATGTCCCCAGGTAAAATGTTGTTGCACCCACTTCGGCCCAGCGACGGCTGCTTGATCGCGCCACCGCTGGTCAGCGATGCTTTCGGCAAGCAGTTCGACGAGATGGTCGAAATCGGGAACAATTTCATCGCCATCGAACTCGTTGACCGCCCGAATCTTACTGCGAATGCGTTTACACCAGGAGTCTTGAACGAAATCTTCGGTCGGTCCACCGGCCGTGCAAATAACTGGCACACCACAAGCGGCGGCCTCAAGAACTGGAAGATTAAATCCCTCGGCCATGTAGGGTGCCACATAGAAGTCAGCAGCGTGAAAAAGTCCTCGCATTTCGATTGCCGAAAGGGTGAGTCCCGTATAGCGGACATGCGGCTCAATCTTTTGAAGCAAATCGGGTGGAACCCGCTTGGCATACATCGAAAGCAATTTCTGCGACTTATAGATTGAGTCACTACCTTTGAGTACTACTCGAAGATTAGGAAACCGATCTAACAACAGCGCTGCGGCATGCAAAAGTAGATGAACCCCCTTATTATCGGTCATCGCTCCGATATTCAAGAGAGTTATGGACTCTTCGATCCCGATGTTTCGCCGCAACGCATCACGATCTTCTTTGGAGGTGACTGGGTGCATGATCGACGCATCGACGCCAGCCGGAATGACATGAACACGCTCAACTGGAACACCGCTTCGAATAAAACCTTCCGCCGCCCATCGAGAGATCGCAATAACCTGTGAAGCAACTCCTGGAAGCTCTTGTTCTGGAGCCTTGCCTGAAGCCATTGCAATCGGCAAAACTTTGCGGCATTCGGTTGTGCCCCAAATGAACGTTGGGCAGTTCGAACGATCGACCTCAAAATTGAACGGCCAAGTCATTCGAATGACGGCATCAGGCTTTAGGTCAAGTGGACGCGTCGGGATCGATAGCAAGCGATGCATATCCTCCATCGAAAAGAGATTCGATTCCGGTTTCCAATTGGGATCGGGATACGGAGCCGACGTATGATAAACTTGGACGTCGGGACGCCGCAAGCATTCGAGTTCGAGTTGCTGGAGACACATCGCATACGAATGCGGTACTTGCCTCCAGCCTTCAAAGACCAACGTTGTCATACGCGATTGAATCCGAAGCTAAGCCAAAATAGAATCATGCGAGCCAAATTTTAACCGGAATTTAATGACTCAGTAAGAAGCCTAATTCAAAGACTTGAACTGAAAAACACGCGATGTTCTCGATGCGACCTACTTTTGAACTGCAGCTCCCATTTCCGAAGGTTAACGTAGTTCAGCGAGTCGGCATCGAGCTAAAGGCGCCGCCTTGGAACTCAACAAGCCTCGTCTTCGACGACTACGTCGAGTTGCATATTGCACCGTCCGAACTCCGCTATTGGTCGCCTCATCTGACCATCACCTTTGACGGTGATGAAGAAAAGACTTTTATTCGAGGGCGTTTCGCACCACGGCAGGAAGTATGGACGCTCGTTTGGATCGTCTATTTGGCATTAGCCTTTACAGGTTTTTTCGCAGCGGTTTTTGCCTATTCACTCTGGATACTGGATCGCGTTCAAAGAGCCACCATCGAGGCTTCATGACTCCGTGTCGAAGACCAAACTTTGTTTTCACAGCATCGCTGAGGATTAGTGCAATCTCTGTCGGCGAATCAGTCACAATAAAGCGATCGATATCCATTTGATCTATCGTCTTGTTTTCGAGCATCGTGTCTCTAAGAAAGTCTAACAAAGGAATCCAGTATTCGACGCCGGCTAATACTATCGGAAATTGCTTGATCTTACCGGTTTGAACGAGCGTCGCGATTTCAAAGAGTTCGTCCATCGTGCCAAAGCCTCCAGGCATAGCGACGAAGGCGTACGAATACTTCGCGAGCATCAGTTTACGGACGAAGAAATAATTGAATTCAACGAATAGATCGAGATATGGGTTAGGCGCCTGTTCTTTAGGTAGAACAATATTGCATCCGACACTTCGACCTTTGACGTCCCATGCTCCTCGGTTGGCCGCTTCCATAATTCCTGGACCGCCTCCGGTCATTACAGTGAATCCCACCTTGGCCAACTCCGCTCCGACTTCGCGAGCTAGCTTGTAGTAGGGATGTGTCTCGGAAAAGCGAGCGGAGCCATAGACGGTTACACATGGTCCGATGAAATGAAGGCATCGAAAGCCGCGAATAACTTCTCGAAAGATCCGCCAGACCCGAATTAATTCATCCAACCTGCGCTGTGGCCCCTCTAAGAGTCGCCGTTCGTCTTGCACTGAATGCAATTCCGCTCGGGAGGTTGTTAACGCAGAATCTTCTGGAATCGCATCGGTTGTCATGAAAACTCTTTATGTCGTTGAATGTCGAGAGCAAAAATCAAAATCGGCACCACCTCAGGCCAAGTTTAACCTGTACTGACGGAATCAGTACCGACGCCCGCAAACGGGCGGCTAGCGCCGAGTCGCTCACTATGCAAATCCTGCTCTTTTAGCCGATCGTGCGGTACTTTTGCCATAGGGAATTCGCTTGTTCTGGGTTATCCTTTCACGAATACGCTTATCTTTAACGCACCTATTCATAGGACTTAATTGAATGCGGTCGACTCGATTATCGGAAATCAATATATTTCGTCGGCAATCGCTTAAAGCTACGGTAACAACGACATCCAAGAAGTATTTGCGGAGACTTCTCGTCGAGACTCTTGAATCGCGAGCTTTAATGGCCTCGGACTTAACAGGTCAAAATAGCGATTCTTACGCTACCGACGACAGGCCTTTCGATGACGTTGCTAGCGAAACCAATTGGATATTGAGCCTCGATGCCGATTCGCTTTCCGAGATTATCGAAGCGGCCGCACCGGGCGTCATTGGAGTGTTCATTCCTCCGACGCTCTCCTTTACGACGCTTGCTAATGGGATGCCGATCCTGAACAGTCTGCTCGGTTCGCCGACCTCGGTATTCTTGGACTTTGATGGCGACACGACGTCCAACACGCTGGCCTACGATGTTGATGGCAATTCGACAACGTTTAATGCGGCCGAACAAAACACGATTGCTGAAGCCTGGCGGCATATTGCGACTTACTTCGCCATGTTCGATACTAACGTAACGACAATTGAACCACCTGGCGCCACCCCTAAAGCCTGGGAAGCCATCGGAAACAATATCGTCGGCGGTTATAGCGCGGTGGGTGTCTTTCCAAATGATCGCGCACGTTCGTTCAATCAAAGCAGCGACGCTCGAACTCGGCAGTCAGGTATCGCACACGAAGTCGGGCATAACTTCGGGCTATCACACCAATCCGATTTTAATTTGCTCGGTTTCGAAACTGCCGATTACTCACGCGGTTATGACGAGTTGCATGTGCCGATCATGGGCGTTGATTTTGCTCAGCGCGTTCGCAAATGGATCATTGGTCATACCGCAAACGCGAGTGGCTTGCAGGACGACATCAATGTTATCACCACGAAGATCAAGGCGCAACAACCAACCGGCGGCGACGGTTTTCGGGCCGATGATTTTGGCGGAACGATCGCAACCGCTACTGCCTTGACGTTGATGAACGAAGTGCAATATGTGAGCGGCATTATAGAGCGCATGAACGATGTCGATGCGTTTTCATTTACGTCGAATGGGCTTCCGACGACGATCGATGCGACGGCCGATGCGCCATCGGGGCTCGACATCAAGTTAGAGATATTCGATGCGCTAGGAGTATTGGTTGCGGCCAAGGATAGCGCCTTGAACGACCAAGAAATTATTTTGACCCTCCCGGTTGGGACATACTATGCGTTGCTATCGAGCCATGGCAATTATGGCGATCTTGGAACGTACAACTTAAGAGTAACGACACTTCCGACGGGTTGGCTGTCGAGTGATATTGGGGCTGTCGGGCGTCCTGGTTTCTCGCAGTATGAAACGGCCACCGATACGTTCACATTGGCGGGCTCAGGCGCGGATATTGCAGGCACCTCCGACGAAATGCAGTTCACTATGCAAACGTTGACCGACGACGGGTCGATCACTGTTCGTGTCGCGTCGATGATGGACGGAAATGCCAGTGCCAAGGCCGGAATCGAGATCCGTGAATCGACGGCTGCCAACGCCAAACACGTCGCGATGACGGCAACTATTTCGAGCGGCAACAAATTTATTCGCCGCACTTCGACGGGGGGCTCAAGCACATCCACCACGTCAGCCTCGGCAGCCTTTGCTCCTGTTTGGCTTCGGCTTATCCGCACTGGTAACAGTTTTACCGCGATGACATCGAGCGACGGAACGACGTGGACGCAATTGGGTACGACGCAAACCGTATCGATGAACGCAACCGTTCAAATCGGTTTGGTCGTAACGGCTCAGAATGATGCGGTATTGAACGTGTCAACTTTCGATAATGTCGTCGTTACGGGTAATCTCGGCGTCAACGTCCCCGGTCCGAACTCGCTACCGGCACCGACCGGCGTAACGGTGACGCGGTCGACCGGGTCCAATTTAATGGTTGCCTGGGATAATCAAGCTGGTGAAACGGGGTATCGTGTTGAACGATCTGAAGATGGAGTTGCCTTCACCTCTGCTGGGACGACTGCGGCAGACGTTACCACCTTCGACGACCTAGGGCTCGTCGGCAGCATGCGATATTTTTATCGAGTTTTAGCTCTCGATGCTTCGGGGGCGTCGACACCTTCGGCGATTGTCAGTCAGATAAATCGCCCTAGCGAAGTTAGAAATTTGGAGCTGACTTCGTTAGACCAAAATCGTATTGTTCTCGACTGGATCGATACGTCTGGAGAAACGGGTTATCGAATTGAAAGATCGACCGACGGCGTTATCTATTCGCCGATCGCGACCGTCGGCGTCAATATTCCGAGCTATACCAATACCGGACTTGCCAGCGGTACTGCTTTTTTCTATCGCGTAACTCCGACCAGTTCGTTGGGAGACGGCGTTTCTGTAACCGGTACTGGCGCAACGCGATTGCAACAAGTCACCGGTTTAGCTTTCGATGAAGTAACAAGTACCCAAACTCGTTTTCATTGGGCAGATATTCCGACCGAGACAGGCTATACCATTGAACGCTCGACCAACGGAACGACCTTTACTCAATTGGCGACTGTTCCAACCAATACGGTGACCTACACCGATTCGACCGTACAGCCAGCTACGGAGTATTACTATCGCGTATTAGGAACAGCCAACCTATCAGTGAGTTTGTTCAATCTGATTTTTGCCGCAACACCTTCGGCGACGCCTCTACCTTATCCATGGACATCACAAGATATCGGTACGGTTACCGGTTCGGGGATGTCTCAGTTGACCAGCGGTACTTTTAAAATAATTAGTAGCGGCTCAGCGATCGGAGGAACAGCCGATAGTTTCCGTTTTACATCGCAAATCTTGAATGGTAACGGCTCGATAACCGCTCGGGTGGCAACGTTAGAGGACACCAACGGCAGCGCTCGACTCGGTGTCATGATTCGTGAAACGCTGAATAATAACGCTAAAAATGTCTCGCTTACGTTGCGACCGCCGACTGCCGTCGTTGCAATTCAATCGCGATCAGCCATCGGTGGAAACACCGCGGCCATCAACGGAAGCAATACGGCAGCTCCCTATTGGGTGCGGCTATCGCGAGCTGGGAATGTCTTTTCTGGCGAAACGTCTTCAGATGGCGTTGCATGGACGACCGTTGGTCAAGTCACGGTTTCGATGACATCGACGGTGTACATTGGACTAGCGGCGACAGCCAGCTCGACAACTTTGCTGAATACGGCAACGGTAAACAACGTCTCGTTAGTCGGCGATATACGAAGCGGCTTGGTCGCCGATCGTCGGGTTTACTACAATCGATCGTCGAGTAGCGCATTCGGAAATGGAGACGGCAATCCAACTGCAGCGATCGACAGCTCGAAGACTGCATTGCTTCCAGGTCAAACGACGAGTGTAGCCAATTACACCAGTTACATACGAGGCCTCAATGGTTTGGTTGTCGATATCAAGGATATCGTTAGCGTGACTGCCGCAGACTTTCAATTTGCTCTTTGGAATGGAAGCAGCTCAGGCGGATTTGTAAACACTGCGGTTGTTCCGACCATTACCATCATCCCGGTAGGCGGACTGAATAGCTCGAATCGGGTCAAGCTTGATTTTCCAGATCGAGCCATCTCCAATACGTGGCTGCGAGTTACGGTTCTCGCCAACGCGAATACTCGACTGCTTGCCAATGACGTATTTTACTTCGGGAATGCTGTTGGAGATGTTGGACAAGGCAACGACGGATTGCCAACATCCGTTCGCGTCGACGATACCGATAGCTTTTTTGTCCGACAGAATTTAACGAGTGGAACGAACTCGGCTCCGATAACCAACGTCTACGATATCAATAAAGACGGACAAGTAAATTCGCTTGATATGAGTATCATTCGCCAAAATTTTGCTAGTTCCGTCATCCGGTTTTTTACAGCTCCCGTCAGCTTGCAACTTATTGCGATGACTTCATCGGACAGTTTCAACATCAACAGCCTTTCATCGACGCTCGGGACCGGAGTTTCTCGCGAGACGTCGTCCGTCGTCGCGGCGTTGGGACGGCGGAATTCGATATCGGCCGCATCTTCGAGACGCGGGCCTGAAGCGCTCATTTCCGTCGGCTCGAAAAACAATCAGCTTGTTGCTTCTACCAAGGGTGATCCTTCCGCGACAATCGTTTGCGAAGTTGAATCAATGCAATCATGCGTCGACGAATATTTTAGGCGATTTGCGTGATGATGCAGATTTTAGCCGAGGTTCTTTTGTAGCTCCTCGACAGTCAGTTCTTTCTCCCAGCGGCTGATCACGATGGTCGCTACGCCGTTTCCGATGAAATTCGTAATCGCGCGGCATTCGCTCATAAAGCGATCGATCCCCAACAGCAACGGGAGGGCTTCAATTGGAATGCGAGGAACGACTTGCAAGGTTGCTGCAAGGGTTACGAATCCAGCACCGGTAACGCCGCTGGAACCTTTCGAGGTCAGCATGGCTATTGCCAGCAGGCTAACTTGTTCCCAAATGCTCAATTGCGTATTGGTGGCTTGGGCTAAAAAAATCGCGGCCATCGACATGTAGATGTTCGTGCCATCCAAATTGAAACTATAGCCCGTTGGAATGACGAAATTGACGGTTGTTTTTGAACAACCGAGCGCCTGAGTTTTCTTCATAAGTCCCGGCAGCGCGGTTTCTGAGGAACTTGTTCCAAGCACCAAGACGAGTTCCTCTTTGATATAGATCAAAAACCGCACGATTGAAAAACCAGAGAACCACGCAATCGTTCCGAGGACGAGAAAGACGAATATCGCCGAGGTCAAATAGAATCCGACCATCAGGTAGAGCAATTTTCCGAGAGTGCCCAGTCCATGTTGGCTAATCGTAAAGCTCATCGCGCCCAAAGCCCCTAAGGGTGCAAAGCGTACAACCAAGTTCATCACACCGAAAAAGATGAGCGTAACGTATTCAAAAAACCGGAGCGCCGGTTCTCCTCGTTCACCCATCGATAAGATCGCTATGGCAACCAAAAAAGAGATAAAGAGAACTTGCAAAAGATCGCCCGATACGAAGGCCCCCATAAACGTCGTAGGAATGATGTGAAGGAAAAAGTCGACATGGCTTTGCTCCTTCGAAGCTTCAATTGCAGCGTTGGCTTTGGCCGTCGTTTCTTCGGACACCTCTGCATGGAACGTTTCGCCTGGTTTCGTAAATCCGTCGCCCGGTCTGAGCACGTTGACGACCAGCAGCCCAACAATGAGCGCGATTGTCGATATGACTTCGAAATAGATGAGTGCTTTTAAACCGAGTCTCCCAAGTCGCTTCAAATCACCGATCGATGCAATTCCATGTACGACGGTACAAAAGATGATCGGGCCAATCATCATCTTGATCAACGCAATAAAGCCTTTGCTTAGCGGCTCCAGTTGCTTACCTAGCGTTGGAAGAAAGTGCCCGATCGCAATACCGATCAGGACTGCTAGAATCGTCTGCACGTAGAGAATTTTATACCAAGGAGTGCGGCGTTCGTCCGTTTCCAATTGCTCAACAGATTTTGTCGATATCATCGATCAAGGGTCTTTTCAGAAGTTGTACGGATCTGTACCACAAGCGCCTTCGTCTATTCAGACCACCACGGTATAAACGAAAGGGCAGGCCGGAGGCATTCTACCTGAGCAGCGGCAACTGTGTGTGTGAACCGATGATTTAATTGTTAGCGGAAGTCAGATAGCAAAATCGATTGTAAACCGCATTTCTTATCCACAGGATCAATTTGCTAAGAATCTCTTTGAGTCTTTGCGTGAAATAGTCAAGCTCTTGTCGAAGTATTCCGGTCACTACCTGTGGCGCGAAGTGTCGGAATTTCGAGAGTTTTCGGATCTCGTGGCTAGCACCATCGGCTCATATTTAGATAATCTCATCAGACCCCTCTAATAACAAGGTAGCCGTCCAGCATTCAAGTCTCTGTTTGACGAGGTGAGGTCCTATCGACAGACCCTTTTTCGATTTTCCTAAGGATTCGTTACAAGATGTTGCCAAGAACACTCGAACCTGAAGTTATGGATTCGATCGGCGAAGCCGACGAATACGATGCGATAGACCATCAAGCCGTCAATCAAGCTTTTGCTAAAGAGTTTTTAGCCGTTGGCCAGTGCGGTCGAGATTGTTTAGATCTCGGAACCGGAACGGCTTTAATCCCGATCGAAATTTGCTTGTGCGAGCCCGATATCCGTATCTTGGCGATGGACGCATCCAAACCGATGTTAGAACTGGCAAGGCTTCGATTAGAGTTGGCCAGCATGATCGATCGAATCCAGCTTCACTATGGTAACGTCAACCAGCTCATCTTCGACGCAAGCCAATTCGATTCGGTGATATCGAATTCGCTGGTCCATCATCTGTCGCAACCCGAAGCCATGCTCGCCGAAGCGTGGCGCGTCCTTCGTCCGAACGGATTGCTATTCGTTCGCGACTTATGCCGTCCTGATTCCGATGACGAAGTCGAATCACTAGTCGACGCTCATACTCAGGGTGAATCGGATTTATCAAAGCAGTTACTGCGTCAAAGTCTGCATGCTGCTTTAAGTCTCGATGAGATCCGAGAGTTGGTGTCTCGAATGGGAATCGATCCTCAATCTATTAAAAACACTTCGAATCGACACTGGACGATCAGCGCCAGGAAAAACTTATCGAGTCTCAGGGACGTGCAACCCCATTTGAAGGAGTCATTCTTGACTGTTTCCTAAGCCAAATTGGCGATTTAACGAATTGCTTAGTTCAACAGCGCATAAAGCAACATATTGATTCCAATCCGAGCCGCATCCGCTCGCGGATAACCTCGACATTGGCTTGACTGGCGGCTCTCCAACGCACAGCTCAGATCATAGGGCGAAAAAATCGCCACGACGCGCTCCTTCCACATCAGCATCTCGATAACCGGGATCCCTTCATAGCGTTGCATTTGCATCGCTTGCCCCGTCTGAGTACCGGGATTCAAAATCGTGACGCGACGGACATCAAAGCCTTCGAATTCCGTTGTGAGCATCGGATGATTCGACGGCATCTTAACCCAGTTTGCATCTTTGAGAACGGCCCGAAGTTCTTCACGAACCGCGTCGGCAAATTCCCCGCTCCCGCAAACCGCATCGCCAAGAACCATCCCGCCGTTTTCGAAGTAGGCTTTTAAGTGCTGTCGTTCGGCATCCGAAAACTGAAAACGTCTTCGACCGGACAAGTATACGATCGGTGCTTCTTCGAGAAATTTAGGGTCGATGGCGATGAGCGGCGAATCGGAAACGGCTTGCGAAGAGAGTCGCTCGCGTTTAAAAACTTCCATCAAATTAGGGATCGCGCGCGGCGTGTCTTCTGCACCGCCACTATGCATCAGCCGCGGCAGTCGCAACATTCCTCGGAGGATTGGGTTCGGTGCTTGAGTGGATCGAACAACTTCGGGGATATCGAGCTTTTTTTTGAGTTCTCGTCCTGTCGCATACGTCGCTACATTGACTCCCAAAATCGTCGCGGCTTCGCACTCTTTGCGGATATTTTCAGGAAGTCGCGTGTTCCTCGCACCATCAGGGCGCAACAATTCCCATCGGCAGCCCAAACTGATCGGGCTATAAATGACGCTCGTTCGGCAGCATGTTTCCAATCCATACAACCAAAAATCTTTCGGCATCGAACTAAGGTCAGCCGTCGTTTCTGCGAACCAGACTGGATGCTCGGGCGGTAACTTGAGAAGCGGGGTCTGAAAGAGTTCTTCCATCAAAGCGCGAAACGACTTGTCGAAAGCGTCTCCCGAACAGCCATCGCCATTTCTCGCTTCGGCGAATAAAAAACCACCCTGTTCGACATAGTCCTTCAACAGCTTCTTATGCGCCGCGCTCAATTGGATCGCGTTCGAACCGCTCAAGTGAAGTATGGGTGATTCGAGAAGTTGTTCGAGCGTTGATTGTTGGAGCGGAACATGCTGCCAGGCCAAGTCGCGTTTCCATGCGTCCTCGATATGGCCAGTAAGATTATGAATCGCATGTCGATGCAGCGTATGTTCCGTCGCATCGTCCAAACTCAAGCGACCGATGACAACCTGGCGTCGCCCTTTCGAAAGAAAGAGAAGGGCCAGTGCCGTACTGGTGACTTCGCCAGTGTTTCCTTGCCCTTCCGGAATAAATCCTCGAAGTCTATCCTGTCGAGCAACCAGCAGTTGGCATCCTTCACGATACCAATCGTGCTCGCCGTAAAATCGTTTTCCAGTAAGTCGCCCCACGCGTTCGAGACCATAAAGATAGTAGAACCACCAAGCGCCCGTCCCAGGATTGTTGTCAATCGTATAGTTGCGTTGAAGCCAGGCGACGCCAAGATCGGCTAAACTCTCACGCGGTTCTTCAACGCAACACTGAATTCCTTGTTGCGTAACGTCGACGTCGGCGATTTGCAGCGCATCTTCGGCCATGATCATCGACGCGATTCCCGCACAGGTCATGCTTCCAGAAAAGTCACTACCGTTGTAGCTCCATGCCCCACGATTAAAATTGCCAGCTCCATTTTTTTGCCGCACATTCCAATACTCAGCGGCTAACTTCATCGCGTCATGCGATTGAACTATATTGCTTCGCTGAGCATCCCAGAGGGCTAGCACAGCAAACTGCGCATTCGATGGATCGGTCTGCCCCCCTTTTCCTTCGTATCCCCAGCCCCCTTTGCCTTTGCCACTGGTGACCTGCGCCTTTTCGAGCCATTCGACGTTGTTACGAATCTGCCGGGCATATCGATTCGGATTGGCAGCACAATAGGCCATGATTTGCAAGGCCGTTTCGTACGTCTTCGTCGGTGCATGACTTTGAATATACGACAAACCTTCAGCCACAGTCGGCTCATCCGGTGACAATCCACAATTCAACAGCGCCAAAACCACCAGCGCCGTTTGAGCACTTCCGTAGGACTCGGCCCCATCCCATCTCCCTGAATTGGGAGAATTATTCTGCTGCTGCGATTGACGCAAAAAGTCGATCGCTCGATCGATCGTTCGTTCAACCGCCTCAGCCGTAACCGGTTGCCCATATGCTCGTTGTTCGAGAATATCGGTATGCCATAAGCAAAGCGTCGTTATCACGACAAGCAGGAGTCGATTGAACATTCGGCACTTCGTCGACACCTTTTTCGTTGAAAACATGGAAACGCAATTACTGCAGTGAACGTGTTTGCCTTCGCGAACAAAGCATAATCATAACTTATTTGCCTCGTCAGCAGAATCTGTGGGGCAAAATTAACTATTTATCGTTACGAATAGAAAACCGAAGTTTCAACGGACACCCGTTTCGCATTGGATTTTTGAGGCATCACTC
>JAWXCK010000225.1:0-12801 GCA_034408855.1 Pirellulaceae bacterium
CTATTCCCCATTCCCCATTCCCTATTCCCTATTCCCCTTTGCCGTCTTCTTCTTCTTAGTAACGTAGTCGGGCCAGACGATTAGTTGCGCTTCGAGATTTTGACCGACCCAATGCGGCCATACGGGAGTCTCGGCGCGGACTTCTCGATATTTGGATTCCAAAGCTGATTTCATTTCGGAAAATTTAGCGGGCTCGATGGCGGAAAGCTCGGTTGTCTCGCTGACGTCACGTCGCAGGTTGTATAGAAAGAATTTATTAAGCTCGGCGGTTTTGACTTCCCGCTCGGATTGTTCATCAATACTGGTACTTCTCGAATTCATCGAGGGCTCAAACGAGGCGAGGATTTTCCAATCGCCGATTCTCATCGCGACCTTCGGCTCGCCGACTCCACGTGGGAAATGCCAGTAGAGTGGCGTGGTTCGAACGATCGGTTGTCCATCGATGACCGGCAAGAAGCTCGCACCGTCAAGCTTGCGATCACTGGGTGGCTCGATGCCGGTGATTTCGCAAACCGTCGGAAGGAAATCGACGCCGCAGATTGGCTCGTCGCTTACCGAACCGGCCTTCGTTTTTCCTGGCCATCGCAGAATCCCTGGCACACGAATTCCACCTTCCCATAACGAGCCTTTCTTGTCGCGTAGCGGACTTGCAGAACCGTGTGGATGTTGGCTGGTAATGGCCGGCCCATTGTCGCTGGTGAACATGACAAGCGTGTTGTCTCGCAATCTTTGCTCATCCAACGACTGAATGAGTCGACCGAAAGCGTCGTCCATTTGCGCGATATTTCCGTAATAGGCACTGTAGCTTGGATCGTCGGACGGATAATGCTGAGTGTACTTTGGGTGCGTCGCAATCGGCTCGTGCGGTTCGTGAAAGCAGACATAGAGCAAAAACGGTTTCGCTGGCTCCCGAACACCGTTTAACCATCGGATTGCCTCGTCGACTACTAAGTGGCCAGCAAAGCCCTCGAGCTCGCCGACCGGTGTTCCATTTCTGACGAAATTATTCGGATGACGATGGTTCGGAAGCGCGTTGTTCTGTGTCGAGAACCAATGTTCGAATCCATGATCGTTCGGTTGCGGTTGCGTTGGTTGATTGAATTGGCCATTCATGTGCCACTTGCCGACGTGACAAGTCGCATAGCCTGCTTGACGAAGGAGCGTAGCGATGGTGATCTCGTTGCGACCGACATGCATGGGCGATTCAAGCGGAATAGCACTCCTAACACCGACTCGCATCGGTGTCCTTCCTGTCATCAACGCTGTTCGAGATGGCGAGCAGTTCGCATTGCCCGCGTAGCAATCGGTCAGTCGCAATCCATCGGCAGCGAAACGATCCAGGTTGGGCGTCTTGGCGATCTTGCCACCAAAGCACCCGACGTCGGCATATCCCAAGTCATCGGCGACGACCAAGACAATGTTAGGTTTCGTCGGTTCAGCAATCGCTAAATTGCCGACGATTGAAACGAAACATAAAATGACTATGCGGTAGCAACGTCGATTGAAACGGTT
This sequence comes from Pirellulaceae bacterium, assembly GCA_034408855.1. Taxonomy (GTDB): domain Bacteria; phylum Planctomycetota; class Planctomycetia; order Pirellulales; family Pirellulaceae; genus JAIYDQ01. The sequence continues at coordinate 1,513 of JAWXCK010000225.1, forward strand.
TAATGAGTGTGGCATCATGCATTCAATATACCGAAGAAAGACCCCCACGAATTCAGGGCGACCACGAATTAAAATGCATCTGGTTCTTTTGCTGAAATTCAGTGGGGGAGTTGTTTACTCGAACCCGCCGGCGTTCGCCGAAAAGTGCCAAATCTTTCGACTAATGCACTAACGGATGAAGTAGTAGCACGATAGCGAGATTCCGATCGTGACGACGATGTAGCGTACGACGTTTCTATCGAGTCGCCGGGCGACGACCGCGCCTAAAAATCCTCCTAAGATCGAGGTGACGATCATCGGAATGGCAAATGACCAGTAGATTTTGTCGTGCCAAATGAACAAAGCGACCGATACTGAATTGATGGTCGACGCCAAGAGCGTTTTGATACTGTTCATCTGGTGGATGTCCGAGATCCCCATCAACGCGAGAGCGCTGAGCATAAGAATTCCAATACCTGCCCCGAAGTAGCCTCCGTAGAAGGCGATCAGAAACTGGAATGCGATGATTCCGTAGCGAGTTGTCTTTGAAGGGGACGCATGAATTTGGCCGATGCCAGTCCATTTCGAAATCATCGGTTGCAAGAGAAATAGACAACTGGCCAGCAAGATGAGCCACGGAATCAAGAAGAGAAATTCTTGCGGATCGCGCTGCGCGACAAGGCTGGTTCCGATCGCACTTCCGACGAGCGAGGGAATAATCAACGGCATGATCCACGATTTCATTCCCACTAGTTCACGGCGATACCCCCAAGCAGATGCTAAGGAACCCGGAAAGACTGCCATCGTACTGGTCGCGTTCGCGATCACGGCCGCTGCGGCTGACGGCCCGAGCACCATCGTCAAAGCTGGAAAAGTTAGCAGCGTTCCGCCGCCGGCGATCGAATTGACAATACCGGCAAGGGCAGCCGCCGCGCAGAGCAAGACAAGCTGTGAGAGGGTCGGGGCAGAAGGGGCCGTTGATTCAATCATCGATTGATAGCAGATAATCGCTTACGCAAAGTTAAAATGAAAATTAGGTTGAAACGAAGACTTCGCTAACAGGTGTCATATTTTTATCGTTTCCTCTTCTTCGACTTTTTGGGTTTCTCGCGATGCTTCTCGGAATGAATTTTTTTCGAGCTCGACGCTTTGCTTTGAGACCGATCGCGATGGTCGTTCGAATACGAAGAGCGATCTCCCGATTTCTTTGCGGGCAATGTTCGGGGCTCGTGGTGACTCAATTGCTCGACCAATGCGAAGAACAACTGCCGTCTAGCAAGGTCGACACGTTCCACTCGGATGCGGAGTGTATCGCCAAGTCGGAATCGATGCCCGTTCCGGAAGCCTTCCAGCGTGTGCGTCTCGCGATCAAAGCGATATCGGTCGGCGGGCAACTGATCGACCAGGATTAGTCCATCTACCGGAACCTCGATAAGCCGAACCATGATGTCGTCGGCTTTGACACCCGTGATCGTGCCGGTCATCTCTTCGCCTTGACGTCGGCTCATATAGTGCAAAAGCTTAACGCGAATCAGTTCGCGTTCGGCCGATTCGGCGTTGACCTCGCGATCGCTGCAATGCTGGCCAAGGAAATGCAATACCGACAGCGACTCTTTTGGGTTCTTGCCATCGATAATCTTCTGAAGGATGCGATGGACCACCAAGTCAGGATACCGCCGGATGGGGCTTGTAAAATGGCAGTAGTGGGTCATGTCGAGCGCGTAGTGGCGCTCGGTTTGTGGTTGATAGACGGCTTTGGACATGCTCTTTAGGACCGCATAGTTGACAGCCTGTTCTGTTGGCTCCCCGCGAACTGCCGCGATGACGCGCTGGATCTCGAAACGATCTTGCAAATCGTTGCATTCGATGCCGAGTCCTCGAACGAAGTCGAAGAGCCGTCGCAGTTTCATCCGAAGCGGAGGAGCATGAGCTCGCCGCAAAAACGGGATCTCAAGATCGTCGAGATACGTTGCCACCGCCTGATTGGCCGCCAGCATTAATTCTTCGATGGTTTGGTGGCTCTCGGTATGGTGAACGAGATGTGCGCCTTTGACTTTGCCGATCTTATCGAGGTCGATCTTGATTTCGGGAAGTGTCAACTCGATCGAGCCACCATCCATACGTCGCTTTCGCAACGTCATGGCCAAACTATGCATGTTCGACAGGACCTCGAAGATGACAGGTGTCAAAATCTTGCGCCATGGCTCACGATCGGCTAGAAACTGATCGACTTGTTCATAGTTCAATCGTTGAGCGTTGCGGATCGCCGAGTTAAAAATCTTGGTGTAGACGATCGTGCCGTCGGCCGTCATTTCCATCAAAACCGTTTTGGCGAATCGAACTCGATCGGGCTGAAGGCTTGCCAGATGATTGCTGATGATTTCCGGAATCATCGGCACTACTTTGTCAGGTAAGTAAACGCTGGTGGCGCGTCGTTGGGCTTCTTCATCCAGCGCCGTTCCTGCCGGAACAAAGTGCGAGACATCGGCGATGTGAACCATCAGCTCCCAATGGCCTGCTTCATTCTTCGACAAAGAAATGGCATCGTCAAAATCGCGAGCATCAAAGGGATCGATAGTCAACGTCGGAATGATGGTGAGATCCGTTCGATCCGGCGGGACTTCTTCGGTAAAGCGATCGGCCATCTCTCGGGCTTGATCCAATACCGCGTCGGGGAACTCTTCAATCAAACCATACTGATGCATTACAGCCTGGGTGTCGACGGCCGGATTCTTGCTTGCCCCAAGGACCTGTAAGATCACCGCTTCGCCAGCATGCAGAGCATCGGGATAGCGAACCATCTCGACGATTATTTTGTCGTTTTCCGAAACGGGTAAGCCTCGGACATCGCCGACGCTGACCGGTCGATCGCTATCAACGCCATCGAGCCAAACAACGGATACTTCGTCCTTGATTTGATAGGTGCCGACAAACTGGCGTTTGCTTCGCTCTACGATCTCTTCGACAAGCCCTTCCGTTCGTCCATCGCGCCCTGTTTTGAGCACTCGAATCCGGACTTGATCGCCGTCCATCGCTGAAAGCGTTGCTTTGGCGGGAACAAAGACGTCGTCGACAACGGTTTCGGAATCGATACTGTCCAGTCGCACGAAGCCGAATCCCCGGCTAGTCGTTCGAAAAATCCCTTGAACGATCTTCTCGTTGCTGGGAGCTTTTCGTGTCTTTCCGGCCTTTTCGGGTTCGCTCGACGGAGACGCCAGATCAACGAGTTTCTGATCGGGGCGAAGGATGAGGTGGTTCGAGGCGTAGGCAAGTTTGCCTTGTTGAACCAGTTTTTTAATGGCTCGCCGCAGTGCTCCGTACTCTTCCTCGGCTAGTCCTAACAATTTGTGGATGCGCTTGGGTTTTACCGACCGATATGCGTCGCTGTGGACCAAGTGCAGAATGCGAGCTTCAAGAGGCTGGTCCGAATCTGAATTTTCTTTCATCTGTAATAGAATACATCGACACGGCCTCTCAAGATATAGATATTGTCTCGAATTGCTTCAAAAGTAGTGGCCGGTGGCTTCGACGACCTACTACGCTTGGATTACAATCCAAGAGCGTGAAACCCTACATAGATTGTTCCGGAGTCTCATTTTCGCATGTCCATCCCTCCTGCTTGGCAAACTGAAGGTCGTCGACCGCGTGTTCTGTTAGTCGATGATGATCGCGAAATTCTGGATGCCGTCCAGTACGCGATGGAAAACGAAGATTATGAAGTTCATATCGCTCGCGACGGCAATCAAGGGATTGCGACCGCCGAAAGCGTCAAGCCCGACTTGATGATCGTCGATATGATGATGCCGAAACGAAGTGGCTTCCTCGTTCTCGAGCGGCTTCGAGAAACCTACGATAGACCGCTGCGCGCGATCATGGTTACTGCCAACGAAGGCGATCGACACCGCGAGTACGCAAAACTACTTGGCGCAACCGAGTACATCATCAAACCGTTTGTCATGGGGCAGTTGCTAGAAGCTGCCCGAAGAATCTTAAATGAACCATTGCCTGATATGAATGCGTAACGCGAATCAAGGAGGACGTTCATGAATCGCGGACTATTTCTCGGAGCAATCTTAGCGGCTATCGGAGTCGGAATCGGCGCATTAGGTTCCCATTCAATGCCCGGCTTTCTCAAGGCCAAAGGGTTTGACGAAGCGAAGATCGAAAAGCGATTGGAACAGTGCGAGACCGGTGTTCGATATCAGTTGTTTCATAGCCTTGCCATCGTCGCGATCGGCTTGTCACCGTTGTCACGCAATCGACGAAGTTTTCAAATTGCGAGTTCTCTGATGGTTGCCGGAATCCTCTTGTTCTCGGGCGGGATATACGGAATCGTCTACTTCGAAGCCCCAACGCATATGATCGTCCCCTTCGGTGGCTTGGCCTTCATCGCCGGTTGGATAACGTTGGCAGTTGGCAGTTGGCGGTGCTGAGGCAGAGTCATAGTTCGGCGCACGACTTAGGAACGGGTCACCCAAGTTTGCGGAAGTTATTATTGACGGCTTCCTTAGTACAGTCGAAATACGCGCCACGGCCAATGGTTGATTGGCGAATGCCCATCGACGAGAATCTATTTTTTATCGCTAGGCGATCGCATTTTTGCGAGCCAAAATTGGACGTCGTCGGCATTGACGATTTCGTCTTTGACTTGCTCGGGGTTCGGGGCCGATGTTTCGCGAACTTCAGTGCGACCGGCTTCTTTAAGTTGATCGAACCATTCGCGACTATCGATAAAGCCGGCTTTGCGGCGTTTAGCGGCTCGTTGCAATCGCGTATCTGACGAGACGACGGTGAGACTGTTTGCAGTTGCGTGGGCTGCGATCAATTCTTCGATCAAGTCGTCGGCTTCAGCATGGTCGCGTGCAAAACGGACGGCGATGCCTTCAAAGTCATATTCCGATGGAACTCCCGACGGTGACTTGCTAGCGTCAAACACGACGACCGTCGCCGTTCGATCCGCAGGCGGCAGCAGGCCTGCAAGTTCGCGTAAGAGGCGAAAACGCTGCTTTTCTAGCCATTTCTGGCCGCTTTCCCGCTGCATTATGGGGCTTGCATGCAGCAAGTTATAGCCGTCGATAACGAATTTCACGGGTCGTGGGTTCATCATTGAAGTAAAAGAGGACGGGTCGTAACGATTATAGCGAGCGCGAAAGATAGGGAAAAAGTTCGGGAGCATCCACAAAATGAAATCTTGGCAGTTTTGCGTAACCTAGCTTTGTTTGTTCCAACCCACAGCGGGTGTGTGCCCAACGTGGGTGCGGACTACTTTATTTTACACGATTAGAAAAGATCGAGCGATTCCAATGGGCTCACTGCCAGGTTTCTCCCGAAACAACGCTCCGGCGAACGAAATTATTGAAAGCAAATCAACCCTTTCCAGTTTCGAGAGACTGGACGATGAAGCCCTTGAAGCCCATCTCGGGGTATTTCGCTACGGCTCCTTTGACCTCACCGAAGCCGTGCGTCCTTCGTATGATCTCAAAGTTGTACCTCGACAAGGATTCCGTCATGACGCCTACGTCGATCCGCAATCCAAAACCAGCATCCCGGTCATCATGGCTTCGGCTACCAAGGAACGGCTGTTCGATCTTTTCATGGACTTGATCGATCCGCTCGGCGAAGTCGTCGACGTGGTACTTGAAACCAGTCATCACGGCGGCGGCGGTCACGAAGACATGTACCGCGATCATATCGATATGCCAGTCTTGAAGAGCATTCTCTATGACTTTGAAGAAATGTTGCTCAACGATGGATGCACGGGAATCGCCATCTTGAATCCTGCCAAACGACAAGAGATCCAGTTCGATGAACATAAGATGCTCATCGCCTACGGAAGCCCACTCGAGTCGTTCGAACGCATCTTGATTTCACACGATGTCTATCCTGACAAAGATATTCGATTCATTACCGAAGCCGAGCACGTACACAGCAGCAGCGACAAATATGCTCGACAGTTTGCTGAACTGCAAATGCGATTGGGAATCGACCAGGAAAGCGATAGCAGCTACGCATGACACCTCTCGGACTTTGGTCACGAAGTCCGCCCCTGCCGGGGGCTAAAAACTGAAAACTACATGAAGCTCCACTTCGATCCAAACCAAGCCTGCCAACACGACGCCGAACCAGCAATTCCAAGTATGGCCCCGGAAATGAACGAAATCCAAATAGCGACGTTTAGGCATCGGGTGGGTTGCTGATTGCGAACTGGCGAAGCCTATTGACCTTCTTCGCGTCATAGACGAAATGTTCGAAAGGAAGGTTGTTGTAGAGTGCTCGAAAGTGTTCAGCAGTGATTTCGATGTTCTTCAAAACCCCTTCGCGGATCGCGACGCTTGGAACGACTATAATGAATTTCTGGAATCCGTATCGTCTCGATAGCTCAAAGATCGTTCGCAGATAGACGTAGGTCTTTCCGGTACCGGTTTCCATTTCAATGGAGAAGTGTGGGCAAGGGCGACCAGAGTTTGAGAGAGGCTCAAAAAGATCCCAGCCTTCAAGCGAATTTTCGGGAGCCACGATATCAATATCGTTCCGCTCCTGGATGGATCGAGTGTTCTTGAGTAAGCGATCATCGGGAAGGAGAAGATTATTCCCAATCCCAAGTTCGGTACGAGCTTGACCGGCAAAGAGGGCATCGTCTGAGAAAGCGCCCATGTCGATTACCGAGAACTCAGACCGACCAAGTGGTTGGCCGTCAAATCTAAGTCCTCAAATGAATGATACGCCATCACACACATCCTCAACTGAACACTGAAAACCGAACACTGAAAACTCATCGCTCCCCCTCGACGCGTTTGATTTCCTTCTCAAAATCGCTCACAAATTTCTCGTCCTGTTCTATCCGAAAGACGTCGTATTGTCCTTCAGCAAGTTTCTTCGCAACTTCGGCAGAGACTTTTCCGGCGTCATCTAAGACATCGTACTCGTTGAACGACAGGAAGGCATCGAGTCGCGAAACCCAATCGGCCATCTTCATTGGTATCTGTCGGGCTGCTTGATTTTCGGCGTAATCGAGATACATCGTCACGATCCGATTCAATTCAGAAATTTCGGATTCGATCAGGTAGTTCTTGGCAATGCTGACGTCGCTTTTGAGAATCTTGCCGGTGGGAGAATTCTTCCAACTGGTGAGACCCATCGACGGCTTGGTTGCATCGGCTCGGCCTGCGATGATTTCAGCAGCAGTTTGACCGGTGACAGCCCAGTGGAGTTTGTTCTGGACAATCTTGAAGAACATCGTCGTGATTTCAGCATCCTTGTCATAATCGATGCTGCATGACTCGTAGATATCGGTGATCTTGAGGTAGAACCGACGCTCACTGGCTCGAATTTCACGGATGCGTTCGAGAAGCTCGTCAAAGTAATCTTTCCCAAACCGCTTATTCAGCTTCAGTCGTTCGTCGTCCAGGACAAAGCCTTTGATGATGAATTCCTTGAGTGTCTGGGTGGCCCAGATACGAAAGGCGGTCGCTTGGACACTATTGACGCGATAGCCAACGGAAATGATGGCATCCAGGTTGTAGAACTCGATTTCGCGGGTAACCTGACGATTTCCTTCGGTTTGAACTCTTCGAATTTTTCTAATAGTTGCCTCTTGGGTCAGTTCTCCCCCGTTGTAAATCTCCTTGAGGTGGTAGTTTATGGTTGGGATTTCTACACCGAAAAGTTCGGCCATTTTCCTTTGATTTAGCCAGAAAGTCTCGCCCTGATACAGAACGGAAATCTTTGCAGTTCCTTTCGTAGTGCGGTAAAGGATCAAATCTCCTTCGTTAAACTCTGGCTCACTCACATTGACCTCCTTTCTTCAAAGTTTTCAGTTTTCAGTGTTCGGTTTGTGGCATTTTCTGAACACTGAAAACCGAACACTGAAAACTAAACAGCTCTAAAGCTTGCAACTCCCTTGGTCTTGAAAGTCTGCACAGCGTTGGCCTTCAGTTGGTCGTTGCCAACAAAGGCTTCGTCCAAGAAGACCACTCGTTCGGGCGTAAGATCAGCAATTGCTCGGATTAGTTCGAGCGTTAATTCACCTTCCAGGCAGATCATCAAAGCGCCGCTAGCGATGCTATAGACCTTCTTCAGCCCCGAAGGGGCGATAGATGATGTGCCGGCGGCGCCAACCCTCATCGTACCACACATCTAAGCGTCCAAATTTTTTTTAGCGTGGGTATCGGGGCCGAAATTTTCCCAGGCTGTTGCCACTGGCGGTAGCAAAGTCGGTGGCGTTGCCAATTTTTTTATATCACGTTCCATCTAACGGTAAACAACTCCGTCAATTCCGTTCGCTGGGCTAGTCTTTTGCTCACGTCATCGAGGAGGTTTTCCTTCCGGGCGTCGATCTCACGGGCGGCTACTTTGTACCTTGGCAGGGCTTCATCGTACTTGGCCTCAAGTTGCCTGATTTTGCGTTGAAGTTCAAGCTTTTCAGGAAGCGTTGCCGCGTTTCGGGCAAGTTTCTTTGCTTCCTTGATATCGACTTCGAGCGTTTCAAGCTCGGTCTTGAGAGCAACCCTACGATCATCCGCCCAACGGTCTAATTTGTCTATCTCGGAATCGAACCAGCGACCGTTGCTTTCAGAAATCTGATGAAAAATTCGATTCTATTCGGCGATCATCGATTCAGAAAGTCGGGTTTCTAGATCAGACGTAACCTTCATGTATTTGCCAACAGTCGCCCGGCAATCGAGCAATCGACGTGATTGGGATTCATCAAGCGTAACGCAATCGTCGGTCAACCCCGCAAAGAGAAGATTTTCTTCACTTCCTGGTCAAATTTATCAAGCAGCTTTTTGCGAGCGTCTTGCCGCCGTACTCGAGCAATAAACCGAGTTGATCGGGAAAAGCCGTTCTTGCTGCAAGAATTGTGACGGAGTCGCCAGGATTTATCGCTTGACGTGTATTGAAATCAGCTTCGACGACGACGTTCGCAGACCCGCCGTTCTCGAGAAGCAATTTGAATCGATCAATCTTATTGTCGGGAAACGCCCACAACAAAGGCGTCATGTTTCCTTTGCCAGTCGCGTTTACATTCACCCCCTGATCTACAAGTCGCTTCATCTCCTTGGTGTCGTTTCGTTCGTTTGCTTCACAAAGATCGACAACCTTCGGATCGTCAAAATAATCGCTACCGTTCCAACCAAATTTTTGATGCCAACCAGACTGAATCGCAAGCTGATCGTATCCCAAAATAAAACACAGAAAAGCAACCAACCCCAATTTTTCTTTCCCGATATCTATTGTTCTTATCATGCGACCAATAACCGCTCTCTGCGAATAGCTCAGCTGCTAAGCTTGTTTTCATTTCTCCTGATGACGAAAGACGATGGGTACGATACGAATCGTAAGTTGAACAATAATACTGCAAAGAATAGACTGAACAATTATCGTTTGGATCGTCCCAAGAAAAGGGTCGCGAATAATTCGCCATCGCGAGTGCCAGAAAAACTCAAGTATCATTGAGATGCAACTGAAAAGCGTCTTGGTCAAACCGGTTTGAAATGAAACGGGCTTATAGCCTATCGGATAGGCAGCTGGAAGGCAAAAGTACGCTGCTATCCAGTACCAGAAATGAATTGCCGTAACAAGTATAAGGATAATTCCGAATTCAAAACCGAATAAAGATCGGAAAACTCGTAGCATCGCAAACCTCACTCAAAATACAAGTTTTCGATAAAGTGAACGGGATTTTAGAATCGGATTTTTTTACTCTAAGACGTCGTCGGGATTTGAATCCTGGAAACTATATTGGTCTCCTCAAATACATTGGAAAGAAAAGGGTCAGGACTCTGCTTTGGAAGATTTCGCTGGCGGCCCGCGGGCTCGGAGCGTTGTTTCTAATCCATGCGTTTAGAAACTGATTCGACCCCTGGGGACTCACCGAAGGGACTTCCTCGCTCGAATCCCGCGCAGAGAGCATTTCGCTCGACATACCGGGAGACGAGGTAGACGTGTTCGTCGTCTTAAATAGGAAAACTTTTAAATCGTCCTTGATAGACGTGGCCTTACCCGACCGATTGATAGTGAGCGTGCAATCGCATCCTGTGTGTCAATAAAACCCACTGCAGAAAGTTGCTCATCCCTTTGTCTTTCGTCGGACGCAAAACGAAATGCCAATGACTGGGCATCAATTGATACGATAAAATTTGGCAAGGGTAACGATCAAGTGCTTCGCTAGAATTCGTTCGAACGCATCGTAGTCCTCAGGTTTGCGAAAAAATTTCCGCCCTCGCGTTTCCCCGATTGAGTGTATGGTAGATTCCACCGGCTTCATCTGAGCTCTTTGGTCTCGGCATCTGGCTGGTATACACGAACATTCAACCCACGAAAAGAGTCCTGACACCTTTGAGCCTTTTGACCTTTAAGCCTTTGTAGTCAGTGCTAGCAGCGCGACGGGGATCCGGAATCGCCTCGAAGCGTTCGCGTAGTCCTTGAGTTAAAGCATCGACGGAAAGATACTTGCGTGGTTGGATCGAATTCGGCGGAACGAAACTGGACGCAATCATGAATAACCTCCTCGGATAGACACCCACATACGGCAAATTCAACAAACGTATGTCTACAAATACAGAGATTCGAAGAAATCATCGCGCCACGCTAGCAATCAGCCGCCTAGCTATTCGTTTGTATTTCAAGCTCACCGGGAATCGCTGGTGCTTTAGGATTTCAGAATCAACCGAAGCAGGCAATACGTGAGAACGCTCTCAAACAAAACGATAACGACGAACGAAAAAATCGACGGTCCCCCGACAATTAATACTGGCTTTAATATCAAGAGACTAACCGAATGGACCGACGAAAGTACGGTTCGAATTGACGACGGGTAGTTGGACCTGGCAAACAATGAAGCTTCACACAGATACAACAGTACCGATGCAATTAAGTTAACGGCAACAACAGCACAGGCGATTGAAATAATCCTTCGCACGGTAATTCAGTTCCTGGGAAGAATTGCACGAATGACGTTTGAAATTGATACGGCAAGCAGAATGAAAAGGGTAATGCACGCTAATCTGTGGTGTTCTCCGGGTTGGTTAGTTGGAAACCAAATTCATTTTCGTTCGGGACAAGCACATAAATTCCTTCGGCGAGCAGACCGGCGCAGATGAACTGATAGGTAAGGATGCTGTTCTGACGATCGAGTAAATAGTCATAAGTCGAATCCTCTTCGGCATCATTGTAGCCCGGCGTGCCACCGATCGAACCATGTGACGCATTTAGTCCTCAATCAAGCGAAGCTTGATTGAGATTCTTTGATAGTTTCGTAAAAAAACCTGAAACCTCCAGGCGTTTTTGCGGTTTAACGTAGTAACTACA
>JAWXCK010000226.1:0-29925 GCA_034408855.1 Pirellulaceae bacterium
CGAGCTTGCTCCCTTAAGACGAATCGCCTAGTGCGGACCCGCATGCTAGGTGGTGTGGGAGGGGTCCCGGAGCAATCCGGGCCCCTATCCCGATTTTTTGTTATCGGGTGATTTATGCTACGAGCGGTATTGCGAAAAAAAACGCGGGATGCACATTCAGGGTACGAGACGGATTGTTTGTACACGATCGATTTTTCAGAAAGTCGAATAGAATCAGAATTGAGCCGTGGTGGTTGCGGCGAGTCTGGTTACGAAGTCGTCGAACTGGTAGGTGTGGAACTAATCGCGAAGCCGGACGCCGTTATCGAACTGATGGATGCGGCGAAAGACATTCGGGACAATCCGGGAGCTGACTGTCACGGATCGGTCGGTTTTTGTGCGATCGAATTGCCGAAACTTGCCAGACTTCGTGACGCGATAGCTGTTCTGGATTCATCCCGATAACGCCTAAATTCAGCCAGGGCGAGTAAGTGACTCAACGCAAGTCAAAACGGACGACCGAGCACTTGGCTGCAATTTTTTGTTCGTCGTGACGGCACTCACCGACCCACGGAGCCCCATTGTAACCTCTCCTCGGAATTCTCGGGAGCGAATTCTGACCAAGGATGTGTCGACGCAAGTTCGGGACTTATAGAACAAATAAATTGATAGGCTCGATATTGTAGCCTTCGATCTAACGACTGTGATGCAATGCTAGCGACCTGATTAATCGAATCTGAGCATCTTCGCCCCGTCAAAGCAAGCACATAGATCAGAAGCGAAACGCTGGCACCTGTGGCGACACTCAAGAACTCGTTGATTTTCGTAATGCTTCGATCCGACTCGAAAATCATTTCCTCTGTAGCTAGTCCGTCACGGCGCTGCAGTTCGATGGCTTGCAATATTCGTCCTGATGAAACGAATTCCCCAAAGCAAAATCTCTCTGATGTTGGACTAAGTTTGCCCGCAATCATCGAGAGAAGTTGAGGAAGAAGGCAATATGCGTCTGCTCCTTCGTTCCCTGAAAACGTTGCAGCGGCGTCACTAACGCGTTGCTCCGCACCTTTGAGCTCTTCCAAAATCTTCGCGAGTCGCTCAGTCTTCATAAGTTACAAACGAGTAGCTACCACTTTTCGACGAACAATTTATTCACCCCAGATGATCTCGTGAGAACAACTTATTCTGGGGATTATACCGAGTTAAACTCGCTGCAACACTCGATACTGAACCTCTGAATAAGAGCTACTCAGGTGGGAGTCGCACCCGCTTGTCTTCAAACCATTTCCAGCCCGCACATGCATCGATTGTTCGTCGAAATCTTTGCAAGTATGTTCGAAGATTAATTGTGAGGCGCCGCAAGAACGCAAAACTCAATGAAGCCATTATTTCTCAAATTGCATCTATCGTATTTTTTCCGGTCCATCGATTCCCCAGAATCCAATCGCGTCGCCAGATGAATTCCGCAAAATGCCTTTTTCATCAGTCCAAAGCTTCCGTCCTATACGTGTCTTCCGTTCGAGTTTCGAGATTCTGTTCTCGATTCCATCCAATCGTTCAAGGATCTCGTCGAGTTGGGACATTATTCGGCTATGGGTATCATCCGAATCAGGGCTTTGAGCAGTTGCAGAGTATGCACAAGTTGAAAGCATAAATCCGACAATTAGAATCCACCGGCACATTTTGAACTCCATTGAGCATGACCAATCGCGATTGAGATGGAACATTTCATAATACGATGTTTTGCAACATGCGACAACGTCAGTAGTTGCCTAGCTATTTCGACGAACCACACCATTCATCCGGTCGCGGCTCTCAACGAAATCAGTATACCACGCGTCCTGTCCACACGCCCGCCTCTGTTTCCTAACCAGCGACTCAGCAGGCCATTCTGTTGTCAGGCAAGTCGAGCAGAAGCGGGGCAACTGGTTACATTGGGACGGAACCAAGGGGACACCCGCAAACGGACCACAAGGAACCAAGGGGACACCCGCAAACGGACCAAACCAGGGACCAAGGGGAGACCAAGGGGACACCCGAAAAAGAGGGAGGACCAAGGGAGGGAGGACCAAGGGGACTCCCGCAAACTGTTTTGGCATTGTTCGGCTCGGTTTAGTATCGATCGGTCATCGAGGGTTGAGGACATCAAGAATTGGGCCCAACCCGCTCGCCTTAAACGCTAGCAAAGTTTCTATTATCTCTATTTGTGGGTGTCCCCAAGGCTTAGGTGTCCCCAAGGCTTCCCCAAGGCTCCCCTGCAAGGCTACTATTTGTGGGTGTCCCCAAGGCTCCGCCCCAAGGCTCCTGTGGGTGTCCCCAAGGCTCGAGGCTCGCGACGTTTCGTCCCCAAGGCTCGCGACGTTTCGGGCAGAGCATCAGCCAACTCCGAGCGACTTGGTCGCCGGTTGGAAGCTTTCGGCTTTAACGTGTCTGAAAGCAATGTGCGAGCCGAGGCGATAGAGCGATCTGAAACAGGATCGGTCGCTTGCGTTGAAGGCGACAGAACAACCGTCGGCGAATCGGCTAGCGCCGTCGGCTCACCTTCGATCAACCAGCCAACGGCGGCGACGAGCGAGTCGGATTGGCTGGAACGAGCGGAATCCAGGTTTCGGGGTGTTCGAGGATCTGAGTGATTTTTACGCCAAATCGGTCGCCAACTTTTACGACTTCGCATTCCGCAATCGCTTGATTGTCGAGCTCGACCATGAGCGGTGCATCGAATGCTTTTTCGAACTGTAGCATGACACCGGGTACCAAATTCAGAATTCGGTCGACCGGCATGGCTCGTTGCGCAAGTGAAACAGCAACCTGCGATTCAATCTTGAGTAAGCTTTTCCAATACACGACTCGCTCAGGTTGGTCGGTAACGAAGTTGGATTCACTCATCTTCTCGCCTCTTGGATTCACCGAAATTTACGTATCAATTTTTAGCTATCGGCTCGTTTGCACCGGCGACATGAATCGATTTACAGGATAAAATGAGGGGAGATGCCACCACCGCAAATGCAACTTTGCCTGTCGGATACCCATAGTCCCAAAAACCTCAAAGATCAACTTGTAATGAATGCTATCACAACGGAACTGGCTGAGCTTCCTTTCGCTCCTTATCGCTCGTTGAGCAACGAAGAGCTGAAGTTGCGAATCACTGCGGTTCGTCGTGAAATGGGTGCAAGCCTGCTCATTCTTGGCCATCACTACCAGCAGGACGAGGTCATCGAACACGCTGATTTGAGTGGCGACTCGTACCAGCTCAGCAAGATGGCAGCCGATAGTCCTGACTGTCGCGCGATCGTATTTTGCGGCGTCCACTTTATGGCCGAAACCGCCGACATTTTAGCCAACCGTCCGGAGAAGCTTCGCGAGCGTGATTCTCAACGAGTCACGGTCGTGCTCCCGGATATGTCGGCCGGCTGCAGCATGGCCGATATGGCGGCAATTCGACAGGTCGAGTCGGCTTGGGAGACGTTGGGAGAAGTTATCGACACCAACGACCTAACGCCGGTGACGTACATCAATTCGGCGGCTAGCTTGAAAGCGTTCTGCGGAAAGCACGAAGGGATTGTCTGCACGAGCAGCAATGCAAAAGCCGTTTTAGAGTGGGCGTTTTCCAAACGCAAACGCGTCTTCTTTTTTCCCGATCAGCATTTGGGACGCAACACGGCACTCAAAATGGGGATCACGAACGAGCAGATGCCGATTTGGAATCCGCACGCCGAAGATCTTGGTGGCAATACCGAGAATGCTATTCGGGAGAGTCGGGTGCTTTTGTGGCAAGGTCATTGCAGCGTCCATCAGATGTTCACCGCAGCTCATGTTCATCAGCTTCGCGAAAAAATACCGGGCATCCAAATACTCGTCCATCCTGAGTGTCCGCAAGAAGTCAACGACCTTGCCGATGTATCTGGGTCGACCAGTAAGATTATCGAAACAGTAAAGCAAGCCCCGGCGGGAACGAAATGGGCGATCGGTACTGAGCTTCATCTCGTAAACCGTCTCAAAGCGGAACACCCAGAACAAGAAATCCATTTTCTTTCGCCGATCGTTTGTATGTGTGCAACAATGTATCGAATCGATCTCGCTCACCTTTGCTGGAGCTTAGAAAACTTGCAAGCCGGTACGGTGGTCAACAAAATCATCGTCGACGAACATATCGCTCGATGGTCGCTGATCGCTTTGGAACGAATGCTTGTCGTCAGTGCGAAAGCAAAGTGAGCCGTCGACGCTAGCTGCGGGCTCTTCGGTGGAGACTCTACTAAAATACGCCCGAGGCTAGCGCCTACGGCTCACTACGGAATGCATTTTCATTAGCACGATTCAATCGTTCTCACATCTATCGACTTTTCCTTAACAGATTTAGGTAATCATGTTGCAACAAGTCTTCTTCGATTTGGTCGCTCATTCACTTCGAGTTCTGTTTTTCGCACAGTGCGTAGCGATGAACGTTGGCTATTCGGCCGAACCGATTCCTGGAATTGGGCCTACGGGTGCGACGGGCATTATTGCGGCTGGATTTCAGTTCCTTGAAGGGCCAGCTTTTGATGGCCAGCGCTATTTGTATTTCACCGACATTCCGGCGAATCGAATCTATCGATGGGACGCGGTATCCAAGGTGCCAACGGCTCCAGAAGTTTTTCTTGAACCAGCCGGAACGTGCAACGGATTAATGCTGGATGGTGCAGGACGATTGATCGCCTGTAGCATGGAAGGAAAGCTGATTGCGATCGATATCGCCACCAAGAAAGTCACACCTCTAGCAGCCGAATATAAATCAGCAAGATTCAACGCTTGCAATGATCTGGTCGTCGATCGCTCGGGCGGTGTTTATTTTACAGATCCTCGTTTCCGAGCTCCTGAACCTTGGCCTCAGGTGAAAGAAGCGGTTTATTATCGATCGGCGACTGGCGAAACCAAACGCATCGGCGATGACTTCGCAGCTCCCAACGGCGTTATCTTATCACCTGATGAAACTCGACTGTATGTGATTCCAAGCATGGATAGCACAATGGTTGTTTTTGACGTCGATTCGCCAGGAGTTGTCTCGAATCGGCGTGCGTTCTGCAAACTTGAACAACCGGCGGGTCAGAAAGACAAAGGAGGTGATGGACTAACAATCGATACCGATGGGAATCTCTATATTACATCCGCTTTAGGTTTGCAGGTTTTCGATGCGACCGGACTAGCGTTGGGAACGATTGCCGTCCCGGAGCAACCAGCCAACGTTACTTTCGGTGGGATAGGGAATTCGACTCTGTACATTACGGCGAGAACTGGTTTGTATTCGATCCCCACTTCGGCCAAAGGTCATCGCTTTACTGGGAAAGTACTTAAGTGAGTAACTATTCTGGATCGGCATCGGCTTGAATTTCGATTTTGGCGATTCCTCGATGATTCAGTAATTCCACGGCCGCATCGAATCGCGAGTGAACGCCTGGTTGCGGCCAAAGCCCTGCGCCAATCAACAAAAGTGTGAAGGTGAGGATGGCGATTCTTTCAGACTTGAGCGTCTTCAATACAATGGTCGATGGATGCGACGTACCGGTAAAGATGCGAAAGTAAGCGTGAAGAATCGCGATCCCGTTCATGGCTGTTGAGACAACGACGACTGCTCCAACCAAAGGCGAAATCCCGATTCCGGCTTCAACAAGTAGCTCGGTCCCTGTAAAACCAATCGTGCAAGGAAAGCCGACGGCCGACAGACCGGTTAACAAAAAAAATCCGGCGAGTTGCGGCATATGCGAATACAAACCGTGATATTGAGCCAACGACAATGGTCCCGTTCGCGCCTCGACACATCGCAGAGTCAAGCCAAGTCCAGTTAGCGACAAGGCAACGGAAAACCAAACGCATAGCGCACCGGTCAAGCCAATCGGAGAGGCTGTTTCGAGACCGACCAAAACCAAAGATGAATGGCTGAGGAACAGGTAGCAAAAAAACCGTCGGGAGTCGGTTTGCACAAGTGCCATGCAAGACGCGTAGAGGGCAGTGAATAGCGAAAGAAAAGCAATCCAATGCAGTGCCCAATCAGGGGCAATCGGCAAAATCAATCGCATCGCGACATAAGCACCGACGAGAGGCGTGACGAACAGTAAAGCGTTGCCAAACGCAGCATGTTCAAAAAGATCGGTAATCCAGCAATGCAGGGGAGCGCATCCGCTTCGGATCAATACGGCCGTCACCAAGAAGACGATCGCAACGCCCTGCCAGAATTCTGAGTCGCTGTATTGATAGATCACGGCCCCCGCAATGAAACACACGAGCGAAAGACCAATATGAAAAGCAAAAATGCGAGTTGATTTGCCGCGGGATCGCAAATCAACATACATGGGGATCGCGTTGACGGCGAGGAAAGTAATCAACAGCCACGTTTCTCGGCAGCTTAAAACGGCAAGCGTCGACGACAAAGACAATAAACCTAAGGAGAATGAATACTTGCCAAACTTGACGCGTGGCGTCGCGAGCATCGTGAGAAAAAAGAGCAAAGTCGTCAACGGAAGAAGAGGCGCATTCAATTTGTCGATAACGAGCTCGTTGCGTCCAATGATCGCTCGCACAAGATCCCAGTGATCATGCGCTTCAAACGTCACAAGCGACTCAAAGTCAATCCAACAGGCCGTCGTTAAAAACAACGTGATCGCAGCAACGGCAAGGCTCGCAGTACGAGCGCGAGACGATTCATGGATCCGCCCAACCCAAATGGCGGCGATTGTAGGGACAAGGATCGCTAGTTCCAACCACGGAAGATGAAGTTCATTCATGACTTGCATCCTCCACAGCTATCGGAATGACTTTGTGTGATCCTGACAGCCATTGTGTCCAAGCTCGTTCCCATCGATTGAACATCGAAAATAAGCGAATGAACGGGCGAACTATGCATGCGTCTAACATCGAATCCAAATATCCTCGTTCAATCGCACACCGATACAAACGAAGCTGAGTTGAACGACTTAGCCATCCGATAATCCAAGGCGAGCCGTGATCAAGCGACTTTCCGATCGCATTCTCCATCGTTTTGTAGTCTCGCATCAATGTCGGTGCTCGAAGCAATTGCAAAGAACGCATACAAGCATGACCGATGATGTGGATGAGCGCCAAATATCGCAGTCCAAATCCGATTTCGACCACAATGATGCTCACTTGCGTCAACGAAGCAAAGGCCAGCGCACTCTTGACGTCTGTCTGAACGCGCCCAGCGATCGCCGCAAGTATTGCGGAAACGAGCCCCAGAATAATCACCATCGAACTTAGCAACGCAGACTGATCCAAAATTGGACTAACTCGCAAAAGCAGGAACACGCCCAAGTGAACCGAAAGTGCCCCGTAAAATATGGCGCTCGACGGCGTAGGACCTTCCATGGCGCGTGGCAGCCATCCGGAAAATGGTACTAACCCTGACTTTCCAGCCGCTGCAATCAGCAAGAACGTCCCGACCAACAGGGCCGTTCCTTCGCTCAACGATGCTTTACCCGCTGGCCATGCTTCGTTCCCCATGAGGACACTGAAGTTCCCCTCGCTATGCTGATGATGGAGCGCAACGGCGGCTGCCAAAAATGCGGCGTCGGCCAAGCGATAAATGGCCCAGACTCTTAAACCGTTGGCTACTGGCGTTGGACGCTCCTGATAATACGCAACGAGTAGGGCTGACGAGAGCCCAACCAATTCCCAGCCCAGGAATAGCGTTTCAATGGTCCCAGCCAACGACGCCATTACCATCCCAACCAGGAACATGGCGAAGCTTAAAAAAAATCGCTGGAAGCCAGCGTCGCGGTGAAGATAACTTAAGGCAAACGCTCCGACGGTGCCACACAAGACGAGCGACAGTATGGCCATCGGGACGCTGAGTCGGTCGAAAATCAGACTGATATGGAAGTGGAAATGCACTCTATCGATTGCGACCATATTCCCCATATCGACGATCTCGCGTCGTGACCCCGTTACGAGCATGATGGCCAAAATAGCTAGGGTTGCGAAGAGACTTAGAATAATTGCCGATTTCAACCATCGACCGAGCGCGAACTCGCTCATCGGTCGACCGATGAGCAATTGAAAACCGACGACCAGTAAAAAGATGATTGGCGAAAAAACGGTGATGTATCCGAGCAAGGGTATCCACGAAGAAAGTATCATCGCAGCACCTCATTTGCAACTTTCGGGAGCGATACAAATCCTTTAGATTGAACTTTTGCAAACCCAAGCGGCTCTCGCCAGCCGCGATACCAGTCAAGTGAATCGGAGACGGTCGGGAGTTGTCCAGGACCAGGTGTGTACAACTCAAATTGCTTCCCTTGAAACAAATGAATCGTGTTTGAATTTGGATCGAGCGTTGCAATCTGAACCCAGTGATTGCCGATGTACCGGTCAATCAGATCATTGCGAGTCATAATGGACAAGATCGCTTCCGGCATCGTCTCAAAAATGTATAAGATACGGATGGGCTCGTGAATCTCTACCATCTGTTGGCTGAGTCCAGTGCGTAAGTCACTCGTCGCTCCCTCCATTACACCCAATAAGGAGGTGATGTTATGGGGCAGTTTCGTCCCGCACCCGTACCCAACGTTGTCAACGGTTGAAAAATAATACTCCAATGAGATTCCGCCGCAAACGGGAATCACCGCTTGCATGATCCGCAGCAAGATCGACGTTTCCGCGTCGTCCGTCGTTGGATCGTAGGAAGTTAAAAAGCATCGTCGATCCATGAACAGCCCGCGCGTTCGTCCGCGACGCCCAACGAAGCAAGCCGCATTTGTTGCATGGTTATATTCAGGACGCACTTGGGCGAGATCCTCGGACCGACGCTCGACGTGCCTTTGCGCCACTTCATCGGTGCAGGTCAATTCAAGCGAATAAAAGCGGCGAGCTCGTTCATGAGCGTTACGACGTCGAGCTTTTTCGATTATCTCGTGGGCGGCCAGGAATCTTGAGGAGAAAGTCAACGGAATGCGATCGATGTCGAAATACTCGATCGAGTCGTCGCACGTGTTATGATAACCACCGACAAACACCGTCGTCTCAGGGATCTCAAGGCCACGCTTTTTCAATAAAGCACGGACGCGTGGATCGTTGGCAATTTGCGCAACTGCTCGAGCATTCGGGCCGCCTCGTCCGCCGCCACAAGCACCACAATTATAGGCCGATTCATGGGGGTTGTTCAGACTCGATGAGCCATGTCCGAAAACGAGTACCAAGGGCGCGAATCGATCTTGCATGCCGATGTCGACGATCAATCGCTCGATCATGTTCGCCATTTCCTCCAGCGTAAAGCCTTCGACACCTTTGTCGGTGGTCTCAGAATCTTCTGCGTGTTCCAGTCGGAGCTGGGTTGCGACAGTCGGACGAACGAGCCGACCGAATTTGCTCCGAATTTGCGCGGTCAATCTTGGGAACAAAACGCGAGCTACCAAAGGAAACGCATTCAGTGACCCTAAAAGTGATGTCAGCACGCCGCTCATCAATCCACGACTGCTTAAATGAAACGTCTTCGAAGCGATGCCGAGCAACATACGAGACTGCGTCCGCCTCGCCTCCGCTTGTTTCGCCGAAAGCGGACCGACCTCTTCCACAAAATTTTTGGGAGTCATGATGACTGGGCAGAGTGGAATAAAATGCGCATCTGCAGCTCCGCGAAAGTACATCGGGACCGAAAAAAAACCCGCGGCACCAAACGTCTCGATGCTCGAATCCAGTTCTTCCAGATGGCGTCGAAAAGATTCTTCGCGATCGTCGATGCAAGTGATCACCTGAACGGAAACGTCGCTTGGCATTTTCAATGGAAATACCGAATGTTCTGCGATCGCATCGAGCATTTGAGTTCGATAGCGATATTCGTAAGCTAAATGAAACATTCGGCGTCGCTCGAAATCGTCGAACGATCCGATTGCATCAACTACGTTCTGCCATTCCGCTGATGTCCAAGTAAAAAGCGTATGAGGCGACCAAGCCGAACGCTGAGCAAGCTGAAATAGATCAAAGGCCCGTTGTTGTACTGTTTTGCGACGAGGGTTGTAACGTTCCGAACTACTCCCAATCGAGAGTAAATCAGGTAACGGGATCGCTCGGTGTGACAGATGCTCGTCCAGGCAATGCTTGGCAGCGAGTCGATCTAGGATCAATCGCACCGCCAAGAACTCTTCTAACGATTCCTTCGGGGCCGGGTGCAGCGTCCAACTTGCATTGGTCGCCATCTGTTCAACCATCCCGGTCCACCCGGGCAATGCCAAAAGAGTCTTCTTAATGTATTTTTCAAAATCATTTTGCGAGACTCCAAGGGCCGCTAATGATCTGACGATGGATTCCGTCGGATTTGCTCCCGATTGCCGTTCGGATGCGATGATCGCTTTTAATGGCTCAAGCCATTTCTCGGTCCAGGGCGACTTTTCGGCAAAGAGCGACAGAAAACATTGGTAGTACCCTTCACTTCGTTGTGGCACAGACCATGCGGCGAATCCTTGATCCAAAAACGCTGACGTAAATCGAATCAATAAATCGTGTACTTGAAGATCGCAATCAAAATGCGATAGCTTGAGCAGGACATCGCGATGCCTATTGAATGAATGCGAAGGCGAAGAGAATGGCCGAGTGCTGTGAACACCATTTTGGCAAACACGCCACAAGAGCTGAAGCGTGAGTTGCTGCCATGTGGACTCACCCCAAGTTTCCAACTTGCGCATCGGAAACGCCTCAAAGACACTTTTTAGCGATGATGGAATTGCGGCTTCCGTATCCGAAAGGTGAGGCTGTAGATCCCTCATGATCCAGCGCCGCGTAGCTTTGATCATTTCGGTGCGTTTCATTGGATCGACACCGTTTCGAAAGCGCTCGATCGCATCACTTTCGGCGAACAACCAGCGAAGTTCTGCATCGCTGCCTGTTAAAACAGGATCTCGCAACATATTGATGCGAAGGTTGTATTGGCTCGTACCCGCTAAAACGTCGTTGGCAGCCGATCCACCTAAATCATGAAGCACAACCGCTTGAAGGTCAGTATCGAGAATTCGGCCGCGCGCCATTTCTTCGCGATAACGCGATTCTGGCCAATACGGCTGCGATCCGTAAGTTCGGAAACCTTCCAATACCGCCTCATCAAACGGTAGGTGTTCAAACGCATGAAGCGTATTGTGATGGATAAAAACCGCTATCGGCCCCTGCGTTGGGAGATAGTGCTTCGCATGTTCAATGGCATGATGCACCAAATCCAATGCCGATTTAGCGACAGATTCAGAAGTTGCTTGAGTCGAACTTAGCTGTGGAGTCACGAATTCTAATTTTCTAGCGGTATCGTGGTTAGCTTACAAAAAACCAACCAGTCGAATTAGGCATACGCAAACACGCACGACAAGTATGCCATAAACGATGTCCGCAAAGTAGATCGACAAGATTACAAAGCCGCAAGGAATGCCTGCTTCTAGTTCGAAACGCCGATGCAAAAAAGAAAATTTTGTTGCGCGCCGTCGATGGCTTGCGATGCTCGATAGTAAATCCGGTTCCCGACGATGACCGGCGTCGCTAGTACTTCATCGCCCAGTTGATTCTTTCCTAGCTCCTCAAACTCATGGTGGCCTACTCGAAAAATAAACGTTTCACCGCCTTCGTTGGTCGCGAAAATCTTGTCGCCAACCATCACCGGCGACGATGAAAAGGTGCCGCCTAAACGATGCTTCCAAATCTCTTTGCCGGTATCGGATTTCCAGCACGCCGCGATACCCGCATCGAGAATCCCGTATAGATATCCGTCGCGTTGCAATAAGGAAGGAACATAAACTCGATCCTGATTCTCCCACTCGACTTTTCCAGATCCATCCGCTCGAATCGCCGAAATATGATTCTTGGGATAGCCGCCGGTGGTAAAAATTCGAGTTCCATCAGTGACGGTCGAAGTGACGCATTCGGTTGTCGCTCCGTCGAGCTCCCAAAGCGTTTTACCGGTTAACGGATCAAGACTTACAACCTGATCGCAGCCGATCATCACTACCTGATCATGTCCGAAACTGTTCAGCAAAATGGGTGATGGGTAGTTTGGTTTGCTCGGGCGATCACGCCGCCATACGATCGATCCCGACTTTCGATCGAGAGCCGCAACAGCCCCTCCGCCTTTGTTGTCCGCACCCACGATGACTAACGATTGATAAATCGCCGGCGAGCTACCGTAACCTTGATGGATGACGTACTTCGAAATCTCGTGTTGCCAAAGTTGTTTTCCGGATAGATCCAGAGCCGTCGTAAATACCGCGCCGGAATTTGCAAAGTTCACAAAGATGCGTTCGCCATCAAAGGCTGGTGTATTCGAAGCAGCCGTCGATTTTTTGTTCTTTCGCATCCCACCATCTTTATGGACCGTAGTCGACCAGAGTTGCTTTCCCGAGTTACGGTCCAAGCAAATCACCGACTGGCTATCGATCGATTCGTCAGCCGTTTGTAGGACAACTATATCGCCAACGATAATCGGCGATCCGTATCCACGACCAACGATCGGAGCTTTCCAAAGAATGTTCTGATCATCGCTCCATTGCATGGGCGGCGTCTGATTCGAATCCGCTTCACCATTTCGGTTTGGTCCACGCCACCATGGCCAATCGTTTGCTTGAACGGAAATGCCATCGTTAAGCCTCGGCATTTCCTCGGCGAGCAACGCGCAGGTCTGCATTCCAAGAATCGCGAGACAACCTACGATTCGGCGAAGATTCAATCGATACATTTACATAACTCGGCGGGAAAAAAGGGTGGGAAGCTGCCCCAATACTTAGACTAGATGACAATCGCTGTTCAACAGTCCTAGGCTATTCACGCAAAAAAGTGGCCAGTTGACGAAGTTTGTCGGTACCAATCAAGTCGACGTTGGCGGATTTCAATTCCTTCCAGAAGAGTTCGGACTCTGGAGTGCCCCAGAATCGAACTCGACGCTTCTTCGCATGGGCCTTTTCGACGATTTCGACAAGCTTCTGTCGCTCCGCCGAACTCATTTCGCCCTGGCCACGGTAGGTGAAGTGCTTGCTCCAATTGTCGCTTATAAGAGGGAGGATCGATGGTGACTCATTGCTTTCCAAATCCGCAATGCGTCCATCGACTCCGGCATAGCGTGGATTCGATGCCGCCATTTCCTTGATCGGACGATCTCCGCTGACAATCACCGTCACAGCTTTTTCGACATACTGCCCGTCGACCGTTTGTGAAACCATCTCCGAATAGTTCGAAAGCAATTTATCCAACAATCGATAGGCGGTCGCGCCATCTACCTTGATATCGACCAGTAGAGTAAGCGATTGACCGGCAGGATAGACTCGGCCGTTGCTTGATTTTGTCAATCGCTGTAACGGTTGCAAGTAGAGCGTATCCAGCGTCCGACCCTTCGCGACATCGCTTAGATTGTGGGCTACCAGAAGTTCTCCATCTACCGGATAGACATCGGCTTCGACGCTCGTAAAACCTAGTTCGAGAGCATCGAGCAGCGGAAGGTCGTGCTCGTAGTCGTTATGAGCGTGAGCATTGCGAAGCGGTTCGGCACGTTTTGGAACTTCTTGACCGAATAACTCATGATGCCAACTCCGAGCAGGAAGCATCGCCAACAACAGACAGAATAGAAGGATCCTAAATTGCATCGCCGGTCGTCCTCGCTCGCCTAAGGTCGTGTCAAACTTGGTAATCAAGTCTCTTGCTATCGCGTGAATTTCAGGGGTTGCTAGATTGCGGCCGCAACCAAATCATAATCTTTGAAAGTCACGATTTCTGCAGGGATGAGCTGGCCAGCTTCCAGCGGATTCTGTTGATCACCGGTCACATAAACCACTGAGTCGACGTCGGGAGCATCGGCGTACGAACGGCCGATCCAAACGTTTTTGTCGGCGTCAAACGGGCGGTCGATCAAGATATCGAGCGTTTTGCCGACCTGTGATTGGCACCAATCAAAGGCGTTCTGCTGTTGAACGGCCATCAATCGCTTGCGACGTTCATTTTTAATACGTTCGGGCAAATGGTCCGTGAGCTTCGCTGCTGGCGTGTCCGATTCGATCGAGTAGGTAAAGACGCCCACGCGTTCGAACCGAGCGCGTGCTACAAAATCTTCGAGTTCCTCGAACTGTTCGTCTGTCTCGCCGGGAAAACCAGCGATGAGTGTCGTTCGCATGACAAGATTCGGAATTCCCTTTCGTAACTTATCAACTAAGTCTTCTGTTTGAATTCGATTGACGCGCCGCGACATGCGTTTCAGCATCGTATCGTTGACATGCTGCAATGGCATATCGATATAAGGTATGATCCGCTTGGCCGAGGCAATCGTTTCGATCAAGCGATCATCGATATACATCGGATAAAAATACATCAATCGAATCCAGTCAAAGCCTTCGATTTTATCGAGTTCCGTTAAAAGTTCGGCTAGTCGAGGCTTTCCGTCGATATCGATTCCGTAATACGTTGTGTCTTGAGCAACAATGATCAATTCACGCACCCCTCGATCGGCAAGTTTCTGGGCTTCGCGAAGTATCGAGTCGATCGGTTTACTCGCATGCTTGCCGCGCATTTTTGGGATCGCACAGAATGTGCAAAGTCGATCACACCCTTCGGAGATTTTCAAATAGGCAAAGTGTGGTGGTGTGACTTGCAATCGGTTCTCATCGGCTAAGGCACGTATCGGCGCAGGCCGAAAGATCGAGCGTTGCTCGTGGAGCGAACTGGTCAGCCCGCCGACCAACCTGTCCGCCATCATCGTGATATCATCGCGACTGAAGACGCCGATCAAGCCATCGATTTCTGGGCGAGCTTCGAGCAGTTGTTCGCGCTGCCGTTCGGCTAGGCAACCAGAAACCAAAACGCCGCGTATTTTACCCTCGCGTTTGAGCTCGAGCATTTGATCGATCGCGCCAAACGATTCTTTGCGAGCGTTATCAATAAAGCCGCATGTGTTGATGACCACGAAATCGCTATCCTCTGGCTCGCTTACCAAACGGTAGCCATCGGATTGCAACAAGCCAAGCATTTGTTCACTATCGACCAAGTTCTTGGGGCAACCCAAGCTGATGAACGAATATCGACCTTTGACCGGTTCGAGTGATGCATCGTCAAGCACCTGCTGGTTAGCCGGGCCTGACAATTCGACGATAGGAAGCTGTTGCATGAAGATTTCGGAAACTCGGAAAAAAGTGAAAGTGTGAATCGGGCCACGCAATAACGCGAGTAAACAACGAGTCCCCCCATAGAATACGGGATTTCTCTAAAAGCGGAAGGAACAAAATCCGGCGATCATCGTTTAAAAACTCGGCCTTGAAACGGAATCGATTGAGCTGTGATGATGAAAACCCAGCTTTTTCGTGCATATTCTGCAGTTTTTCGGCTGCCTATTGCCCGAGCGTTGAAATGGGCAGTTTTCAAGACAGCATTGACCTCGTTGGCTATTTTGCAAATACTCGTCCTAACTATACTGCGTTCGCAAAACCCATTCGAGACGTTCATGAATACCCCCGAGTCGCTATCCCTGGCCGAGCAATGTGTCGATATGGCGCGGCGCGCTCGAACGGCATCGACTGAATTGAGGCTGCTCGGAACGGACGTCAAAAATCGATGGCTGCTTGAAAGTGCCGATCAGTTGGTAGCCCAATCGGCGTCGATTTTCGCCGCCAATCAAAAGGACTTAGCGAATGCCCCTTCCTACGGACTCGATGCGGCAGCCACTGATCGCCTTCGCTTGACCGAGTCGCGTTTGGCCGACATTGCTACGGCCTTGCGACAGATCGCGGGATTGCCCGATCCGGTCGGCGAAGTATTGGACGGCTATCGCCGCCCGAATGGCTTGGAGATTAATAAGGTTCGCGTTCCTCTGGGCGTCGTGTTTTTTGTCTACGAATCGAGACCGAACGTTACCGCCGACGCGGCTGCGATTTGTATCAAGAGCGGGAACGCCGTCATCCTTCGTGGAGGCAAAGAAGCGATCCATTCAAGTCAGGCAATTGTCCGTTGCCTGCAACAAGCTGCCGAAAAAACCGGCATACCCAAAGACGCGGTTCAATTTGTACAAACGACCGATCGCGAAGCGGTCGGACATTTTCTTAAGCTGAACGACTATATCGACGTTGCCATTCCACGCGGCGGAGAAGGTTTGATACGCCGTGTTGCCAGCGAAGCAACGATGCCGGTGATCAAACACTTCGATGGGAACTGTCATGTGTACGTCGATCAAGCCGCCGATCAGGAAATGGCGATTCGAATCATCGAAAACTCGAAGTGCCAAAGGATGGGCGTTTGCAACGCCATGGAATCGCTGCTCGTTCATCGAGCGATAGCGAAAGTCTTTCTGCCGCGATTGAATCAGAAATTGTCGGCATATCCAATCGAACTTCGCGGCTGTGAAGCGACTTGCCAAATTGTGCCGACGGCGAAACGTGCTACCGAAGAGGATTGGCGAAAAGAATATTTGGGGCCAATCTTGAGCGTGTTGATCGTCGACTCGATCGACGACGCCATCGAGCATATCAATCAGTACGGCTCCCATCATACC
This sequence comes from Pirellulaceae bacterium, assembly GCA_034408855.1. Taxonomy (GTDB): domain Bacteria; phylum Planctomycetota; class Planctomycetia; order Pirellulales; family Pirellulaceae; genus JAIYDQ01. The sequence continues at coordinate 16,454 of JAWXCK010000226.1, forward strand.
GATGCGATCGTTACGAATGATTTTTCGGCATCGCGTCGTTTTACCGCTGCGATCGACTCGGCGGCGGTGATGGTGAATGCTAGCACACGCTTCAACGACGGCGGCGAATTTGGATTCGGAGCCGAAATCGGAATTAGCACCGATAAATTTCATGCACGCGGCCCATGTGGCTTGCGGGAACTGACCACTTACAAGTATATCGTTCAAGGGAACGGACAGATACGGAGTTAGCAATCGCACCTAGACAGTTCATCGTGCGTTGATGGAGTTCGCAAATCATGGAAGAAGAAAAACTAAGTCGCGCGGATGTCGATTCGTTGCTCAATGGCGGCAAGGACGATCCTGCGAAACCTGCACCTGCACCGGAAGCGCCTGCGAAGCCAGAAGTCTCCGCAAAGACGCCACCCAAAGTTCGGGTGATGGCCTACGATTTTAAGCGACCCGAACGCGTTGGCAAGGAACTCGTCCGCGCCCTGCAGTCGCTGCATGAAGGGCTTGCGAGAAATTTCGGAGCTTCGCTATCGGCTTTGCTTCGCAGCATGGTCGAAGTTCGATTGATCAGCGTCGATCAGCTCACCTACCGCGAATTCATCCAAAGCGTCGAAATACCGACTTGCTTCAACCTTGTCCGACCTAAGCCCTTGGATCGAAATTGGATACTTGATGTAAGTCCTGCATTGCTCTATCCGATTATCGATCGAATGCTCGGTGGGGCAGTCAGCTCCGAATCGAATTTGACGCGACCGCTGAGCGAAATCGAACTTCGCTTGGCAGGCCGAATCACCAACCTCTTTCTCCGTGAATTGAAAGCATCTTGGGCAAGCGTAATCGTGCTGGAGATCGATGTTGAACGCGTCGAGAGCAATCCGCAACTGGTTCAAATCGTTCCACCCAATGAAGTGGTAATCATGGTCAGCTTCGAGATCACCATGGGAACAACTCGCGGCATGACGAACCTTTGCATTCCATTTAATACGATCGAACGAGTTACGTCGAAACTGACAAACTCATCATGGAGCGGCTACTCAACGGTACCGCCGAACGAAGAAACCAAGAAAGAAATGGCGAACCGACTCGATAGCTCCACTACCCACCTGGTAGTGACGCTAGCAAAATCTCAGATTCGCACCGGTGATTTGTTTGACTTGCAAGTCGGTGATATCATTTCAACTGAAAAAGACGTACAACATCCGCTAGAGGTCGAAGTATCGAATGGAGTCAAATTCCTAGCGTCGCCAGGTTCCTATAAAGGCCGTAAGGCGATCAAGATTGAATCAATAGTCGGCGAGTAAGTTTCGTAAAACCAAAACGGAGTTAGAGAATGGCTTTTAATGTACAGCAAGTTGCTGGTCGAATCTTGAATTGGGTGGGAGCTGTTCTGCTCGCACTGCCGCTGTCATCGAATACTTTTTCACAAGAAGCTTCGACGGTCTCGATGAATACAGTCGAGCATCAGCAATTGATGCAACTGTTGCAAGCGATCGAACCTTATCATCCTAGAACTGATGTCACGGGAACGGCGACGCTCGCTGGCTCGACGACCATGACCATCTTGGGGCAGAACTGGTCCGAGCGATTTAAGCTGTTCCATAAAGACGTCGTCTTCACACGTGGTGTCGATGGTGGCGATGCGGCCCTCCGATCGCTGGCCAAAGATCCCAACGTGATCGCCGGCATCAGCCGTTCGCTGACCGATAAGGAGATTGCCGATTTGAAAGCTGGAGCTTGTAAAGATCCGATGATCTTTATCGTGGCGCTCGACCCGATGGCTGTTTATGTTCATAAAGACAATCCCCTTCAGAGCTTGACCCCTGAGCAGATGCAAAAGCTTTTTGGAGCAGGTTCGGACGGTAAACCGAAGGTTAGCAAATGGGGGGAGCTCGGTGTCCAAGGAGCTATGGCAGAACAGCCGATTCGAATTCATCATCGAAGCTCGATTAGCGGTACTCGCAACTTTATCAAAACGTCGATTCTCGGAGGCCTTGAACTTGCTGAACCTGCCCAAACGCACGAGTCCAACACCAATATCTGCACGGCCATCAGCAAAGACCCCAACGGAATAGCCATGTGTGGATTCGGCGACGGCAATGAGGGTGTCCGCCCATTGGCCCTTGAACTTAACAATCAAAGGATCGAAGCCAATGAGTCAAGCTTTTTAGCCGGCAAGTATCCAATTGTCCGGCCTCTTTCGTTGATTCTCGATAAGAGTCTCCTCGCCAAAGATAACGGATTGCGCGAAGCGATCATTCGATACATTTTAAGTCGCGATGGTCAGTTGGAAGCAATCCGGGCTGGATTCTATCCACTCGATCCTAATTTTTTACGACAAGAAATTGCTCAGTTGACCGGAACGCAACTTCGCTAGTGTCGACGCATAGTCAGCGTTCGCTCCGCGAATGCCCCTTTGCAATAACATTTGCCTTAATCATTTTTCTTTCGCAATGGAAGCATAGAGGATTGCATGATGCCACTTATCACGACTCGCATCGTATGTTTATATAGCCTGTTCTGCTTGTTGAGTGTCCGACCAGCCACGGCGCAGTTCGGAAGCGGTGGCATGTTTGGCGATCTGCTTAATCAGGCTTTACCGAGAATAGCACCGTCCAATAATCAGCAAGGCTATCCAGGCTCGTACACTAACGCGCCGATGAATGGTCAAAACAACTACCCGTCGACAGTTCCAATGAACAATTCTGGTTTCAATACAGGCATGGTGCCTGGCCAAATCTCAGGTCGACCCCGCGACTGGACACTCGGCGTGGCCTTAGACAATTTGGATACCGGTGCCATCGTGCGTCAAGTCTCGACTGGCAGTCCTGCTCAACGCGCCAACATTGAGCAAGGCGACGTGATCGTTGCCATTGGTGGAGCCCAAGTTGGCATGGTCGACGGGCGATTGAACGATGTCGGCGAGCAAATTCGGCGTTCGGCCAATACCAACGGTTATGTTCGAGCCCTCGTGCTCGATGCGCGAACAAACCGACTGCAGAATGTTGAAATCAATCTCGATAGCGCCTCGACAGGCATTGCGGGAACGGCCATTACACGCGATCGAGCGAACTTATCGTACGGATCGATTCTTCGCGTGAAACTCGAGAACGTCACGAGACCGTTTTATGAAGTCAGTGGCGGTGAGACCGAGATTCAAGTCTATGGTTCTGGCCCATACAATTTCGAGCTCAATTACGATCCTCGATTTATCGATCCTCGCGACCAATATCGCTTGAATGCTTCGATCACCAATGCTTCTCGACAACCTTTGTACGCGCTTCGACAACCGATTGCAGTGCCATCGAGCGGAATGCCTTCGAACATTCGCTTGGATTTGGAAAGCATGCGCGATCTGCAGATGAGCGGCGGCGGTGGAGTTATCCAAGCTTCGTATCCAGCCGACCCGAGTCTTTTGAATCAAGTCTTCCAGCAGCTCTTGGGACGAATGCCTTCTGCCAAGGAAGAAGTTGCGTGGTCTTCGTACTTGGCTCAAGGAAACTCGATCGATGATCTCAAAGCAAAAATCATTGGAAGCCCCAATTACTACGATCGAATGGGGAATAATCCGAGCCTGTTTGTGCAATCGATGATTCAAATTATCAAGGGCGAACCGGCAACCAGCCAAGAGATTGCCGCTTGGACAAATCGCCTGCAACAATATCAAGGCCAGCGCGAAGCCCTAGTCCGTGAGTTTATCCAGCAAGTTCAACGATAGCACTTCTCGCTGATCAGTTACTCGCCCCCGGAACAGCTTGCCAGCAACGCATTCATTTGCCGATCGAATTGGCCACGTGTCATCACTTGCTCGAAGCCGGCTTCGACAGCGCGTTGCAGTTTCGCTTCGTGAACATGCGGACCATATGCAACGGTTCGAGCCATCGGGCAATGCGACTTGAATGCCACAACGATCGCCCCCAGATCCTCGACTTCGAGAGTGAGATCGACGATCAGCATTTGAACGTCGGCGACTTCAGTAAGTTTCGCAATCAACTTATCGGGATTCCGGTCGGCAACCAAACGCACGTCGATCGCCGAAGCCGCGCTGGATACGCGCGATTGAAAAAGCAAATCACTTGTCAGATATGCAACCGTTGCCATTGAATACTATTTTCTAGTAGACGTTGGCTCAGTATTGCAACTGTCTACGGACGTCTTGGAACAAAAAAGAAATCGCGATCCGATACCGGTGGTGCTTCTGGCGCATTCTGATAGTAATCGTCTTGATCCGGTCGAAGTGCGTTTTGCGGCCCTACGCTAAAACCGCTTCCGAAACCACCATTACCGAAACCACCATTACCGAAACCACCATTACCGAATCCACCATTACCGAAACCACCATTACCGAATCTACCGTTTGGGGATAGAAATGGAAAGCCGCCTTCGAAGCCATTCCCTTGTTGAACGTTGACGTTCGGCGACTGTGGCCCCCACGCACCGAAAGGAACCGAGTACGGTCGATAAGGATATCGCCATTCTCCATAGGGTTGAACGGGAGATCCCCAGCGGTCGACAACATGGAAGTTATCTGATGAACTTCCGACTTGAAGCGTCGAGCGAGTGTGTCGAAAACCGCTCCGTTCATAGTCATGGCGTTCGTTCGAAACAGGTTGGATGCCCGCAGCGAATTGATCGACGCGAACACCTGCGATGTCGTGCGTGTACGTCGAGGGAAGCGTTGTCCAATCGGCTTTGGAGACGCCGACGGACTCGTTCGCGAGCAATCCGTCTCCAATGGTTACGGTCGCCAGCAGCGAGGCAACGCGGATGCATTTTTGCAATCGAACGATCGGAGCGCGTGAAGCTGTTTTTGAGTGGGTCAACATAGCTTCCAGCTTAATTACCGCCCGGAAATTCCAACTCAAAATGCTGACTTCGAAGCGTCTTCGTTCGCGCGCAGTCGCTATTTTAACGAATGTAGCGGCTATTCAGCCGAATCGGAACGGGCGGAACGCCGTTTTCCTCGCGACGCCTGCTTGTCGGCTAACGATTCAGATGACGAATCGATCGAGTCAGTCTTGGTTGTCCCGTCCGGCTCAATGCCCCGGAGCAACTGAACACTCTGCTCGGCTTGCTTGAGCCTTTCGTAGCAGAATTTCAAATGTTTGGTGGCGCTGGCATACTGCTCCAACGACTGCTCGAGCGGCGAAGTGCCTTGTTCCAAGTCACGGACAATGCGTTCTAACGCCAGCAACGCTTCCTCAAACGTTTTGACTTCTGGTTCTGCTTTCACGGTGTCTCACGAGTTCAGGAATGGGCCAACCAACGCGTTACAACTGTCACAATCGGCAGATTGTATCACGGAACCGCACCGCAACGAAGTGACTTGGATTCAACTTTATTAGTTTGTTTGCTTCTGGTGACGAGTCGACGTATGAATCCAGAATGGATCTTGTACCCGTCACCCCGGAAAAAAGCCTCATCGCGCTGACGACGCAGTCAGAAAAACTGCGGAATCGTCTGCGGACGATCAAACGCTTTCGTCGGCAATCGCTGACGTCTCGCGCAATGCGAGTGGACGCAATTCTTTCGGACATCCTCGTCGACTTAAATGCTCAGCCACGTGAACGCGAGCGCGAAAACTCGGCATCGACCAAGTCTCAAAAGTCGTCTATTAGTCCCGAAGAGCATCAGCGATTGCTTGCCTTGCTAGACCATTCACGGCAAGAATACGATTCCTTGATCGATTTTATCGACGCGGAACGCACGAACGGAATTGCCCTTTCGGAAACCGCTGTAACCGAAGTCGACCCATGGAAACGATCGAGCGACGATGGTGTTGCCAACCCCATGCCTCGACCACTGTCAAACGACGTTTCGATTCTGCACAATCAGATCGAGTTTCTCGAACAGGAATTAGAAGGCGAACGACGAGCGGCAGCTCAAAAAGCCGATGACGAGTGCACGCTTCGGGAGCAGATCGAAGTCTTGCGAACACAGTTGCTCGAATCACGCCATGAAACGATCGAGCTTCGAATCCAAAACTCAGATCTCGCCGATCGAAAGAGTGGCGATCTAGCGAATATGACATGGGCGCAGCGCAAAGTTCAGTTGCTTCAGCAGCTTGAAGCAGAGACGTCAGACGCTCCAGCCGTACAGGCCGAGAAATTAGAAATCGCTACGTTGATCGAAATCTCTCAAGACGAGATCAGCCAACGCGACAAACTCATCGTCGAGCGCGATCGAGAAATCGAAGAGCTTCAGATGCTTCTGACGCGACAATCGTCGGTAACCAACGGCGTCGCCATAGGTGCAGCAGCCGTTGCGCAAATCCTCGATGCAGATGAGTTTGTGCAAGCTGAGCGAGAAAATCTTCGGTTGCTACAACTGGAATGGGAAGGAAAACTCAGAACGGCTGAAATCGAAATCTCGCTCGAGCGAGCTAGAATTGCTCGCGAACGATTAGAGTTCGAATCCGACATTCTCTCATTGCAAGCAAAATCGGATTCCATGGGCGACCAACAAAACTTCAAACCTTCCGACCAAGAGCCACTCGGCAAACCACGACGATGGTTGCGTCGCCTCGGTCTGCGAGATGACTAATCTAGAAAAATTCTTCTGGTCGCACCCTTCGTACACAATCTTTGTGTCCTGCGCTGTATCGCCCAATTCATAGACTAAAGCAAATCATTTCTTTTTGCTCTTGTTTCCCTTACCACCTTTCGCTTTACCATTGTTTGATTTCGCGGCTGCCTCGGCCCCGAGTTCGGGGCCGAGGTCAGGTGGCATTGCAAGGTGCCATTCCAGAATCCTCTTGGTGAGTCTCATAACCACTTCTGGATGCTGATTAACTACGTTCGTTGTTTCGCTCCGGTCAGAACTCAAATCATAGAGCAGCGGAAGCGATCCGTCATAAGAACAAAGCAGCTTCCAATCGCCATCGCGAATGGCTAGGTCGGGCAAGGCTTCGACGACGTTTGCCGATGGCGCCCACGTGGGACGGTCAGGCGGTCGACGCCAACAAATAGGCTCACTTCGAGAAGCTGTGCTCTCCCCAACCAATACCCGTGCCAAGTTTTCACCGTCAAACGCAACACCTTTTGGTTGCTCAACGTGTGCGATCGATAGTAAGCTCGGTACAAGATCGAGGGCACAGAAAACCGAACTTTCATTGTGACTGCCAGTCTTCCCATGATTGATTAAGCCCGGTCCCCAGGCAATTAGCGACGATCGAATTCCACCTTCATAGAGCATTGTCTTGCCACCCCGAAACGGCCCCGCCGAACCTGCTCCTAGCTCGGGGCCGTTGTCCGAACAGACGAGAATGAGCGTATTGTCGCGAAGGCTTGGTGTATCGCGAACATGATCAAAGAGCTTTCCGAATTGAAGATCCATCTCTTGCAATACCGAAAGATACAGCCCACGCTTCCCATCGGCCCACTTGTCGAGCGGTGGCCACCACGGACCATGTACATCATCGGGCCAAAGATTGACATAGAAAGGTTTTTTTTCCTGAGTCGCTTTGTCGATAAACGGAATCGCTTTGTCGATGAAGCCAGACGTAATCTCGGAACGTTGCATCCAAGTAACAGGTTGGCCAAGTCGTTCGGCATCTGCCCAAATCTTACCCGGCTCCTTGTCACCCGGCTTGAGTGTCAACGGCAATAGCTTCGGGCCCATCCCCTCAAAGTTTGTCAACGATTCATCGAACCCATACTCCGCAATTGCCGGCGCGTCATCCACATCGCGCTGACCACCCAAATGCCATTTCCCGAAGTGCCCGGTCGCGTAACCGCTCTGGTGGAGGAATCTTGCGAGTGTCGGTGCCTTCGGGTCAAGCCATTGGGCAACGCCTCGCCGCTCGTTGTCGCCGCGGTTGTTTAAGAACGACGTGATCCGCCAACGATGAGGATACTGACCGGTCGTTAAAGCACATCGCGATGGCGAACATATCGGCGCATTGACGTAGAACTGCGAAAAGCGAATTCCTTCGGCGGCTAAACGATCGATGTTCGGAGTTTGAGCATCCTTGTTCCCGAAACATGAAAAATCTCCCCAACCCATGTCATCGATGAAGACCATGATGATATTGGGATGCGCACTTCTGGGCTTTTCCTCACTCCACGACGTCGCCTGAAAAGTCAACAAAAGGGTTATGCATGGAAGGAACTTTGATAGGTGCATGGTGTGAGTATGGAAAAGGGAGAATGGAGAATTGAGAATCAATTTTGAAAAGTTACTATCAATATATCGATTTTGGGCCGAACTTGTTTTTCGGGATACGCAAAATTTGCATCGTCGATTACTTCGCGTTCGCTGTAGGATATACTGGGGCCATTGAAAACCAGCGGGAACGCCGGTCGTGGCGCAAGCTTCCAGCGTGCGATGCGGGGCGTGGCGTAAGCTTTCAACTTGCGTTCGCAACGATTATCGGCGAAAGGCAAGCTGGAAGCGGCCCCCAGGTTGAAATACATTTTAACTCTGGCCAAGTCGCTTGTTTTACCTGAACCTTCCACCACAGCCTGCCTAAAATGAAAACACAGTTAACATTGCTTTTGTTCGCCATTGGTTCATTGATGGTTGTGAGCCCCACACCGGCGAATGCAGAAACCGTAAAACCGAATTTGCTTCTGATCATTGCCGATGACTGCACGTATCGCGATGTCGAAGTATATGGTGGCCAAGCCAAGTCACCGCATCTCAACAAGTTTGCTTCCGAAGGGATGAAGTTTACCCGCTGCTTCCAAGCCGCACCGATGTGTTCTCCAACCCGCCATTGTCTTTATACCGGGCTGTATCCGGTGAAGTCAGGAGCGTACCCGAACCATACAATGGCCTATGACTGGGTACGAAGCATCGTGCAGCTTCTTGAGCCGGCAGGATACAAAAGTCACCTGTCTGGAAAAACGCATATCAATCCGAAGTCGGTTTTTCCATTCGAGTTCTCCAGTCGGCCTGGTGAAGGCAATAATCCAGATCCGGCTGCGCTAGAACGTGCGATTGCCACAAGCCAATCATCGAAGTCGCCATTCCTTTTTATCGCCGCTTCGAACGAACCGCACTCGCCATGGAACAAAGGCGACGCTGCTGTCTATCCGCCTGCATCTCTCAAGCTTCCACCGGTGATGGTGGATTCAGAAGATGCACGTTCGGATTACTCAAAATATCTCGCTGAGATAACCTATTTCGATTCGCAGGTTGGCGAGTTACTAGCAGTGCTCGACAAACAAGGTCAGCGGGATAACACATTGGTCATTGTCGTCACCGAACAAGGCAATTCGTTCCCGTTCGCCAAGTGGACATGCTACGACGTTGGACTCGGTAGCGGCTGCATTGCTCGTTGGCCAGGACATGTTCAAGCGAACTCGAAATCGGATGCGTTGATCGAATACGTCGATATCGTACCGACGTTTCTCGATGCAGCGGGAATCGCTCCGCCAGCGAATCTCGATGGGCGATCTTTTGTGAAAGTGCTCAAAGGAAATGCCACCGAACATAAGACTCACGTTTTTGGACTGCAAACAACACGTGGGATTATCAATGGCTCCGATTACTACGGTGTCCGAAGTGTTCGCGATTCGCGATATCGCTACATCCGTAATCTCACGCCAGAAGCGACCTTTCAAAATGCCGCTACCAAAGATTCCGTCTTTAAAACTTGGGAAAAAATGGCAGCCGATGGGAATGAAAACGCCAAGCGGCTCGTTTACGATTATCAACATCGACCGGCCGAAGAGCTGTACGATTGCGATTCGGACCCATGGAATCGTACAAATCTAATCGCGGATGAAAAGCTCGCTTCGGTTCGAAAAGAGTTGCGTGGGAAACTCGATGCTTGGATGAAGCAACAAGGCGACGAAGGGCAAGCCACTGAAATGAAAGCCCTCGAACGTATGCCCAAGACAGCCAACTCGGAAGATGACGCACCAAGCGGCAAGAAGAAAGCCAAGGGCAAAAAGAAACTTGAACAACCTGCTAAGAAAAAGGCCAAGAAATGAATCTGCTCTATCGACTGTTTTTCATAACGATTCTTTCGACCTCCGCGATAGCGGCCAGTTCGGATCGACCGAATATTGTCCTGATTTTCGCCGACGATCTTGGCTGGAAAGATGTCGGCTATCAAGGCACGGATTTTATGGAAACACCTAATTTGGACAAACTCGCTTCCGAAGGGATGGTCTTTACGGCTGGCTATGCGGCGGCCGGCAACTGCGCACCCAGTCGAGCGTGTTTGCTATCAGGAAGTTATACACCACGACATCATGTTTACGCGGTCGGTAGTACCGATCGCGGCAAGAAGGAGTTGCAGCGTTTGGTTCCGATTACCAACAAGAGTGGGCTAGCAGTTGCAAATATTACCGTTGCCGACGCATTGAAAGCCTCGGGTTACGCGACAGGCCATTTTGGTAAATGGCATCTCGCCGGCAAGGATGGTGCTAAACCGACCGAGCAAGGTTTTGATGTGTCCTTCGATTCATTTGGTGAAGGCGAAGTTAACGAGGGTTCGGAAGGCAACAAAGCTGGACCACCAGCGGATCCAAAAGGTGTTTTCACGCTCACGAATAAAGCCTGTGAATTCATCGAAGCCCATCAGAAGGGTCCGTTCTTCTGCTATCTCGCACACCATGCGATTCACACACCGCTTCAAGGTCGCCCCGAATCGCTGGCCAAATTCAAAGCCAAAAAACCAGGCTCACAGCACTCTGACCCGCTCTATGCAGCTTGCACGTTCGATCTCGACGCGAGTGTTGGGATTTTAATGGATAAACTAAAAGAGCTTGGTTTAGAACAAAAGACTCTCTTGGTTTTCACGAGTGACAATGGAGGTACTCAGCAATCGTCGCAAGAACCGTTGCGAGGCAACAAAGGTAGCTATTTCGAAGGCGGTGTCCGCGAACCGTTTATCGTTCGATGGAACGGTGTCACGAAGCCAGGTAGCAAAAGCGATGTACCGGTAATCAACGTCGATTTGTTTCCGACTTTTTTGGCGGCAGCCGGTGCAGCGGTACCTGCCGACAAGACGCTCGATGGGGAAAGCCTTTTACCGTTGCTCAAAGGCGAGCGTTCTCTCCAACGCACTGCGATTTTCTGGCACTTCCCTGGCTATCTCGATAATCCCGTTATTCGCGGACGTGAGCTGGATATTCGAACCGGTTTTCGGAGTCGACCGGTGAGTGTGATCCACAAAGGTGATTGGAAGCTCCATCTCTTTCACGAAGAATGGCAACTCGACGGCGGTCGCGAAAAGCTTGACTCCAATCAAGCAGTTGAGCTTTACAATCTTGCCGACGATATTGGCGAGCGAAACAATCTTGCGAAATCGAATCCAAACAAACGCGACGAATTGATAAACGAACTCTTGGCTTGGTTCAAATCGATCGATGCACAATTGCCTTCGATTCAAAACCCGCAATATGATGCCAGTGCCGCGGTCGCTAAGAGTGGTAAGGGGAAAAAGAAAAAGAAGGAGTAAGGGATAGTGGCTCGACACTCCGTGTCGAGAATCACGAGTCGGAGACTCATACCACATTGCTCGAATCCTAAAACCCAAAAATGGACTGAGCACGAGACATTGCGGACACTTAAGACCGAACGTTTCAATTTCAAAGAAATCATTCCTATGAAAACAACCAAAACTATCTTCGCCTGCGTTGGGATGCTTCTGCTCGAAGCAACAATATTGCTCGCCGCCAACACTCCGCCGAACATTATCTTGATTATGGCTGACGACGTTGGCTACTCTGATGTCGGCTGTTACGGCAGCGAGATCCAGACGCCCAATCTCGATGCCCTAGCACAGAAGGGGGTGCGATTTACACAGTTCTACAACACGGCCCGCTGCTGCCCGACACGAGCTGCATTGCTTACCGGCCTTTATTCGCATCAAGCCGGCATCGGTCATATGGTTGATGATTGGAGTACGAAAGTCGGCGACGCGTATGCCGGCGACCTCAGCAAGCGGGCTGTTACCATCGCCGAGGCGCTTAGACCGGCTGGCTACGCAACGTACATGGCTGGCAAGTGGCATGTGACGAAGAAGACATCTCCAGCAGACGAATCGGAAAAAGGGAACTGGCCATTGCAACGCGGCTTCGATCGCTTCTACGGAACCATTCATGGCGCAGGTAGCTTTTATGACCCGAACACGCTCGTCCGTGACAACGCGTTCATCTCACCCTACAACGATTCAGATTATAAGCCAAAAGAGTATTACTATACCGACGCAATCAACGATCATGCGGCAAAGTTTGTAACGGACCATAAACAGCAAAATGCTGAGAAACCATTTTTTCTCTACATGGCTCATACTGCCGCCCATTGGCCGATGCACGCCAAAGAAGCCGACATAGCGAAATACAAAGGTAAGTACGATGAAGGTTACGACAACATTCGCGCCGCGCGAATCAAAAAGATGATGAAAAACGGATTGCTCGACCCGCGTTGGCAAATCTCGCCTCAGGCGGGTGATTGGAGCAAAGTCGAAAACAAAGAGTGGGAGTCGCGATGCATGGAAGTTTTTGCGGCCATGCTCGATTGTTTGGACCAAGGAATAGGTCGACTGGTCGATACACTCAAAAAGAACGACCAGTACGAGAATACGCTGATTCTTTTCTTGCAAGATAACGGCGGCTGTGCTGAAGGAATGGGACGAGGTAGCCCATTCAAAGCTCGCGAAAACTCGCCAACGTTGGCGCCCTTAGCCAACGATTACTTACAACCCGATATGATTCCCAAGCAAACGCGGGATGGATATCCAATGCGACAAGGCGATGGCGTAATGCCCGGTGGAGCAGATACCTACATCGGCTACGGTCGATCGTGGGCTAACGTAAGCAATACACCGTTTCGTGAATACAAACACTGGGAACATGAGGGCGGAATCAGCACGCCGCTGATCGCCCATTGGCCCAAAGGAATTCCTGACGCTCGACACGGAAAGCTCGAAGCGCAACCGAGTCACCTCATCGATCTTATGGCGACCTGCGTCGATCTATCCGGTGCGAAATATCCGACCGAGCTCAATGGAAACAAGATTCAGTCAATGGAAGGAATCAGTCTTGCTCCTGCCTTTGGTGGTAGTTCCTTAAAGCGATCGAATCCTATTTTCTGGGAGCACGAAGGGAATCGCGCGATACGTGTCGGAGATTGGAAATTGGTATCGAAACATCCCGGCGATTGGGAGCTTTATAACATTGCCGCCGATCGAACCGAGATGCACGATCTCGCTTCGCAACAACCCGATCGAGTAAAAGAAATGACGTTGTCATGGGAAGCTTGGGCAAAGCGTGTTGGTGTCATGCCTTGGCCGCTCGATGGTGGCGAGAAAAAGACGGAGAAGAAAGCCGAAAAGAAAAACGCCAAGAAAAAAGAGAATGCTAAACAGAAATCCAACTAACAAGTTTGACTGTAGTAAGCCGTGAACCGACCAACAAAATACGGCTCTACCGCAGAAACTGTGGGTGGTTTTCGTGATCCGCAATCGATTTTAGCCGTGAAATACAAGGAAAACACTGGACTGAGTGATTGCAAAAACCAAGGTTCGC
>JAWXCK010000227.1:0-28762 GCA_034408855.1 Pirellulaceae bacterium
ATTTCACGGCTAAAATCGATTGCGGATCACGAAAACCACCCACAGACTCTACCGGAAGAGCCGTATTTTGTTGATCCATCAGTATCATTGACGGCGCAATAACGCATCGGATTAAAGATAATCCAGATCGAGTTTTTTAGCTCAACTTCACCCAAGTATTGGTGAAGTGAGCCTTAGGCGGGGCAACTCGGGCGGTTGCGAGATGCGGCATGCAGAGTGTCTTTTCGACAAGTTCGATCAGCGTTTCGGGTTGGAAAGGCTTCGGAATGCAGTAGACGCCTCCGACGGAATTTAGCGGACCGATCCACTCAGCGTCCAATCGAGGCGCCAGAAAGATGATCGGTAAGCCGGTGGCTCGCTGGCTGACACGTAGTTTAACGGCACCCGCGACGGCTGCATCCAGTTTGTCGTCGATCGAAAAAACAATAAGGTCAAACTGAAGTGTTTCGGTGGCCTGGGTCGCAATTTCGACGCTACGCGCTAAAAAACAACGATATCCCTGCATATCCAAAACCGCAGCGATCCCGGTCAACATCAGCGGATCTCGCTCGACGACCAGGATCATGGGTGGTTTCGTGACTTGGTTTTCCATCGCTTTTCCCTACAATGCGACCCTCTTGCCGCTCACCATCGAGTGGCAACGGTCAATTTTTATCAATCGCCTGGCTATCGAGCATGACTACAGAAAATTCCGAATCTTCTTCCGAACTTGGCGTCTACCAGGCGGCACGATTGGAAAAACTCCGTCGATTGGAAGCCCAAGGGATCGATCCCTGGGGCCAACGCTTCGATGATCGATTGCTGAACGCTGCCGTTCGCGCTATGTCGGATCAAGTTCAATTCCAGACCGAAGATGGCCGAAAGTTACCCTTGCCAACCGTCGAAGGGGACGCGGCTGTCGATTACAAAGCTTGGAAAAGCGAACATGGTCCAGGCGCAGAGACCGGGCCGACGGTGCGGGTGGCTGGCCGAATTATTTTGCTGCGCGACAACGGCAAGCTGGTCTTTCTGAAGCTCCGCGACTGGAGCGGTGATATGCAGATCATGATCAGCAAAGCGGCTGTCGGCGACGAGAATTTTAGCATCATGAAGTCGCTCGACTTGGGCGACCTGATCGGAATCGATGGTCGACTTGGGCGGACCAACACCGGCGAACTGACCGTCATGGCGACCAAGGCAACGTTCTTAACCAAAACGCTCGAACCGCCGCCCGAAAAACATGCTGGCTTGACCGATCCCGAATTGCGTCAGCGAATGCGCTATCTCGACCTGACTTACAATCAGGATTCGTTAGCGACGTTTCACAAGCGAACGAAAATTATCCATTCGATTCGCAGTACGCTTGCCGGTCACGGTTTTTGGGAAGTCGAAGGTCCAACACTGCATACCATCGCTGGTGGAGCAGCCGCAAAGCCGTTTACAACGCATCACAACGCCCTCGATATGCCGCTCTTCCTGCGGATCGCCCTCGAATTGCATCTGAAGCGACTGCTCGTCGGTGGCATCGAACGCGTTTATGAGATGGGACGCGTCTATCGCAACGAAGGGGTCAGCCCGAAGCATAACCCCGAGTTCACCATGATCGAACTCTATTGGGCCTACGCCAACTACGAAACGATGATGGACTTGACCGAACAAATCATCACCGACGCGCTGCGGGCCACTGGACAAGGCTACCAAGTCAAATGGGGCGATCTCGATATCGATTTTACGCCACCATTCGCCCGACGAACCTACGACGATCTCTTCCGCGAACACGCCAAACTCGATCCACAAGATCACGAAGGTATTATGAAGCTCGCCAAAAAACTTGGCTTGGATCCAACCGGCAAACATCCGGATGTTATCAAGAGCGAAGTCTTCGAAGAAACCGTCGAAGATGCATTAAAAGGCCCGATCTTTGTCATCGACTATCCATCGAGTATATGCCCGTTAACCAAACGCAAAAAAGGCAAGCCCGAGGTTGCCGAGCGGTTCGAATTGTTTATCCACGGAATGGAATTAGCAAACGCCTACACCGAACTGAACGACCCACTGCTGCAAGAAGAGTTGTTTAAGACGCAATTGCAAGGGATGGCTGAAGATGATTCGATGGCCAAGATGGATACCGATTTTGTGCGAGCCTTGCGTCACGGCATGCCGCCCGCCGGTGGATTAGGAATCGGAATCGATCGCTTGATCATGCTGTTGACCAATTCTCGTTCCATTCGCGATGTTATCCTTTTCCCACTGCTGCGACACGAAGTCACCTAGTGCTACGGCATTTTAATTTCGGCGACGAGTTTTCCGTCGTCGATTTTCCATGCGCGAGGAATTCCTTCTTGCCCGCTGGCGACGACGATTCGACCGTCCGGTGAGACGGCGACGGAATAGAGCGCGTTCTGAGCTTCATTGAACTGGCGGACTTGGTCGTTCGAATGGATATCGTGCATCCGAACTGTATTATCGATAACAGCGGATACGACATGATTCGTCGTGCCGACAAAGCTTACCGCCGTCAATTCTTTCCCCACATTAAGCGTTCGCGTCGATTCGCCAGATTCCACGTCCCAAACTTTGATCGATCCGTCCCCGCTGGTCGTCGATAGATATAGTCCGTCTTCCTGCCAAGCGACCGCCAAAACATGATGCGTATGCCCTTCAAGATTTCGGATCGTCTTTAAACTTTCAACATCGATGATTTTGATCATCTTGTCTGCACTGCACGTCGCAATGCTACGACCGTCCGGCGAATAGGCGATCCCAAGGATGGTATCGGAATGGAATTCAGGTTCGCTCAACTCGATTCGGACATCGGTCGGCAAAAGATTACTGCTTGGAAGATTCCCCAGTTCAAGAATAGTCAAATGCCCAGACCGCGATCCAATACCACTTCCGATCGCAAGTCGAGTCCCATCGTTATTAAAAGCGAGCGCGTTCACTCGATCGCTGATCATGCCAGGCATCTCTGCCCCGAAGGTGCATTCGAGTTCCCACGACGTGCCGATCGACCAATGCTGAACATCCTCTGCAGGTCCGGACAATCGAACCTCACGATCGCCAATCGACACCATTCGATCGAAGGCACCTTCCAGTGGTATCGTCATCGCGATTCGCTGTAGCGGCTGCGACTTAAAGACATCGAGCTGATTCTGATCGTTGAGCGAGACAATATATTTGTTATCGCCGGTAAAAACCATCGCCTTCGACGAGAGCTTGAATTCGGCAATGGCTTTTTTACATCGAGCCAGTTCGGCATCCAAGGATTCAAGTTTCTTGGGTTCAGGTTCGATGAGAGCTTGCTTTTGCTCGGCTGCCTTGATCGCCAACTGATGTGACTCTTGACTTTGTTGAAGGATCGATCGCGTTTCTTCGAACTTCGCTTTAGCGGCAGTTTCTAGCGTTTGCAATTCAGTCGCCGATTTCTTTTTCGGTTCGAGTTGCGCTGTAAGTTCCGCAAGCTTCTGGCTGCCTAACTCGATCAATGCCAATGTCCCCGTCGCGGCCAACTGAAGTTTCTCAAGGTCGGCGTTTTCAAGCTTTTGTTTTTCAGCAAGTTCCGTCGATTGTTGTTTGGCGGCCTCGATCGCTGCTTGAATCGAGAGGATCGATTTTTCAAGCTCCGCAACGGCAGTGACGACAACTTGCAACTCTTCCTTTTTCTTCTCCCATTCTGAAGCCGAAGTCTCATGGTTTTTCTGTGCAGTTGCAACGGCCGTAGCTTCTTTTTCAACGACTGCTTTTAACTCGACGAGTTTCGTGTTCCACCGTTCGAGCTTCCGCTTTTGACGCTCGACATCTCGTTCTCGGCGTGCAAGTTCGGTGGTGAGACGTTGATCCGACATTTGTTCTTGGACTAACGATGCGTCATGGGCATTCCAAAGTTGCAACCGTTGCTGTTGGTCGAGCGAAGCAAGGAGCGATCCATCTTGAGACGCGGTGAATCGTAATATCGCAACGCCATCGAGAGTAAGTTGCTTTTTCGATTCGTTCGTCGGTTTCGTGTTTGGAGGAGCTTTTGAATTGCTCGAATTGACGTCGAGTTTTAACGCCTCTTTGTCAACAGGCAATAAACGCGCGGCTCGACGACGCCATAGTTTAACTTCACCCGAACTACCGCTGGCAACTCGTTGACCGTCCGGACTTACGGCCAGGGCAAAGCAACTGTCGCTATGAGCGTCAAGGACGATCGATTGCGGCGAAAGTGCCGAACCGAGTTGCGACCAATCGACGACGGGCTGGAAGATAAGATCGTTGCCGCGCGAAAAGAATAACCACTCACCGTCGGGAGATACCGCTATTGCGTAAGACGATTGAATATTCGCGGGGAGCGGTTGATGGCTATCCTTGTTGGTTGTAGGCGAAGCCTTCGAAACAGCACCTTGTGTGATCCATCGCTTGACCAACGCGATCTGATCGCTGGTCAGCGGTTTTGCGCCGACGGTATTGTCGACCGGCGGCATGATCGGTTCGACATGCCCCGTTATGCGATCGAGCAAAATACTTTTATCGACTTCATTCAGATCGATGCTCGGTCCCGAGTCGCCTCCCCGCGAAAGCGAAGCAAAATTTTCGAGATTTAAACCTCCTTCGGATTTCTTAGCAAAATGGCAAGCAACGCAATTCTGTCGAAGCATGGGCGCAATCGAGTCTTCAAAAACCGTCGGCTCATCGGCAATCGAATTGGAAACCATTAAAGCAACCAACAAAAACACCCCAAGTGAGCCGCCGGCGCTAGCCGCGGGTTCTTCTCGTCTCGTTCCGCCATCACTAACCCGTTGCGAGTTACTTTGGTCGCCGTTCGCTCTGCGAACGCTGCGTGCATTACTTATCAATCTGTGATTTCCTTGTGATTCTCGTTTTGTTTGCGGATAGGCTGTGGATTTATTCTGCCGACACGTTTCTGCGTCTCTCCGAGACGCAGAAACCCCGCAGCAAGCTGCGGGGTCAGTCTTGGAAAGACTGACCTACGTGATTTTCTCACAGCCTCGGAGCGAACAACGACCGTGGTGCGCTGCGGGTTCTACTCCTCTGTCATGGTTTTTCGACGATGCGAATTCTCGTTGCGGTGCATGGTTGCTGGATCGTGAACTCTTGAACTTTGGTCAACTCTTGCAATTTCTTGATCTCTTCTATTTGCGATTCGATGGCGGACTCGAGTTTCTTCAATTGGAGTTCGCTGGTTTCGCTCCGCTTCAATTCTAGTTCGTCAAGACGCTTCTGAGCCCGCTCAAGCGACTGGATATTCAAAGGTATTTTGACTTTCGTCTCGCATTGCGCCCAAAGGGTGTATTCGCCGAGCGGGGCGTCGTTGGGAACATTCAGTTCAAGCTCGCCACTGTTGACGTCGCCGTTGAGGGTGAGATCGTTCGCCTTGGTCTTCGGTGGAGCATTGCGCAATCTCGCGACGATGGCTTGCTTTCCCGCGTCGGTGCGATTGATCGCAATCGGGATTTTGAGATTTGAACCGCGTTCCACTTGAGCGATCTCGTTCGACCCTAACACGATTTTTAACGGAGCTTGATCGCGATCTTCGACGGCTAGCATCAAGGAACTTGTCAGCCTCGCGACGGGAGCTTTCTGAGTCTCGATCGCTCCCCATGTCACCTCGATCGGTATCGCAACGCGTTCGGCCATTACATCCTGAAGCATGGCTTTGGCATGAATCGAGAATGGCTGAACGGAAGCTGAGACGGTAGATTCCGCGACCAATATAAGATGTCCATTCGTTTGGTCGGAGGCTAGTACAAGCCCCGGCGAATGAACTCCAGGTGGGAGGTTCTCCGCACGAATTTCAATCGGGCCTTGCCAACCATCATGTCGCGAAACGGCGATCGCTACGGCGAGTGTTCCGTCTTTGATGATCGTCGGCGAAACAGATCGCGAAGTCGTCGCGTCGAGAGTTGGATAGGCGAAATAGGCTACTGCCGAGAAATCAGGGTTGGGTTTTCGCAGCTCGATAGCATATCGTTGCCGCTGGCCGCGATGATCGGACTGCTGAAGATCGCGTACCATCAAGCGATAGATGCCAGACTCTGGGGGAGTGAAAAGTAGCGTCGCATCGCGACTCGATAATCGCACCTCGCCGCCGGCAACATTTGAAATGTCATCCGCGATCGACACTTGCTGAGCCTTCTCGGTTGCCGTTCCATGTCCTTCGACGCGATAGACAATCAACTGAGGATCGGTATGTTCACCGAGTCGATCCGAAATGACTTCGATGGCGACGGTATTCTTCGCATCGAGTGAAACTTCAAACCAATCTTGATCGGTATTGGTATCGAATTGGCCCGTGATCAAACACGGAAAAGGGACGACGCAGGATCGGGTATCGCGATAGTTCGATTCGTCGTGCACGATACGTTGGCTATCGACGGACGGTACACAGAGCGTAGAAAGGTTGGGGGCCAACGTCATCAAGGCGCTGCCGGTGTTCGAGGTGGCTTTCGCTGTATGAACAGTTGGAACGCTTGTCTGCCATCGATCGATGAACGGAACCAAATTTACCATATCGAGTTTGCTTGTCGACGCGCGTACCGCGTAACGATATTCTGGACCACCTCGAAAAAGATGGTCGCTGACGATCAACGTATAGGATCCTGTTTGATCTGGGCAATATTCGATCGACGAATCGTGGTTTTCGAGAACCTCCGAATGAGCAACCGGATTCTGATGCGGATCGAGTAGCGTGACCAGTAATCGCGCTCGAGAATCGAGCATCGAAGTTGCAAGTAGAATTCGGACGCACGCTTTCGATTCCAGATCGAGGCGATAGTATTTTCGCTGACGCGCGACGCATTCGTCTTGGAGGATAGTATGGATCGGCAGTGCGGTCGCGATTTCAAGCGACGGGCCACCGCTCGAGTTCAACCACGGTTCCGTCGTGACCCAAAACGTGCGGCTGTTCGAGAGTCCGAATCGGCCATGCACGCGAACTTCGTAGAGTCCCGGTGAAGTCTCTTTGTCGATCGAAACGGTAAAGATTGTGTTTCGAGGAGCTGCGGTCGTTGAAAGCAATTTTGCTTGATCCGTCGCGCATTTCCCGGCTATGCCTGAATGTGAAAAAAAGAGCTGGTCGACTTCGTCGATTCTACTACCAGCGCTGATCCAAAAATCGAACTCCGTTCCCGCTTGGCCACCCGATTGCGAAACTGATATAAGTTCGATCGTTGGCAATTGTGCCAGTGAATGATTCGAAACGGACGTGAGGAGCCAGCATGCAAAAATGAAAAGGATCGAGCTTGTGTTTCGGAGATTCATATAGTTGGACAAAGCATTTGTGAGCCGTCGGCGCTAGCCGCGGGCGTGTCATGGAAGCGTTTCCACCTTGGGGCCCGCGGCTAGCGCCGACGGCTCACATGCCGGACGGCTTGCGCCGTGCCGCTTCGATTGTTGAGTTGCATTTGGCTTGGTCGACAACTCTCGCGAACGCATCGGCTTGTACATCAATGATTGAAAACGAATTCTTTGCTGTTCATCAACGCCCAAACGAGATCTTCAAATGCGGATTTTTTGTCGGTTTTATCGTTCAAGTAATCGATCGAAATTCTTTTCTCTTCGTCTAGCGCTAGTCTCGCAAAAATGACGAGATAAAGCTCGTCAATCTTCTCATTATCCGAGCGTTGCAGGTCGTTCGCCAACTGTGCAGGTCGAGCTTGATCAGCAGCTAATTTTGCTTGCAGCTCTTTCGAATTGGCGAGCTGAAGGCTCTGCGCGAGCGTCGATTCGGTCGTCCGCTCGCATTCGCAAGCCGTCGAGGCTTGTGGCCGTCCAAAGAGGGTCAGAAAATACGAATTGAATGCCGTATCGGGAAGACAAACGGCCCGAGTCTGGTCGGGCATTTCATCGAACGTGGTAGTCGAGAGAGTGGCATGATCGATCGCATCCAATAGAACTTCCGCCGACATGCGTTTAGGATAGAAGCGGGAATGGCATTTGCGATCGCGAATATTCGAGGCATTGGCTTGCGAACTCAATTGGTAAACTTTCGATCGGCAAATAAATCGTATCAGTTCTTTAAGATCGAATTGCGATGCGACGAAATGATTGGCGAGGGCATCGAGAAGTTCTGGATTCGAAGCGGGGTTGGTGACGCGCAAATCATCTTCTGGCTCGACTAAGCCGCGCCCGAAAAAATGTTTCCAATATCGGTTCGCGAGCGATCGAGCAAAATACGGATTGCTCGGTTCGACCATCCAGTCGACTAAGGCGTGACGCGGATCTTGCTCGTTAGCCATTGCGATCACCGGGCCATCGAGCCCGGCTGGTTCGAGCGGTTGGCCATTTTTCGGATGAGGGGTCGTCGGTTTTCCAACTTCGCTATAGATCGTCGGCTCGTCGGGCGTAAGCCCAGGTTTGCTGCGAACGAGCGAGAAAAAGGCTGACAGTCGAGCATGATCGACTTGGCTCCACTTTTCAAATGGATGATGATGGCATCGAGCGCACTGGATGCGTTGACCAAGAAAAAGTTGAGCTGAATCTTCAACCCGGCTATTGGTATCCGACACGTTTCGATACCAAGCGACTGGCGGGTGCATGTCAATCGCTCCCGATGCGGTGACGATTCCACGAACAAATTGATTATAAGGACGATTGTCGGCGAGTGACTGTCGAATCCATCGATAAAAGGCGAATGTTCCCGATTGTTGCGTCGGCTTGTCGCGTCGATTCCGCAAGATCAACATCCACTTGTTGGCAAAGTTATCGGCATAATCTTCGCTCGCGAGCAGCCGATCAATCACCGCATCACGTTTGTCGTTGGTCGTATCGGCAAGAAATGAACGAACTTCGTCGAGCGTCGGCAATCGTCCGGCTAAATCCAGCGTGGCGCGGCGAAGAAACGTCGGATCATCGCAGAGTTCCGACATCGGAATGTTGAGCCTACGCAGTTGTTCGATGACCGCAACGTCAACTGCATTGGTTGCTTCCGGCCAATCATGCATTTCGCCGACGAGCGGTACTGCCGCGCGAAACGTTGCGACTTGGCCTTGATATCGAGCCATCACTGCGACTTGACCAGCCAAGTCTTTGATCGAGACTAATCCCGAATTCGTAACCTCCGCCATATCGAGATCGTTCGATTCGAATTGCACGGTTCGCGTCACGTCCTCGACGATTCCATTGGAATAGGTTGCAAACACCGAAATCTGTTGGCTGGTCATCGGCCGCATTCGACGTTGATCCGGAACGATTTGCAGTGATGCGACGGTCGCTGCGTTTTCGTCGCCGTAGATCATGCCTTGAGAAATCCAGCGTCGGATCAGTCGATATTCATGCGAATCTTTTTCAAGCCGCTGCCCGCCGCCGTGAGGGATCGCGTTGATGGTTTTGGCTAAGAGCAAGCTTTGATCGGGAACAGCCGGCGATATCCGTCGTCCTCGCGATTCTTTCACCAGATGGATGAAGTCTTCACGCGGTTCGAAGCCGAGCAACGAGAGCTTGAATCCATTTTGACCAGCCGCTTTACCATGACATCCGCCGCTGTTGCATCCGAGTTTGGTAAAGATAGGCACAACCTGATTCGAGAAACTGACGGCGGGATCGTTGGCCCATTGTCGGACTTCGATCTGAAGTGTCACTTCCAAACCCGACGCATCTTTTGCAATGAGCGTTACTTGCCCATCGCGAAGTGGTTTTATATAACCCGTCGCATCGCATTCAACGATATCGGGTTCCTTGCAGCGGTAAGTTACCGATCGCGTTCGATCTAACATGAGACCGTCACTGGACGTTTCGGAGACAAGGCATTGTCTGCGAGCATCACTCCCCAGGAGAACGACGGGCTGACTGTCGAACGATTCGAATCGAAGCGTGTTTTCAGCGGGTGTTAAAGGGTTGGGTCGATTGTTCGCGGCTGAAACAACTGTAGACATGACGAAAAATAGAACAATCGCACTAAAGCAAGCCTTTCGAAAGCGGCACGGCGCAAGCCCAATGGCATTCGCAGTGACCACGTAGGTCCGTCTCTCCGGGACGGACACCACATTTCGTCCCGATTCAGCGAGCCTCGGAGAGGCGCGCCTACGTGTAGCGTTGGCCATCGGCTCACTTGAGAAAAAATTGCAATCGCGCATGACTGTTGGCATTACATCAATTCTCGAAGGGGCTCGCGATCGACCAAATATTGCGGACGACCGGTTGGATCGACCAGCGTCGTATTCGACACGTTGATTCCGAGGTTGTGATAGAGCGTCGCTAAAACTTCTTGAACGTGAACCGGTCGCTCGACGGCGTGCTCGCCCAATCGATTGGTGGCACCGATCGCTTGTCCAGCCCGAATACCGCCACCGGCCATATAAGCGCAGCTTACTTGCGACCAGTGATCGCGGCCGGCATTTGCATTGATCTTGGGTGTTCGACCAAACTCGCCCCAGACGACAATGCTGACATCATCCAACATCCCGCGTTGCGATAGGTCTTCGATCAGAGCGCTGAGCGATTGATCCAGTTTGCCACCATGATCGCGAACCAAGTCAAAATTCTTTCCATGACTATCCCAACGACCGAAGCTTAAGCTCACCACACGAACGCCGGCCTCGATCAATCTCCGCGCGACGAGCAGATGGTCATTGCGAGTCGCGACGCCATCGTATTGATATTGATACGGTTTGCCGTCACCATATCGCGCGACAATGGAAGGATCTTCTTTTGAAAGATCGAGGGCATCGACTAATTTGCTGCTGGTCAGAACATCGATTGCGCGAGCATTGAATGAATCCATTCCAGCCATAATGCCTGAGGTATCGATATCGCGTCGCAGTCGGTCGAGGCTGATTAAGAGTTGCTTTCGGTCCTGAAGCCGTTCGAGCGTCAACCCATTGAGCTTCATATTGTCGAGCCCAGGTCCGTCGGGACGGAACGCCGAATACGACGCCCCTAGAAAACCGGGACCACCGCAGTCAGACCACTGCACATGCGACGATTTTTCAGCCAGACCAACGAAAGCAGGAACCGACGGATCGACTTGTCCGCGAAGTTTGGTAACCGAGGCACCGATCGAAGGACGACCGCCAATGGATCGTAAGTCTTCTTGTAACCAACCCGACATACATTGGAATGAGTCATGCCGATCCTTGCAGCCGATAATCGAACGAATGACCACCGACTTATCCATCATTCCAGCCAGCTTAGGAAAGACTTCGCAGATTTGGATGCCAGGTACGTTCGTCGGAATCGGATGAAACTCACCGCGAATTTCGGACGGTGCTTCCGTTTTGATTTCCCACATATCTTGATGAGGCGGACCGCCTCCCAAGAAAATTTGGATGACCGCCTTATGCGAGCTCCCTTTCCCTTGGGCAGCTTCGGCACGATAGAGGTCGGCTAGGCCTAGCGAGGTGGTTCCGAAAGTAAGACCCCCAAGCTTTAAAAAGCTTCGCCGTGAGCGGGCGTCGCAATAGGACCGCGAACTGTCTGAACCGCTGAGGATCGATAGCATGATCTTTTCCCTTAAGGAAAGCAGGTAGGATTCAGGGAGGGAGAGACTATTGTCTTCGTTCGCTCCGCGAACGAAATGTGAGTCTCAAGTAAACGCCGTGTCATCTATCGCCGTTTCAATACACTGGCGTGTAAAGCGACCTTCGGAGCAGTTAACTATACTTTAAAATCCCATCCAAGGAAAGAAGAACCTACCACTTGGAAAATGGTGCTTCGTTGCCTACTGTTGCATAACGTCCAGTACATCTTCCACTTGAAAGTAAAATGATGTCACATGCTCGTTGGAATGTTAGCGGGGCTCTGTTCCTCCAATTGCATGAACAATTGGACACTATTGCCGACACAGTTCGGAGTGCGGCGGATGAAGTCGCTGAACGAATAGTTACGCTAGGACACCCAGTTTATGCTTTTAGTTGAAGCAGATCGACGGTCGCGACAAGGAGCCTTGCTGCTTCTCGCTTCGCTAGCCGCGTTTTTTCTATCGAGCATGATTCTTTTCTTAGTCTACGTGGTTCGTCGTACAAGCAGCTTGAGTGCCGATGCTCAAGGCTACGCGTTACCGAGTAGCTTTATCTTCAGCACGCTTCTCTTGATTGGGATTTCGCTCGCTCTGCATTTCGCGGTTCACGCCGCTCGTCGTGATCAATCGGCGAAAGTTCTTAGACTAAGCTTGCTTGCCGGAGGACTCGCGTTGGGATTCTTCGTCGTGCAGAGCCAAGGAATGAACATTTTGAGATCGCGAGCCCTCATGGATTCGTCGCTCAGTTCCAGCCTTTATCCGTTTACTTTTCTACTCGCCCTTATACATGCCCTGCACGTCGTCGGAGGTTTTGTAGGAATGATTGCAGTCGTCGTCAAGGCGATCAAGCACCAGTACGATCACGAGCGACATTGGGGGTTACAATTCTGTGCGCTCTACTGGCACTTTCTGGACGCAGTTTGGCTTGTCATGCTCGTTTCGTTCTCCGCCGCAATCCTGATTATACAGATACGTTCGACATAGTTCGACGTAGTCCACAATTCTTATTTCATTTCCCTTTTCTCTTTTTGTTGTTCTTTGCGGTCGAATTGCCGGTTAGATATTCGAGCCGACGTTGAACACTCTCTTCTTTGATCGCTTCGGGTGAAAGCGAATCGACGTCGATTTCGAAAGCATAGCCCGGTTGGCCGTCGCGCAGAAGCACGACCGAATTGAGCATCAATCCGAGTTCAATCCCCGAACGACTTTGGGATAGGCATTGCAAAATATTCGATTGCGGGTCGGCGATACCAGACAACCCTAAAAACTCCGCAGCTCGAACGCGCACCAACAAATTCGAGTCATTCGATGCCAGCTTCGTCGCAACGTCGCTCATCGCTGTCGACTGCTTCCCGAAACTGCTGCATACAATTAGCCCCCAATAGCGTTGCCAAGGATCGTTCGATTCGAGGGCTGCGCGAACGCCAGCCGCCGCCTTTTCCCATGGCAGCAGACTTAAATCCGCAATGTCGATCAATGCGCCAATGCTGGCTTGCTGCTGCTTGCCCAACGCAACCGGGTTTTTGAAGGCGGTTTCGGCGAGGTAGCTCTCTGGGTAAAAACTCAGATCGGGCATCGACTTCACTCGCTGCTGAAGCTGCTGGCGGAGCGATTTCAATGTGTCGGCATACTTTGGATTCGACGCGAGGTTGTTGACTTCATGAGGATCGGCTTCGACATCATATAAAGCTTCGGCAGTACGAGCTTGAAAAAAAGCACTCTGCGTTTCGTTGAGCTTTCCAGCTTTGAACTGAGCAAGCCAGTCTTGATACGCGGGCATGATGTAGCGATAGTTATTATGAAGTCCATCGTAATTAAATGGTTGATAATTGCGGACGTATTCGAATTTGCCAACGCGAAGTGTTCGTACTAAGTCGTACTTTTCATCAAAGCGATCGGCATAACCAAACGCACTGTTTTGCTGGTCGATCGCTGCTGCCAAAACATTGGCTCCCAAAAATGGGCGCCCGTCGACTAAATCGGTCGGTACCGAAACACCTGCTAGATTGAGAAGCGTTGGGCCGAAATCGATAAAGCTGACAAAACCATCGACGCGAGAGCCAAGTTCCCATGCCGAAAGCGATCGATACTTCTCCGGAATGCGAATGACCAGCGGTACATGCAGACCGCTTTCGTAGGCGTATCCTTTGCCGCGCGGAAGCACGCCGCCATGATCACCGAAGTAAAAAATAAAAGTATTCTCAAGTAGGCCATCGGCCTTTAATTGATCAACAACCTCTCCAATTTGCTGGTCGACTTGTTGGATGCGATCGTGATAGCGAGCCAAGGTATAGCGAAAAGTCGGCGTATCGGGATGATACGGAGCCAGCTTGACCGATTGCGGGTCCGTCTTAGTCTTTTCAGTCTGCATGACCGATGGATCGAAATGCAGCGAACTTTCGTGAGTCGTTGTAAAACTTTGCATGTAAAAGAACGGTTGGTGCTCGCCTCGATTGCGCCACGATGCTGAACCGGACGATGCGTCCCAATTACCCGGCGTCTCGTCAGCGTTGTAGTCCTTCTTCTGATTGTTGCTGGTGTAGTAGCCAGCATCGCGAAGAGAGGCTGGAAACATCTTGAGCCCGGCCGGCATCGGAACGCTAACGGCGCGACGATGATATTGCG
Source organism: Pirellulaceae bacterium (assembly GCA_034408855.1). GTDB lineage: Bacteria > Planctomycetota > Planctomycetia > Pirellulales > Pirellulaceae > JAIYDQ01. The sequence goes on from JAWXCK010000227.1 coordinate 14,060, forward strand.
TACCGATCCGCGGTGCATAGCAACCGGTGATCAAAGTCGACCGAGCTACCGAACAGACTGGGGCGTTCGAAAAAGCATGTTGAAATGTCAGACCGTGCGAGGCTAGCTCGACGATCCGTGGTGTCTCTGCTCCTGTCGGGAAATAATGCTTCAAATAGTGAATGGAATTGTCTTCGGAGATCAACCACACAAAGTTAGGCTTATCAGCCGCGATCGCCGAGACTGAAAGACAGAGGACAAAGAGCGATGTTAGTATTCGCATGCTGATCTCGAAAATTAAAATGGAATGACTTGTTCGTATATTTTACGTCGTAACCCCGAGTTCACGTTCGAGGTGCTCGACTCGAGCCGACAATCGTGAGAGCTCGGAACGCAATTCATCGAATTCAGATTGAGTCACCGATCCCATTTCGCTGGTCTGTCGAAAGGATGGAGCTGGAGTTCTTGCCGCCATCGAACTCGTAGCGGTAGGTTGCTCATCATCATCATCTTGTTCGTCGACCGCGAAACCACCGGCGGCAATGGTCTTTTGAAGCTGCTCGAGTTCCCATTCGGGATAGATGTTGTGGGAAACCATTTGGCCGCGACCAGAAGGCGTCAGCATGACAACCAGGTTTCGCGACTCGAGGGCTTCCAAAAGCTTTTGCAATTCACCGATGTCGGCGATCGGTTCCAATCGCGAAGCCCGTGTTCGAAGTTCGCCGACCGTTTGCTCGCCACGTAAAAGCAGCTCGGTCATTACCGCCGCTTCGACCTTGCTCAACCCAAGCCATTGATAAGCATAGTGTCGAACTTTTTCGACTCGCCCGTTTCCTTGGACCAGCGTGGCAGCCCCGAGAGCTCTCAGTTCGTCGACCGTCTTTTCTACGATCTCGGTTGTGAAATTCGTGATCGGAGCACGGTTGCTTTTTTGGTTGCAGCCGGTGGTTAAAGCCGTAAACGTCATCGGGTAAGCATCGGGCGTCGTCTTGGATTTTTCCATCAAGGTACCGAGTACCCGTCGCTGCTTGGCGCTCAAAGGTGACCAAGTCGATGTCGATTCCGGCGGGCTAGCATCGCTCATAAACGTAGCATTCATTCTGTTCTATATGGAAACGAATCACGGACAATTTAGTTCCCAATTATACACCTAAATCAGCCGGAACGCGTTAGCGTCCGGTTCACGCGGATTGCTAAGAAACCGGAAACTAACGCGTTACGGCTGATGAATAATCTAGGCTAGCGGCTCGTTGATTTAATCGCCAGCCGCAAGGATTAAATCAACAAGCCGCTAGCGCCGAGCCGCTCACAATGATTGACATTTACGACTCTTGAGATCGTCGAATTATCATACTTTTATACTTCGCGAGAAGTCGTTGGCCAATGCAAGAGAACCCACGAACCAAAACATGCGATGAAACCAGTAATCGCAATGGGCAATGCCAATCGATGCGTATGATGAACTGTTTCGATCGACAGACTCAAAGCCGGGAATTCAAGTACACTGGATTCCGAGTCTTCCAAGTTACGAATGGGAAGGGAATCTGCCTGCTCCCATCCGATATTGGTTCTTCGCCATCCTGGCTCCGTCGATGGAGCGAAGGAAGCTTGGCCGAACACGAACATGCTGTGCAACACGATGTTCATCGCGGCAAGGCTTAAAGATAGGCAAAGTAGGGTTCTGTATTTGTGCATCTGAAGGGTCCTTGCCTTCGAAGATCGCAATGCCTATGCCAACCGCATTTCTTCTGGTTTTTCTTGAATTGAACGGTTATCATGTGGCGAAATCGCATCAAATGAAAGTTTTTGATGCGTAAAAAATTCAAGGAACATGTCGCGTTTTGGCAACCTAGCGCAGGCCGCATCGGCATCGATTCATTTTTCCACGAAGAAGACTATGATAGTGACCCGGATCGTCGACCCAGATTTGCTCGTTGTTCAAGTTTGAATTCATGCCTAGTCCTGAAGATGATATCGTTTTGACCGGTTTTGGGGTCGTTTCACCGATTGGCGTCGGGGCAGAAGCGTTCTGGAAATCGCTGCTCGACCAGCAAGGTGGTGTCGTGCTTACCGAGCCGACGGATGCCGTGAACGGGCGACGCTGGATGTCGGGCTTGATCAACCATTTCGAGCCAAAATCGTATGTACAGCCTCGTAAGTCGTTAAAGGTTATGTGCATCGAATCTCAGATAGCATTCGCCGCTTCGGTCATGGCATGCCGACAAGCTGGGATCGAGCCAGGAAGCGTTCAGCCCGATCGCATCGGAACGGTTTTCGGTTCAGAGATGCTCTTCAGCGAAAACGAAGACATTCGAAGTATTGTTCAGCTTTGTCGAGATGGAAGCGAGATGAAGCACCAGCGGTGGGGAGCCAATGCGATGGAGCACATGTATCCGCTGTGGATGCTCAAGTCGCTTCCCAATATGCCAGCTTGCCATGTCGGTATTTGGCTCGATGCTCGAGGCCCAAACAATACTTTAACCAGTGACGAAACATCCGGATTAACGTCGCTCATCGACGCTGCTCACGTCATTCGACGTGGACAAGCCGATTGTATGCTCGTTGGAGCGAGCGGAAGCAAGACAAGTCTGACACGATTGCTGCAGCGCGATGAAGCGAACTACTCGACTTCCTATGAGAAACCCGAAGCGGCTTGCAAACCATTCGATCGACATCGCGATGGAACAGTTTCTGGATCCGGTGCGGGTGTCATTGTATTAGAGCGTCGTTCGCATGCGGACGCTCGGGGAGCCAAACCGATCGCGAGACTTTTGAGCTGGTCGAGTACCTTCGGTCGACCCGAACGTTCGTGGGGAGGTTCGTCCGACGCGGTCGCTCGTTCGATCTCTCAATCGCTCGAACGCGCGAACATCGACGCGCAGCAGATAGATCATGTCAACGCTAGCGCCAAAGGGATGATCGATTTGGACGCCAGTGAAGCTCAAGGTATCGCCAAAAGTGTTGGCGACGTGCCCGTAATGGCCATCAAAGGATTTGTCGGCGACGCCGGTGCCGGTGCTGGTGTCATGGAGCTTTGCGCATCGCTTGCAGGCATCGCCGATCGATTGGTGCCTGCCACTCTCAATCACCAACAGGCTTCCGCCGACTGTCCCATTCAAGTGATTCATGGTCAGCCTAAAGCTTGGACGAAACCTTGCTTTATCAAAACCAGCCTCACCCCCTACGGACAAGCCGCTTCGGTGCTCTTCTCAGTCGAAGCGTAGCTCACGCATTGCTCATCTCCGATTTGACTTCTGGAATCGGAATCGGCTCGCCCAGTTCCTGTAAATCCAGTTCATCGAAATCGGTGTTGTCGATTTCCCAGCGAAGCGTGAGGTAGGCAGCCGCAGAAGCGCTCCAAAAAAAGGAAAACAAAAAAGAAAATCGGAGGACTGGCAATATCGTTCGAGCAAAATGCAGCAGGTACTGGCGAAGGGAACCCTCGACACTCATGCGCCCTTGAATATTACTGCCAGCTCCAATCGAAAAAGCCGACCAGACAATCGATTCGCCTGTCGACAGCACAACTCCGATAATGAAATCGCCAATCCATCCAAGTCCTAAAGCGAGCAGCAAGATCACGAGAATCGTCATCGGTCTCTGGAAAACATAAGCAGCCGATCGCGACACACCATCGAAAGCATCGGCGTTCTTCTCTGCCGATATCGCACAAATACTTAGCGGAAATCCAAAGGCGGTAATCGCTGTACACCAACCAATTCCGATCGCTACAAAAACCGTTGGGATCATCAAGACCAGCGAAACGAATTGCCCGACCACCCCAAGTCTGGCTAACAGCCCCAGAACTATTGGAAACAGCAATAGGCCGAGCATACCGCACAATGGCATGGCGATCGCCCAAACCATCGACAACCAACGTTTGCAGATCAAGCGGCAGCTTGGTCCCCACCCAACCGACGTTCGGATTCCCATCTCCATCAGACTGCGTCGAGCTAGAAGTCCACCTGCGAACGCCCAGACACCGATCGTCCAAACGATTCCGAACGCAATATAAGCCATGCTCCGAGCGTCGAGAGTAAAAGTGCTCCCCGTAGAGAATGGAAGGATGTGGTGTCCACCGAAGACGCCGCTCTCAAAGCGAACTTGTCGAATGAAAGTCGAAAGCGGAAGAGTCTCGATCCCATCCGGTCGAAAGCAATTTTCACCGAGCTGCCAGCCTAGAAAAGTAACCCAAAGGGCGATAGCGGCGAGTAAAAGATGCGAAGCTCGCCAAGAAATCGAAACGCTTTGAGAAAGCAGTCGCCACCAAGGTAACGAACGATACCAATCGATACTCGCTCGTGGGACGGCGACTGTTCCATCTGTCGATGACATCTTCGGAGCATTTGATTCTTGATTCGTAGAACTATTCATGGAGTCAGTCATGTAAGGCGTTCTTCCGTGCGCCGTCGGCTCAGTTTTCTTCATGCCTCTCAAGGGCGTGTTCCTCGCAAACGCTACCGAACACTCTTTCTTTTCTCGGCCGACTCTAATCAAATCGCCATTCGCGAACGGTTGGCGGTTGCTCATCCTCGGGTCCATCATCCGACTCTTCGCAAGGCAGTCCAACTTCTTCGTTCATCCAGCGTCCCAGGTCGGCCATTTGACATCGATGACTGCAAAACGGCATCGACTTTCGAATCGGCTGTAAAGCATATGGACGTTTGCACGTAGGACAATTCAAGGTAACGATAGAGTTGGACATAGCTCTTAACAATCATAAATACAAATTCGAGATCGAATTGTAACGGGCAAAGGGGTAAGTTGCCTACGCCAACCATAATAGAAAATGCTAGCCTTCGGCGATCAAAGTCTGCTCTTTTTTCGAAACTCAGCTTGACCTGCACTCCGCAAGCCATCTATTGTCCCCGATGTCAGTGAGCAATCGGACGATCTCGAATCGAGGACGTTCCGAAGCTCGTCGAATATACAAAAATTGGCTCCCGGAAAGTACCTCGCAGTCCTCTGCCCCCCCTGGGACTCGTTCACTTCCGGGAGCTTTTTTTGTTTCTTAACAGCGTTTCGCCGAGAACTCGAAAATCTCGCCTGGAATTTCGCATCTTGTAATCTGGAAGATGCTGTATAATCTAGGTAAGCTCTTGTCCTTTTCGATTGCTCCACGAAAGTCCAGCATGAACCGTCCGACGCGTGATTTCACCGACTTGTTGCTCTCGAAAGGGACGATCAGCCTGGAGCAGTTGTCTGAAGCGGCGGGTATGGCCAAGAAGGAAGGGAAGCAGGTCGGAGACTGCCTGGTCGAGCTGCAATATTGCACACCAGAAGAAGTCACCCGGGCCCTCGCCGAATTCCATAAATTCGAATACGTCGATCTCTCAAGCCTTCGAATTCCAGACGCAGTGATCCAGCTAGTCCCCGAATCGGTCGCTCGCGAAAACAAAATCATCCCCGTCTCCGAAACCGACGATACGATTCGCGTCCTCATTTCTGACCCGTTTGATATCGAAACCATCGAAAAATTGCGGTTTATTCTCAACCGTAAGGTCGACACGGCTCTCGCTCCCAAAGAGCATATCCAGGAAGCCATCAATCGCTACTACGGTCAGACCGAAGGCGAGTCGGCTGACTCGATGCTCCAAGAATTCACCGATACCCAAATCGACTTTACCGAAACCGAAGAGGATAAACTCAGTAAAGACGACCAAATGGACGAGGAGAGCGCTCCGGTCGTCCGCCTTGTCCATTACATGATCCAAGAAGCCGTCCAACTTCGAGCTTCCGATATCCACGTCGAACCGTTCGAAGACCGTGTCCGAATTCGCTATCGAATCGACGGCGCGCTGGTCGAACGCGACAGCCCCCCCAGACGGTTGCTGGGAGCCATCATGTCGCGCCTCAAAATCCTCGCCAAAATGGATATCGCCGAACGGCGACGACCGCAGGACGGTCGAATCAAAATCACCGTCGGCGAAAAGGAGCTCGATCTTCGCGTCAGTATCATCCCAACCAACCACGGTCAGTCGTGCGTCATGCGCCTGCTCGATAAGGACAACATCAAGGTTGGCGTCAAACAGCTTGGCCTCTCCGATCGCGATTTCAAGAATTTTACCAACCTCATCAAGCGACCCAACGGCATCCTCCTCGTCACTGGACCGACCGGCTCCGGAAAAACGACGACACTTTATGCTAGCTTAAACGCCCTTAATCGCCCCGATCGAAAGATCATCACCGCCGAAGATCCCGTCGAATATTACCTCCCAGGGATCAACCAAGTCGAAGTCCGACACAATATCGGACTCGACTTCGCTCGTATTATTCGCGCCATGTTGCGCCAGGCCCCCAACGTCATCCTCGTGGGTGAGATGCGTGATACCGAGACTGCCCAGATGGGAATCCAGGCTTCTCTGACTGGACACTTAGTTTTTAGTACACTGCATACGAACGATGCGCCCAGTGCGGTGACTCGAATGACGGATATGGGTGTGCCCGCGTACATGGTGGCTAGCAGCGTGATCGCCGTCTTGGCTCAGCGGCTGGTCCGAAAAATTTGTACTCGGTGCAAGCATAATGTGGTGCTGAGTGAAGCGGTTTTGGAAGAGGCTGGGATTCCGCCAGAGATGGCTAAGCACGGAAAATTTGCCAAAGGCAAAGGGTGCCCCTACTGCCAGAAAAAGGGGTATCGAGGTCGAATCGGCATCTACGAACTTATGTTGATCAACGGCAAGATTCGAGACTTGATGTTCAAAGGCGTCTCGGCCGCCGAATTGCGTACAGAAGCCATAAAGTTCGGTATGACAACGCTTTACTGCGACGGTATTCGAAAAGTCATGAACGGGATCACCACGCTCGACGAAGTTTATCGAACCGCCAAGAAAACCGAGCAGGAAGGTTTGGCGATGGCGACACTTATCGCCGAATACGCGAAAGAGCATGCCTAGCTCAGCATCGTAACAGTACTCCCGCTTCGTTCGGTCGAGCTGACCATCGAGCCTGCTTTGCCGGCTCGGTTCTCCTTGAATCCAAAGTCGACTTCGCGGGTCGACCCTCGTAAGAATGGTAGCTAAACAGTGTTCATGCGAACACCTATCGGCGGCCTAGTGCCCATCTTTGAGCCGCAATGGCAGAACCGACAACCTTGCGAATATGGTTCATTTTGAGGCATCTCAGCGTCGTTTTTCGGAACGGTGAATAAGATAGTAGTGAACCAACTATTCTCCTTTTCACATTTTACTGACTCCGTACCCCTCTTTTAACGGATTGTTCGCATTTCATGGCCACAGTTCTGATCGACAAACTCCTATCGGCTGCCATTAAGCAGGGAGCCAGCGACATTCATATCGTCGTGGGTCAGCCTCCGGTTTTTCGACTTCACGGTCGGATGCGGAAGCTCGAGACCAAGACTTTAGAGGCCGACGACACGATGCAGTTGATGAAGAGTATCGCCCCCGAACGTTGCCAGCGCGAGCTTCAAGAGAGCGGCAGTTCGGACTTTGGATTTGCGTTTGGCACCTTAGCTCGATTCCGCGTCTCGATTTTTAAGCAGCGCGGCAACATCTCGATGGTCTTGCGGCAGATTCCGAACGATAAATTGACGCCCGAACAGTTGGGGTTGCCGGACTCGGTGGTCAAGATGGTTCAGCGACCCAGAGGTTTAGTTCTAGTTACCGGTCCGACCGGATCGGGGAAGAGCACCACCTTAGCGAGCTTGATCAACTTCCTCAACGAAGAGCACGACCATCATATTATCACGATCGAAGATCCGATCGAGTTTTACCACGAACATAAAAAATCGACGATCAACCAGCGCGAAGTCGGAGTCGATGTTCCGAGTTTCGCCGAAGCTATTCGCCGCGCTTTGCGGCAAGACCCCGACTGTATTTTGGTCGGCGAAATGCGAGATTTGGAAACGATTCAAGCGGCGATCAGCGCTGCTGAAACAGGTCACATAGTTTTCGGAACGCTCCATACCAACAGTGCCCAAGGCACGGTCAACCGAATCATCGATGCCTTTCCTGGGAACCTCCAAGATCAAGTTCGAACGCAATTGAGTTCGACGTTGATCGGCGTGGTAGCTCAGACCTTAGTGCCCAGGAAAGGCGGAGGTCGCTGTGCCGCCTACGAAGTTTTAGTCGTAACGCCAGGTATCGCGAACTTGATCCGCGAAAACAAAACGTTCCGTATCAACTCGGCGATCCAAACGGGAGCCAAGTTCGGAATGAACTTGATGGACGACGCTCTTTTCGCCTTATGGAAAGACGACAAAGTCATTGTTGAAGACATTTTGTCGAAGTCGCATCGGCCGGATGACTTGGCCAAGCGAATCGTAAATTACCGTCGCGGCATGGGCGATGAATCGGCAACTGAAGAATTCAATCACGAAGGATAATCGTATATGGCGTCGCGTCGCATCGGTCAAATTTTGGTCGATATGGGTTTCATCACTGACGACCAACTTCAGTTGTTGCTGGAAGAACAGCATCAGCAGCCGGGCGTTTTGTTGGGTAAGTTGGCCGAAGACATGGCCTTGATTACCGACGAGCAATTGACGCAAGCGTTAGCCGAGCAGCAGGGGATGAAAGTTATCCAGTTGAGCGAAACCACGCTCAGCAAGGAGTTGCTCGATAAGCTATCCGAATCGATGGCTCAGCTATATCGCGTTGTTCCTGTTAAGTTTGAAGGTAACCGACTGACCGTCGCGACCTGTGACCCTCAAAACTTATCGATCCAAGATGAGCTCAGAACGTTCTTGGGCTACGACATTGAGATGGGGGTTGCCACCGAACGCGAGATCAAAGCGACGATCGAACGCTACTATTCGTCCGATAGCGAGAGCGTCGAAAAACTGGTCGCGTCGTTGGCGAACGATGAAGAATTAGCCGAAGCGGCTCGCGCCATCGGTGCCGACGGCCCATTCGATTTGGATGGTGCCGAAGCTCTTGCCGATAGCGTTCCGGTTCGAAAGCTGTTGAATCTTGTGTTGTTGCTGGCGATTAAGGACCACGCGTCGGATATTCATTTGGAGCCGTTCGAGGACGAGTTTCGAATTCGTATCAAAGCGGAAGGGGTGCTCTATGAGATGGTGCCTCCGCCACGGCATTTGGCCTTTGCGATTACGACGCGCATCAAAGTCATGGCGAATCTCGACATTGCCGAACGACGGCTGCCGCAGGACGGACGCATCGAGCTGATGGTCGGTGGACATCCGATCGATTTGCGAGTCAGCGTATTGCCAACCATGTTCGGTGAGAGCGTGGTCATGCGAGTCCTCGATCGATCGGTGGTGTCGCTATCGCTCGATAAAGTCGGAATGGACGAGCACACGATGACGGAGTTCCGCAAAGTCATGGAACGTCCCAACGGCATCGTGTTGGTGACGGGCCCGACGGGATCGGGCAAAACGACGACGCTTTATTCGGCGCTGTCCGAAATGAATGATATTGAAGAGAAAATAATCACAACCGAAGACCCAGTTGAATACGATATCGATGGAATTATTCAGATCCCGATCGATCATGCGATCGGCGTTACGTTTGCTTCGTGCTTGCGAGCAATTTTGCGACAAGACCCCGACATTATTCTCGTCGGTGAGATCCGCGATCTAGAAACAGCGGAAATCGCCATTCAAGCATCGCTGACAGGCCATCTTGTTTTTAGCACGTTGCACACCAACGACGCGCCGAGCACGATTACGCGATTGAAGGACATGGGGATTCCAATGTTCTTGCTGACCGCGACCGTCGAAGCGATTTTAGCTCAACGCTTAGTCCGCCGCATTTGTACCAAGTGCCGCGAAGAGACCGAGCCATCCAAAGAACTGTTTTTTGAACTCGGGATGAACGTCGACGAATTGAAGGCCAAAAAGTTTTATCGTGGAGCAGGTTGCGATTCGTGCAACAACACTGGCTACAAAGGTCGCTTGGGGTTATTCGAATTGATGATCATGAACGATGAAATGCGCGACATGATTTTGCGAAATGCGCCTACCGACGAACTGCGAGCTACTGCCGTTAAATACGGCATGATTCCGCTTCGCGATTATGGCCTTGGCTTTGCGGTCCAAGGTATTACGACCCTTGATGAAATCGTCCGAGAGACCGTCCATGATAGCTAACGTACAAATTGCTCATAAACCAAAACACACACCAAGCCTTTTAGTATAGGACACGTCGATCATGCCGATGTATCAATTCGAAGCGATGGACCGAACCGGTCAAGAGATCAAGGACGTGATCGAGGCACCCAGCGAAGAAGAAGCACAGACTACGATTCGCCAAATGGGTTACTTCGTAACCAAGATCTCGCTGAAAAAGAGCGCCGTTTCCAAGAAAGCAGGCGGCAAGAAAAAGCGATCGTTCGCCATCGGCGGTGCTAAGAGCGCTCATATCTCGACGTTCACTCGCCAGTTATCGATCCTTCAAGACGCCGGCTTGCCGATCTTGCGAAGCTTGAAGATTTTGGAAAACAATTCCAAGCCTGGCAGACTTAAGAACTCGTTGATGGATGTTTGCGATGAAATCGAAACCGGATCGACGCTCTCCGAAGGCTTGGCGAAATGCCCCAAGGTCTTCAGCCGATTGTACGTCAACATGGTAAAAGCTGGCGAGGCGGGCGGTGCCCTCGAAACCATTCTCAAACGCCTTTCGGAATTCTTAGAATCATCGGAATCGTTAAAGCGCAAAGTCAAAGGGGCTATGATCTATCCGATCGTCGTCGTGATTGTCGCTTGCTTGATCCTGGCCGGTATTATGGCGTTCATCGTCCCGACGTTCCAAAAGCTCTTTGCCGAAATGGAAATCAAGCTCCCGGCCGTGACGCAATTGTTGGTCGCGATGAGCGAATACGTCACGAAGTATTGGTTCTTGCTGATTTTGATCCCCGTGACCTATTGGTTGATCATTAAGCTCGCCAAAAAATTCAATCACGGACGGATGGGATTCGATCAGTTCATTATCAAAGTCCCCGTCTTCGGTGGCTTGCTCGAAAAGAATATTCTTGCTCGAACCACGCGTACTCTTGGAACGCTCGTCACCAGCGGTGTTCCGATTTTAGAAGGGCTGAACATTACGCGCGAGACCGCTAACAACGCGATGTTCGAAAAGATCTTCAACAAAGTTATCGAAGCCATCCGCGAAGGCGAAGTGATTTCGAAACCGATGAAGGACAACTCGACGCTCGGGATGCACCCGATGGCCGCCTTCTTTTGGGTTTTGATGGGATCCTTTCCCGGCGTCATGATCCTATCGGTCGCCATGACCTCCGGTAAAGGTGTCAGCGCGGGCGGCAAAGTAGGTGAAGGGCTACCGACCGGCGGAACGAATATGGCGATGCAAGATATGGCTCTCAAAGTCATGGGTGTTGGCGCCGCTATTTGTCTTGCGATGTGGTTCATGAAAGCTCGAACTCGCGTCATCGATGACTTGGTCGTCAATATGGTCGACGTCGGCGAAGAGACCGGCGAGCTAGACACGATGTTGTATAAGGTGGCTGATAACTACGACGAAGAAGTCAAAGTCATGACCGAAGGACTCACAAAACTGATCGAGCCATTGTTGATCGTTTTCCTCGGCGTCGCGGTCGGCTTTATCGTCATCGCTCTCTTCCTTCCCATGATCGAAATGATTACGTCCTTAAGTAAGGCAGGCTAACCATGCAACGAACTTTTTACCAACAAACCCAAAGCCAAAGACTCCACGGAGGTTGTACCATGTCCCCTGAACTGCCTTCCCTTTGTGAGCGGCCCGGCGCTAGCCGCCGGTTCTTAATCCCTGCCGGCTTCACGCTCGTCGAAATCCTGGTGGTAATCACGATCATCGGCGTCCTAGTCGGTTTGCTAGTCCCAACTGTCATGCGGGCTGTAAATGCGGCTTCAGAAGGAACTTATAAACTCGAAGTCGACACGCTTGCCGAAGCGGTCGAAAAATATCACAACAAGTACGGCGACTATCCGCCCGACGGCAGCAGTTGGCAGATCATGGAACGCCATCTTCGAAAAGCCTTCCCGCAAATTCTGCAATCAGAATTGGACCTGCTCGATCCAGATCCAGCGAAGCTTGCCGGTCAAGGGTGGAGCGGAAATCCGTGGAACGCGACGTCAGGCTTTGTCGCTGGAATCCGCAACGACTTCGACGAAACGGTGGTTACGCCTACATACACGGCAGCCGACCTCAAAGTGATGGATCCGGCTGAAGCACTAGTCTTCTTTCTTGGCGGCTTCAGTTCAAATCCGCAGAAGCCGTTTACCGGAGATGGCGGACCGTTTTTGATTGGTTTAATTGCCGGTCAACCCCCCTTTCAATACAACGTGTCTCGCAGCAATTCGATGTTCGAGTTCAAAACGAATCGCTTGACGCTCGAGCAAGTTCAATCCGGTGGAACGACTGTGAATATTAGCAATGACGAAAAAGAATACTTAGGCAATGCCGCAAAAAACGACCTTCTACCTGTCTATTTGGGGCGCCCTGATTTGGCACGCTCTGCTCCGTTCGTTTATTTCGATTCGAGAACGTATGTTTTCCTAAAAGGTGGCACCAAATTGTACGCAAATTTTTATCAACGAACGCCGACCATCGGTAGCTTGGCGCCACCGGGAGAAAATTTTGGTGCAATCCGACCGCTCGTTTCGAATATCGCAAGAACCCCGGTGCCTGTCCGCGTCGCAAGCCCCATGACGGCAGCCGAGTTCCTTGCATGGTTTCGTTCGAATTTGTTTCTTGAAGACAAGAAATTTCAAGTCATCGGACCAGGACTTGATGACATCTACGGTGGATTCATGGCGCAAGAATTGGCAATTTCCCCGCGTTCTGGGCTCCCCGATCGACTAGCAGCCTATTGGACGATGCCAAGCGGTGATTCGTACATACCTGGATCGGCACCGAGTAGTCTGGATGTCGTTGTGAATCGATTGTTGTTGCCCATTAACCTCAAGGGACAACCAACCTACGAGCGTTCGCGCGGCATTGCTGACAACGCCGCAAGTTGTACCGAAGGCCGAACCTTGATGACATCCTTGACGGCTCCGTAGCGAAGTGAGCGAGGAGAATTTACTATGAATAAAAATTGGTCGTTATTCGCTCCGCGAACAAAACGCAAATCACAATTACCATCGTCCAATCTGAGCGGTCTGGCGCTAGCCACTGGTTCTTCAGTTTCAGAATCCACTCGCAAACACCGGCGGCTAGCGCCGTGCCGCTCACTTACTGAAACGATTCCGTCATCCCGACGGGCTTTCACGCTCATCGAACTGATGGTCGTTATCGTCATCCTCGGTATCTTAGCCGGCATAGTCGTCGGTGCCCTTCGCGGCGCTCAACAAGACACCCTCGCCGCCAAAACACGTGGCACTATCACCAAGATCGATGCCATTCTCAACGAGCGATTCGATGAATATTTGACCAAGTCGATCACCTACGTCCCACCGCCAGGTCCATCCGGAGCCTTCGTTCTCGTCCAGAATTTCCCCGTCGAGAATCCGAAAAAGCGACCGCTATACGAGCGGGCTGGCGATTCCAATTGGCCAGTTGTTCCTGGCCGAGGATCACCATTCTCATCCCCTCGGGTCCCACCGATGGGACTCCTTCGCGAGCGGGTTCGAATCGCAGCTATTCGCGACATGATGCGGATGGAGATGCCGGATCGTATCGGTGACCTCTGTGTCGGTGTGTTGCCCACAGGTGCCTTGAATGCAAATCCACCGGTTCACGTCTCGACCGGCTTCGTCGTCGGTGGATTCCCTGTCTTAATGCAAGTCCAACCACCAGCCGAATTTCTTCGGATCATCAGTCGTATCAACTCTAGTTTGCATTTTACAAAAAACGAGTACCTCAACGAAGAGCTGCTCTTCATGATTGTGGAAGGTACGTTTATCGGCGGCGTTTCAGCGATGGAATCGTTTGGCGCTTCCGAGATTGCCGATACTGACGGTGACGGCTTGCAGGAGTTTGTCGATGCGTGGGGCAAGCCGATTCGTTGGCTACGCTGGCCAGCAGGAGTAAATAGCATATCGCCAATGAACCCCGATCCATTGATCGGTGCTTCTGCGACCGATCCGTACGATCCAACGTTTGCCGACGACGGTTTTGATCCCGCAAATGATCTTCCTACAACTGGTACAGGCATCTATCCATTTCGTCCAGGCGACGGATTGCGACCGATGGTAGTTTCGGCCGGCTCGGATGGTCGGTTCGGAATTCGGTTTTATTGGACGCAAGATTATCAACTTCCAAGCGGCGGAAGTTTTACGCGAGCACCTATGTTCTCACCATCGAACGTAAGGTGGCCGATCGCTCCAGTTATCACAACGTCACCGAGTGCCCCTCTGTATTTTCCGGTGACTTTAAATTGTCATTGTCCCGATCCGTATCATCCTCGAATCGATCTGACTGCCGGAGTGAATCCATCTAAGTTCAGGTTAGGCGGAGTACTCACATCAGCCGTGGATCAGATTGCACTAGGAGAAATCATCGGCGTCAACCCAAGCACCGGAGCTTTCATCTACGACACGACTTTATCCTTATCGGACAGCTTGACGCTAAAGCACTCGCAAGACAACGTAAGCAATCTAGACGAAAGCGGGGCCGCACCATGATTGGCAAATTCGTTAGTAGTTCCGCCTTCAGGCGGCCAACCTCGAAACAAACCCAAAAGACTTCATCCTCGACTCGTTCGTCTCGATCACCGTCGACCAAACTGAGCGGCATGGCGCTAGCCACCGGTTCCTCGTCCCATCTCAATTCCTCAGCGTCCCGCCTAATCTCCTCGTCTCTCATC
>JAWXCK010000228.1:0-92650 GCA_034408855.1 Pirellulaceae bacterium
AAAGCGAGTAAACGAACCGCTATCGAAAAAAGAACTCGCAGCGGTTCAATTGTCGGCTCAACGAGGCAGACCCCTTGGCGACGACAATTGGGTAGAATCTATCGCCAGAAGACTCAACCTAGAATCGACAATGCGTCCACGTGGACGTAAACGAGTTCGATTCCCGATCCCGAAACCAAACAAAGAGGCCTGACCCCTTTGAATACTCCCACGCTTCGCCTTCTTGATCACAGACGTTAGAATGGACGTAAACCAAAACCTAAGAAACCAGGATCAACCAATGGCATTTGAATCAAAATTGGGTCAGAGATTTCAGGTCGGCGTCTTTCAGCAACACGACAAACCGCAAGTCTTGAAAATAACGTTCGTTCCTCAACATGAGCATACTGCCGGCCCTGAACAATTCATCGTGGGAGTCGACGTCAGCAACAATGCGATGAATTGGAGTGGAACTCGCGACGTTCCTAGAGAGATACAAGGAGAGTTGGAAGAGGAAGTTCTTAGGCGGATGAAGGCGAGGTCTGAATGGATTGAAAGTATTCATGCCTTGGTCGACGAAGTAGAGAAATACACTTTTGACCTAGGTTGGTCCACACGGCAAATTCCATATGAGCTCGACGATTCATACATCGGCAAGCATAAGTTGCCTGCATTAATAATGCAAAAAGATTTGTGCAAGGTCGTATTACAGCCAGTATCTAGAACGCCTCAGGGTGCCAGCGGCCTAGTCGATCTCTATCTTCTGCCTCAATATGACGATATCGCGAGTCTATACTTCTACAACGACCGGTGGAACGTCCACTATCTGTTTGATAACGACGAACAAGTTAATACGATTCGCGAGGCTCGGTCGAAACCGCTCTCCGAGGAAGTCTTAAACGACGTCCTGAAGGAGATGGCTGCACATGCCTAGCCGATTCCAATGGCATGCCCGAATCAAGGCGGTTGAACGTGAGTACTACGCAATGAATGTGGCCGCCAGACGAATGCGAGATGTTGAATGGGTTGATCTTGGCCAGCTTCCTCACGACCTTCGCCAGCGTGACTTAGTCAATGCTGCAGAACGTCTTGAGAACACGTATCTGATTCGACTCTACGCAGAATATGAGGCTGGTGTGCGCGAATATTGGGCTTCAATCCGAAATACCCAGCCAATGATGAAACCTTTAATGGAATCACTGACGGGTCGTCGCGGCATTCCGACAGAAGTCCACCTAGCGGCGGATTTTGTTCGTGAAGTACGCAACGCTTGCGTTCACCATGCTGAACATGACTCCCGAAACACGCTTGCGTCTCATCGCTCATCGCTTTCCCACTACTTTTCATTCCTACCCGCAGAATGGTAATGCTGTGCACCCTATCGAATCTCTCATGTGTCTCGCGACATAGAATTCCCCTGTTGGGCCTGTCGGGGGACACAGGGGAGGGACAGAGCGTTTGGAATGTTGGTTTCAACTGGTCAAAGGTTAGTTTTGAGGCGATCCAGGCAGCCGAATGTGGTTCAGCGACTCTGCTTGATGGCGCTTTTAAGCTCCTTGGCGAGGGCTTCTGTCAAGATCCGCTTTGCCAATGTGACAGTGGCCTTTGATTTCAATCGAACGCTCAGATTGAAAGCCGTGGTGCTGCCCCATGATCCAGCACTTACTAATATCCAATCTTCGATGTCTTTCAATTCTACGACTCGCATTCGTACCAGAATCAGCCAGCCGGATCGGACTGTGAGCCGATCTCGCTCAATCAACACTTGACTGCGATAGAAAAATACATCGACGATCGCCCAGAGTAGGAAAAACGACAGCATCAAGGTGATGGGAATCAAGCCGGGCTTCCATAGATAAAACAGCGCCACGCCAATTGCGACTACAAAGCACGCCTGCACGACAAGCATGGCCGTTGCGAATCCCAGATGACGTCCCGCGGGAAATGTAAAAGCGCGACCAGTCGGCGATTCATCCACACCGATGCCGCTCGCGCGAAGCCGAGTATAAGGATCGGCTGTCGCGACAAACTCATTGTCGCTTGGTTGAACGTGGACCTGCCCATCGCTTTCGTCCGTCAGATAAATGGGGACGTCGAATTCGGCTCGATAACCGTGGTTCGCAGCCAATGCATGGATCTTCAATTTCCAGTTTTGCGAGTAGTTTTCCGATCCGATCATCGTGCTCGGTGCCGAATGCGGAATGGTGAATAAAACCGGAATCCATGCGGTCCCCATCGAATCCAAGAGCTCGCGCGGCACTTTGCGCCGGTCGCTATACGAGGGCAGGATGCTCTTTGCCTCCGTATAGCAGGCCAGTTCAATTTCGTACCCGTTCGGAGAGGGCACGATACGATCAGGTCGAATCGCAGCACGGAATTCTCCGCCAACCACTCCTGGGCAAGTTGCCATCCGCTAAATTGAATTGATCATGTCCCGGTTCTGGAGGTAGATCATGGCTCGGTTAGCTCGGGTGGAAGTTTTCGCTGCTGAAGAAGTGGCGATTGTCTATGGGATGAATCGGACTGTGCGGTGTTGCTTCTTAATGTGCGATGATCCGCTTACCGGAAAAAATTACGATCATCGCAAAGCGTGGATGGAACGGGAGCTGCAAAATCTGGCGAAGTTCTTCTCTATCGACCTTTTATGCTATGCGATTTTGTCCAATCAATTGGACTATCCCAAGTTACGCGATTTGCTGCCATAGTGAGCCGACGAACAATCAGTTATCACAAAACATTGAAGGTTGAACGAAGCCTATTGTTTTTCTCTTTGTAAGGAAACGCATTTTCGAGTTACCAATACTATCGAGATGAGGTTTTGATTGAGGTTTTTGACTGAGGATTTGCATTGCGTGATGAAGAAAAAGAAGCACTTTTCATAAACTGGCTTGGCAAGAATGGCTCGTCAGTGATGAAGGTGGCGCGCGCCTATACTCTAACTAGCGATGAATGTCAGGACCTCGCTCAGGAGATCCTGCTTCAGGCTTGGAAGTCTTTGCCAACATTTGAGGGGAGGTCGAATGCGTCGACATGGTTCTATCGCGTCGCATTGCAGACCGCCATGAATTGGCACCGAAAGGATAAGCCCCGCCGATCAAGGCAACAACCGTTGCTGGAGGTGCATGCGATAGCTTGTACTGATGTCGATAGTACCGAGCAAGCTCATCATAGAGATACCGTCGAGCAGCTCTACCATGCGATTCAGCAATTGCCGAAGGCCGATACGGCTTTAGTGCTGCTGTACCTAGACGAATTGAGTTATCGGGAGATGGCCGAAGTCTTGGGCATCTCGGAAAGCAACGTGGGCGTGAAGCTGAATCGGGCGAAAAAAACTCTGAGCGAACTGATGAAAGGAGGACTCCATGGAACCTGACAATCGCCCTGATGATGGCCCTGACCAATATCAACAGGCTTGGCAAAAGCATTCGACTCAGACTCGCATCACGATCGATACCGAGTTATTGCAAAAGGAAGTTCAGCGTTCTCAACGAGCTTTCCGAACGACAATTTTCCATAGAGATTTCCGTGAAGTAGTCGTCGCACTGATGTTGCTGCCCTATTGGTTCTATATGGGGATCACTAAATCGTTGCCTTGGACGTGGTGGCTGGTCGTGCCGGCGCTTGTTTGGATTGCTGGGTTCATGCTGGTGTATCGAATGCGCCACAAGCAGGAGCCTAGCAAGACGGAAGATTCGCTCCGTGATTGTGTGCAGCGTTCGTTGACCGAGCAGGAAGATCAGATCTGGTTGCTGGACAATATCTTCTGGTGGTATCTGCTGACGCCTATGATCCCAATCCTGGCATTCTTTGCCCAGGTTTCATGGTCGTTACGGTCTCAAGGTTGGTTGGAGGCACTCGGCTTTTTCGTTGGACTCGTCTTCGTTCTGGCGATGGTGTATGGTTTTGTTTATTGGCTGAACAAACGTTGCGTTCGTGTCAGTCTTGAGCCGCGACGCCAGGAATTGCTCACACTGCTTGCCAGTCTCGGCGATGAATCGACGGTAGAATACATTGCGATGCGACAAGCGAAGAGCGAGGAAAGCTCAAGGACGCTTAGGCGATGGATGATCGTCGTCGCGATTGTTTCGTGTCTCGTGATATTCCCGTTGATTGTCCTGGACGTTGAGCTCCCCGTTTCCAAATATGATGGACCACCTCGAAGCAGCGGCCCAGCAGGTGACTCGCTCGCAAAATTGATCACCGATCAGCGCAAAGACAAGAAATTCGTTGGCCTGACACCGTCGACGATATCTTCTCAGACTCATCCATTCACGAAGAATGGAAACAGGTCACGCTCGAACAACTGCTGACCGACACAGCGGGAGCTCCCACGAACTTCCCAAGGAATTTGTGGACCAAACGGCTGCCACTGGGCCGCGAACGGACCGTCGCGCGTCGAAACGCGGTGCTGGATGTAATCGCTGAAAAGCCAGTCAATCCGCCCGGCGAGAAGTCTGTTTTGTCGAATGTCGGTTACACCATTGCCGGCGCGATGGCTGAAACGGTCACCGGATCGACCTGGGAAGATCTAGTGAAACGAGAAGTCTTCGAACCGCTTAAACTCACCGGTGCGGGGTTCGGCCCACCAAAGAGCACGGATGCTACGCTCGAACAACCACGAGGTCACCGTAAGGCGATGGGGAGGAAAGTCCCGATGATCGACGAGATAGACAATAGTCCCATCATGGGCCCTGCCGCCACGATTCACATGAGCCTGAGCGATCTCTGCACGTTTGCCAACGAGCACCTGATCGGTGAGCACGGCGATGGCAAGCTGCTATCCGCTGAAACATATCAGTTGTTGCATACACCTGAGCTCGACCAATATGCATTCGGATGGGTCAAGATAGCGCCTACCGCCAAAAAGCCATACGCCTTGTACTGGCACAACGGGTGGAACACTTTGTGGTACGCATTGGTTGTGTTCATTCCCGAAAAGAACATGATCATCGCCGTCACCTCGAACGACGGCGATTTGGAGAATGATGAAGCTGCTGCGTGGGAAATCGTGTGGAGCCGAGCCAACCATTAAATCACTCCCACTATCTCGTTTCCCGTCTAGCCGAAGGCGTAAGCGAATCTCGGCAACTACACTAACGCGCGACCATGCAAGTCGACGTGGTGGGTAGCGATCGGAAGGCGTAAGCGAATCTCGGCAACTACACTAACGCCTTCGGCTAGACGGGAAACGAAAGTAATCCACTCAGTTTCGCTATTCGTTAAGCCGGACGCATGTCAGAGAAGCGATCAGCAAGAAGTCTCCTCCATCCACATTTTTATGTAATAACTGCGTCACGCGGCCATCAGACCATCAACGAATCCTGCTCGATAAACTTGGGCTAGCTGCGTACGGCTCACAACTTGGGACAGTCGAATTAACATATACACAATCGAATATAAAAACCCGGCAACTTGCCGATGAAGAATCAGTTACCACAATGCATTGATGGTTGATCGAAGTCTATTGCGACGGCGGCTTTTTCACAGTGGATGGCCCAAGACGATCTAACCTACGTTCAACCAAAAAAGCAGTTCCAAGCCTTCGTCTGAGTTTTAGTGCGATACGCTACTCGCGAAGTCGCTCATTTTTGCAGGCCTTTCCCAAACAAGGCAAAAAATCCATCGAAGTCTGATGCCAAATTGTCAGAAAACTCTTCCGCGTCATCGGACGTCGATTCTGATTCGTCAAGCGGCGATTCTGGTTCGTCGAGCAACGATTCATCATCGATCGCCAATTCGACCGTCAGACGTTCAATAGCCGCTACTGGCCGGCTCTCAATCCCGCTGTTCGCTGATGATGACAGTTCGGACGGGATGAATGCGTTATACGATATTCGACGTGAACGCGACGAAACAGTCAGGCCACCCAGGAATGGTACGCTCATCCCATTTGGCCCGATCGTCGCAGAAATATACAAACTCGCCTGCGCCGTAAATATGCCGAGAATTCTTTGAATCGCGTTTTGTCTAACGAGAGACATATCAAGCAAGTTGACGCTTCCATCCTTATTGACGTCATAGATATTGGTGACGTTCGCAGAATTGGCACCCAACGATAGATTCTGACGCACGGCCGTTGCATCGGTCGAGTCCGAACTAATAATTTTCGACGTACCAAGATTTCCTACATTGACATCCCCCATCGCATGGCCAAGGTAGAAAAGATCGTTAGCTGACAAGCCTGTATTTGCATTCGCGAGCACCGTTGTTCGTATCGACGTAGTAAAGTCCCCGCCGAAGATCACGTAGCTTTTGCCGGCGTACGAGTTGGCCTTCATCGCTCCGATGAGCATGTCGTTGTATCCCTCCCCGTTTACGTCCCCGGCGGAACTCACCGAGAATCCGCTATTATCCTCGGCAGCCGCGGCAAGGATCGTCATTCCGGCATTGCCAAGCGTTTCTAGATCGATTTTCGTTAGCGGCGACGCACTACCGAAGATCACGTAACTTTCACCGGCCTCGGCTTTGGTATTATTGAATGCGTCAGCCCGTCTCGCTCCGATCAAGATGTCGTCGAAGCCATCGCCATTCACACCGCCCGCGCTGCTTACCGAAACACCACTATTGTCGTTCGGATCGGCACCGAGGATCTTGAAACCAGCGGACCCCAAGTTCGCGAGATCAATCGTCGCAGGCATCGAGGCACCGCCGAAGACGACGTAATTTTCGCCAGCGTCTGCTTTACCATTGCCCAACGCGTCCGCTCCCAAAGCCCCAATAATCACGTCGTCGAAACCGTCACCGTTCACGTCGCCGGCATCGCTAACCGACCAACCACGTCGATCTCCTGCTTCAGCGCCGACGATGATCAAACCCTCGGTTGCGGTCAGTGTTGCGAGATCGATCGTGCGATTGACCAAAAGTGGAAATTCTCGTGCGTTTGCCAAACTCAGCCGACGTCCCGCAGCGTCTTGCTGGCTTTCGCGAGCGATCAGTCGATAGTTACCCGGCGCTAAGGTAAAGTTCAACGGCAGTGTAACTTCCCATTGTTGCGTCGTTGCGTTGTATAGCTGCTTAAACTTATCAATACCTTCAAACTGCTCTTTAGTCGCTAGCGGATCAGTCTCGTCCGGTCCAAATTGCGGATTCTTTTGCGACAAGAATCGTCCATCAGGAAGCCGAAGTGCCCAAGCGGCCGCTTGGAGGACATTCCCATCGCCACTTCTCACCATCTCTTGTGAATAACCGACGATCAAGCTCTTGCTATCCTACAGATTTCCCCATTTGTCAAACCAGCGAGCCGAATATCCATCACTTTGCAGCGGCTGATCGCTACCGTTCGAACAAATAACGACGAAATTGCCATCGTTATCGATCGCAACGTCGGGAACTTCTCGCCATATTCCCGGAAACGTCGAGTTGTCCGGATAGGTCAATTCGAACGAGAAACCAATCGCACTGAGCTGTCCATCAAACCGCCTTGCGACGATGGACCCATTGTTTTGCCATGTAATCACCGTATCGCCTGCTGGATTCATGGCGATACGCGGTTTCGATTGATAGAGATAGATTAAAGGAAAAGTGTTGTCGACAGAAAGTTCATTTCCAGGAACGCCCAGTGCCGAAATCCGTCGCGCTTTCACATATTGATTTGGCCTAAAAGAATTGGGTTCGCGAGGCTCTTCCCAAGTGACGATGACGTTTCCCGCAGCGTCGATCGCGACATCCGGATTCGAATGGGGATATGCGAAAGAAGGATTATCGACGCGAATCGGCGAACCCATCACTGTCCCGTTCGCAGCAAATTGTTGTGTGTAAATCTCCTGAGCAAGAATGCTTGGGGACGATGTTGGTTTATGCTGCCAAGAAATGACAAATGCGCCAGTCGAATTCATCGCCAAGGTTGGCTGTGTTACGACAAAGGAAGGAGCAATCTGGAGTTGAAACTCGGGACCGACGCGTGTCCCATTCGCTTGAAAACGCTGTGCGGCAACGTAGTGATTCACGCCTGATACGCTTGTATCCCAAACAATGACATAGTTGCCAGAGCTGTCCATCGCGATCGTCGGTGAAGTCTGATCGTCAACGGTTGATGTATTGACGCGAACTTGGACTCCAAGCGGGGAACCTTGGGCGTCGAAACGACGTGCGTAAATATCCGTCTCGCCTGGAACGGCCGCTGGTCCCTGCCACACTACGATGTAACTTTGATCGATCGGATTCACCGCCAAGCCTTCTTTTACATCAGCATCACTTGGAACGCTTGAAATGATTTTCGTTGCACCGAGTGGTACAGGTTCGGCGGAGATTGTAAAGCGTTCGACGTAATCATCGCCGGGTTCCCCATCTGTGTTTCCATCGAGCTGTCGCCCCGCAAGATCCGTGATAGTCCCTTTCGCAATTAGTTCGTAGTCGCCCGGTTCTAGCGCGGCTGCAAAATTCAGTAGGACTTCTTTCCGACTCGTTTGAGTAGCGCCGGTAATGGCAACATCTGTCCCGTCACGTTGCAATGACCAATTTTCGACATTGTTCACGCTGCTTGCACCATTGATGGGCGTCAATTCCGAAAAGCCAACTTTGTGTCTTAGTTTCTCGTTGCTTAACGTGGATTGAACGATAGTCAGCGGAGCGGTGTCAAACTGTCTCGCAAAAATATCTTTTGCATTGCCATCGTCCATCCATGTAACGATAAAATTGCTTTCGACTTTGGCTGATACGGCGGGAAAGTACTGGTTGCTTACGACGGACGAATTGACTTGGAATTCGTCCTCAATCGGTTGCCCTGAACTATGGAAACGCTGGGCAAAGATTCCCTGCCCGCTGCCATCTTGACCGAGGCTTTGCCAAGCGTTAACAAAGTTTCCACTCTTGTAAAGAGCAATTGACGGCACCGTTTGATCATTTTCATCAGTGCTATTCACGCGAATCTCTCCGCCTATCCTTACCCCGGTTGGACCGAAACGTTGAGCTTTTATACCGAATCCGATTTGATCGCTCGCATTTGTTTGCCACGTCATGATGAATGCACCGTCAGGAGCCGCCACGATTGCGGGTTGACTTTGTTCGTTTTCAAGATTGGAATTGACGGTGAACTCAATCGCATCCATCGGTGCTCCAGAATTGTTGTAGCGTCTTGCATAGATATCGCGAACCGTACCAACCTGGCTGCCGTTGTCCCAACCGATCTCAAAGCCTTCTGCGAATGCCGAGACCGAAGGTGAACCTTGCGCACCCAGCGTATTAACGTTGACCCGAAACTCGTTACTTAAAGGATTATTAATTCCATGGTAGGCGGGGATACCATAGCGACGAGCATAAACGCCACTGCTGCTTCCATCTTGACCATCGCTTTGCCAAGTGATAACGAAATTGCTATCGGCTAGTATGGCAATTGACGAGTTAAACTGTCTTCCAGTTGGATGCTGATTGACGCGAAACTCCGATCCAAGTTTTTCACTATAATTTATAATTGATGAAGTTAATGGTGAAGTATTGAGCGAAGACACCATAATCGCTTCCGTCTTGGCCAAAACTTTCCGAGCTAATAACGAAGAAACTACCCGAAGGCGATATTGCAATCGCTGGTCTCTCTTGGCGACCTTGCGTAGTTGAGTTGACGAGGAATGCACCTCCATTTTGCTGACCGGAGGATGTATAGCGCTGAGCGTAAATACCGGATTCACTACCGTCTGTATACCAACTTGTCCAAGTTACAATGAAACTTCCATCTGCCGCAGTCGCAATTGCAGGAAGCGACTGTTCGTTCGAATTGGGCAAGTTGACCTGAAATGCGTTTCCGACGTCGGTGTTCATTTGGTCATGCCAGCGTACATTCCCACCAATGTTGTAATCGTCTTTGTCTTGGTCTTCGACGACATCATCGATTCCACTACCACTTTCGATTCGGTCAAAACCGAGTCCTCCAACAACATAGTCATTGCCATCACCTGCTAGGATGTGATCGTTCCCGTCACCACCAAACAGTCGATCGTTTCCGGCGTCTGATCCGCCTTCGATATGGTCGTCGCCTAGGCCGCCGTAGAGTTTATCGTTGCCAAATTCACCATCGATGGTGTCGTTCCCGCTGCCGCCATCGATGGTGTCGTTCCCGCTGCCGCCATCGATGGTGTCGTCGCCTGGTCCGCCGCGGAGGATGTCGTCGCCGTAGTCGCCTTGGATGTCGTCGTTGTTGGAGCCACCGATGAGTGTATCATGGCCCGCTCCGCCAATGAGCTTCGCTTTGGACTGCAAGCCGGTGGTGTCGATATGATCATTCCCGGGGCCGCCGTCGATCGTCACGTTCTAATCCGCTTGATTGCCGAACTCGACTCGAATGTTGTCATCGCCACCCAGGTCTTGCACACCGACGGCTTCCAGCGTGAGCATGTCTTGAATGACGCCTTCGCGCACGCCATTGATCTCAATAACGATCTGCCGATTACCGGTATTCCCAACGAGCTCCGAGAAAATTCTGATCGTGTCGTTAGCTTCGGTGCCGTCAAACCAAAGCGTATCAATATCGCCTTCGCCCTTGATAATATCTCCCTGCTGGTCAAAACCTTCGACGAATCCACCCGAGGCATGAATGTTATCGTTTCCATTTCCACCCAATAGAATGTCGAGATTCGGACTGCCATAGATCGTATCGTCGTCGTCGCCCCCGTCGGCCGTATCGATATAAACCGATTGATACTTTAGTAAGTCGGCTTGGGAGAGCAAATTTACTGTGATCGCGTCTTGGACAATGCGCAATTGAGAGATGTTTTCGGGAGTACGTTGCGCCTCCGGAATTGCTAGCAGAATTTGGTTTCTCGCTTGCAATTCTGGCATTACCGCGACAAGCTGGTTAAAGCGACTTTGAGCTTCGTCATTGGTAAATTCTGCAATCGGATCGAGACCAAGCGCGGTCCGTATCTCGTTATTGAGATGGGTATAGATCCGATCTTCGCCGTCGTCACCAGAAATATTATCCCGACCCAATTCACCGATCAGAATATCATTTCCAAGTCCGCCTCGGATGATATCGCCCATGTCCCCGCCAAGGATCGTGTCGTTGCCGCCTTCACCATCGAGAGTATCGATGCCAGAACTTCCGATAATCGTGTCATCGCCATCGCCTCCGGAAATGATGCTTCCGTAAATGCGGGTGCCAGCGACAAGATAATCGTCATCTGGTCCACCGCGGATGATTTCGCGTCCTGAACCTCCGGAAACGATGTCGCCGCCGGGGCCGGCGTAGATGAGATCAACCCCTTTCCCTCCGTCGAGTTCATCACGTCCTTCATCACCGTAAAGTGCATCGTCATTTTCGCCGCCAAAGAGTTTGTCGTCACCTGGACCGCCTTTGAGAATGTCGCGACCTCGACCACCTCGCAACGTATCGTTCCCTGTACCGCCATCGAGTACGATGTTCTTACCTGCAAACTCGCCGTCGAGAACTTGCAATTGGTCATTGCCGCCAAGTCCTTGAATGCCAAGCTGCTCGATATCACCGTTCGGGCTGGAGTCGAGTGTAAACTGCATCGACTGCAATACGACACTGGTCGCGGGTTGAAGATTGATCGCTTCGAAAGTATTGCCGATTCCCTGCTTGAGCTGAATAAAGTCATCTTTCTCGGTGTCGAGAGTGGCCGTGTTTCCAGAAGCAACGACACCGTTGACGCTTCCGACGATGGCAACTTGATCGCGATCGAGCCCGCCATGCAGGTCGTCAATCGAGCCGTCAGCCGAGGCAAAGTCGAGTTGCAGCGTGTCTTCACCGGCATCGCCATAGAGCTGGTCCGTCCCCTATTTCCGTTGAGCGTATCGTCGCCGTCACCACCGTAAAGAAGATCGTCATCGTCCTCACCCAAAAGCTGATCGTTGCCGCTCATTCCACGAAGGGTGTCGTTTCCTTGATCACCGTGAAGAATATCATTCCCTTCGCCGCCTTCGAGAGTATCGTTCTCCGTACCTCCATAGAGAAGATCGGCGTCCGTACCTCCGTCAAGCTGATCATCATCGGCACCGCCCATCAGAACGTCGAGACCTGCTTCGCCATAGAGCGTGTCCATTCCCGACTCGCCGTCCAAGCGATCATTCCCTTCCTGGCCATGAAGCGTATCGTTGCCGGCTCCTCCGCGAATCTGATTCTGTCATAAATTAGGTTCTTTATTGCGTAAAGATTTTCTCGGGCTCCAGCGTTTGTCACGATTTCATTTGGGGCATGTGCAAAGCGAAACGAATCCCAAACATAGAGCAACTTGACCGCGTTGTCCCAATTAAAACCTACGTCATTGGGATGTGCAGCGCCGTAACCAGATGGACTATTATCCCAAACAACGACTTTCCCGCTTCCTGGCGGTTTCGCCGCAACATATGCGATGGGTTCTGGTACAACTCCGATCGAACGATACTCAATGGCTAGAAAAGAGACACCGGAACCGGGAACCAAATGGCCTTCGGATGTGAACTTCAATTCGTTAGAAGTGCCATCCACTTCGATGTCTGCATCCAATCCAGCTTCGTGTTCGGAATGAGGATTGTTTCCACCTGATCTTATGCTGCTAGCACCATTGAATTTCAGCGGATTGCTACTACTAAATGACGCTGCGGCGGAGACTAACACATCGTTCGTCCAATTTGTTGCCCACTTCTCTGCCTGGGTACTGCCGACGGAAAGTTCGGGCGTGTTCTTCACTTCTACCCACTTAGGAGCATTCGGCGCGTTAAGCCAATTGGCAGTCTGCGTGTCGATTGTTGTTTTTGAGTGGGGATGCGTGAGGTTCTTCACAGACCCTTCGAATAACCCCAAGGCTCTCGCACCGTCTTCTACGAATGGGATTACGGGATTGTTAAAATCGCCATCAACAGCAATGGGTTTTCCGTCGTCGCTTGCCGTGAAATTGAGATAATTCAATCGCTGCTGCAACAGCATTCGTTTCAAGACGTCCGTTCCACCGTTTGAAGCGGGTTCAATAATCTTCGAAAACGGTCCATTGTCAACGGTGAAGAGAACCTCTTGATACGGTGCATTCAAGGCGTCTTTCAACATCAATTTGATGTCGCCTACGAAATGGTTGACTTGCCAATCCGACTGCGGTTTAGAGTGCGTGCGCGGAGCGAGGGCCAGCCTTGGGGACACCCACGGTTAGTGATCGACCGACGCGATGAACGCGACTGGCAGTTGCCAAATTTATGATCCGACTGCCATGTCCACGACGGCTGCGTCTCCGTTAAGAGTCGATTCAGAAGATCGCCAACGCCTTGCCTGGGAGCACAGTGTCTTAGGTAGTTTTGGTCCACGTTGGCCGTGTTCAGTTTTGCGACCAATGTCAAGTCACGCCACTGTCGTTCTGACAATTCGTTGCCAAGCTGATACCAAGCCAGTTTGAAAACTTAATGAAAAGGAAAAAGGCCTTTCCTCACCGCCTTGCGCCGAATGTATACTGGCGATCAGCCAGTTGTCTCGTTTTTCTTTCAAATGTGAACGGTGGAAATTCTGATGAAATGCTTTTTAGGGTTGTTAAGTTCGATCATGGTTTTCACAATGTCATTGCAATCGGCTTACGCGGAGGAAACGATCCGTCATTCGCTATTCATCGCGGGACCGAATTTTACCGGGATTCTCGACGAGGATGGGAATGAACACTGGAAAGCTCCTCGCAACGCGGCGCGCGATGGTTTTGTGCTCGACAATGGCCATGTACTGATCGCTTGGAATGACGAAGTCAAAGAGTTCGTGCCGACGGATAACGACAAAGTTGTTTTTCACTATCGCAAATCAGCCGCCAACAAAGAGATCGGAACTGTGCAGCGACTTCCCAATGGTAACACCCTGATTACCGAACTTGGAGCAGAGCCGAAATTGATGGAAGTCGCTCCGGATGGTCAAGTTGCCCTTTCGTTTGCTTTGGTACCGGAAACCGATAACGCACATATGCAAACTCGGATGGCTCGGAAGTTAGCCAATGGAAATTACCTTGTTCCGCATCTGCTGGCTTTTAAAGTTAAAGAGTACGACGCGACGGGTAAAGTTCTCCGGACGCTTTCGACCGATTTAGAATCGCTTGGAGGTCGACCGGCTGAGAACTGGCCGTTTACCGCCATTCGCTTAGATAACGGAAACACGCTCGTGAATTTAACGCACGGAAATAAGACGGTAGAATTCGATGCCGAGGGAAAAATAGTGTGGCAAGTTTCGAACGACGATTTCCCAAAGCTAAAACCATTTTCCGATCCGTGCGGTGCTCAACGATTAGCCAATGGCAACACCGTCATCGCCTCCTATGCCGCCAAGGAAGGAATCAAAGTTTTCGAAGTGACACGCGACAAAAAAATCGTCTGGCAATATGCTGGTCCCTATCGCGCTCATGAAATCCAAGTTTTGACGACGAGCGGTGAAAAGCACACCGGGACTCCATTAAAGTAGGCCGTGCCTTTACGGAAGCTTTAAGGGCGGTCGAGTCCGATCACGGCGAGCAACCATAGATGATTCCACACGGACTTCGAATCGTAACTTTTTCTTCGAGCAATTACGCAAACTATCGCGGTGCAGTGATGCTTTGTTTGAGCACAAATCCTAAAATCGCGCCGACGACCAGAGCCGGTGGTAGCACCAAGGCCACCGTCATGGCGACGATCATCCAAGTGTTCGTCGAGGCGTGGGAAGGCGAATGAGTTCGAGTTGTTTGAATCGATGACGACATGCTCCCAAGGTGCGAAGGTGCGAGTGATAGTGAAGGCTGATCAGGATTTTGAATGGGAGGAGCGTCGGAGGGGAGTGACTGCGGGCTGAGGTCGCGGCTGCGATGTGTCGCTTGGCTGGCTTCGAAGGAAACTCCCGTTGACTCTAGCACCGAGTCGTCGGAAAGCTCGGCAAGTGCATCAAGCGACGGTGGCGGTGCCATCCAGGGACTTCGCGTCATTCGAGTGGTTGTCAATTCTCCTATGTCACCGGCCCACGGTTCGAGACGAGCAGCAACCTCGGCGCAAGTCTGAGTTCGCTCGCGAAAATTTTTCTCCATCATGTCGGCGATGATGTCGATAAATTCTTCTGTTAGATCCGGCTGGAATTTTCTTGGATGCCATGGCGTCTCGGAAAGATGTCGACGAATTTTAGAAGCAGTGTCGCCGCCAGGAAATGGAACTTTGCCACAGATCGCATAATAAAGCGTACATCCTAAAGAATAGATATCGCTAACGGTACCAACTTCTAACGGTGTACGAATTTGTTCGGGCGAAAGATAGTCAGCCGTGCCGATGATTTTACCGGCGCGCGGATCATCGAGCAGATCAACGGCGAAGCCGGCCAAGCCGACGTCGGAGACTTTCGCGATCCCTTCCGGCGTCACCAAAATATTTCCCGGTTTCACATCGCGATGAATCATTCCTTTCTGATGAGCGTAGTCCAACCCGAGAGCAGCTTGCATGATGATGCCGGCGGCTTGCTGGATTGGAAGCGGTCCGCGACTCTTGACCAACCGGCGTAAATCCATGCCTGGTATGTATTCAGTAACCAAAAAATGAACGTTGCCGTCTTGACCGGCATCAAAGGCTCGGACCAAGTAAGGGCAATCCAACTTGGCTTGCATTCGAATCTCGCGTCCGAAACTCAACAACGTTTCTGGAGTCGCTCGATGCAGCGGCAGCACCTTCACAGCGCATTCGCGTCCCATCACTTGATGCACGGCTTTAAAGACCTGCCCCATCCCGCCCTGCCCTATCCAGTCGGTGACCAAATAAGGACCTAAGGATAGTTTCGTTCGACCGGCACAAAGTTGGTCTGCCTGATACCGCGTAAGCGTCCCTTGCTCGACCATCAAATCGGCCAGCATGCGATCTGGAATGGCGTCGTCATTGTCCCCGGACTTGACTGCCCCGGACTTGACGGATAGCCGATGCCTAGCGAGCCGCTGAACGTACTCCATTTGCGTAAAAGTTACGAGGCCGCTGGCAATTGCTGAGTTTTTGAAACCGATATCGAGGGCTGTCATCGAAAAAAATCCAAGATCAACTTTTCTTGTTTACCTTGTCGGGCGCACCGTCGTCCAATCTGATGTATAATCGGACGCGGCGGAATTAGTACCAAAGTTTCCATCTATCTTAGCTTATCTTGCATGTCAGGCAGAGTGATCGCAATCGGAGATATTCACGGATGTTCAGTGGCCTTGCGGTCGCTCGTCGATCTTATCGCTCCACAATCAGACGATACCATTGTTACGTTAGGCGATTACGTGGATCGCGGTCCAGATTCGCGTGGAGTGATCGATTTTCTGATCGAATTGCCGAAGCAATGCCGGGTCGTTTCGCTTTATGGCAACCACGAAGAGATGATGTTCGAAGTCGTCGTTGACGAAAAACCGCCTTATGATTGGCTGCGGCATGGCGGTGTCGACACGCTCGATTCGTATGGCTTTGTCGGCGATCTACGAGTTATTCCCGAGACGCACCGTGAATTTCTTTCTGGATTAGCCGACTATTTCCAAACGGAGACTCATTTCTTTGTACACGCCAACTATGATCCGAATCGAGACTTGGAAGAGCAGCCTCCCGAATTGCTCCGATGGATCAAGTTGACCGACGTTATGCCAACACCGCATCGGAACGGATTGCGGGCCATTGTTGGGCACACGCATCATCGAATGGGTGAGATTTTGGATCTGCCGCACCTGGTTTGTTTGGACACTTACTGTTACGGCGGTTTTTGGTTGACGGCGATGGATGTGGAGTCAGGTCAAATATGGCAAGTCGACAGCAATGGCTTGGTCCGTGAACCTGAGTAGAGCCTTGAGCTATAATCGATTGCCATACGTCCCCTAAAATTCGACGAAAGCGAGCTACGAGTGACACCCCGAGGCGTATTGGCGTTTTGCCGCGAAAAGGAAGTCAAAGCTATTGATCTCCGGTTTACCGATCTCTTCGGAACGTGGCAACATGTAACGATTCCGGTCAGCCGACTTTCCGAAGCGTCCTTCGAACACGGCTTTGCGATCGATACTTCGACGCACGCTGGTTCCACTTCGCTCGATCGACTGGTCATTCCTCAAGCGTCGACAGCCTTTCTTAACCCATTCAGCTCGATACCGACGCTAATCCTGATCGGAAATTTGCAAGATCCGATCACTCGCGATGAAGATCTTTTTGATGCTAGGATGATCGCAGAACGTTCGATCAGTTTCTTGCAAGGAACCGGTATCGCTGATCAAGCGCGATTCGCATCGACCTGCGAATTTTATCTGTTCAACGATGTACAAATTGCCTTAGCGCAGTATCGTTCGTCGGTCTGCTTAGACAGCGACGTCACGCGATCGACCGTCCATCGTGAAGAGTCGAACGGCCCGCTTGGATCGAGCGACAGCAACATCGTTGCTCGTTCGATATCATCGGTCGATTCGAGCTTTGATCTGAGGAACAGCATCATGGACTTGTTGATGGATGCAGGCCTCCCTGTATTTCAACACTTCCAAATCGATCGCCGTGGTAGCCAAGCCGCGATAGAAATCGGAGCCCGTGAACTCGTTGCCGCAGCCGATGCGGTGATGACAACAAAATATTTCGTACGAAGCAATGCTGCTCGACACGAGCGGATTGCGACCTTTATGCCCAAGCCTATCGAGGGAAGTCGAGGCTCGGGATTGCCGCTTCAATTTTCACTTTGGAGAGGCGAAGAGCCGCTCTTCGGCGGCCAAGCGTACGGTGGACTTAGCGAATTAGCCATGCTTTCCATCGGAGGAATTTTGCACCATGCAGGAGCGCTGACGGCAATTTGCAATCCAAGCACCAACAGCTATCGCCGATTGCACTATTCCGTCGAGCCACCATTCCTGTCGGGATACTCGCAGCAGTCTCGAAAGTCGACATGCGGAATACCTTCTTCGAGCGGCGATCCGCGTGCCAAGTGCATCGAGATTCGAACGCCCGACGCTAGCGTCAATCCTTATTTGGCTTTCGCTGCAATTCTCATGGCGGCGATCGATGGAATTCAAAACAAAATAGAACCCGGCCAACCGATTTCGTTCGATTCGGACCCACCAAGCTCCATGCCGCGACTCCCTCGATCGCTCTGGGACGCCTTAGATTGCTTGGAACAAGACAGCAATTTTCTCACCCGTGGCGACGTTTTTTCACAAGAGATGCTCGGGCAATGGCTCAGTCATAAACGCGATGTTGAACGGAAGGCCGTCGAGTCGTTTTCGACGCCAGCAGAATACCAGCGATACTTTGACTGCTAGCGTCATTCCGCTCAAATTTTGATCGAACGACGCTTATCGCTTTGTACTCCAGGCAGTTTCGATAACGATAACGGCGAGCATCCCAACCATCAACCATCGCCAGACTTGCTGTTGCCCTTCGAGTTCCACACCGCGAAGTTGCTCGCTTCTTTGCATGGCGAATTCCGTGGGTGCGGCTTCGGACGCGACTACACCTAATCGTTCAAGCCGTTCTTCATCCATGACTCGAGTATCGCTTTCGGCTAACGGAAGATTCACGGCAACCAATCGAGGTTGACCATCGCGTATCAAACGATAAAAACCGAGTTGATCGACGACTACCGATTTCTTTCCGTCACTGTCGACTTCAAGAACCAGGCCGGCTCCCGACGGTTCGAACCAACTTTCACCGTCGAGATACTCGACCTTGTCGCCCACGACTAACGCTTCGAGCGACCGTTCCAAGGGTGCCGCTCTAGAAAAGATGCCTGAAATGATCGGCACAAACTTGCTCGACAATGCCAGTTGGCTTTCGGAGGGCTGCCAACCTGAAGTCAACAACCAAAGCGTTCCTTCCCCAATACTCCGATGAGCGATCGCTGGGAATGCATCATCGAACCTCGCAACGATCGTCCAAGTAGGCGCTTCGTCAATGTCGACGCAACGATGCTTCCAAAATCGAATTTTTGTAAAGTCGTTGAACTTCGAGTCGGCCATGCTGCGAAACAAGAAATGCTTGAAATCGATCTCCTCGAACATCGTGTCCCGACCAATTTTTCCTTCGTGAACGTCGGGAGGCAGGTCACCCGTCAACGCTTGCCATTGCGATTGAATAGAAGAACGAACTACCGAATCTTCAAGTGAATGGTCGAGTACCCACAATCCATGACCGCCTGACTCGATGAATTTTCTCAAGCCAACGACATCAGAATCCAGCATGTCGTGGCTGGCGACGATCAACGGCGTTAAATTTTTATCCGGCCAAGGATCGGTCGATCCAGGCGATCGCCACTGGAACTGCACCTTGCGAGTATCATCGTCCAGCGGCAGTTTTTGCAAAAAATAACCGAGGCTTTCCGATGCCTCACGTAGCTCTTGATCGAGACAGACGACGCTGAAGTTGCGTTTCGGAACTTTTGCGACGTAGCGGTCATTGTCGAACGCGGTCATATCGCCATTCAATTTCAGGCGACCAGCTTCGCTCAATAATTTTGGAATTTGAATGACTCGATTTCCATCGATCGGAACGTCGGCTTCGATTCGACTTTCGTCGATCGGTTTATCATATTCGTCAAACCATTGCAGACTAATCGAGGCCTCACTGTGATTGTTATAGTTAGATAGTCGGACGGCGATTCCATCTTGAATCGCTTTCGTTGCTTCCGTCGCCTTTTGCAACGTTGGCGGAGCAACTGCCACCGCCGTGAGCGTTTCTTCCTTCGAAACTAAAATGCTTAAGCTAACGTTTTCAGAATTGCTTGGTGCGACGCGTTTAATTGTCAGTTTACATTCGCTCGGCCATTGATAGTTTTCCAATTTGTCGATCGAGCTGCCGGATTGAAAGTCGGTGACCAACACAATTTCACTGGCAGAAACGTGGGTGTCTTTTTCGCTTTCGTCGGTCCTCACCAGTCGATCTCCCATCGTTGCCAGAGCAAGTCCCAGGTTGGTTCCTCGCCATGATGGTTTGAGAGCATGGGCTGCCGCGAGTACTTGCTGCGAACGAGTCTCTGGTGAAGTCGCCATCGAATCTTCTACGGAAATCGAAGTTTGAACGTGGTCGTCAAAACTATAGAGTGCAATCGTGTCGAGCGGCCGAGCGGACTTCACGGTCGATTCGATGGCATCGACGGCGGCTTTCCAAAGTCCTTCGCGTTGCATGCTGGCGCTTGTGTCGACCAAAATGGTTTTATGAATCGCCTGGCTGGGAGTCTCGGAGATCGCTGGGGTATTCCAATACGGGCGAGAAAACGCTGCCGCCAATAAACAGATGGCTAACGCCCGAAGCAGGAGCAACAACCACTGATCGACGCGACTGCGTTGCAGCAAAGTCGGTGGCGATGGATCGAGGAATAGAAGCGAGCTGAAATCTTGTTGGCCCTTGGCCTGTCGACGAATCAAATGCAGGATAAAGGGAATGGCAACGCCAGCCGCACCGATCAAAAACAAAGGAGCAAGAAAACTCATGTGCGATCCGCAACCTTTCCCGCACCCCGTTGATTCGCTCGACCGCGTGAAGTACGTCGCTCTCTTGCATGCAGCAGTTCCCAAAGCGCTAATTCAAGCGGTTCATCGGTCCGCATGGTAACCAGCGTCATTCCCAGCTTTCCCGTTAAAGATTTTAAATCGTCGGCATGCGATTGGAATTTCGTCTGGTAGGCATTGGCTGCCGTCTTGGGATCAATATACATTTCTCTACCACTTTCCATATCGCGGACCACCGTCGGTTGCTGAATACCGAGTGAGACTTCGGCTGGGTCGAGGAGACGGATTAAGATGACTTCGTGTCGCCGGGCTGCAAGGTAGGAGAGCGGCTGTTGGAGAGAAGCCACCGGTACGAGAAAGTCCGAGATGATCAGCATCAGTCCGCGCTGCTTAACAATATCCGCCAGATGCGATAACGGCTTTTGCAAATCGGTTGCGGTACCCTGTGGCGATTGATCGAGCAGCATCAGCAAACGTCGAAGTTGGCCCGAACGATATCGAGCCGGGACAACGGCGGTTACATCCGACTCGAACGTCATCATGCCAACCGCGTCGCGCTGGAGGATTAAGTAGTAAGCCAACGTGGCAGCCAAAGTTCGAGCATATTCGAGCTTGGAGTATTCCAGTGAACCGAAGCCCATCGATCGGCTTTGATCGACGATTAGGTGACAACGTCGATTGGTTTCATCTTCATATTTTTTCAGATAGTAGCGATCCGACCGAGCAAAAAGCTTCCAATCGATACTTCGAGGATCATCACCGGAAACGAACGGACGATACTCGCTGAACTCGACAGAAAAACCGTGCAGGGGACTACGGTGCAAGCCATTATGAAAGCCATCGACAACATGCTTTGCTCGAAGCTGTAGATTCTTGATTCGCATCAAGGTTGCAGGATCGATGGCGGCGGATCGCTCCAACTTTTGCTCTTTCATATCGAACGAACACCTTAAAGCTTGAGTTCCAGCAGCCGGTCGATACAGTTCTCGACCGTCACGCCATCGGCTTCAGCTTTATAGCTCAACAGCAATCGATGGCGCATGACTGGATGGACCAAAGCCCGAATATCATCGAGCGAGACATGCGAATTGCCACGCAGCAGGGCTCGGGCTTTACCGCCTAAGACCAACATTTGCGCCGCTCTCAGGCCAGCCCCCCAACTTACCCATTGATTCACGAAATCAGGAGCTTCGGGTCGGTTGGGACGACTTGCGGCGGCTAGCTTTACCGCGTATCGGGCAACTTCTTCGGCAATCGGGACGCGTCGTATGATTTGGTGGAATCGAAGAACATCTTCACCGGTGAACAATGCTTGAATCGGTTCGGATTGTCGACTGGTAGTTTGCAGGACGACCGCCAACTCATCTTCCAAAGGGAGGTAGTCGATAAGCACATTGAACATGAATCGATCGAGTTGGGCTTCGGGCAATGGATAGGTCCCCTCCATTTCGATCGGATTCTGAGTTGCTAAAACAAAGAATGGTTCTGGAAGCGGATAACGCTGGCCGGCAGCCGTCACCTGATGTTCCTGCATCGCTTCCAACAAAGCTGCTTGGGTCTTCGGCGGCGTGCGATTGATTTCATCGGCCAAGATGACGTTGGCAAAGATCGGTCCTTTGGTGAACTGCAACGATCGATGGCCATTGGATTCCGAAAGAATCTCTGTTCCGGTAATGTCCGCCGGCATCAAGTCGGGAGTGAATTGGATTCGTCGAAATTCCAGATGAAAGATTTGGGCCACGCTTCGCACCAAAAGCGTTTTTGCCAAACCAGGCGCACCGGTAATCAAACAATGCGCGCCGGAGAAAAGACAGACAAGAAGTTGTTCGATTACGTCTTTTTGACCGACAATGGATTTCGCGAGTTCGTTCGCGATCTGATCGCGCCCTTTCCGAATCTGATTGACCAGTGCCTCTTCTTCGGATTCCGTAAAGTTCGCGTTGCTCAAGTTGGATCTTACCTTTCCGGGGGTGCGTCTAGCTTTTGAGTTATTCGATCAAGACGTGGCGTAAGCTTCCAGCTTGTGACTTTTCAGTCGCAAGCTCGAAGCTTACGCAACGTTTTATTAAAACCCGAGATCATTATCCATGTGGCTCAAATTCTCACGATTTAAGTCAATATTTTAACAAGTACAAAGCGACGCAAGGCGTCACCGTGCGAATTTGTATCCGAATTTGATTTTGCTACGATTCGCGGCTAGCTTTCGATCGCATTCGTTCCGCGTGTCCATTTCTTCGGCCGCCAGAGAGACTTCGCTCGCTAGCGACAAAGCCCCATACTTGGTACAACTGTTACTCGTTTCTAGTTGCTTTCTCGATATGCAATCGACGGTTGGATGGTTCGCGAAAAAATAGTTCAGGGTAATGACGAGGACGACGAAAACGATGGTATTCGTCGTGAATTGCCGGCTGTTGTCAGCGAATCGGAGGCAGTCTTACGTCCGAAACGAATCTCGGAGATGGTTGGTCAGCGCGAGGTGATGGAGGTCCTGCACATCGCCATCGATGCAGCTAAGAAACGCGGAGAGCCAT
Organism: Pirellulaceae bacterium; assembly: GCA_034408855.1. Lineage (GTDB taxonomy): Bacteria > Planctomycetota > Planctomycetia > Pirellulales > Pirellulaceae > JAIYDQ01. Next base: position 22,847 of record JAWXCK010000228.1, read on the forward strand.
TGGGGCACATTTTGCTGGACGGACCACCAGGGCTGGGCAAGACAACCTTTGCGACGTGCATTCCTCGCGAGATGGGGGTTTCGCTGACCATGGCCAGCGGTCCCGGAATCAAAGCTCCGAAAGAACTTATTCCGTATTTGACCAATCTCGAACGAGGTGCCGTTCTTTTCATCGATGAAATTCATCGCTTACCCAAACCGGTCGAAGAATATCTTTACACGGCGATGGAAGATTTTCACATCGATATCGTCTTGGGCGAAGGGGTCAACGCGAGAACGCTCAATCTTGCGATTCCACCGTTCACATTAATCGGGGCGACAACTCGAGCCGGTATGTTGAGCGCACCCCTTCGAGATCGATTTCAGATCCGAGAGCACCTTGGGTTCTATAACGGAACGGAATTGATCGAAATACTTTCTCGAAATGCGAGAAAGTTAAACGTCGAACTCGATATGGATGCGGCGACCGAGATTGCGCAGCGTTCGCGAGGCACCCCGCGATGGGCTAACAATCATCTGCTTTGGGTTCGAGATTTCGCGCAGAGCAAGGCCGATGGGAAAATCACTTATCCTGTTTCGCAAAAAGCTTTGCTGATGCGAGGAATCGACGAAATCGGACTTGACCGACAAGATCGCCGATATTTGGAAACGCTGATTCGTGTCTTCAGTGGTGGGCCGGCCGGGTTGGAAGCCATCGCGCATACGATGAGCGTAAGCTCGGATACGCTCGAAGATGAAGTCGAGCCATTTCTCTTGAGAACCGAGTTGTTGATACGAACGCGTCGCGGTCGATGCGTTACACCCAAAGCCTACGCACTGCTTAAAATGCCGCCGCCTGCAACCAGCGCATAGCAAATAGCCAACTGCGTTAGGACGCATGAACTACGGATTGCTATCGACGCAAGTTATCGACGCAAGTTAAGCAATTCATCGAAGAGCTGCTGAGTTGCGGTGATGACTCGTGCATTGCTTCGATACTGCGTGCTGGCGAGCACGAGATTGACTAAATCACCACCAACGTCGGTGTTGGAAAGTTCCAGCGCACCGGACGACACGGATCCAATTCCATCCTGGCCGGGACGGCCTTCGATGGGCAAGCCGGTGTTGATACCTTGCGCAAAGAGGTTCTGTCCTCGTTGCTCGAGTCCGTTTGGATTTGAAAATCGTGCTAGTCGGATCTGACCGAGATCGCGCGTGATACCGTTGCTAAAGACACCGCGGACCGTACCATCTTCACCGATAACGTAGCTCGTTAATGAACCTGGAGGCGAACCGTCTTGTCGAGAAGCGGCCAATGAGGCTTTGTCGGCTGCTAGGCCCGATAAGTTTTCGAAATTTAGGGAGAACTCCAGTGGTTTCGTACTTGGCAATCCCGTTCGATTAATTGCAATTTTATCATTGGTGGACGATATAAAATTGCCATTGCCATCGAAGTAGATCAGTCCGGTTCCCACCGAGATACTCGGGTTGTCACGTTCCAAGTTGTCGGGCGAATCGGCGTACCACCGATAAGTTGTACGCGAATCCGATCTTGACTCAAGCGTCGCCGTCAATCGAACGCGAAGCGGTAGTCCGAGCGAATCGTAGGCGATCAAATCAGCGACCGCGCTTTGTCCAGTGGCTTTCTGCGAAGAACCAAACGAAAGATTGGGAGTCAAAATATTTCCTTGGGTATCTGTCTGTCGAAAACCCGACAAATCGATACTTAGAGCATTGTCGACGCCCGTATTGGAGACAAAACGCAATCGACCATTGTTGATAAATGAATCAGGAACAATGGTCCCCGTTTCTCCAGCGATCGTGTTCTTCGAAGCAACAATTGGATTGAGTGCGTCTCCGCTATCGGTTTGGATACCGAGCGAATCCTCCATGAATTCCTTCAGGTCTTGAATGGTGGTTGTACTCGTTATCTGGAGCGTACTTTCTTCGCTCAATCGACCACCCTTGCGTCCTTTAAAGCTTAAGGTTCCTTCTTTGAACGGAATGGTGTAGTCGAAGCCATCACGCTTGGTAACATTAATTAGCAAGGTATTAGAATCGATGACTGGGCCGTCGAGATTAACCTTTTGGTTTCCCACCGTATTCAGGTTGCTGATTTCCGAATCGAGGCGACTGTCGGTGTACGAACTTCCAGGTGCCACGGTATCGACGAGATAGAACGTATTTGGATCGCTACTGAGATTTCGATAGATTCGAATCTGATCATAGGCTGGAATACCACTGCCGGGTGGTGGGACCGGCGGCGTTGGTAAGTTGCCCAGAATGATGCGTCCGTTGAGAATGTTTTGAGGGCCAATCAATGGCGATGGACGAGACTCGGTTTCACCTGACTTGTAGTAGGTGATCATGTAACTGTAGTTACCGTTGAGCTGATCTGCATCGAGAGGTGTTGTTGAAAGGGCAACATTACTGTCGACATAGCTACCACCAACCGCCGTTTGTCCATGAAGAAAGAAATCGGTCCCACCAGCCGCTGTACGATAGACTCGCATTTGGGAATACTGAGTGCCACCGCTTGGTAGGTTATTGAGCGTGATCGTATTGTCGGGGAGCGTATTTCCGGACGGGACCGTCACTGCAATCGGATCGCTGGAAAGACTCTCGCTACCAGAACTATCGACGAACGTAATGCGATATTGATAGACTGCATTTTCCGGATGATTTCCACCGCCATTGGCATGAGCGACCGTAACGCTCGATGAACTTGGACGATTGGCACTGCCGACGGTGACGCCAGCGCCGGGAAAAGGAATCGAATTGTTGCCGAGAATGGCGCTCTCGATGATCTCCGATGTATCAGCAATATCACCCTTCGCAGTGAGTGTGCCTTGCAGCGTCACTTCTGACGTAGCTCTGGCGACGGCCTCGGTTCCCAAAGGGACAACCATCGGAGTCAAGGCCGATGTCTGGATATTGAACTGATCGTCGATCCCGAAACCCAGCAAACGATTTCCAGTCGTTGTGACTAGTTCGTTAGCGCTGTTGAGTTTAAAAATGCCGTTTCGCGTGTAGAGTTTCTCGCCTTGCGTTGATTGGACTTGAAAAAAACCATCGCCTTGAATGGCGAGGTCCGATGGGCTGCTGCTGATGTCAATCGTGCCCTGGCGAAAATTCGGGGTGATGCCAGCGACCTGAACACCAAGTCCCGTTTGCCGGGGATTCGTACCGCCGTTATCCGAAGTAGGCGAAGCGCCGAGTGAAAGCGTTTGCATGAACTGCGTTGCAAACGCAATATCTGAGCTTTTGAATCCAACAGTTTGAGAGTTGGCCAAGTTGTTGCCGAGAACGTCAATTTGCGTTTCGGCCGCGTTCATTCCAGTCAACGCGGTACTTAATGACGAGGTGAGACCCATCGCTCAATGCTCTCCAAGAAAAAGCGGATTCCCTTCCTGGTTTAACTGGAAGAGACGCGCGTTTCGAACGCGAGCGAACCTGCTAGCTAAACATCCGTCTTAGAAGCCGTAGCTTCGACAATCTGACGGACATTCTTGATATCGACAGTCTTGTCTCCAACGTGAACTTTGACTTGTCGTTTGTTGCGATCTTTCTCGTCAATCTTTACCGAAACGCTCCCAACTACGCCATCAATTTTCGAACCGGTGTCGTCGATCCCATCAATCTTCTTCCCGATCAATGAGCTAGCAGTCGTCAATTCCTGAGTAATGGAGAACGTTGTTAGCGTGCTCGTCAATTTGTCGTTGGCGCTGAGAGATCGCAATTGCCCGACTTGCTCCATGAGTGCAGCGTTGTCGGTAGGTGCGAGTGGGTCCTGGTTCTGAAGCTGGGTGATAATCAGTTTCAAAAACTGATCGAGTCCCAAATCCTGCAGGCCACCGCCGCGCTGATCGGAAGTCGTCGCCGAGGTTGAAGAAGCAGTCGATGTCGCAGAAGATGTTGCGAGGGCATTCTGAATTTGAGACATCGCGAGATATCCTTACCTTGGTTCGGAAGTGAGCTATAGATTTGGCTGATGAAAATGCTTAATCGTGTGAGCCGTAGGCGCTAGCCTCGGGCGTATTCGCAAAGTTAAGTTCAATGGAAGAACCCGCGGCTAGCGCCGGCGGCTCACATTCGTGGCATTTTCATCCGGCCTCGCTATCAAACAAGGCGAAAGCTTACGTTCCAAACTCGGGCTTGCGTCGGCCAAGTTGCTCTTGCAAGCGTTGTACGATGCTCGTGTGCATCTGACTAACGCGGCTTTCACTTAAATCCAAAGTCGCTCCGATTTCCTTCATCGTCAGCTCTTCATAGTAGTAGAGGATGATGATAAGCCGTTCATTGCGATTGAGACCTTTGGTTACCAATCGCATCAAGTCGCCTTTTTGTACGCGATTGGTCGGATCTTCACCTTTCTTGTCTTCGAGAATGTCAATCTCTCGGACGTCCTTGTAGCTGTCGGTCTCATACCATTTTTTGTTCAAGGAGACCAATCCGACGGCTGCCGCTTCGCTCTTCATTTTTTCGAGCTCTTGAACCGGGATCTCCATGTACGTTGAAAGTTCATTGTCGGTCGGCTGTCGACCATAACGTGTTTCAAGCGTCTTAGTAGCTTCACCTAGTTTGCTAGCTTTGCTGCGTACCAATCGAGGTACCCAGTCCATGGTCCGAAGCTCATCGAGCATCGCTCCACGGATACGCGGTACACAGTACGTTTCGAACTTGACACCACGACTCATGTCAAATGCGTCGATAGCGTCCATCAATCCAAAGATACCCGCGCTGGTGAGGTCGTCTAATTCGACGCCTTCGGGCAGACGTGACCGGATTCGTTCGCCATTGTAGCGAACGAGCGGCATGTATCTTTCAATGAGAATATTTCGCAGTTCAACGTTGCTTAGGTCTTCTTTGTATTTGACCCAAACTTCTTGAATATCAATTCCCGACGTGATCGTCGATGCCATCGAAACCTCCATGTATGCTATGGCAAAGGCGTAGCGTATGCTTTGACTCTTCGCAAAAGTCCGAGAACTTTAGCGATTCTGATTCCTCAAAGCCATGCCAATCCTTTAGCCTGTTGGTGGGGGAGCTTACAGTTTTCCTAGTTCTGCTCAACAGCAGTTTTTTCTGGCCTGCGATGGTATTTTTCGACAGTATGTCGGAAGTTCGCCTCGACCGACTGTCGAATCATAGTTTCGACAACCGAACCGATTACAAATCCCACCACCGAAAAGATCAACAAGAATCCCAGCGAGCTCATCAGAGCCTGTTCGATATGACCGCCGCTGAGTATGTTCCGCATTAGTACAAAAGCGAATGCGATACATCCTAAACGAGCGGCATAAGCGCGAACCATTTGCTAGTTTCCATTTGCTGATCGAGCAAAGCTGAAATCTTCTCAGCCCGCTTTTTGGTCCAGACCATCCAGCTAAGGGCTTATCGGAACAATGCTGGATCACTCTTGAATCAATCTCGGTTTATTCCGATGATTCGTAAAGTCATCGAGCCACAGATTCGCTAGATTGCGCAAACTTGCAAAGGCTCAAATTTCGGTAAGCACTATACGTTTGCATTCGCGTCGCGCGCTCTTGAATACTGTCTAATCCGAAGCATCGTTACTTGCTGAAAAATCGTAATCGATCGCCAAGCGAAGTGTATCAAAATCGTATCGCGCGCATCGGTGGCTTCGACATGGACTCGAATCGTGAGCTACCCTTCTCAATGGAGAGGGATGTGTATCCCTTAGGAAGTTATCCAAAGGAGTTCGGCGAAGGATGCAAGCCGCGCGACATGAAGTCCATTCTCAACAACGCGATGCTGTCACCACGGCATCGAAGGCGATTTCGTTTCTTGGCATCACATGTTTAATCACTTGTCTAATCCTATGCATCGCCGGATGTGCGACGCTAACGATCCCGGCTATCGACCCGAGCGGTAATCGTATTTTTTCGTCGTTGCCGACGCAGTTGACGCTGCCGCAACTTCACGGTCCCAATGGCCAGAACATCGTACCGAACCCAAGTTTTCCTGAACCGCCCACGCCGCCCAACTGCTTGCAAGGGCCTGGAAGACCGGTGGCGGCGGTTCAGAACGCCGCGCCACGGTCGTCTCCCGATCGAGGCCGTTGCGGTCAGATGCTGTTGACTCCAACGCGAATCGTTGCACCTGTCGGTGGCGAAGTCGTCTTGATCGCTGGTGTGTGCGGTGAAGATGGGTACTTGGTCAGCGGCGAACCGATCGAGTGGATGCTGGCACCGGATAGCGTTGGAGAGATTATCGAAGTTGGCGACGACATGAAAGGGAAACGAAAACCGGTATTTAAGAAATCTACCAAACCCGTGGTCGAGAAACTCGACGTCGATTTCGCTCGCGGAAGAACCAGTTCCGAAGCGGGCCGCATTACGCGTGGATCTTTCAAACCAACCGACGATATCGCACTTAAAAGAGGGCAAACCTGGGTCAGTCTTACCAGTCCAACCGAAGGGCTTTCACGGGTTACCGTTCTGGCACCAGACAGCGACGTCTGGGATCGCCGACGACAAACGGCAACAATTTATTGGGTCGATGCAAGCTGGCAATTTCCTGCCCCGCAAACATTACGAGTCGGTGAGATTGCCACCCTTATTACTCAGGTCAAAAAAGCTGAAGGTTTTGCACCAGCCAAAGATTGGATCGTCAAGTATCGCTTGATGAACGAAGGTGTCGGCCAGTTTCTCACTCAGACTCCAGGCGGTGGAGCAGGCATCGATCAACTGGTCGACTCCGACGCTAAAGCCGTTGGGCGACTTGGCAACCCTTCGAACAAACCAGGTACGGCGATTGTCTCGATCGAAATCGCCAGACCTGCCCAAGGTTCTGAAAAGATGCCCGAGCTTCCGATTGCTCGTGGTCAAACGATGATTACATGGAGCGCACCGCTCCTGCAATTACAGGTGACAGGCAATGACACAACGATGGTAGGGCAGCCGATCGAATATCAAGTAAGCTTGGCAAACGCTGGAGATCTCGCTGCCGAAAACGTACGCTTGACGATGGACATGAAGAATCCATCTCTGCAAGCCGAATACGATCAACAAACCTTGCCAACCGAAAAATCGAATTTGGGAGCCGTATGGAACATCGGAATGATTCCTGCTCGACAAGTTTTCGAAGCTCGGATTCGTATCACGCCGACTGCCGAAAGTGATAATCGCATTCAGTTCAACGCGACCGCATCGCCAAATCTTGCCGAAACCGCAACCGTTCCATTATTAGCCGTGAAGCCGCAAGTCACGCTGAAGTTCGCGCCTGAGCCTGGAATGGAACAGGTCGAGGTGGGTCAACCGACGATTTTCAAAATTGTCGCCACGAATACGGGCCGTACTACGCTGAACGCGATCACACTTTTAATCGACACCGACGTCGGCTTGCAGCACGCCGATGGTGGCTCGAATGTGATTTCGCAAACTATTCCCTATCTGCCGCCGGGGCAATCGCAAGAATTGGGCGTGCGGTTCATCGTTCGCAAAGCTGGGGAACTCGGCGCAAGGTTGATCGCCAAAATCGGAGGACTTCAAATTGAAGAGCGGAAGACCTTTGTTCGAGGTGTAGAGGCAACACCTCGTCAATCGAATATGTCGGTTCAACTGCGTGCTCAAAATGGAACGACACAAATCGCGCCGAACGCCGAAGTCAATGTTCAAGGACTGCTGCAAAACCGCGGTCAAACGACGCTCACGAATATCCAAATGCTTGTCGAGTATCAGCCGTCGCTGGCACTGACACAAGCTTCGCAGGGAATCAACCATCGAACTCAGGATCGCCAGCTTACGTGGTCAGTCCCGGTACTTGAACCTGGAAAACAACTTGCCGTCGAGATGGTCTTCCGATCCATCGCCGGATCGCCGCCACCTTCAATTCGCATCACCGCTCGAAGTGCTGAAGGGATGAATGCTCAAGAGTCGTTGAACTTCAATCAGTCCGCAGGTGCCGGTAACGAACCACCAGTGCTGCCGTTTAATCCAACCGACAATAGTGTTCTACCGACGCCAGGCGCGGGTGCTGGTTTGAATCCGTCAGCCGTTGGCAACAATCCCTGGTCGCTTTCGATCATTCCGATCGATAGTCAAGTCGCCGTCGGGCAATCGGCCCGATACAACATATCGTTTCAAAACAATCGACCACAAGCCGATCAAAATGTAAGACTCGAGTTTCTTCTCCCGCAAGGAGCAGAGGTACTTGGTTTGAGTCTTGGTGACGGCACGCCTGTTGCGACGCAACGTTCCGATGACGGACGTCGGCTTTTGGTGGTACCGTTTCAATATCTAAAAAGTGGCGAAGTCATTCCGCTTGTACTCGGATTGAAGCACGGAGTTCCCGGCGCCGATGTCCTGGAAGTATTTTTGCAGAGCGCTAGCGACCAGCAAGGTGCACGGCAGCAATCGAGAATCAGCGTTCGACCTAGCTTGCAGTAACGACAAGACCAGTTTTGCGTTTATCGAAGGTAGTGGAGGTTGTTAAACCTCCCCGTGTCTGGGGATCTTTAACGAAATCCACGGCTTAAAGGCTCACGGCTGCGTTGCGGTTGGAAAATAATTTTCAACGACATCGAGGAAGGCTTCGCGGGTTGTCACTTTGTCGATGTGAGTTCGAAAATGTCGAGCACCATATTTGCTCTGCGCATAGGAGCAGGCAAATTTTCGCATTAAAAGTGTCCCCTTTTCGTCGCCGAATCGCTGGCAGACGAGCTCGTAGTGATGCAGCAAGCAACGTTTCTGCTCTTCGAGTGTCGGTTCCGGTGGGATGCTGTCGCCGCGAATGGCGGCCGCAGCTTGGGCAAACAGCCACGGACGTCCAAGTGAAGCGCGAGCGATCATCACGGCGTCGACGTGATAGCGTTGGAATGCGTAAACGACTTGTTCGGCTGTTTGAAGGTCGCCATTTCCGATGAGCGGAATGCGCTGTAGATGTTGTTTGATTTCGGATATTCGATTCCAATCGGCGGAGCCCTTAAAATAGTCTTCGGCAGTCCGGCCATGAACGGTGAGGGCCGAGGCCCCTGCCCTTTCGACGGTCTTGGCGATCTGTATGTGATTCATCGCGTCGCGGGTGCAGCCAAGCCGAATTTTTGCAGTTACCGGAGTTGGAGAGCACGCTTCGACCAATCGCGATATGATCGCATACATTCGATCTGGATCGCGAAGCAAATACGATCCGCTATGCGCTTTCTCGGTGACTTGTTTGACGGGACATCCGAAGTTGATATCGACAACGCTTACTTGGTACTCTTCGACCAATCGTTTACCGACCTTGGCCATCGTGTCGGGATCGTTATCCCAAATCTGAACAGCGAGCGGTCGAGCTTCGTCGCGAACTCCCCATAGTCGATCGGGATGTTCGCAATCATGCTCATCCAACCAAACGAAACCGCGAGCGTTGATCATTTCGGTGGCTTGCAGGCCAACTCCGCCATATTCACGCACGATCTGCCGAAACGCAAAGTTCGTGTAGCCAGCCATCGGGGCCTGAAAGATCGGCGGGTCGACGACCAAGGAGCCGATCTGGATGGGACGAATTTCAGATAACGGGCGAAGCGGCGGATTCGAGTCGATGGCCTCTGAAGCGAGCTCTGCGATAGTCAAGGTAGTTCTCTATGTAACGGTCCAAGTATCGCCACTACTGAGCATTTTCTGCAGATCGCCTTTGCCTCGCTTGGCGATCGAATCGGAAATCTGTTCACGTATTGCATCGCCGAATGTCTTCAATTGTACAGCTCGAAAGACGCCGATCGGTTCAGGGAAATCAGGGCGTCGCATGCGAGCCAACAGATAAGCGTGAATGGAATCGGCTTGCTCGTCATGAAACAAAAGGTCGTCTTCTTTCACGCCCGATGTGTTCAGGTCTACGACCTCGGGAGTCATCCCATTGAGCCGAATCCCTTTGTCGCGATCCTTGCCAAAGATCATCGGCTTACCATGCTCGAGCTCGATCGTTGCATCGTCACGCGTTGCTTTGTCTTGAGCGTAACTGAACGCACCATCGTTGAAGACGTTGCAGTTTTGATAGACCTCGACAAAGGAAGTTCCTTTGTGTTCAGCAGCGCGTTTCAAGGTATAGGCCAAGTGCTTGACGTTCGAATCGACAGAACGAGCAACAAAAGTCGCCTCGGCACCCAATGCCAAAATCATCGGATTGAGGGGATGGTCGATAACGCCCGTAGGCGTTGTCTTGGTGATCTGGCCTTCGACACTCGTCGGCGAATATTGCCCTTTCGTCAAACCATAAATTCGATTGTTAAACAGGATGTAGTTGATATCCAAATTACGACGAAGCACATGAATGAAATGATTCCCACCGATACTCAATGCGTCGCCGTCACCGGTGATAACCCAGACGGTCAAATCTGGGCGGGAAACTTTTAAACCGGTTGCAATTGCCGGTGCTCGTCCATGGATCGAGTGGATGCCGTAAGAGTTGATGTAATATGGAAAGCGACTCGAGCAGCCGATCCCGGAAACGAAAACAGTCTTTTCAGGAGCAACGCCAATTTCCGGAAGGACCTTCTTCATCTGAGCCAAAATGGAATAGTCGCCACAACCTGGGCACCAGCGAATATCTTGATCGCTTGTGAAGCTACTGGCAGTCAAAACGGGAAGAGCAGTGCTCATAAAAATTTCGTTCTTCGAGAAATGGGGTGTGATTCTTGGTGGATAAAGTATGTTAACGGTCGAGAAACTAACCAGCTTTTGCGGCAACCGCCCCGCGGCTTACCGGTGATTTGCTGAGTTCACAAATTTTTTCGTAAACTTCGGCAACCATAAACGGTTTCCCTTTGACTTTGTTCAAGCCAACGGCATCGACGAGATACCGGCTGCGAATCAGCATACGAAGCTGGCCCATATTGAGTTCGGGAATGAGAACTTTTTCGTATCGCGAAAGCAGTTCGCCAAAATTGCTTGGCAACGGATTCAGATATCGGACGTGGGCATGAGCGACGCTTCGACCTTCGGCTTGCGCTTGCTGCACGGCCGTCAAGCAAGCTCCGCGTGTTCCGCCCCACGAAACGACTAACAATTCGCCGCTTTGTGGTCCAACAACCGTTTGCGGCGGCAGAAGCTTGGCGGCATTGGCAACTTTTTGAGCGCGAATATTCGTCATCTTCTGATGGTTTTCAGGATCGTACGAGATGTTGCCTGTTCCATCTTCCTTTTCTATCCCTCCGACGCGGTGCATCAAGCCAGGTGTCCCTGGAATGGCCCAAGGTCGAGCAAGCAATTCGTTTCGCGAATAGGGAAGAAATGGAGTATCATCTGTTTTCGGGCCGGGATGTTCGACCAGAATCGGTTCTAGCTTGCTGACGTCTGGAATCTCCCAGGGTTCCGAACCGTTAGCGATGTATCCGTCGGAAAGAACAACGACTGGCAGCATCAACTGAGTCGCGATTTTCCACGCATCTTGGATGATTTCGAAGCAATCGCCGGGGCTCGAAGCCGCCAAGACTGGCAGCGGCGATTCGCCGTTCCTTCCGAACATGACTTGTAGAAGGTCGGATTGCTCGGTCTTGGTCGGAAGCCCCGTACTAGGTCCACCTCGCTGAACGTTGATGACAAGCATCGGCAACTCGAGCATCATTGCCAATCCCATCGCTTCAGCTTTGAGGGCTATTCCAGGTCCACTCGAGGTCGTTACGGCCATTTGGCCACCGTAGGCGGCACCGATCGCCGAGCATACAGCAGCGATCTCGTCTTCGGCTTGAAAGGTGCAGACGCCAAAGTTCTTGAACTTGACCATCTCGTGCAAAATATCGCTGGCCGGTGTGATCGGATACGAAGCATAAAAAATCTGCTTGTTGCTTCGCTCGGCAGCCGTGAGCAACCCTAACGCCATCGCGGTATTGCCCATAATGTTTCGATATTTTCCGGGCGGTAGATCGGCCGCATCTACTTGATAGCTATTCCCGAAGGCTTCGATCGTCTCGCCAAAAGCCCAACCGGAACGCAAAGCTTTTTCATTGGCCTTGGCGATAACAGGTGCTCCGGCTGCGAACTTGCCGTGAATAAATCGCAGCGTTGCTTCGAGACTTCGACCATATAGCCAATAGACTAAGCCCATGGCAAAGAAGTTCTTGCAGCGATCGGCTTCCTTCGGGCTCAAACCGAATTCCGCCACCGCAGTCTTGGTCAACTTCGTCATCCCGACCTTGACCAAGCGATAGTTCTCCATCGCTGGTTCTTCGAGCGGACTCGTTGAAAGTTTAGCCAGCTTGAGATCTTTGTCTTCGAAGCTATCGTCGTTAACAACTAGCAAACCGCCTTTCCGCAGGTCGCTTAAGTTGGTAATCAAAGCCGCTGGGTTCATCGCGATCAGCGCGTCTAAAGTATCGCCAGGCGTATGTACTTCATGCGATGCAAACTGAACTTGAAAGCCTGAAACGCCGGCACGCGTACCTCGAGGTGCGCGGATTTCCGCTGGAAAGTCAGGGAAAGTCGCAATGTCGTTGCCGGCCAGGGCGGATGTATTCGTAAGCTGGGTACCCAACAATTGCATCCCGTCGCCCGAATCTCCCACCAGCCGAACGGTAACGCCGCGGACTCTTTCAATGGGCTTCAGGGACATTGGCTGCGATGTTTCACTTGACATAATTCAGAAACGGCTCTCGGAGAAAGTTACGGTCTAGGCGGGATATAGCGATAGTATCGATCATAAGACCGATACATTTTGACAAATTCTGTCAAAACTAACAGAGATTGAACACCTCAAAACTATCCTATTCTACCTCGCCTAGCAAAAATAGCTCTCCGGCGTAGCACCGATTTTCGTCTAGTTGGCATTGTTGGAGTCTTCGACATTTGCTTGATAAGGGCGGAATTTAACAATCTTCCCCTCGGTTTCGTCGAAGTAGATCATGGCATGCGGTTCGAGTTTATGGGCTGCCGAGGAATCGATTAACTGGTTTGAATCGTTGCTGCTCATCTGCATTAACGCTCTTACTTCCAGGTCCCGCAGGCCCTGACGAGAGATGAATCGCGACAATGTTCCCCAGCTATCCGACCAACAAATAACATGCATCCCGACGCTTGCTCCTTCGCGGAGCAGTTTCGCGAAGGCGGCATCGGTTGTCATTTTTGCCGAATCTCCTGAACTTCCGAATGAAAATTCGTCAACATGCCGAAGTTCGCGAAATCGAGCCAAGTTAACGACAAATAGGACGACACTTGGTCGTGGCTCGTCGGGGGCTGCGATGCGCTGTTCCAATTCTTCCACCAGCGTCGCGATCGTCGTATCCACATCTCGCAAATCGCCCACAACTGGTTTCAAATTTCCATCCATCGCGCCATCGAAAAAGGCGGCGGATTCCAACCAAGGACGAACGACCGAAGTCCTGTCTTCCGTTCGTGACCCATCGAGATAGTATATTTTCGGTAACGGATTCGACTCTTGGACATGCAACCAACCTCGAAGGATCGAGCCGATCAGGTTGGCTGCCAGCGCATCGTCGCTTCCAACGATTGCAAAATGTCGACCGGCTTGTCGAGTAAGGGCACGCGTTACCGTCGGCTCGATGGAAAGGCTCTCGCCCAGCACTAACGGTAACGCACCCGATTCGATTTTTGGAATCGCATCGATTCCTCGCTGTACGTCCGACGTATCCCATACGGCGGGACGATGTCCTTCAAAAATAATTTGTCGACCGAGTAAATTCGTGGACGGATCATTGGGACGATCGCTTGGCGATATTCTCGACAGTTGCGCAGAATGCGATGACGACGTTAGGTACGCTACTTGAAACGGTTGATTCGATTCGATGCGTCCGCCCGCGTCGTTATAAATCGCTTGCCCCGAATGCCTTAATCGCGTAGCCGCCAGATTGTCTTCGCCAAGGATCATCATCGCGTCAGCACCGTCGCATTGAAGCGCAATGCGAACGGCCATCTGAGCCAACGTTGTTCGCGGTAACGAATACGATCCTCCTAAGGTTTGCGAGGCAAGGACCATGTGAATGCCGAACGATCGGCCTTGGCGAACTACCCGGTCTAGCAACATGGCCGATTGCTGAGCAAGTTTGTCGTCCTCCACAAACATCTCTTGGAATTCGTCGATAACGACGAGCAATCGCGGCATCTTTTGTTCTGGTCGCACTCGATGCCAGCTTGGAATATCTTGGACGCCGGCTTGTCGAAAGAGCTCGCCGCGTCGTTGCATCACTCGATCGAGGTACTCAAGAGAACTCAATCCAAATTCACGTCGACTTTCAATACCAATTATCTCAGCATGTGGGAGTTTCTTCTGGGCATATATTTGAAACTCGACCCCTTTCTTAAAATCGAGTAGCACCATGCGGAGTTGATCGGGGGCATATTTAAGCGCGGCGCTGGTAATCAAGGTATGTAGCAGCGATGACTTTCCAGAACCGGTCTTACCGGCGATTAAAACATGCTGAGCAGTACCATGCCCTAAACGAAGATGAGTCGTTCGACCGACGCCTGCAACACCCAGCGGTATCACCAAGTCGTCGCTGGAAAATCCCCGTCCGAATTCTTCGACATCGACCTTGATCGTTTCAAAGGGCACTTCGATCCGACCAGCCTGCATAGCCGCTCGCGTGCAATGTTCGACAATCGCGGTGAGGGTGGTAGGTGACGGCGGTGGGTCGATTTGAAGTTCCAGTCTATCGAGCCCTGGCTCGGCTACTCTGGCCACATCCGACAATTGCAATCGAAGTCCTGCTTGAAGTACTTTTTCGCGATCGGTATAGACTGGCCAAGGATGATCAGGATCGATCGTGATGATCACACCGATACCGCATCGAGCACCCGAAGCGAGCAAGACACATAGCGACTTCCAAGAGGTTTCATCCAGGCCGAATGGAAAATTCGACCAAACGACCAATCGCAATGGTTCGGTCATCGGCCCAGCATCGTCATTGTATTCAAGGATATTCGCGTATCGATCGCGAAGACGCTGCTGGATGATCTCTTCATTTTGATACGCCAACATCGATAACTGCTCGGCGATCTGATTGTGTTGCGTCCAAATTCGATGACCGACCAAACGCGGATCCGCATCCGCCAATTGCATCAACCAGGCATAGTCTTTGCCCAGACCTTCCGGATCAATAATCGTGCAATGAAGGTTTCCCATTGGAAGCGACGTCATCGCGCGCGCCAAAATCGATTGCACCAGTCCGCTCGCTTGTTGACGATGTTCACGATCAGCCTCGATGATCAACGCACCACACGTTAAGAGATCGAAGTCGATCCGTATCCGACTTTGAAAGTCGGGCTCGATCGATAGTTCACAACTGCCAATCGGAAAGACCGTCGAGTCCTTCGAACGCGACCATTTACCTTGCGTCCAGATTTCGCTCTCCCAACTTGGAAAGCGTTGCTCAAAAAAATCAAGTTGCTTTTTTAGCCAAGCTTGAGCGTGCTCGGTTCCGGTCCGAACGCGGGCATTCAGTTTTCGAAGCAAACGCGTTTGTAGCTCTTCAAGTTCTCTCTGTTTCGCTTCAAAACTCTGGAGGTGTTGGTCGTACGCTTCTTTTTGACTTGTCGAAACTTGTTCGATAATCGGCGTGTGTTTTTGATCGGTTGTGCGAATGGATTTTTCGCAGTCCAACGCTGCTTGACAGCGAATGGATGATTGCTGAGTTCGCAACGACAATTGTTCCTCCGCCAACTTGGAATCTAAGTTAGCCAAGGTAGTGCGATGTTCGTCGTCCAGTTTTTTCAGCCGTTCTTTGTATTCGGCTAAAAGTTTGGCTTGTTCGCTGCGGCAATGAGCTTCGGCGATCTGCTGTCCATGTTGGGATACAACCGCTAGACGCTCCGAGTCTTTGATTAATAGCCGATACGGACCTAGCATCCGACGCTTGACCAACGGCATCAACGCCAAGATCAATACAATCGGAACGATGAATAGCACGCCAATTGTAACGCCGACCGCGAGATACGGCTGGCCGCTCATGAACTTCCAAAGCAACAAACCGACTAAAATCCCTGGCAGAATACCGATGATCCAGGGTGTGATCGAGCCAGACAATCGCACGACGAAGTCGCTTTTGGTCGCGTCGGCGATACGTTTCATCGAAGCGACTATCGACGTGGTGGCATCCATCGATAATTGCATGGTGTCTGGTAGCGGGTCGTTGCATTCCACATCGCTTGCAGTGAAGGATGGGATACCGACGCTGCGGTCGATCATGACACTGCGAAATTGTTCGATCAGATCATCGGCTTCACTTCGACGCGACGCAAGCATGGCAATGAATCGCTCAAGCTGTTTCGCCGGCTTCGGCTTGACCTCTTCAAATTGCTGATCTAGAGCATGTCGAGTTTGTTCATGCGATTTATTTTCTTGTTGATGAGCGTGTTGGTGCGATTCTTTGAGTTCGTGTTTGCGTTTGGCTTCCATCCGCAGCGACGCCAACGTCGCACGATCGCTATGATAATACGCTTCTTCGAGACGTTCGTCCCAATCGGTGATCGCGCGATCTCGCTTGGATTGAAACGAATTGGCCAGTTGCTCCGATGAAGCCTGAAACGAATCTTCGATGACGCGACGATCGGTCGCCAGTTGTTTTGCCGTTGATTCGAGCGAGCCACGATGGTGGCTCAGCCGTTGCTCGAGAGCGCGAATGAGCTGTTTTTTGCGGCGATCGTTTAAGATGGAAGGCAGTGAGACTCGGCGGTTCATATTAGGGCTTCTAGAAGCAGCGGGAATTTGCCACGGTCGAGGAGTGCAACCTATATTCTACACGCGGTGACTAGGACCTCAAACGCATGGCCTATTCATTCTTCGTTGAGCATTTTTCCGAATTGGGCGGCGAGTTCGTTGGCGTCCTGCAGGGTGATCATCAATCGGCGCAGGGTATCGGCGATCGGCTGTAGATGCTGGTTTTGGAATTCGACGGCCGTGGCGTCTTTCCATTTATCCATGACTTCAGCGACTTGGTTGTCTAGCTCGGCGGCTTTGGAGCGTATCCGTCCGGCACTGCCTAAGAAATCTTGTTGAAGCTTCATGGCGATTGCCTGAACTATTCCTGTTTGGACTCGATAATCCATCGATCGCCTTCTCGGCTTACGATGATTCGGGATGGAAGTTCTATCATAACCGCCTTGGCGAGCGGTGAACCGAAGAATTTGCGAATGCGATTCCAATGCTCTTGGGTCATCGGCATCAATGACCACGTCTGCTGTTTCCAAAGTAATACGAGCGAGTGTTGAATCATTGGCCACTCTTGGTCTACCGATTCACTGACTACGATTTCAATGCGATGCGGCGTTGTGCGTGCGACGCAATTTTCAAGCCACTGTCGAGCTTGAAAGCCAAGCCATTGTTGCAATTCGGCCAAGATCAAATTCGAACGCAGGATCGATTTCTTGGCGTCTTTCCCGAAATCCTCTTCGATCAATGGCAGCCAGCGATTGCGGATGCGATTCCGCGTGTAATTGCTCGATGCATTGCTCGAATCTTGACGGTATTCTTGGCGGCAATGTTGGAGGTATTCGATAATTTCGGTCCGCCAAACGTCGACGAGCGGACGAACCAAAACTAGTTCGGTATCAAGATCTCGAAAGGGTGCAATTCCGGTCAGCCCGTTGAGACCGGTACCGCGAACAAGATTATGCAGCGTTGTTTCGACACTATCGTCGGCGGTGTGTGCAACGGCGACATAACGAGCACCGTGCCTTCGGGCAACCTTACGCAGAAACTGGTATCGAAGGTCGCGAAGTGAAGCTTCGTCGGAAGATCGGTTCGATGATTCGCTCGATAGGCTAGCCAACGATTCTCGATCGTCTAAGGAAGAATTCGTAACCGCAATGCAGCCCAATTGTCGAGCCAGTTCGACGACGAATGTTTCGTCTTGATCGCTCTCCGAGCCACGCAAAGCGTGGTTATAGTGAGCGGCGATCAGCGTCGAGCCAACTGCCTTGAGCTGGCTGGTCGCCAAAAGAAGCGCGGTCGAGTCGGCTCCACCGCTGCAGCCGATGACGATCGTCATGTTTCGCCAACGATCGGTTGGCCATCGGCGTTCTAGTTTCTCGATTAGCGGCAAATTCATGCCGCCGAATGATACCCCCGGCGATTCAATGTCGCTACGACTTGGCTTTTACTTTTGGGTTTTTTCCCTGAAAAAAGTTGAGCCATCGGGCTGAGGATGCGACGGACTTATCTGCGCCACCTTCACCGGACTCGGATTCGTCGCCTACAACATTGCCGACCAGCATATCGGTCAATTGCATGATCGACTGGGTGATCGGAGCCCGTGGGGCTTGTTCGATCAGCGGCACACCATTGTTGCGCATTTCGACCATAGTGCGATAGTCGTTGGGGATCTGATGGTAGACGTCGCGTCCGATCGATTCACGAGCTTTTTTGAGACTGATCTGACCGCTTTCCAAACCCATTCGATTGACAACGACTTTTACCTTGTCGCGGATATTGTCCATCTCCTGAAAACTCATCAACAGTCGTACCATATTTCTTAAGCACGGCAGGTCCAATTGAACAATCAACGCAACTTCGTTGACCAATTCCATCGCCGCAAGGTCGACTTCGCTGAACGACTTGGACGTATCGATCACGACGTGCGTGAAGGATGCTCTAAGCAACCCGATTACCTTGCGAAGGCTCTCTGGATTGATCGCCGAGAGGTCTTGCAATTGAACAGGACGAGGAAGCAAGTATAGCCCTGACGAGTGTTTGGTGAGACTCTTGCGAAGCAATTGAAAGTCGAGCCGCGAAACATTTTCGGTAACGTCGAGCAAACTATAGTCGGGGATCGAGTCCAAGAAAACGTCGGCGTCGCCGAGTGCTAGATCGAGATCGACTAAGGCGACTGAGTTCTCGGGATTGCTGGCTAGATTGCAGCCGATGTTCACGGCGATCGAAGTACATCCAACGCCTCCGGTCGCGCCGGCGACGGCGATCATTTTGCAGGCTCGAATGCGAGAATCACCAGTGCCAAATTTTGCTTCGAGAATTCGATGCAAGGTTGACAGCAGTTCGTCCACGTTTACTGGCAAGGTCAAGAATTCCTTCGCACCAGCTCGCAGGGCTTTCAGGATCGTTGGTCCGTCGGTGCTTTGCGACAGGGCGATTAGCACGCAATCGGGCGACGCAGAACGCAAGCGTTCGATCAAGGCGATCGCCTTTTCGGGCGACGAATCCATACAGATGACGCCGACATCCGGAGTTGTTTGAGATACGACATCTCCAAAGAACTCGTATCTCGAGCACTCGGCTTCTAACCAAACCAAGTCCATGCCGATCAGCATCGACTTGAGTTTCTCACGCGTTTCGTCGCGTGGATCAACTAGGGCTAAGCGTAGTACGTTGCTCATTTGTTTCTCTTCGTGTCAGGTAACCTAATCGAATTCGCATCATTTCAACGGCGATTCGATGGCTTGAACTATCGATACGTTTGTCCGTAAGCTGGACTCATTGGGTTCGAGGCCCCATTCGAGATTCTGTAGGCAGCCGGGTCGACGTTCATGGACGGATAGTTCGATTGAGTAGCAGGCGTGCCTGTCGGATTCCCCATGGACTGGTTCGGAACTCCAAGTTGAGCGTTCGGATATCCCGAGTACTGGACACCGGTCTGGCAGTTGCCAGTTGGTGGGCATGGATTCGGAGTTTCGATATAGCCTCGCCAGTAAAGTTCCTTGTCGGATGGGCTAAAGGAGTTGTAGCCAGGGCCACCCGGTGGTACTTCGCATGGATCCATCGCTGCGGCAAAGTCAGGCGTGACGGTAATCAGCAACTCGACTTCGTTCTGTACTTCTCGATTGCTTCGGAACATGGCTCCGAGGAACGGCAGATCACACAACCCCGGAATACCCGTCGATTGTGCTTCGGTTCGAGTTTGCAAAAGACCGGCTAAGGCCAGTGTCTGTCCAGCCCGTAGTTCTACGGCAGTTTCGACAAACCGTGAACGCAGACCTGGGACGGACGTTCCAGCAATGGTTACACTGCGTGCGGAATCGATTTCGCTGATTGTCGGACGGATTTCCAACCAAATTCGACCATCACCTCGCACTTTCGCAACAAAGTCCAAGCGAGTCCCGAACTCTCGGAAGTCGACACCGACTAAACCCTGCCCGGCAGGAATCAAGATTGGGAATTCACCACCCGAATTGAAACTCGCAGGTCGGCCGTCGATTGCGACCACCGTTGGGTCGGCCATCACCTTAACAAGATTTCGATCTTGCAAGGCCTTAATAGAAGCGAAGAATCCGTTTCCGCCGTCGACGATACCGAATCGGAATTGATCGTTGGTGACCGTTCGCGTCCCAGCCGTACTCGCCGCGCTTAGCGTTCCAGCAACTGCCTGTTGAATCGAATCGTTCCCAATGTCGGCGGCCCAATCGACGCCCAATTGGCGAAGCTTGGTACGCGATACTTCCATGATTTGACAGTGCAACATGACCGTATGCACGCCGATCACTTCGATACGATTGATCACCGATGGATAGTATTGTTCGGCGATTGCGACGGCTTGTTCGACGTGTTCGTCAGACGTCACCTGACCGCTGATGATGACCGCGTTCTGAATCGGTCGAACATGCAGCGTTGCCATCGGGAATTCCGCTCGAAGAATTGCTTCGAGTTCCCGTGCGTCGCCAAGCACCATGACTTGAACACTGTAGACCTGTTTGTTGGGGCCGTAGAGATCGACCTGAGTCACACCAGTGGCTTTCGCCGAAACCAGCAGTTCGTTTCGAGCCATCGGACGAGCGACAAGCACTGCGTCGTTGTGGACGCTAGCTCGTTCGATGTCGTCGTGCAGTTTAAGAAGATGGTTTGAATTCACCACCATCTGTACCTGCTCATTGTTTTTAGTAACCAGGGTACTGCCGGCTGGCGGTAACGCTGGGTTGCTTTGACCGTTTGTCGTCAAGGACAACGCAAGCACGGACAAAATGGCGACTGGGAGCACCATTACTCTTGTTGAACCGATGACTTTTAATTCAAACGACATTATTGCCACATCCTTGCGAGTCGTTGTCGAAATATCGTCGCGCGACTTTGAAATTCCATCCATGGTTTTCCATTGCTATCATTATTATCGGCGAACTTGTTAGAAGCCGGACGATCCTTCGAGCCGGATTCATCCGAGCTCAAGGCACAATCGTTCTACTTCGTTCTATCGTCATCGGCAGACGGATACGCAGGCTTGAACCCACTTGGATTATAGATCCATCGCTGACCGTCCCAAACCATTCCATTTGGTAAACCTTGACTGTTAGAGGAATCGGATGGGCTCGCGTCATCGATTTCCGCATTAGCTTTCAAAGTTTCCTCTTCTTCCTTGGACGCCTCGATTACCTTCTGTGGAATCTCATCGTCGTTGGACCAGGCGTACGTATCGGTAGCGTTGGGCGAGAACACGACCATGCGTTTCTTGGGGGCTTGTTTTTTAGATGGCGAAGCGACGATTGTAGGTTCGGTGACTAGCGTCGCCGCCTGTTGCGGCACTTCGTCCTGAACTGAACTCCTCACCCATGCTAAGAAGTCGTCTCCGTTATCGGTTTTTTGATTGGCTTCATCGTCACTCGCAAGCGGTCGCAAGGCCAATGTCAATCGGCCCAGGTTCTTGGCGGTATTCAACGCTTCATATTGGCTTGAACGTATTAGAAGTTGAATCGTGCCAGCTCGCTTTGACGGCCCTTCTTCATGTTCGCGAACCGCTATTCCGTCCACCATAAGCACTTCGACGTTTTCCATAACGAGCAAGCTTTTGCTCTCCAGGATTCGACCATTCTTCTCGAAGAAACCGTGGATATCGACGCGATGCCCTGGCTGGATATAGCCGACACCACCATTGTTGGCGTCGACAGGTAAGTCAAAAACTTTGCATCCTGGCGGGATCGTCTGGGCAATGCTCTCATTCGATAGGTTGACTTTGCGCTCCAAAAGTGGCTCGCCTTGGTAAAGTCGCTGATTGGTGAACTTCCCATCGGCAACCTTGAGCTCTTTAATTGCGCCTTGCGGAATGCGATCGGCGGGCCATTTTTCGAGTTTAAATCGATCAGCGGTAATCTTGGTATTGACCGCGACATCCTTTGACGCCACCAAGATATCGACCATCTGGACGGCCGGGGCACCTTTTCCCTGGTCTTTGATGACTTGGTTTGCTGCAACTGCCGCGACTGTGCCACATCCTAATGCAACGGCTAGTAAAAGTACTGATTTAGCTCGCATGGCCGAATAACCTTTGTATTGCATTCAACCCGCTAGAAAATCGAATCCAGCGAGCGAATGCGAGGAACAAGGCTTCCGTGCCAAGAATTGACTAATGATCTTCGATTCAAAGTCTCATTACACAACGCTATCTTATTTTTCTTAAGCTAGCTTTTCTCTGTTGTCGTCTTCCTGCCAGCGAAACTTTGGTTTTTCCGATCTGCAACGTCAAAATCGCTACGAACCGACGCACTTGACAATGCTGCGATTATTCGTATAATCCGACCTTAGCTGTGTGGTGGCGAGCCTTTCAAAGTCAATGAGAGATTCGCGAACAGGGAACTCCGGTGTAATTCCGGGACGGTCCAGCCGCTGTAAGTCATCCGCGATCATTCAGATGATCGCAACTTGGTCTCCTTCTACTAAGAAGTGCCATTGCCCAAAAGTTGGGTGAGAAGGCGTTGAGAGCGAGCGATGATGAGTCAGAAGACCTACCACCAGAGTAGATAGATCAGCGCCTTCTCGGGTTAAGGCATCTATTGCAAAGCTTCGTGCGAATCGTTCACCAATTGCTGACGAAGGTCGAGTATGTGATCGGTTCGAAGCTACCTGTTTTCGACTCAAGGTGAATCGGTATGTCGCACAACCAGAAAAACTCCAACGCCAGCGAACTCCACCATGTGGAACGCGCGGCGCCATGCTTTTTGCCACATGCATCTGCCAAAGTCTCGTCGCCGTGCGTGTCGGGTTTTACGTTGGTCGAGCTCCTCGTCGTCATCGCGATCATCGGCATTCTTACCAGCACCATCCTCCCATCCATCCAGCAAGCTCGGGAAGCGGCTCGTCGCTCGACTTGTATGAGCAACCTACGGCAAGTCGGACTGGCGATGGCGATGTACCAACAGTCACTCGGCACTTTGCCACCGGGTTGCATGGAGAGACGACCATGGCGAGGGTCGCCGCTCCTAAAAAACTACGCCTGGTCCGCCTTGTTGTTGCCGTATCTCGAACAAAACAATCTATCTAGTTCGATTGATTTCAATGTTGCCTCCGATCATCCGCGCAATGTGGCAGTTGGTACGACCGACCTTTCGCTTTACCTGTGCCCTTCGGCAACTTTCCGTTCGCAGTTACGGCAAGGACGCAGTCACTATGGTGGGCTCTATGGACAACGGATATCGACGAAAATAGAGACGAATAACGGTGTCTTCATCTACGACAACCCGATTCGATTTGAAGACATTCTCGACGGATTGACCAACACGCTCGCCGTCTCCGAAGACACGCTCGGTCCAGATTCGTACTGGATCAATGGCAGCAACATTTTTGAGCAATCCGGTGGCATCAATGATCCGAAAGCATGGATCGGTGATAACGAAATTCGCAGTCAACATCTCGGTGGCGCTATGTCGCTGTTCTGCTGTGGTCGCGTCGCCTTCCTATCGAACTCAACCGATCGCTTCGCCCTCGCAGCTTGGATTACCCGGGCTTCGGGCGAACCGAACGAACTAGAACAATAGACTTCGTTTCCCTTTCTTTACAGGAACTAGAAATACACCATGCAAACCGTCCGATTTCAATTTTTGCTTTGCCTCGTTGCGATTCTCACCCAAGTCGATGCGCGTGCAGCCGTCGTTGTCGACTTGAACGAATTGCCTCTCGGACCAAGTTCTTCGACCGATTCGTACTTCGATGGCTACGGTTTTGCAGCCGCAACAGGAAGTTGGACTAGCCAAGGAGTTTCTTTTAAGACCAATCAATTTGGTCCAGGCTGGAGTTATTCGAACGTCAATAACCCGACGACGGCTGGTTTTATGAATCAATGGTCCGCGTATCCCGGAACCGGTTTCGGCGGGAGCGGGAACTACGCCATTGGGACAGGCTATTTCCCCAACGAGCTCCATTTCAATGTACCTGCCAATCTCAATATCGACTCGCTCCGCATTAGCAATGCGACCTACCCTGCCCTGTTTATGCGTGACGGCGATGCGTTCGCTGATAAATTCGGAGGAGCGACAGGCAATCTTCCCGACTTTTTCAAAGTTACCTTTACTGGTTTTTCAAATCTAGATGCGACCGGTGCGACAACGGGTTCTCAAGAATTCTACCTCGGCGACTACCGCTTTGCGAACAACGCACAAGACTATATCATCAATGACTGGCGGCTCATAGATTTGACGTCGCTCGGAAACGCTGCTTCCATTGGCTTAACCTTTAGCGACAGCTACAACGGAACCGCGACACCATATTATGTCGCAATCGATAGCATCGCATTCAATGCGGTACCCGAACCAAGCAGCCTTGTCTTGCTTTCGGTTGGTAGTTCCGCCTTTTGGCGGCGAACTAGAAAGCGATTCCCTCGGACTTTTTAACCAAAGGGAAACGCTCATCCGATCATGCTCGAGTATCACCTGCATCGGTCGCGAATAGACTCTTCACGCCACTCGTCCATCACCCCTACTTACTTGTCGCTACCCAGATGGGATCGAATTTTTCGCTTGGATTGGCAACTTCCTGGACGGCGCGGACGAGCATCACGATCGATGGTCCATCTTTGGGGTAGCGTTTCACAAGGTCGCCGAAGCCGCGAGCCGACTCTCGATGCTCTCCGCTTTCAAAGTGTGCAAGTGCCTGTTCATATTCTTTTCGAAGCTCTTCAAGCGGATAATCTTGTTCGGCAACGAGCTCATACAAAGTGACGCTTCCGTCCATCCCCTTAACCTTGGCTTGACATAAACGCCGCTTAGGCACGTCGGCTGGAAGTCGAACGGCTGTTTCTTCATTCATCATTGTCTGAACGCGCCATTGCGATGTTAAGCCTTGAATTCGACTTCCAAGATTGACGGTACTTCCCATCGGACCGTATTTGAATTTCTGCTTCGAGCCAACGTTGCCAACTTGAGCTGGCCCTGTGCAAAGCCCGATTCCGAATTCAAATCCTTCTGGAATCGACTTCCGCCATCTTTCAGAAAGGTTGAGCGAGAGCGACATCATTTTGTTCGCCGCAAAGGCCGAGGCAAGCGCGTGGTGTGGTTGATTGTCAGGAGCTCCCCACATGGCGAACAAAGCATCGCCAACGTAGTCGACCAAGACGCCTTCCAGACCCAGGACACGATCGGAAAGCTCCGAAAGGGTATCTTGAATCCACAGCATCGCGGCGGCTGGCCCGATCCGTTCGGTTATCCGACTGAAGCCGCGAATATCGCAAAAAAGAACACTTACATCGCAAATTTCTCCCGTCAAGAGTTTCGGGTTTTGTTGAATCGCTTCGACGACTTTGGACGAAAAAAATTGTTGGTAGGTGGTCACCAGCGATTCACGCTTTGTTTTGGCCATGCCAGTCGCGATGGCGTTGGTAAGGATCTCGATCAACTTCTCCTCGATTCCGGAAATGCGTCCTTTCGATTCACCGGTACTTGACGCTCGATCGGCATAGAGGACACCGATAAGTTCCTCCTTTTCGTCCAAAATAGGACATGCGATCGCGGCGACAATCTTCCGTACACTTTCCGAGTTAAAGTTCGCCATGTCCTCGGGGTAGACGACGATTTGCTTGGACGATAGGACGCGATTGAGAAGTGACGACGAAGGAGCGCGAGCTTCAATGTCAGCCCGCAATACCGTAATGTGCATTCGATCTTCCGACCGATCCCAAGCTTTACCGTCCCAAAAGAGGACTTCTGCTCGGTCCATCCCGACCAATCGATTGACCGCTTCGGCAATACCTTGATAGAACTCATTGGAGGTTGCTGGTTTCTGAGCCGATGCCACAACGAAGTCGAGGATGTCGAGAAAATCGGAAGCCCCTATCGAGACGGTATTCGATGAATCGCCCAGCAACGAACCGAGGATCGATTTTCCGACGCTCGAACCAGTTCCTGAAAGGGACAACGATCGAATTGAATCATGCGAATCTGAATCTTTAAAAGGAACGCGGGGACGAGAACGAAGGCTTATTCCTTCGAGGTCCTGCGGTAATTCCTTGGCTCTTGCTAGTTCGCCGATAACGGTGATCGAGAATCCGCCAGGAAGATTTAGATTGCATGGAATGGCAGCAAGTACCGATTGATTTACCGCGACAACTCCCATCCCTTCAATCGTGAACGTATTCGCCTTATGAAGATTCGAAACACAAATCTGGTGGCCTGGTTGCTTTTCCAATTTAACAAAAGTACGCGGCATGGCCGCAAAATCATGGTCTGAGGCAACCAGCTTTTGTTCACCCGACTTTGCCGTAACAACCGCCGGCGGCGGCGGTTCGTAAACTTCGCGTCGTCCAATCAAGAGCTTGTCGTCAAGTCGACAAGAATGGATTTGCATACCATTGCGATAGAGAATCACCGTCAGTTTTTGAGAGGAATCGTCGCGGGATGGATCCATTTTCTGATGCGCTAAAGACGCGCCCCTAAAATGCGTAGTACAGTAATCGCGAAAGCTATACGTCCATCACCATGGCACCATGCCGCAGCGATTGAACAGTGTCGCTCCATGTAGGAATAAACTCTTGTGCCACGAAGCCTTTATAACCGGTCGCGAGGATGGCTTGCAAAATCGGCGGATAGTTAATCTCCTGTGTCTCATCCATTTCGGCGCGTCCTGGATTACCGGCAGTATGGTAATGACCGATGAGCGAATGATTGTTTTGGATGCGGCGAATCACGTCGCCATTCATAATTTGGACATGATAAATATCGAACAGCAATTTGAAGTAGGGCGAGTCCATACGTTTGACTAAATCGAAACAGCGATCGACATCGTCGCCAAAGTATCCAGGATGTCCTTTCATCGGATGCGAACTGTCGCGAGAATTCAGATGTTCGATAACAAGGGTGATTTTGTTCTTTTCGGCATGCCCGATGACTTTTTTCCAGCAGTCCAGGCAATTCTTCTCGGCCGTGGCATCCAGCATTTCCGGGACTCGCATCCCGGTAAACGTTATGACGCTCGGGCATTGGAACTCGACCGCACGATCGATACTTGTCGTAAGTTTTTCGAGACACTCCGCGTGATGGTTGGTATCGGTTGGGCCTTTGCCAAAGCCATGGCTGCTGACCAAAGAAATTTTAAGTCCCTTGGCACGGGCTTCCGGGTAGAACTGGTGATCAATTCCTTCGATCCCTTCGATTCCGATCTCGACGCAATGATCGATGAGTTCCGGGACTGGCATCGGCTTAAAGCACCACCCCATCACCGATTGTCGAATTCGTCGATTGCTGATCCGATAGTCGGCAGGAACCGAGCCTTGAGGAGCTTGCAAGAGAGTCGCTTCAGCCGATTGCTTTTCAAGCGACAGACTGGCAAGCGCCGAGGCACCGACCAAAAGCTTACGCCTCGAAAAATTTGAGGAGTGCGCGTCAAACACCATGATGGGACCTTTTTTTGAGGGGCTGTTTTTTGTGAGATGAAGTGGAAAGTATAGATCAAAGGCGGAGCGGTCGCGAAGCTTCCCTGTTATAGCAAAAAATGCATCAGCTATCCAAATGTCCAACTGGCCGCCAGACTAAAGAGTTTGTTCCTCGGCGCGCTTCGATACCCGCATCTAGCCTGATAATTCATCAGCCGGAGTGCGTTAGTACCGGTTCGCTCGAATTGCTGGGAAACCGGACGCTAACGCATTCCGGCTAACAGAGCCCGTTCCGGCTGATTTCTTGCCGGAATCTTGCAGGAAAGACTACCTTCGGCGGCGTCTCAAGGTTAGGATATCGTTGGATTTCGCGATCATGGACAATTCCATCCATGGTGTCGGAGTCTGGATTAAGCCGTCGAAGAATATGCGTCGAAGAAACTCCTCTCAATCAAGTTTTACAAACCGTCGCTCGAAAATGACGCGACGCCAACGAGTTCGTAAGCTTACATTTGATTCCTTAGAGGATCGACGGCTCTTGGCGGGATTGAACATTTTTGTCTACGACGACGTAAATCAGTCGGGCACCTGGGAATCGGCCTCTGAATCGTCGTTGGCCGAACAGGTCGTCTATATCGATGGAGATGACGACGGACATTTGGGGCCCTTCGAGCAATACGCGGTAACGGATGCCGACGGAAAAGCGGTGATCGATAATCTTAGCTTCAGCATCGCCAAAGTTCGATTGTTCGGTGCAACGGCCCCGCCACAGGGCATACCGCTACCCAATAGCAATGCGTTCGTCGACGTGAACATGGCGAGTAAAGCTTCGCCTGGAAATCACGCACCGGTATTGAACACGCTGGCAACCAAAGTCGTCGATGAAGATTTTGATCTGAGTTTAGCCATATCGCTCTTTGCCAATGTAGCTTCCGATGTCGACAACGATCCGCTCGTCTTCTTTGTCGTTGGTCAGCCTACAAACGGTTCTCTATATTGGTCGATCGAAGCGGGTGGCATCTATGCACCCAATGCGAACTTTAATGGTGTGGATACGATTTCCTTCCGCGCATTCGATGGCAAGGCATGGTCTTCAGAAGTCTCACTCAGTATTACCGTAAATAGTATCGACGATCGACCGACATCGGTCGAGTTCGATGGTAGTTCCATTCCGGAGAACGAACTCGGGTACGCCATCGGGACGGTGACGATCATCGATGTCGATGGCGGGCCAAACACGATTGAATTGAGCCCATCTAGTTTGTTCGTATTGAACAACGGCGTCTTGTCGCTTGCGCCGGATATCGCGTTGGATTTTGAAGCGACGCCAACGCTCGACATTTCTATTGCCATTTCGGTAGATGGCATTCAACTCCACGATTTAACGCGAGACTACGTTATAGCCGTCGTCGATCGAAACGACCCGCCGGTGTCCTTGGTTTTTGAAGGTCAACCACTCGTTGAAGAATTCATAGCCGGATTCGAATTCGGTACCATTAAGGTCACGGATCAGGACGTCGGAGACACCTATCGCTTCGTGGTAAGCGACAATCGATTTATTGTCGCCGATGGCAAGCTAGCTTTGAAATCAAGTGTTTCGTTATTTTATTCGGACGCTCAGACGGTTCCGGTAACGGTAACGGCCGAATCGCTAACCAATAGCGACAAGATCAGCGAAACCATCGAAATTCAAGTCGTTCGCGCAGCACCGCCATGGCAGAACAAGCATTGGCCATTGGACGTAAATGACGATGGAATTCTTTCGCCCACCGATGTCCTCGTCGTGATCAATGCGCTGAATCGGTTAGGGAACGCGCCATTGGATCGTCCGCCGCCCCCGGGAAGCCCGACGTTTGTCGATGTCAATGGCGATCGTTTTCTTTCGCCAATCGATGTTCTCATTTTGATCAACGCGCTCAATCGACAATCTAGAGGCGATGGCCAAGGCCCAGACAAAGGGGGCGGGGGGGGCGTTGATGGCGGTGAAGGGGAAGCACCAGCAACGCCGCAAAACCTTGGAACGGAATCGAAGAGTCTTTCTTCGCAGTCGGCGGTGAACGTCCAGGCTTCGACGCCGTCGATCGACCATGGCGATTTTACAAATGATGCTACTCGGAAATCGTCGCGGCGAACACGCTAATGGATAGAACCCACTACGGAAAGTGGCTTGTCGGAATCATCGTCTTTTCGATGAGCGTTGTTGCTCAAGCGCAAGATAGCAACGCTCAGACATCCCGTGAATTCTATCTCGGTCGTCGCGTTGCCAAACCCATGTCGCATCTGGGAGCCGACTGGCTGATTCGAGCAGAACGCGATGCTGAAGAAGACCCGTCGCAGATGTTGTCGCAACTCGATTTAAAACCAGACTTAGTCGTTTGCGATATGGGATGTGGCAATGGCTTCTATTCGCTGACGATGGCTGAAATGGTCGGGCCCAATGGGAAAGTTTTAGCCGTTGATATTCAGCCGCAAATGCTTCAGATGTTAAGTCGGCGGGCGGCAGAAACGAAAATCGACAATATCGATATGATTCTTGGAACGGTGACCGATCCGAAACTTCCAAGCGGGAAGGTCGATTTGGTTCTGATGGTCGACGTCTATCATGAGTTCTCGCATCCACAGGCGATGCTTGCAGCGATTCGCAAATCCTTGTCGCCGAACGGTCGGATTGCGTTGGTCGAATATCGTGAAGAAGACCCGAGTGTTCCGATCAAACCAGAACACAAAATGAGCAAACGTCAGATTCTTAAAGAATACTCTGCGAATGGATTCAAGGTAGGTTCGGAGTATGACGGGCTCCCATGGCAACATCTCATGTTCATGGTTCGCGACGAAGCTTGGAAACCATAGCGCTTGTAACCTTGCGGTGCATATCTCGGCGTCAATGCCAAATTCGGACGGATCTCGTCTCCATCTTGATTAAGAACCTCGGTTCATAATTAGCCCTAGAAAATTGCGGTTTAATCTGCAATACTTCTCGTCCCTCGTATTGGGCGATTTTTCTTTGTCATTTCTTTCCAGGAGCTATAACCACGCATGTTCAAGAACCTCAACGCAGCCATTCTCGGCGTTTCAGGCCGTCAAAGCGAACTGATTGAGCTAGCAATGACCTACGGGTTTAAGGGGTTGGACATCGATTTAGCGGATTTAGTAAAACGAACGCAACGCGCCTCCTACGAAGTTGCTTCTCGCTATCTCAGCAGTGCTCAGATGACTGTTGGCGGATTCGAGATTCCTGTCGACTTGGATGCCGACGACGCTGCTTTTGCAAAAGCTTTGGCGAGTTTGGTTATCGCGGCTGAGATCGCTTCCAAGGCCGGTGCGAAGGCTGGCAATATCGGAATTCCATCGGCTACCAATCGGCTCCCCTACCATGAGTTTTTTGAAGTCGTTCGCAAGCGCGTCGACCAAGTCGCCGAGGTGTTGGCTAAACATGATTTAAAGCTTGGTCTGTACTTTTCTGCGGCTGTCGAAAGTCGCGAAGGAAAGCAGTTTCCGTTTGTCAAAGACGTTGAAGGTTACCTCGCGTTCTTCAAGGCCTGCACCGCTTCGAATACTTGCCTCACAATCAATACGTGGGATTGGACCATCGGCGGTGGGACGGATTCCCAATTGGCGAATGTTCCAGTGGGTCGTATCATCGGGCTGCGTTTGGCTGACGCCGCCGAAGGCATTGACTATGCCAACGCGAGCAATACTCAGCGATTGATGCCAGGATCCAACGGCGTGATCGATAATGTAGGAATTGTGAGCCAACTTGCTAAAATGGAATTCGACGGACCGCTGACAGCTTACGGTCACGTTTCGCAAATGAGCGGCAAGACGCGTGATATGATTGTGTCTGCCGCCCAAGATAGTCTCGATAATGTGATGAGCACGGCTGGCCTGCCAACGTATACGCGAAAACCAGAATTGGTTGGCGAGTCAACAGCCCCTGTCTTCGCTGAAATTGAAGCATAGGAACCCACGAAAGTGGGGAATGACCAGTGAAACTCCCACGACGATCGTTTTGTAACAGCCTAACCGCTTCAATTGGATTGTCGTTACTTGGGTCAAATGCGATTGGATTAACCAGTCGACGTGAACCGCGATGGGACTCGTCGATACGATCGGGCTTAGAGTTTCTCGCTAGAACTCAATCTTCTCGCGGCCAGTGGAACACGCCCCCCTACCCTACTGCCATTGCCGCGCTGGCCGGAACCGCCATGCTCTGTTCGGGCTCGACCGCAACGCAAGGGCGATACGCAAAGAACATTAGTCGGACGACCGATTTTCTCCTGAGCAAGTGTCGCGACAATGGCTTGATCGGTGATCCGAATTCCGATGTTCGTTACACCTATGGGCACGGATTTGCGATGTTGTTTCTTTCACAAGTCCTCGGCGAAGAAGGGCTCATTGACCGCCGCGAAGAGTTGATCGAGGCTCTCAATAAATCGGTGAAGTTTTGTGCCTTGGCGCAAACGGCATCCGGTGGCTGGGGTTATGTCAGTGCAAAAGACGGCAATGACTATGACGAAGGAAGCACCACGATTACGCAAGTTCAAGGACTGCGCGGCTGTCGCAATGCTGGGATACCCGTTCCAGGCGAAGTTATCGATGCGGCCAAGCAGTACATGTATAGCTGCCAGAACGAAGATGGCGGAATCAGCTATTCCAGCAAGCAAATGGGAACCTCGCGCGCCGCGATCACCGCCGCGTCGTTAGCCGCTCTTTACAACGCTGGCGATTACGATGGCAAGCACGTTCCTAAAATGCTCGAATACTGCAAGAAGACGCTTTACGACCTTGGTCGCGAAGATCAAGCCTTTGGTCATTGGCATTATACTTATCTCTATTACGCACAAGTTGTCTATCGCCAAGGTGACGAACTTTGGTTGCCCTTTCGGAATAAACTTTACGATCGAATCGTTGGCGAACAGAAGAGTGATGGAAGTTGGGATGGGCAAATTAACGCAACATACGTTACTGCGTGTAACTTGATCATGCTCCAGCAAGATCTGGGTTATCTGCCTATCTTTCAAAGGTAAAGGATAGTTTTTGACGGTTAGTATTTGATAGTGGGGAGGTATCGAGGTGAGCGAAGCGCGAAAGCAAAAGCTTGAGTCGATGATATATGCCATTCGTACGCTGAATGATTTTTCGCCGAATGATGCAAAGCTTATGTGCCGTGATTTGGCTCCGGCATACGTGACCAAAACTCTAAAGATGCTGGTCGGCGGCGGGCTTTTGAATTCTATCGAAAGCGATCGCAAAGTGATCTTCCGATGGGTCACGGAGGAATCGAATCGATTCGAACAGTTCATCGAAAGACAAATCTACGGCGATCAAGTCAAACAAACACCCGTGCAGGACCGACCGCGTGAGCTGATGCTTCGCGACGGTGTCGATAAACTGACGAACGCAAACCTGGTCGCTATCTTGATTCGCGTCGGCGTGACTGGCGAATCGGCTGTCCAGGCTGGACGCAAACTCTCGAATCGCTTTGCCGATCGACTCGCTGATTTTCCCGACGCGAGTCTCGCGGAATTGCGGAAGCTGAGCCCGGCGATTCGCAAAGATAGCTACTGCCAGATCATGGCAGGCATCGAACTGGGCCGACGCGTCGCCGCCGTCAAAGAAGAACTGACGATCGCTCCGTTTCGAATCAAAGGTTCCGATGATGCGATCCGCTACTGCATAAAGATTTTTTCTCGACTGGCGATGGATGGCAAGCAAGAGCAGTTTCATATTGTTACGCTCGATACACAGCACGGTCCCATCGCCAATCATTTGATTACCGTCGGAACGTTAGATGCAAGCCTTGTTCATCCTCGCGAAGTCTTCAGACCTGCCATTCGAGATGCCGCGTCGGCAATCTTGCTCGTTCACAATCACCCGTCCGGCGATCCGACGCCAAGTTCCGAAGATCGTTCCGTGACTCGGAAACTAAAAGAAGTTGGCGAGTTGATCGGAATTCGCGTTCTAGACCATATCATCGTGGCGCGAGAGAACGGGCGGAGCATCATGTCGGAGGGGATTTAGACGCTATCGCTAACCGCTGAGTGCGCAGCGATACGCCGAGTCGGGGATGGAATGCTGCCTCAGCGCTCCCCTATGTTCTCAGCGGTTAGCTTTTCCGAATAAGGAAATTTAGTTGTTGTTAAGTAGGCAAGCAACCCACCGGCGATCGCGCCAAATAGGTGTCCGTCCCACGATATTTTTTGATTCATCGACGGCAAGGCACCCCACAGCATCGTGCCGCCGTAGAGAAACAGCACAAGTAGCGCAATGAGCATTGGCACAAGCCGACGTTCGAGTAAACCGGACGCGATCAAAAATAAAATAAGTCCGTAGATCAAACCGCTGGCACCGATGTGCGTACTTGATCGCCCAAAAAGCCATAGCAATCCGCCACCTAAAAAGACCAAGCCGACTACGATCGTAATCGAATCGGCTCTGGAACCAGCCAAAAGCATCAGCAAAATGGCGAGCGGTACGGTGTTGCTGATCAAGTGCCCCCACCCGCCATGCAAAAATGGCATCAACGGTACGCCGATTAACCCGCTTAACGTTCTAGGAACCAACCCCAACGAATTAAGCGGAATCGGAAGGATTACATCGACCAAATGAATAACCCAAAGAATTGCGATGAAGCCCAACACCCAACTTAGCTCTTCTCGGATCGTGTGTTTCATAGACGTGCGACGTTTTAACTAAAGCCATATGCAAAATTAGCCGGAACGCGTTAGCGTCCGGTTTCCCAGCAATTCGTGCGTACCGGTGCTAACGCACTCCGACTAATCGTAACCGATTCGGCCGCTGAAGCATCTAAAATAAACGTACCGCTCGTTTGAGCGATGCTTATAATGTTCGCAGGAGAACGTCTAACTATGCCCATTTCAAAAACCAAACGTTTGTTCGTCTTGATGAGTTTACTCTGGATGACCAGTATCGCAGTAGCCGCTGAGATCGCCATGAAGTACGGACCACTATCACCAAATCAAATTTTGGTGCCGCAGACACTTCTGCATCTTGCACATACCGCTGAAATACAAACCGAACTTCAGATTCCTGCCGACAAACAATTATCGTTCGAGAATATACTGCGCGATATCGACCTGCGTTGGTGGCCATCGAGAATCCTACCGGTTACCGAACAACGTAAGCGAGTTACCGAATTAGAATCGGAATTCATCCGGGAAACAGAAAAGCTTTTAGGGGGCGACGCTGTGATGCGACTTCGCCAGATTGAACTTCAAAGTCAAAGCAGTCGGATATTGGTACGCTCCGAAGTCGTTGCCTTTCTAGAACTGGATGCTAAACAGCAAAAAACCGTTGAAGAGCTTTTTGTCGCCAACGACAAACTTGCGGTAGACGTTACAGCCATGAGCGCTAAAGAAAAATCCGAAAAACTGCAGTCGCTTGTTTCGGCGAAACAAACAGAGGCCAAAAAAGCGATTGCAGTCTTAAACACGGTGCAGCGTGACCGGATTCAAAAAATTGCTGGAACGCCCGTGAACACGGCGACTGCCGAACGAATCTACGCCCTTGCGCCTGAGCTAATCGATACCGGGAATTGGACAAGCGAAGATCGGCCAACTCTCGAATCGTTGCGAGGACAGGTCGTCATCCTCCATATTTATGCGTTCCAGTGCCACAATTGCGTTGCCAATTTTCGTCACTATAAGCGATGGGACGAGAATCTTAAGTCCAAAGGGGTACAAGTCGTCGGAATCCAGACTCCAGAAACGCAGAACGAAAAAGACCCTGAAAAAGTTCGAGCGGCAGCAGCCAAGGAAGGTTTTCAATTTCCTGTGTTGATCGATTTGGAAAATAAAAATTGGAAAGTCTGGGGAAACACGATGTGGCCGACGGTTTATGTCATCGATAAGAAGGGGTATATCCGATTTTGGTGGCAAGGCGAGCTGAACTGGCAGGGCAACACGGTCGATCAAAAGATCGATACCATCGTCGAAAAACTGCTTAGCGAGAGCTAGCCCAACTTTAAAAGAGTTCCGCCATCTCACGAGCGTGATACGAACTTCGAACGAACGGCCCCGAAGCAACTTGTTTGAAACCCATTTGCTTGGCGAGCCGTCCCAGTTCGGAAAACTCGTCGGGCGGGATATATCGCACGACGGGCAAGTACTTTGGCCCCGGTTGCAAATACTGACCAAGTGTCAGAAATTCACAACCATATTCTAAAAGATCGGCGAGGCAATCGAGAATCTCATCGCGCGTTTCGCCTAGTCCCAGCATCAGACCGCTCTTAGTCTTGATCGAGGAGTTGAGTGCTTTCACACGCCGCAATAATTCAAGCGTCCATCGATATTCACTCTTCGGTCCGCGTACTTTCCGATAAAGTCTTGGGACCGTTTCCATATTGTGATTGAAAACTTCAGGAGCCGCTTCTACGACTCGATCCAAGGCCGAGCGATGACGAACGAAATCAGGCGTGAGCACTTCGACCGAAGCGCCCGTTCGTTCGCGCACGGCAATGATGCATTGATAAAAATGTTCCGCCCCACCATCGAGAAGATCGTCCCGAGTGACAGAAGTAATCACGACATGTTTGAGGCCTAGTCGAGCGGCAGCCTCGGCGACCCTCGCTGGTTCATCTAACTCGAGTGCTTCGGGGCGACCACGCGAAACGGCGCAAAACCCGCAGGGTCGAGTGCAGACATTCCCCAGGATCATAAAGGTCGCTGTCTGCTGCGAGAAGCATTCCATTCGGTTCGGGCATTTCGCGTTTTCGCAAACCGTCTCCAATCGCAATTCCGAAAGAATACTCGACGTGAGATGATTGAAATTTCCTTTGGGAACTTCACGGCGCAACCAAGCGGGCAATCGACGTTCAGGTTCCTGGGATACTACGGGAAGTTCGAGATTCATTGCGATTGCAGTGTGCGAAATGGTTTGGTAATTCGACCATTGTAGCTCGCAGAATGACAAAGGGACATATGGGACTGAAAGGACGAAAGGACGAAAGGACAAAAGAAATCTTTTCGTCTCTTATGTCCCGTTCGTCCTTTCAGTCCCTTCAGGTCTCTCGAATTTCTCCATCAATTCG
The DNA here is from genome assembly GCA_034408855.1 of Pirellulaceae bacterium. GTDB lineage: Bacteria > Planctomycetota > Planctomycetia > Pirellulales > Pirellulaceae > JAIYDQ01. The sequence continues at coordinate 59,340 of JAWXCK010000228.1, forward strand.
GCAGCCAAGAAGAACGAACCCGTAATCACAATGAGATCCTTTTGGTCGGCCATTTTTTGTGCCACCTCCAAGGCGGCAAGCGAATCTTCGACGACGCGAATTTTGGCAATCGGTTGCCCTGGACTGGCTTTTTCAATATTGTCGGCGATCGCCTTGAGCGTCTGGGTTGGCTGAGCGCGAGGATTGATATGGAATTGTGTAAGGACGAGTTCTTGACACGAAAGCATCAATCGATTGAGCATCGCCTCGGAATTTTTTTCACGACTGGCCGAGAAGACGACGATACGTTTCCGATCGGGGAAATTTTCGTCGAGCGTATCGATCAAAGCTTCAATCGACGCTTCGTTATGGGCCGTATCGATGATCGTAGTAGGGCCCTCCGAGACGACCTCGACACGACCGGGGACTTGTGTCGTTGCCAAGCCTGCTTCGATGGCGGATTCCTCGATGTCCCAACCATGTTCACGAAGGATATCGAGTCCGGCCAATACGACAGCCGCATTCGCAAGCTGGTGCTTTCCTAAGAGCCGTAGCTTGAGCGATGTTCGATGCGTTCCGCTGGGCCATAATGTTGGATCGGGATGGTAGGACATTCGCATTTCACGTGAACCGTAGGCGCTAGCCTCGGGCTTCGGCCTTGATGAAATAAAATCGACGCCGAGCAGGCGAAGCTTGCAGCCTCGTTCTTTCGCAATTCTCGAAATGGTTTCGGAGGCTTCTGGATGCGTCGCGCCGCTTACGACGGGGACGCCAGGCTTAATGATCCCCGCCTTCTCGCCCGCAATTTCTGCCAGTGTGTTACCAAGTTGTTGCTGGTGATCGTAGCTGATCGATGTAATCACGCTCAAGGCTGGCCAACAGACGTTAGTACTATCCAGTCGACCACCCAATCCGACCTCGATAATGTTGACATCGACAGCCTGTTCTCGAAAGAGCCACCAAGCCATCGCCGTCGTCAATTCAAAAAACGTCGGGTGTCCGTGCCCTTGTTCGGCAATGTTGTGTGCCGCTGGCTTCACTGCGTCGACGGCTCGAATAAACTGCGCTGGATCGACTGCTTGGCCGTTGATGACGAATCGCTCTTCGAGTCGAAGTAAATGCGGAGACGTATAAAGGCCGGTACGATAGCCACTTTCTCTCAAGCATTCGGCGGTCAGCCAAGCGACAGAACCTTTGCCCTTGGAGCCGGCGACATGGATCACCGGAGCAGCTTGCTGCGGGTTTCCTAGCTCGACCAGCAACCGTTCCATTCTCGATAGCCGATAATTGTTCTGGTTATAAGCTTGGTCCGTGGAACGCTCGTAGTTGATTCGATCGTACAGATATTCGATGGCTGCCTGATACGATTCCATAGTTGCGATACCGAGGTCGTCGCCATCTGGGGTGGCAACATTAAAAAATCATCTTCGCGAGGCCGTAAGTTTAGCTAGAAGCGTAGAAAGTTGCAGGCTTAATTGTCTATTTGTCAATATTCGGCGACGCCTCCCGGGGTTGGAACTTGTGGTCAGGCACTTTCCGATTTATAGTTTTTCCTGGAGATACGGGCTGAACCGTCAAAGTCAGCTTCCCGTACTCCACAACATCTTCTAACCAAGTCTTTTCCGGAGAGTAATGCATGTCGGTCGACACCCAAGCCCCTGCGAGCGCTCCGTCGTCGGTGGCTGGTAATGCTGCTTCGGACGTCGTGATCGAAACTCGCGGGTTGAGCAAGATTTACCGAGATTTTTGGGGACGAAAAAAAGTCCATGCCCTCAAGTCGCTCGACGTTGAAGTTAAAAAAGGTGAAATTTTCGGTCTTCTTGGCCCGAATGGATCCGGGAAATCGACGACCATTAAACTGATTCTGGGCTTGTTGTTCCCTTCGGCAGGTCGAGCGTTTGTCTTTGGCAAAGAAGCGTCCGAAGTCACAAAAAACGAACGCATCGGTTATCTTCCTGAAGAATCGTATCTTTACAAATTCCTAAACGCCGAAGAAACGCTCGATTTTTATGGTCGGCTTTTCGATATGCCCGCCCCGGTTCGCCGCGAACGATCCGAGCAGCTCATTCAAATGGTTGGCCTGCATCGTGCCCGACGACGACAGCTCAAGGAATATTCCAAAGGCATGACGCGAAGAATTGGCTTGGCCCAGGCTCTGATCAACGAACCCGACTTGTTGGTACTCGATGAACCGACCACGGGTTTGGACCCGATTGGATCGCGCGAGATGAAGGATCTCATCCTCAAGCTTCGCGAGCAAGGGAAGACGATCCTGATGTGCTCTCACCAGTTGGCCGACGTTCAAGATGTCTGCGATCGAATCGCGATCCTCCATCAAGGCGAACTCAAAGAGCTTGGGCGAGTCGATAGCTTGCTCAAGGTCCGAGATGTTACCGAAGTTCATGCACGCGGATTAACCGAAGACGCGAAACGCGAGATAGCCGAAGTCATCAAACGGCACGGCGGCGAGTTGATGCAGATCGACAACCCAACAGTCACCATGGAAGAGTTGTTTCTGGAAAGTATTCGCGAAAGCGATGCTCGTCCGGGTCGACGCGCTGGGAGTTAATAGAAGATGCGTCTAACACCGGACCAACTTTGGTCGTTCTACGAATGGTTTATTCCTCAGCAAGGCTTGTTGCAGGGCATTTCGCTGGCGATCACGCTGGCCATTCTCGGTTTACTGGTCAGCTACCTTGTCGCCATGGTTCGTTTGGGACCTGGCGAAGGTTTTTATGCAGTTGCAAAGGTTATTAGCGATCTGATTCGCTTCGATATTCCCGGTACTCGATCATCTCGTTTGTGGGCGATCGCCAAGCTGTCCTTCATGGAGGCGATACGCCGCAAGGTTCTGGTCGTATTCGTAATCTTCATCATCCTTTGTATGTTCGCAGGATGGCTCCTCGATTTGCGAACCGATCATCCTGCACAGCTTTATATCACGTTTGTTTTGAGTTCGACCAACATGCTGGTCTTGCTGCTAGGGCTTTTCATCAGCGCCTTCAGCTTGCCGGCTGATATAAAGAATCGAACGATTTACACGATCGTCACCAAGCCGGTTCGTGCGACGGAGATCGTAGTCGGTCGCATCTTTGGTTTTAGTCTCATCGGCTCGATGATTTTGGCCGCGCTCGGATTATTTAGCTACGTCTTTGTGGTACGTGGCTTGAATCATACTCATGAGATCACCACGATTTCGCAAGACGGCCGGCAAGGCAAGACCGAGGTCGCTGCTCGGCACGATCACGTCTTTAAACTCGGCGAGGACGGCAACGGATATACCGAAGAGGCCAAAGGGCATCAGCATACGATAACTGCGGTCCAGCTTGATAACAAAACGAAATATGTAGTGGGACCGCCGACCGGCGAACTCACTGCCAAAGTACCTATCTATGGTCGGTTGACCTTTACCGATCGTTCTGGCAATGTCGGAGAGGGGTTGAATGTCGGCTACATGTCAGAGTATCGCAAGTATGTAGCCGGTGGCTCGCTCTCAAGTGCCAAATGGCAATTCGAACGCGTTCGCGAATCAGACTTTCGCGAAGGGAATGAAAGCGACGATGATATCGAGCTGACGATCGAAATGAATATCGAAGCCTTTCGATCCTTCAAAGGCGACATCGTAACGCCTGTTCGAGGTTCGATTATTCTTCGAAGTCCTGATGAAAGCATCGAGAGCCAACGCATCTATTTCTTGGTGAAAGAATCGGTCGACCGAAAGCTTATATCGCGAACGATCAGTGGCTTCCGCAACAATCAACCGGCGACGTTAGATGTCTTCAAAGACATCGTAATGAATGAAAAGTTAGAAGTGATTGTACGCTGCGAAGATTCACAACAATATCTCGGAATGGGAGCATCCGACTTAACATTGCAAGCCAAGGAACGCTCGTTTGCATGGAATTTCGCCAAAGGTTACATCAGCATTTGGCTTCAAATGGTGATCGTCATCTGCTTTGGCGTGATGTATAGCACTTTCCTATCAGGGCCTGTTGCGATGGTTGCGACATTAGCGACGCTCTCGTTAGGGTTGTTCGGTGACATTATCGATCGGTACTTCAAAGTTGAATATTCGGGTGGTGGACCGATAGAATCAATCATTCGAATGCCTACCCAAAAAGGCGTGATGATCGATCTCGATTTGGGCAACGTGGCCTTAGAAAAAGTCATTCATAATATCGACTACGCCATTATGTACGGAGTATCGAGTCTCAAAGGCGTGTTTCCCAATTTTAGTCGACTTGGGACGTCCGATTTTATTGTCTACGGCGTCGATTTGTTCGATGGTTTGCTCCTACGTCACTGTGCAATAACGTTTGGCTTCTTCCTCTTGACGAGTTTGGTCGGTTACTTTTTTGTTAAGACGCGAGAGATGGCGGCATGAATACTGCAACCTTTAAACGCAAAATATTTTACATGCTGGCGATGGTCGCCTTGCTTATCCCGCTTTTTCTCCTCGGGCAACCGCCGAGCGGGCCTCGAGGTCAGGGCGGTACGCTTGCCAAATTGCGAGAGCGATTCGACATTGGTCAATCGAGTCTTGGCCAGCTTGATCCAGCCAGTGAAACCATGCGTTTGGCATCGCTCGGTTTGCGAGGCGTTGCCGCAACCATTCTTTGGCAATATGCCGATCGCTTTAAAGAAGAAAAGTATTGGGATCTTCTGTCAGCCACGCTCAATCAACTGTCGCTATTGCAACCACACTTCGTAAGCGTTTGGGAAAGCCAAGCTCATAATCTTGCGTATAACGTATCATCCGAATTCGACGATTATCGAGAGCGTTATGTATGGGTCAAAAAGGGCATCGATTTCCTAGTGCGAGGAACGCAGTTCAATCGCCGCCAGCCGCTCCTGCAATATCATTTAGGCAAATACACAACGCTCAAGCTTGGTCGTTCGGATGAAAAGCGGCAGTTCCGCGAGCTCTTCCGAAATGACAATACCTATCATAAAACGCTGATGGATTATGGGCTCGATCTCGAGCAGCCAGAAGCCACTGGCAGCGATCGAAAGCCTGATAACTGGCTCGTCGGTCGTCTTTGGTTCATAAAGTCCTACGATTTGGTTCATGCGGGCTACTACTGTAAAAAGAGCCCGATCATTTATTTCGGCGAAGCGCCGTGGGCTCTGTTTTACTACGGGGAAGCGATCGAAGATGAAGGCGTCCTCGATGACAAAGCGATGTTCGCATGGAGTCGTGCCGCCAAAGCCTGGTCCGAATACGGCAACCTGGACTTGATGACAACTTGGGGACACACCATCCAACTGCGTGGACTAGATTCGGCCAATGAAGCGACCTTGAAAGCCGTAGAGCTGTTTCGCGAACAAACCAAGGAACTATTGCCGGAATTAATCGAGCAAGGCAAAGACCGTTTTACAACCGACGAGTACGCCTTGTTGCAAAAGCCGGAGGCCGATCGAACGCCGCAAGAGCAGCAGATGGTCGATATGGCGATGCAAAAAGTGATGCTCGCTCCTCACGTTCTTGCTCAGCGAATGCCTCGCGAGAAGCGAGCCGAATCGATTCAGCTTGCTAACGAACTATCCGAGAAATCCGATTTCGCTTTTCGAGTCGATCGATCGCGAGAGATGGTGAACTACCAATATTGGGAAACGCGAGGGGAATTGGAACAGACTCCAACTGCCGTTGCTGCCCGCCGACACGTTTACGAAGCAGAAAAATATTTGATCGAAGCCGATCTCAACAAAGCCATCCAGTCGTACGAATTAGCTTGGAAAAATTGGGATCGAGTATTGCGTCGCTATCCGATGATGCTTCACGAAGAAAGTTCCGATGCGCTGCTAAAATCGATCGAACGCTATGCCACCAGCACCGATTCGACGTTGGGTGACGATTTCCCGTTGAATTGGTTCTATCGATATCGCGCGATTCGCGATAAAAACAAAGCTGGAGATGAGACGATTCGGCTGTATGACGAATTTGTTCGAGAAGCCGAGAACCAGCCAGGAAATCTCGATACGCCGATCGAACAATAGCGGTTATGCTATTGTTGAATCCAATTCGCGCCATTTTCTAGGAAACATAGCTTTCATGGGGATTTACGACCGCCCCTACTATCAGGAAGACGGATCGCCGAATATGGCTCCTTCATGGGACCAACGCTCGGCGATCGCGAATATCGTTATCGCTTGTACCGTTGTGTTCTTGGCGAATATGATTTTTTCGCACGATAGCAATGCGATCAATCGGTTTCTCACACTGCGCTCGGAAGACCTTCAAAGCCCGTGGATGCTCTGGCGAACACTTTCGTATGGTTTCGCCCATAGTCAAGACCTTAAACATATCATCTTCAACTTGCTGGGATTATGGATGCTTGGTCGTTCCGTCGAAGAACGATACGGTCGAGCTGAATTCTTGCGGATTTATTTGTCGTCGGTGGTGATTTGTGGTCTTGGCTGGTTAGCACTTCGAACGCTGTTGCATGAGCGAGCTTCGGTTTGTGGAGCGTCGGGGGCGGTTTGCTGCATCGAAATGCTGTATGTCCTCAATTTCCCCCGCTCCACGATCATGATGATGGGAGTCCTGCCGATGCAGGCATGGGTTTTTGGGATTATTTTTATCCTCGGGAATCTCTCGATGGGTGGCAGTGGAGGAGAATCGCGAATTGCTTGGGATGTTCACTTGATCGGTATCGGATTGGCTTGCGTTTACTTCTTCGGGAAGTGGAATCTAGCAACCATTGCCGCACCGCTGAGCAATTGGAAACTGGTTAAACGTAAATGGATGGGGCCAAAACTGCGAACCTTTCAACCGAGCGATTCGTCGACTACCGATGAAATCGAAGCCGACCGTATCCTCGACAAGATTCACGAATTTGGACAAGATTCCCTTACCAGTAAGGAAAAACGCTTTCTTACCAAATACTCGAAGACCGTCCGCAATAAACGTCAAAACACACCTCCATAGTTTCACTGCAATACATGTCGATCGCCACACCTGTTTTTTCCAACCGCCGTCAAACGATCGGTGGCGTTGCCGTCGTTGATATCGTCAAGCAATTCGGCACACCAACCTACGTTTACGACATGGCGACGATCGCTGAAAAAGTTGCCGATCTCGCCGCCTTTGATGTCGTTCGATATGCGCAGAAAGCCAATTCGAACATCGCCATCCTCGATCGCTTGCGAAGGCTAGGCGTCGTCGTCGATGCCGTTAGTGAAGGCGAAGTGCGTCGGGCTCTGGCGGCTGGCTATCCCAACCATAGCTCTCCCGGATCTCCTCATCCAGTCGTCTACACGGCCGACGTTTTTGACCGCTCTGCTCTCGAGTTAGTCAAGGAGCTCGGCTTGCATGTCAACTGTGGTTCACCCGACATGATCGATCAGCTTGGCGAAATTTTTCCGGGTGCCACGATTACCCTTCGAATCAATCCCGGCTTCGGGCATGGTCACAGTCAAAAGACCAACACCGGTGGCCCGCAATCCAAACATGGTATCTGGATCGATCAAGTCGACGATTGCTTGCGAAGAGCGGATCGACACAACATCGTTGTAACCGGTTTGCACATGCATATCGGAAGCGGCACGGACCTCGAGCATCTTAGCCAGGTATGCGCTTCGCTCGAAAAAGTTGCGATCGATATCGGCCGGACTCTTCAAACGATCAGCGCCGGTGGAGGTTTGCCGGTTCCTTATCGCAGCGGGCAATCGTATGTCGATCTGGCTCAATACTATTCGCTATGGGATGCAACTCGCAATCGATTGCAAGATCAATTTGGACACCCGCTTCAGCTCGAGATCGAACCGGGACGCTATCTTGTTGCCGAAAGCGGTTTTCTCATCGCTGAAATTCGGGCGATCAAAGAGATGGGCGAGAACACCTTTTATCTTTTGGACACCGGCTTCAACGATCTGGCTCGTCCGATTCTTTACGGATCGTATCATCCAATTTCGATCGCTCATCGAACCCCACCTGCCGCCTCGAAAGAGATCGACGTCGTCGTTGGTGGTCCGCTTTGCGAATCGGGCGATATCTTCACTCAAGAAGAAGGTGGCTTTGTTTCCAAACGAACATTGCCAACTGCGTCGGTCGGCGATTTATTAGTCCTCGAAGTTGCCGGCGCCTATGGCTTCGTGATGGCGAGCAACTACAACAGCCGATGTCGTGCCGAAGAGGTTCTTCTCGAAAATGGGCAGTTGCACTCGATTCGAAAGCGAGAAAGCTTTGAAGATCTCATTCGAGGCGAATCGATTCCAGCGGCTCCTCATAACTAGAACGATTTTTTAACATGGTTTTTTGGCGCAAGAAGCCTGCTCCCGAAGAAACGCCAGCAAGCCCACAACCGACGGGTGGTTTGTTGAACAAACTTCGTTCTGCGCTTAAAAAAACCAATCAAATTCTGCAAACCGACATCCGCGATCTGTGGAAAGCCGATGGCCGATTGGTCGACGAGGATTTCCTGCGCGAGTTCTTTACCATCATGGTTCGGACCGATATGGGCCAGCCGACAGCGACTCGCATTCGCGATCGCATCGCCACCGATTTTCGCGGTCGCAAAGTCGAAATGGAAGAAGTCCTATCCAGTGCTCGCGAAGAAATTCGAAGTGCGATGCAAAGCCAACCCGTCGCCTTGAATATTGCCGCCAAAGGCCCGACGGTTATTCTGGTCGTCGGTGTCAATGGTGCTGGCAAAACGACGTCGATTGCCAAGTTGGCCTATCGATTTACGCAACAAGGGAATCGAGTCTTGCTTGGCGCTGCCGATACGTTTCGAGCCGCTGCCGTCGAGCAACTTAAAATCTGGTCCGAACGCATTGGCTGTGAAATTGTATCGGGAGAATCCGGAGGCGATCCGGGAGCTGTCGCATTTAGAACGATTCAACGCGCTCGCGAAGAAGCGTTCGACATTTGCATTATCGATACTGCCGGACGATTGCAAACGCAAACCAACCTCATGCAGCAACTCGAAAAAATCCGAAAGATTGCCTCCAAACAAATCGAAGATGCGCCGCACGAAGTACTCCTGGTGCTCGATGCGACGGCTGGCCAGAATGCAATCAGCCAAGCTCGTGGCTTCTCGGCTGCCAGCGGCTGTACCGGAATTATTTTGGCCAAGCTCGATGGTACTGCCAAAGGTGGTGTCATTGTCCCAGTCCTTCAAGAATTCGGCCTACCTGTAAAGCTCGTCGGCTTGGGCGAACAGCTCTCCGACATGGCCGAGTTCAATGCTGACGAATTTACGGCTGCACTCCTTCAATTCAGCGATTAAGAAACCATGTCTTATCCTAAGGTAGCTCAGTTAAAAACCGTCGCTCGATTCAAGGAAAGAATGACCGAGCTCGGGATCAACATCCCAATCGACGATGATTTGTTGAGTGCGAGCCAAAGTTCACCATTGGCTTCGAGTTGGGCTTTTGGAAATTTGAAGGTCGGAAATCGTTGGTGTATTCATCCGATGGAAGGTTGGGACGCCAATCGCGATGGAACTCCGTCGGATCTTACCATCCGACGCTGGAAGCGATTTGGTGAGAGCGGTGCGAAACTGATTTGGGGAGGCGAAGCGGCTGCCGTTCGGCACGATGGAAAAGCCAATCCCAACCAAACTGTCGCTTTGAGAAGCAACCTCGAAGGACTCACTCGATTGCGCACGACGCTGGTCGAATCCCACAAGCAATCGATGGGCGATACCGCTGGCCTGGTTATCGGATTGCAACTGACGCACAGCGGTCGATTCTCGCGACCGCATTCGAAAACCCTCGAGCCACGAATCGCTTATCATCATACTCTTCTCGATCGCAAGTTTAACATCGACCCGAAAGATGAATCGATCGTATGGACCGATAGCCAACTGGAAGAATTGATCGGAAACTACGTCGAGGGTGCCAAGGTCGCTCGCGATGCCGGTTTCGATTTTGTCGATATCAAAGCTTGTCACGGTTACTTGTTGCACGAGTTCCTATCGGCTCGCAGTCGACCTGGTCCTTACGGAGGCGATCTCAATGGACGAACCCATGTTTTGCGAAGCGTTATCAAGGCAGTCCAACGTGACGTTCCAGAATTGAAAATCGGCGTTCGGCTGAGCATTTTCGATCGACCGCCCTATCAGATGGGAGAAAGCCATGGCGAGCCGATGCCGTATTCGGACTTGTTGCCATATGGCATCGGATTCGGATTGAACCCAGAAAACCCACTCGAGGTCGACCTCACCGAGCCACTTTGGGTTTTAAAGCATTTGCAAAGCATTGGCGTTTCCGCAGTTAACCTGACCGTCGGTAGTCCTTATTACAACCCTCACATTCAACGACCGGCTATCTTTCCACCGAGCGACGGATACTTGCCGCCGGAAGATCCAATGGTCGGCGTGGCGCGTCAAATCGAAGTCGCTAATCGCTGCAAACAAGCCGTCCCCGATCTCCCGCTCATCGGCAGCGCCTATTCTTACTTGCAAGAATTCCTTCCGAACGTTGCCCAAGCAGTCGTAGGGCGCGGAATGATCGACGCGGTTGGACTTGGAAGAATGGTTCTTTCGTACCCCGAACTCCCCCGCGACGTCCTGCAAGGCAATAAGCTACAGCGGAAGCTCGTCTGCCGCACGTTTAGCGATTGCACGACCGGTCCAAGAAACGGAATGGTCAGCGGCTGCTATCCGCTGGATGAGTTTTATAAAACGCGTGAAGAAGCCCCTCGAATCGCCGCCATGCGACAAGATCGAGACAATACATAACCGAGTAAGACGTCTCAGCCCGCCCGCAGTTAGCGCTGACAAACCACAAAGGCTCGGAAATACGCAACTTGGGACAGTCGACCGCTTGGGCTCTTCTCGCCAATCGAGATTGCAGTGCTACGCCGTTACGGCGGCGGCTTCGGCACCGCTGGCCTTGACGATCAGTTGGTGGAGCCGACTCTTAGTTCGCGCGGCTTTGTTGACGTGGATGACACGCTTCGACGCAGCTTGATCAAGCGATTTGCTCATCGCGGAGAGCATGGTTTTGGCTTCGTCGAATTGCTTCGTAGCGACAGCTTCTCGAAATTTTTTAATCGCGGTCTTGAGCGTTGACTTGACAGCGCGATTCTTGGATCGACGCTCCATTCCCTGACGATTACGTTTTTTGGCGCTTTTAGTATTAGGCATTGTGCTTCACAAAAACAGATAACTCTCTTGCCGATGCCGACAAACTTGGGCTGGTCGAGCAAACACTGACAATTTAAGCCAGTTATAATGCCCGAAAGCCTCGTTTTTGTCTAGTGCTTTGCAAAGTGGATATCGTTTGAACTGCTCAAATTCTCGTTTAGGTCGCGTTTTTCTAGTCGGAGCCGGTCCTGGCGACCCCGGGCTCATGACAATTCGCGGTGCACAAAAGCTTGGCGAAGCCGACGTTATCTTACATGATGGGCTGGCGAATCCAGCTTTGCGGTCACTTACCCGCCACGACGCCGAGTGGATTTCCGTTGGAAAACATGGATGCGACCGAATATGGACGCAACCGGAAATCGACGCTGCGATTGTCCATCATGCACGGCTTGGCAAGACCATCGTAAGGCTAAAAGGGGGCGACACAGGCGTTTTTGCGCGTACGGCAGAGGAATTAGAGCGGCTAATACGCGAAGGGATCCCATTCGAAGTCGTTCCTGGAATTACAGCCGGACTCGCCGCTGCAGCCTACACCGGGATTCCGATCACACATCGAGATTGGTCGTCGGCCGTCGCTCTCGTAACCGGCCAATTTCAAGCTTCGGATGGCGGTCCTGAGTTCGGCGAACCTGTCGACTGGGCCGCTCTCGCCAAATTTCCTGGCACGCTGGTGATCTACATGGGAGTGACGACGGCTAGCATCTGGAGCCAACGCTTGATGAACGCCGGACTTTCTCCAGACACAGCCGTTGCCTTGGTGCGTCGATGTTCGTGGCCCGACCAGGAAACGATTCGCTGTACGCTTGAACAAGTCGCAGACCAACTCACGCCGGCGTCGAATTTTCGCCCGCCAGTCATCGCGATCGTCGGTCCAGTTGCTCACCTGGGGACGCAATCGGACTGGTTTACGAAACGCCCTTTGTTCGGTCGAAGCGTGCTGTTTACCCGTCCAGCCAGCCAAGCCGCAGATACTCTTGGCCGTCTGGCGGACTTAGGCGCTAACGTTGTTTCACAAAGCTGTATTGAGATCTTGCCGCTGACCCATTTTGAAGCATTAGACGCTCGAATAAGTCAGTTATCCCGTTACGATTGGCTGGTTTTCACGTCGGCTAACGGCGTGGATCATTTCTTTGCCAGGCTTCATGCTTTGAAATTCGATGGTCGAGAGCTTCATCGATGCCGAATCGCAGCGGTAGGGCCGTCGGTTACCGCTGCCCTCGATCGATGGAAACTGCGAGCCGATCTTACGCCCAACGGTGATGTCGAGAAATTCAATGCCGAAGCCCTCGCCGAGCGACTCATTCAAGAGATTTTCGTTCAGGGGAACCACTTCAATGTTCGATGTCTGGTCGTTCGAACCGAGCGTGGAAAGCCGACGATCGAAGTCACGCTCGGCGAACATGGAATCAGCGTTGAATCGGTTGTTGTATATCAAAGCGTCGACGTTGCCGAACTCGATCCGGAAACGTTGAAGCTCCTTCATTTGGGCGAAATTGACTATGCTTTCGTGACGAGCACGTCGATCGCATTGAATCTCGCTAAGTTGGCGGGCGAATTCCTCGGAAAGACTAAATTGATTGCGATTTCTGCCGATGTAGCAGGAACCCTAGAAAACCTCGGTTTCTCGGTATTCGGGATTTCTCGGCAGTCTTCGATCGATTCGATGATCGATTGGCTCGTCGAGAACGAAGCTTGATTAATCGGTAAAATGGCGGTAGCCTTAGAGCCGATAAGTGTCGAACACAACCTTTTATAAAGTCTCCCATGTCCAAATATTCATCTCATCTCGCGGCTTTGATTTTCCTTGCTTGTGCGTTGGCATGCAAACTACGAGTCGTCGATTTGCCGACCAATTTCGCATTGTTCGGAGCCTTGTCGATTTTCTGTGGGGCGTACCTTCGAGGCTTTGCGGCTTGGGGGATACCGTTGTTTGGAATCGTCGTCGGCGATTTCTTGGGCGATAGGCTCGGCGTTTCAGGCGTTCATCGCTATGGCTTTCAATCAATGCTATTCACCTACACGGGATTCGCAGCGATGATTGGCGTCGGCCATTTGCTGCGATTGCGAGACTCGATCGAAAGCGTTCTCGGCACGGCGATCGCTGGATCGGTGGCTTTCTATTTGATAAGCAATTTTGGAAGCTGGTTGAATCCGCTGATGAATTATGATCGTTCGCCGAGCGGGTTGTTGGCCTGCTACTGGGCTGGGATCCCGTTTTTCAAGTACACCTTTTTATCGGACGTTCTCTTCACGCTCGCCTTTGTGGGAGCAAATCGACTTGCGTTGGCCAACGCCCCGCAAAGCGCGAACGCTCCCGTCGATCGCTAAGGAAGAAAAACTCGATGGGCCTCCCCTCCCCTGCCTCGACCTGGATTGCGAAGCGGACTACTGCCTTTGATTCGAGCGGAATTCGTAAGGTCTTTGATCTCGCCGCGTCGCTGAAGAACCCGATCAATTTTTCGATTGGCCAGCCTGACTTCGATGTTCCTGGACCGATCAAAGACGCTTGCATCGAAGCGATCCAGAATGGTCGCAATGCGTATTCGCCAACTCAGGGTATCGCACCGCTTCTAGCACGGCTGCAATCGGACATCGATATCAAGTACGGTCATGCTAATCGTAAAGTCTTCGTGAGTTCGGGCACCAGTGGCGGGCTCGTCTTGTCGATGCTGTCGATGGTGGATCCAGGCGACGAAGTCATCATGTTTGATCCTTACTTCGTCATGTATCCGCCGCTCGTTCAATTAGTCGGCGGTGTTCCGATCGTCATCGACACGTATCCTGACTTTCGAATCGATCTCCAAAAAGTTCGCGATGCGATTACATCGCGCACCAAGCTCGTCCTCTTCAATTCGCCGGCCAACCCAACAGGCGTCATGGCAACGGTCGAGGAGATGCAAGGCTTAGCCGATCTTTGTCGAGAGAAGAATGTGGCTCTGGTCTCGGATGAAATCTATAGCCTTTTCGCCTTCGATGGTCCGATGCGTTCACCGGCTGAATTTCATGATGACACGATCGTGATCGATGGTTTTTCGAAGAGCCACGCCATGACTGGTTGGCGTTTGGGTTACGTTCATGGCCCATCGGAAGTGATCCAGACGATGCTCAAGATCCAGCAGTATTCATTTGTCTGCGCCCCGCAACCAGCTCAATGGGCCGGATTGGCGGCTCTCGACTACGACATGTCGCAGCATCGAGCGGACTATACGACCAAACGCGATATGATCGTCGATGGTTTGCGAAACGACTATGAATTCGCACATCCTGGTGGTGCGTTCTATATCTTCCCGAAAGCCCCATGGGGAACGGCGACCGAGTTTGTTCACAAAGCGATCGAGAATGAGCTATTGATTATTCCCGGCAATATTTTTTCGGCGAAAGATACGCACTTTCGAATATCGTTTGCGGCCAGTGAAAAAACGTTGGAACGCGGCATCGAAGTTCTCAAAAAGCTAGCTCGGATGCGAAGCTGAAGTTCTTACTAGTATCAGTGCAACCATGAGTGAGCCGCCGGCGCTAGCCTGGATTATTCATCAGCCAGAGTGCGTTAGCACCGGTTCGCTCGAATTGCTAGGAAACCGGACGCTAACGCGTTTCGGCTGATTTTGCAGAATGCTTTTTCTTCAAACGTCGCAAGTCTATACCATTACCTATGCAGCTTTGTTCGGTGGGTCGCTGATCATTCCGACCGATTCGATGCTCGTATCGCGTGATACTTCGTTGTAGCTGAGTATTCTGAGATCCGGCAGCGTGTCTTGCGTGATCTGTCGCATCGAAGCTCGAATGCGTGGGCTTACTAAGAGACAGCGAGGCCGAGAGGCTTGGTCGAGTTTTCGAACTTGGTCGGCGATAAGTTGGCAAGTCGTATTAATGGCCGCCGGTGACATACGAATGAACAAACCTCGATCGTTGTGCTCAGTCCCGGCCGCGATTCGGTCCTCGACTGCCGGATCGAGCGTGACGACGCGCAACAAAGCGTTCGAGTCTCGATATCGATGAGAAATAGTTCTGGCTAAACGATGCCGAACGTATTCGGTGAGCCAAATTGGATCTTTCATGCGCGGTGCATGATCGCCGAGAGTTTCAAGGATCAAGCTTAGCTGACGTATCGGAATGTCTTCTCGGAGCAGTGTTTGGAGGACTTGCTGGACGTCGGCGAGTTTCATAATCGATGGAATGAGCTCTTCCACTACCGTCGGAGTTGTCTTCTTGAGTTGGTCGAGAAGTTGTTTGGTGACATCGCGAGTCAGCAGCTCGTCGGCGTGGCGGCGGGCAACTTCTTGAATATGCGTCGCCAAGACGGCTCCTGGGTCGACGATCTGATAGCCATAAATCTCGGCCTGCTGGCGGCGAGAAGGTTCGATCCAGTAGGCTTTGCGATTAAAGGCTGGATCGGTCGTCTCTTCACCGGTAATGCTTCCAGTTGTTAGTCCGGTATCGATCGCAAGAACACGATCGGGCCTGAGCGTGCCTCGAGCGACACGGTTACCACCAAGCTGCAATTCGTAGGAGTATTCGGGCAGGCTCATCCGATCTTTGATGCGGACCATCGGAAGTAGAATTCCCATCTCGCTGGCAAGGGTCGCGCGGACGGTCGAGATGCGTTTCATCAGATCGCCGCCTCGATTCGGATCGGCCAAAACGATTAGCTTTGCCCCCAACTCCAATCGCATCGGATCGATTTCCAGATAGTCTTCGACCTTCTTTTCAGGAGCAGCTTTTTTAGCCGATTCCGCTTCGGTGCGGGCTTTCGCTTCGGCCTGTTTTTGAATCTTTGCCTTTTTCTGTAACGAAATGGCCAAACCGATGCATCCCGCCCCCAACGTAAACAACGGAAGGCTCGGTAGTTGCGTGAACATCAAGAGAATGAGGAAACATCCGGCCACGACGAGGGCTTCGGGTCTCGAAAAGATTTGTTTGAGAAAATCGGCAGGCAGATTCGATTTTTGGGTCGACCTCGTGGTCAACAACGCAGCCGCTAAGGAGATCAGAAACGCCGGTACTTGGCTGACCAATCCGTCGCCGATGGTTAACTTGGTGAAGACTTCGGCAGCCTGGGAGAGCGACATTCCGGCATAGAAATAGCCGATGTAGAGCCCACCGACGATATTGATAATCGTAATAATAATCCCGGCGATGGCGTCTCCTCGCACAAACTTGCCAGCACCGTCCATCGCCCCATAAAAGTCCGCTTGCCTAGTAATATCTTCCCTTCGTCGCTGAGCTTCCTTTTCGTCGATGGCTCCTGCGCTCAAATCGGCATCGACCGCCATTTGACGCCCTGGCATCCCATCCAAAGCAAAACGGGCAGCGACTTCGCCAATACGCGTGGCACCTTTGGTGATGACGACGAAATTAATCACGAAGATAATGATAAACATGATGATTCCGACGGCCAGTCGATCGCCCGCCACAAACTCGCCAAAGGCTTGAATTACGCCCCCTGCCGCTCCCAACCCCTCGGTATCGGTACGAGTTAGGATCAATCGCGTCGATGCGATATTGAGAACCAAACGTCCGAGTGTTGTCGTTACCAACATCGTCGGAAAAACGCTAAACTCTAGGGGCGAGCTGATCGAAATCGTTGTCAGCAGTACGATGGCCGCGATGGCGATATTCATCGAAAGCAAAATGTCGAGCAGAAATGGCGGCAAGGGCACCAGAATGACAATGACGCAGGCAACGACGCCGATCGGAAAGACGAAGTCGCGAGATCGATTCAAAAATGTTTCAAAACTATTCATGGCTGCGAAGGCTACTATCCAGAGGCACTTTCCGTCCATAGCGTTTCAACAAACGTCTAGCCGCGGATGTTGAAATCGCGTACTAACGGTAAAGTAATACGCAGCGGCACATCGCCTTTTCCAAGTAGACTTCGAAGTAATGCTAGCGAACGCATGACCGACGCAAAGAGAACATCGAACGCAGCCGGTAGGATCAACCCGTACCCTACCCTTGGGCCTCGGTTCTGGCACGGTATGCCGTCTCATATTTGGTGGCCACTGCTAGCTCGAAACGGTTTTCGAGTCTCCCCCTCGCGACTGCACTTGGCTGTCGCACTTGTTTTCTTTGCGCCCATCAATGATCTGATGGCTGTGACGCAGCATTTGATTCATGGTCGCGCCATTCGCCGAACCAAGCTTGCCGGGCCGCCCCTTTTCATTTTGGGGCATTGGAGAAGCGGCACGACGCTGATGCACGAGATGCTGCAACTCGACGAGCGTTATGCGTCGCCGAACACCTTTCAATGTTTTGCTCCTTGGCACTTCCTGCTTTCGGAAAAACTGATCCGGCGGTTCGGGAATTTTCTGTTGCCCGATCGACGCCCGATGGACAACATGAAAGTCGGCTGGTCGCTGCCGCAGGAGGACGAATTTGCCTTGATGGTTCTCGGCGCTCCAACGCCCTATTATCGAATCGCCTTTCCAAATAACCCCGTTCCCTATCTAGATTCGCTGGGGTCGCAATCGTTCAAGCCTCGCGATCTACAGCGTTGGAAGATCGACATCGATTGGTTCTTCCGCGCGCTAACTTATCACACCGGAAAGCCACTGATTATCAAAAGCCCGCCACATACCGGGCGACTCGGAATTCTTGCCGATATGTATCCAGAGGCGAAATTCATTCACATGGTTCGCGATCCCAGAAAACTGTATCCGTCGACCAAAAAAATGTGGCGAGCCCTGGCGGACGTTCAATCGCTTCAAAGTACTGACGACGAAGAAAGACTCCATCGATACGTTATAGACTGTTTGCACCGCATGTACGATTCGTTTGAAATTGATCGTCAGCGATTGCCAAGCGATCGGATTATCGATGTCCATTACGAGGAATTGGTCGAGCATCCTATCGAGACGATCAAAAGCATTTACGAACAATTAAATCTGGGCGATTCGCAACCGATCGTAACGAAGCTAACCGATCGTCAAGGCAAAGATGACGACTATCAACCCAATCAGCATCTATCCAACGATGAACTAGAGCGAGTCATCCAGCAAGACTGGTCTGACTATTCGCGTCGATACGGCTATTCATGAAGAGGCTACGCTCGAGGGTGGAATTGTTGATGAACTTTCTTGAGTCGTGAGCTATCGACTTGGGTATAGATCTGCGTCGTTTGAATACTCGCATGGCCAAGCATCTCTTGAATGATTCGTAAATCGGCTCCGCCAGCCAGCAAGTGAGTGGCAAAGGAATGTCGCAACGTATGGGGAGTGATTTCCGGGTCGATTCCCGACCGCAGCGCATACCTTTTTACTAGCTCCCAAATCGCTTCACGCCGCAAGCGACGACCAGATCTCGATAGAACAACCCATGGGGTTGAAAGCAGGTCTCGCCCGCGTGCGAGAGATGGTCGCTGTTGCTGGAGATATTCTTCAAGTGTTACAATGGCACGCTGACCGAGCGGAACGACACGCTGCTTGCTCCCCTTTCCTTCGGCAATGCAGTACCCTTCTTTGAGGTGAATGTTGTTGAGCGTCATGTCGCTGACTTCGCTTACCCGGCAACCGGTAGCGTACATCAATTCGAGGATAGCTCGATCGCGCAGCCACAACGGATCCCAACGCTGGGGTGCGATTAAAAACTGTTCGATCGCGCTGACGGTGATGACTTTGGGAATCCGCTGCCACATTTTTTGCGAAGCAAGCAACTCGGCTGGGTTGTCCTGGACCGCTATTTCTAACTGCAAAAATTTATAGAACATTCGGACGGCAACGATGTGCCGCGAGATACTCGACGGGGCAAGTTTCAATTCTTTCAAGAAGCCGACGAAATCGCTAAGCTCGCGAATCGTAATCTTGATCGGGGAACGACCGTTGAGCCACTGGTTCATGTGGACTAAATCGCGGCGATAGGCTTGAACGGTATTTTCAGCCAGATGGCATTCACTTCGCAAATAGGTCGTATATTGCTCGATCCAGCCCGACATGGTTTCAGCGACCGCATTCGGAGTAACCGAAGTGTCGCGAAGTTTTTTGAGTTTGCTAATAGCCATATTGGGGGAATGCCTAAATGCTCGCTAACTTGCACCGCGTCGCTGACGATTCCGCTGCAGCCATCCGACCGAAAGTAACGCGTTCGGGCTGATTATGCAGACTGCTTTTTGTTCAAACGGGCACTGGGCTGGGCAAATCGCACAAAATCGGTCACAGTGGTTGTTCGTGGATGTTTGGATTTCTCGCGGCGGCGAGATCGAAATCCTAGTTGAATCGTTTCGTTCGTTAGCAAGTTCCTGGGGAGTTGTGCAGTATGAAGGTTTTGGTCGTAGGCGGAGCTGGCTACGTTGGCTCACATACAGTTCGTCTGCTCGAAAAGGAAGGACACGAGTATTGGGTCTACGACAATCTTTCCCGAGGACATCGCTCGGCGGTGCCATCTGGACGCTTGATTGAAGGAAATCTTTCAGATCGCGGGCTACTTTTGCAGGTTCTGCGGGATAAAGAAATTGAAGCGGTCATGCACTTCGCGGCCTATGCGCTGGTCAACGAATCTGTGCAGCATCCAGCGATATACTATCAGAACAACATTACGGCGCCCCTCGAATTATTAGAGGCCATGCGTCAAGCCGGAGTTTGGCGCTTTGTTTTTTCCAGTACGACCGCGACGTATGGTCAGCCCGAGAAAATCCCGATCGCCGAATCGACTCCTCAGCGTCCGATCAATCCCTACGGCTTTACCAAACTCGTTATCGAACATGCCCTTACTGACTATGCTCACGCCTATGGCTTTGGCGTCGCCTCATTGCGTTACTTCAATGCCGCTGGAGCCGCCGAAGATGGCACGCTAGGTGAAGATCACGATCCCGAGTCGCACATCATTCCGATTGTCCTTCAAGTAGCACTCGGCCAGCGCGACTTCATTTCAGTTTACGGAAACGACTACCCGACGCCGGATGGAACCTGCGTTCGAGACTACATCCACGTCAACGACCTCGGATCGGCTCACTTGTCGGCACTTAAGCTGCTCACACCCGAATCAGACCTGCAAATGAATCTAGGGACCGGCCAAGGAACCAGTGTCATGGAGGTCATCGATGCGTGCCGCGCTGTAACTGGGCATGTGATTCCTGTCCGGAATGCACCGCGACGTGAAGGCGACCCAGCCTGCTTGATCGCCGACTCGACTCTCGCGCAAAAGACTCTCAACTGGACGCCAAAATTTCAAACCATCCGACCCATTGTTGAAACCGCCTGGCGATGGCATAAGAGCCATCCCCATGGATATGCCAAATAGTTAGAAGCTGCTATGCAATCGATCATTATCGAAAAACCGTATCAGTTTGTGCTGCCGCATCGCGGCAATTGGCTGCCGAAATGGATTCAACGATTGAGAATTGTGGATCGGTATCTCCATCGAATCGAAGGTGTCGAGTCACGCGATCTGCGTGGCATCGATCACTTTCGCGAGTCGCTTCGACAAGGACACAGTGTACTGCTTGCCCCAAACCATTGCCGATACGCCGATCCGATGGTCATGGGTTGGGTGGCACGCGAAGTTCAGCTCCCGTTTTATGCGATGGCGAGTTGGCATCTATTTGAACAGTCTCGTTGGATGCGTTGGGCTTTGCGGGTTATGGGAGCCTTTAGTATCTACCGCGAGGGCGTCGATCGACAGTCGCTCGACATGGCCGTCGAGATCCTTGCGACCGGTGAACGACCGTTAGTAGTCTTCCCAGAGGGAGCTGTCTTTCGTACCAACGATCGGTTGCAACCGCTCTTGGATGGCGTGGCGTTCTTGGCGCGAACGGCGGCGAAGAAGCGAGCTAAAGAAGATCCGAATAAAAAAGTCGTCATACATCCGGTCGCTATCAAGTATGTTTTCCGTGGCGATCTGGCCAAGAGTATCGAACCGGTGCTGGCAACGATCGAACATCGGCTGACCTGGAGTACACCGGCTCAAGGCGATCTGTTGCAACGCTTGCAGCGCGCGGTCCTTGGTATCCTTTCGCTAAAAGAGATCGAGTTCTTCGGGCAAGCCCAGAGTGGTGCGGTCGAAGAACGCCAACAAAAGCTCATCGATCACTTATTGGATCCGTTAGAAGCCGAATGGTTAGGCAAACAACAAGACGGGTCAATTATTCCGCGAATCAAAGCCTTGCGGATGAAGATTCTTCCGGAAATGATAACCGGCCAAGTCGATGCGACGGAACGCGATCGACGCTGGAAACAACTGGCTCACATCTATCTTGCTCAACAGATTTCAGCCTATCCGCACGACTACCTCGTTCGCCCAACGACGCCGACGAGGATTTTAGAGACGGTAGAACGACTCGAAGAGGACTTGACAGACCGCGTCCGAAAACACTCTCCCCTGCACGTCATCGTCGAAGTGGGTGAAGCCATCGATGTACCATTAGAACGAGGTCCACGCGGGGAAGAAGATCCGATTATGAAAACCCTTCGCGATGCACTCCAAGGCCAGCTCGATCGCCTATCAGGAGAAAGCGGCGAATTC
This sequence comes from Pirellulaceae bacterium, assembly GCA_034408855.1. Taxonomy (GTDB): domain Bacteria; phylum Planctomycetota; class Planctomycetia; order Pirellulales; family Pirellulaceae; genus JAIYDQ01. Next base: position 80,867 of record JAWXCK010000228.1, read on the forward strand.
TGAGTGCATTGCGGCCTTAGTGGTCGCGCATCACGGGCTGGCGGCACTGGTGATGGCTTGGGCGGACTCATCGAACGACGCGCGAGTCGCGCTCGATACCGATCGAACACTTCCTATGCAAACCGCGATAATCATCGATAGCATTACAGCGTATTCTACGGCAGTCGGGCCATCTTCTTCCTGTATAAGACGTTCCAATTTCGTCTTGAATCGTTTGAGCATGACCATCATACACCGTGGCTTCTTGAGTCAGAAAGCTAATGCACCCAACACCGGGTCGCTAACCAAGCTTATCTTTCAATCGGCAGCCGCGCCCAAATCCGTTGGAACTGAATTGCAACAAAACAGGATTTGAATCACCCAGTATCTGCGCAATCGCGACAGGCGTTAAAGGCGGCACAATTTGACAACTTGATTACGGATGCTGGTTGAGAATGCCGCGAACTTTCGCTGGCGAAGGATCGGAGCCGTTGAACTCTTCAAGCTGGAAATCGGCGGCTAGGTTTCTCACGCTCTTGAGCTGGATCACGCCGGTATCGGGTGCGATCGCATAAACGGCGAGTACACGTCGGGTGCTATCGACCAAAATGACTTGATTGGCACCCGAACTTGTAATGCCACTGTGCATCAGCATGGCTTCGTTCCCAGTCGCTGCCGGGCTGGGGAGCGTCCAGACTGACGACGATGCATTCGGTGACTGCCCTTTGGTGAACTGAATTCCAAAGACTACCAGTCCAATCAACGCAAGCAAAGAACAAAACAGGCTTTTGGTCATCGTTATTATCCTTTCATTACATGCCGACGCGAGTTCGAATATCCTCGACCACGTCGTCGATCTTGATCCGATGTTGCTCGAGCGAATCGCGATCGCGGAGCGTTACCGTTCGATCTTGGAGTGTTTGTCCATCGACAGTTAAGCAATACGGAGTCCCGGCCTCGTCTTGACGTCGGTAGCGGCGTCCGACAGCACCTTTTTCATCGTAGAATACATTCATGTGCTTCTTGAGTGCACCATAAATCTCCTGAGCAACCTCGGGCATCCCATCTTTTTTCACTAACGGAAAAATTGCCGCTTTGATTGGAGCAATCCGCGGGTTCAATCGAAGCACGACTCGCGATTGCATTTTGCCATCTTCATCGGGAGCTTGATCCTCGCTGAACGCTTCGCACAAAAATGCTAACATTGCTCGATCAGCCCCCGCCGATGGTTCGATCACATGTGGCGTGAATCGCTCATTGGTCAGATCGTCTCGGTATGTCAGATCCTTGCCGCTGCCGCGATGCTTTGGTTGTCCTTGTTCGTTTCGTTCAAGCTGCAAAGGTCGTGTTTTTGGGTCGAGCTTGCCTTCCATGTGCGAACGCAGATCGAAATCGCCACGATGAGCGATCCCTTCCAGCTCTCCATACTCGCCCTCGGCTAAAAACGGGAAGGCATATTCGATGTCCGCTGTCCCGACCGAATAATGGCTGAGTTCATCCTGATGATGCTCGCGCAGTCGCAAGCGTTCGCCGGCCAAGCCAAGTTGTGTGTACCAAGCCATCCGACGATTGCGCCAATAGCAGTACCACTCTTTGGATTGATTCGGATGGCAAAAGAATTCGATCTCCATCTGCTCGAACTCGCGCGATCGGAACGTAAAGTTTCGAGGCGTAATTTCGTTGCGGAAACTTTTTCCAACTTGAGCGACGCCAAACGGAATCCGAACACGGGTACTGTCGAGCACATTCTTGAAGTTGACAAAGATTCCCTGAGCCGTCTCGGGTCGCAAGAACGCAGCGCCTTCTTCACCGCTTAAAGCTCCGACATAGGTCTTGAACATCAAATTAAATTCGCGAGGCTCGGTCAAAGTTCCCAAGGCCAACGCATCAGGCGCCATGATCGATCCTCGATCGGCGGGGTCAATTTTATCGAGCGACATAAAACCGCCATCCCAAACCAACTGGTCGGCGTCTTTGTTGCGCATATTAAAAAATTTGAGAGCTTTACGCGTAACGTCCTCGTGTTCCGTGTCGGCTTCGACCATCGTTGTCACAAAGATCTTCTGACCTTTGGCCGTAACCCATCGACCGCGAACTTGATCGAACCGATATCGCTTTTTCGACTCGCGGCAGTCGACCATAAAATCGTGGAAGAGATCGTAATGCCCCGAACATTTCCAGACTTGAGGATGCATTAAAATGGTGCAATCGAGTCCCACCATTTCATACGGCGTCGGGGCTCCTTGCGGATGACTCAGTTCATTGTGCCCCGAACACATATCGCGCCACCAGGCATCCTTAATGTTTCGTTTCAGTTCGACGCCGAGCGGACCGTAGTCCCAAAAGCCGTTCATTCCGCCGTAGATTTCACTCGACTGAAACATAAATCCGCGTCGCTTACAAAGCGATACGAGTTTTTCCATTTGCATCATGGGAGAGGCTTTCAAATCCAAATTATGAAGGTGTGCATCCAGCGCGGTAGTCCATTAACTTATCGCATTCGTTCCGCAATGATAATCCTAGCATGCCCTTGGAAATCTTTGACTGTTGGAGCAAGATGCCAGAGGTTTTGAGATTGCAGAAAGGCTTCTATTTTAGGCACGAGCATCGGCGAACTTTCCAGCATCACGACGCCACCTTCGCAAAGTCGTTCAGCAGCCTGCGTCAACAAGCGTTCCGTGACTTCGAAGCCCGATGGTCCGGATAGTAGCGCCGAGGCTGGTTCGTGTTCACGGATATCCTTCGGCAATTGCTTAAATTCTTCTTCCGAAACGTACGGCGGATTGCTCAGTACCATATCCAATTTGGCTTCGCTGTTCGGCATGGCATCCAAGAGATCGCCTTGAAATAAGCTGATTCGATCTTCAAAGCTATGCTTGGCAATGTTCGATTCCGCGACTTTCAAAGCCGCCGAAGAAAGATCGCTGGCCATCAATTCGCAATTGGATAAATGCTTGGCCATCGCCACCGCAACGCAACCACTACCGGTGCAAACGTCAGCGATAAGCAATGGTCGCGAGCCGTTAATGTTTTTCATCCGAATTTTTGCCCAATCGAGCGCCGCAACGACCAAGTGCTCGGTTTCAGGGCGAGGAATCAAGCAATCTGAATTGACGATGAATTCGAGTGAGAAGAATTCTTTATGTCCGACCAAATACGCGACCGGTGTTCCCTCGGCTCGACGGCGCACCATCTCACGAAAGGCCGTTCGCTCGGCATCGGTCGCCTCTTCGCCAAAAGCGGTATAAAGTTGGATCCGTTGGCAGCTCCGCGCGTGGGCAAGAAGAACCTCGGCGTCCAATCTCGCCGATTCCGATCCGCTCTTGCGAAGGAATTCTGTCGTCCATTCCAGCAACTTGCCGATTGTCCAAACTTGTGTTTGAGTCATCCGTTATTCATCCATGCCGCCGCGTAGTTGATTCCGTTCAAATTCTAACAGCGACTCCGTCACCGGTTGAAGGTTGCCAGCAATGATTAAATCGAGTTTATAGAGGGTCAAGTTAATCCGATGATCGGTAAAGCGATTTTGCGGGAAATTGTACGTTCGAATGCGTTCGCTTCGATCGCCTGATCCGGTCAGGCTCTGACGTTGATCCGAACGTTTCTTGTTTTCTTCTTCGCGTTTTAAGTCATAGAGTCGGCTCTTGAGCACGCGCAGGGCCTTGGCAAGGTTCTTATGTTGGCTCTTTTCGTCCTGGCATTGCACGACGACATTGGTTGCGTGATGCGTTAAACGAATTGCCGACTCGGTTTTATTGACGTGCTGGCCACCTGGCCCCGAAGCACAGAATTTATCGACTCTATAATCTTCCGTTTTCAAATCGATTTCGACGTCGTCTGGTTCGGCCATGACGGCAACGGTAGCCGCAGATGTGTGAACGCGTCCTTGAGCTTCGGTTTCGGGGACACGTTGCACGCGATGCCCACCGCTTTCATATTGCAGTTCGCGAAAGACACCTTCGCCCTCGAAGGCCAATACGATCTCTTTGAACCCGTTGCGTTCGCTCACACTCGAATCCATCACTTCGACTTTCCAGCGCTTGCTATCGGCGTGATGTCGATACATTTCATAGAGATCTCGAGCGAAAAGCGCTGCCTCTTCGCCACCGGTACCAGCGCGAATTTCCATGACGCAGCGGGTTCGGTTGGCGTCATCGCCACCGATCGCGAAATCGAGCAAATCTCGCCAAAGCGATTCACGTTCCGCCGAAACTCGTGGGACCTCTTCTTCCGCCATCGCTCGTTCCTCGGCGTCGCTGCTCGAAGACATGGCCGACAATTCGCGAAGCTCGTCTGTTAATTTCTTGTACGACCGATATTTGCAAGCCATCTTAGAAAGGCTTCCATGCTCGCGCATCACGACCGCGATCTTCGCCGAATCGCTTAGCACAGCCGGGTCCGACATTTGGTACTCAAGCTCTTCGAATCGAGCGAGCAGTTGATCGAGTTTTTCTCGGACGTTCATAGAGCTAGGGGATCAAAAAGGCGGCTTGCGATACACAAACCGCCGCAAAGCTGAAGCAACACTTCAACCGCGGCGGTAATTCAAGAATCGATTCTATACGCTTTATCGTTTGTAGCTCCGCCTTTAGGCGGCCAACCGTTCGTAGTTCCGCGTACGGAAAAGCCACTACTTCTTTTTCGTGGCAGCCTTCTTGGTGCTCAAAGAAGCATACGTGCCAGCCGCAAATTTGTTTTGGAACTTCTCGATTCGGCCCGCCGTATCGACGTATTTTAGCTTGCCGGTAAAGAATGGATGGCACTCACTGCAAATGTCGACCTTTAACTCCTTGCGGATACTGCGGGTCTTGAACGACGTCCCACATCCACAGGTAACCAAAGTTTCAACGTAATTAGGATGGATTTCAGCTTTCATGACACTCGCCAGCTATCGCAAATTCAGTAGTCTTATGTATTCCAGTCAAATCGAAACTACTTCGATCGATTTGCCAGATTTCAGGAACTTCGAATGATATCCCCCCTTCCCTACTCCGGCAACCCCAACCGATCAGCCAAAAAGCTCCGAATACTAGGCATTTTCTGGAAATCCGCCAATCAGTTCATAAGCTTGCGGCTTCCCTCGAAGAATCCGAGCCGCCCATGATGCCAACTGGACAACGCCGCGTTTTGATCGAGGGGTGGCGATTTTCCACGACGTCACTGGCGGTACTCAACATGTACCAGTTGATTGAAATGGTGGGCCATCCTGGAATTAAAATCTACCACCGAGATTTGCCGACAGGTATTCTGCGACTAAAGCATCAGCGAGGTTTATGGACCGACGAAGACGAGTCACGCGTAGCCGCCATTGCCGAACCGGCCCCCGAAATACGCCTCGACGCAACATTACGAATTGCCTTCCCCATGTCGACGCTTGCCGACCCGCAATCAAATCAGACTTTTGTTTTTGGATTGTCAGAATTCGGAATCATCGAAAAAGATAAGTGCGATGGGGCAAGCGTTGTCGAATCGTTGCGACGCCGCGGCATTCAATTCATCACCAGTTCCGAATTTTCGCGACAAGGATTCCTGCGAAGTGGAGCACCTCCCGAGAGCGTTCATGTCGTGCCATTGGGGATCGACCCGGCTGTCATGCGCCCGGTTGACGTAACCGTCCGCGAACAAATGCGGGCCAAGTATGGATGGAGCGATCGATTTGTCGTGTTGCATGTCAGCACGCTTTCGCTGAACAAAGGCGTAGGGCAGTTACTCATCGGTTTCTCGCACTTTGCGTCTCGTAATCCCGAGGCGCTGCTGGTGCTCAAATGCAATAGCCCGTTCGATACGCCCGAAGAAGCATTGAAGTCGGTTTTCGAACAACTGCCGAGCCACGTTGTTCAAAGTCTGCAGAACCGTATCGTCTGTTTTGGGAAGACATTTAACTTTGGCGACATGGCCTCGCTTTATCAATCAGCCGACATCTACGCCGCACCTTATATCGCCGAAGGTTTCAATCTACCGGTTTTAGAGGCCGCCGCGTGTGGCTTGCCATCGATATGCACCGCTTCGGGTCCCACCGACGAATTTACGACCGAAGAGTTTTGTCTACGCATTCCGAGTCAAGTCGTTTCGAATGCAGAAATCGAACAGCTCTTAGGCCTCGGTGCAAGGATACTTTTGCCCGATGTTGATCAATTCGCGAGCCTCCTGTCGTTTGCTCTTGAGAATACTTCATGGCGAACGCGTGCCAGTCAAACAGCGACGCGTCAAACCCATCAGCAATTTACGTGGGCCAAAACAACTCAGCGGTTATTGAAGCTCCTATTGCCCGATACAGGCCCATTCAAGATTTCCTCGATATCGATGAGATAGACTTGTCTTCCTTGGCCTTCGTGCGGTGAATCGATCAGGACATGCTTGCCGTCTCGACTGGCACATGGATGATTGTCGCATCGCCATTCGCCGGTGTATTTTTCCGGCGAGAGAAAATGCCCGAGCGGAACCTTCTTGTTCGTTGGAACGTGGTAGAGATAAGGATTCTGATGACGGCCTTTATCTGGGTACGTATCATTCAGGACCCACTGGTTATTCGTTTGGGGAACGTAGGTGTTGTGACCATTAACCGTCATGACATCCTTGCCAATGACTTCGACATTCGTCGACTTGTCCTGATAAATATAAAAGGCATCTTGATAGGATGGGTGCCATGCCCAGGCAAAAATGGATTGGGCGTCGCGCCATACAAAATGCGATGTCTTGCCATACGGATCGACGACGTGTAGGTCGGTACCGTCGAGGTTGGCTGTGATCATCCGCGTCGAAAAGCCAGTCTTGGAAATAGCGAGGCGGTCAGCTTGAGGCGGCGTCTCGCGCCAGCGGTGCAACAAAAGAAACCGCTCTCCGTCAGGCGAAAAAAGCAAATGATTCATCCAATGTTTGGATTGGCTAGGCGCGAACTTCAATTCGATGTCCGATGGATATTCGATTTCCGAAACCTGAGCATAACTCAGGATCAGTTTGGCTTCGCCGCTAGTTAGATCGACTCGCCATATTCCGGTTTGATCGGGAGCGTTCGACGTCGCAAACGGATCAGCGATTCCGGCGTAGCCATAGCCTGGTCGGCAATCGTTGAGTCGTCGAAAATCGAGACTCATTCCCCACCTGCCGTCTGGACTAATGCAGTAAATCGGAAACGGTAATGTGCGAATCGACCGATCGCGAACATCCATGACCTTGGCGATAAATCGATCCCCTTCACGATCATTCCAAAGTACGCGCGGTTCGTCGCCAGGAATCCATTGAAGCATACAGCCTTGCTGCCAATTCCATGCTCGCGTTGTTCCCAATTCAATCCATTCATCATTGGATTGAAGATCGACCATACCGACTCGCAATAAATCATCGGCTTCAGGTGTCCGATGCTCGAACTCGACTTCGTTGGCCAAAACAAATCGGTTGGTCGGATCGAAAATCAGCTTGTCGTAGTAGCCTCGCCAGTGAAATCGAGGACCGCGAGTGATCGCTCGAACCGGCGGCATTGATTTGGCGTCAGATGACTCGATAGCCACTAGCCGTCGCGAAACGAGCGATGCGATGCTGGCGAGGGTAAGCGTTAGGAATTCTCGGCGTGGATGCATTGGCATGGTCTGGTGTGGTCTAATAAAATGTGAGCGGCAAGGCGCTAGCCACCGGTTCTGCTGTTCGTCGGATCGAGGAAGTGACGTTGTATTCGGAACGCGTGGCTAGCGCCAACGACTCACATTCTCGTACTTTCAGTTCAACTTAGCATAGGTATTTACAAAGGTCCATTCAATGCGTCAGAGTGTTGCTTTCAATTTTATTGTCGGCTTGATCGGCTTTTTTGGATCGGCAGTTTTCCTCGCTGAAAATTCGATAGCCGAGGTTGCTCGCGACGTTCTACCAGTCGAAGATGCGTCGGCTTCGACTGAAAAAGAGATGAAGCCGTATGTCGAGCTGATCGAACATACCGAGGCAAAATTTGAGTTGGTTCCGATTCCCGGTGGAAGATTTACGATGGGCAGCCCTGAATCGGAAGCCGATCGACGAGACGACGAAGGGCCGCAGCACGAAGTCGAGGTTTCGCCATTCTGGATGAGTCAATGTGAGATTACATGGAATGTCTACGACGTTTGGGCGGCTGACCTCGATTTGTTTATTCGCGAACAGAATCAACTCAAGCCGAACAAACGCGATGAGTTGGCGGACGTGTTTCAGATCAGTCAACCAACCAAGCCGTATATGGATATGAGTTTTGGAATGGGGAGTCGCGGCTATCCGGCAATCTGTATGACTCAACATGCAGCGCGAACCTTTTGCAAATGGCTGACGGCAAAAACGGGGCGCTACTATCGATTGCCAACCGAGGCGGAATGGGAGTATGCATGTCGAGCGGGTTCGACGACGGCCTATTCCTTTGGCGACGATCCAGGAGAGCTCGACGAGTACGCTTGGTATATCGAGAACACACAAGAGAAGTATGCCAAAGTAGGACTCAAGAAGCCGAATGCTTTTGGCCTACACGACATGCATGGCAACGCGGCTGAATGGGTGCTCGATCAATATGCCCCAGATGGATATCCGGAAAGCCAAGGTAAGACCGTCAAAGATCCATTGGCCATTCCCAAGACACTTTACCCTCGCGTTGTTCGAGGCGGCGGCTGGAACCAAGACGCCGAGCTGCTGCGAAGTGCGGCTCGTGAAGGATCGACGGAAGATTGGATTGAGCAAGATCCGCAAATACCGGTAAGCATTTGGTACTTGACCGACGCGCTGCATGTCGGCATTCGAATCGTACGACCACTCTCCGAACCGAGCGAAGAAGAGAAGCTCAATAAATGGGAAGCCTCGTTACCGGTAATGAAAGAACGTGAAGTCCCCCTAGAACGATAATGCCGACCCCCACTCAAATGCTTGGTTGCAAATCAATATTTGAGCTGGTTCGCGGGCGTCCCGCCCGCTACTGGCAAACTACTCCGGGCGAGACGCCCTCGCACCTAAGTTACCCAACTTGTCAGATCGTTTCCTAAGAAATCAGCTAGCAAACTCGCAATTATTTCCGAAGAAATGGGGCGAATTCTCGCCAACCCCTTGATTATGGCAAGAACCATCGCCATGCTAACGGATGGTCTGAGCGCGAGCGTTCCCTGCGCAGGAATTTTGCAACTGGATGTGACTTATACCGGGAACGTATTGAATGCCCAGTCATCGTGACTGCCCATTACTTTAGACGGATCGAATACGATGCAAGTGCTATTGAATCATAGCCTTGAGGGAATCGCCGATCCGCTCCATTTTCACGGATTGGAAACCCCGCCATGACTCCCGTTCAACCTTCCACGATCGCCGTCATTGATTTAGCAGCGATCAACAACTATTCGCCCGCCGGCACGCAGATCGATTTCGCGATGCGAGCCTTCAACGGCTTAACGCTTTTAGAATGGTGTGTGCGTCGACTAAGCGAATCGACGATGTTAGATCAGACCATCATTACAGGATTGCCTAGCTATTATCAACAAATTCAAGCAGCCAGTCTCTGCGATGCAAAATGGATGCCATCGCTTCAAAACGATCCGGTCAGTCGGATTCATGAGATCGGCGAACGCACGCAAGCCAAATGGCTTGTTTTAGTCGCGCCTACTTGCCCATTTCTCGACCCATCATTGCTCGACCGATTAATTAAATCAGCTTGGACTCGTCCAGAAGCCGACTATGTTGGTTACATGTCGGCGAAACATCCTCGTTTCAATCTTGAGCAGCTTGGTTTGGTTGGCGAAGTATGCACACGAAATGCGATTGAAAGAGTCATAGAAAACGAGTTGGATACGTCGACGGAAGTCGCGCGAGTCTTTCAAACGCACCCCAATCTATTCCAAATGCGATGGGTTCCTTTGCCAGAGAGGCTCGACCGTCCCGATCTGCGATTCGCATTGCAAACCGCTGACGACTGGGAATATGCCAATTCCTATTTCGAGGCCGCTGGCGACGATCTATCGTGGCAACGCTTGGTCCAATTAGCCGGTAGTCGCGTCGACGCATAGTCATCGAACTCTATTTCAATTGTTGAGTCCTATTCTTGGAGTCTTTGTTAATGGGTTTGAGAAATTCATCCCATTTTTTTACGTCGACCTTCAGTTCGTCAAGTTCGGCGAACGTCATTTCCGGATCGTTAACACTCAGCCATTCGATATCTATCGTTCCAACTTCGTCTGCAGGAATTCCGTTTGCGAAGGTAGATGTGACATCGGGAAGCTGTTCTTCACCAGAAAACGACACTTCAACCGGTAGATAAACTCCTGACTCCTCAAGATACTTGACGTCATGGACCAAAAGGGTTTTCGAAACGCCATTTTCCTCGCGAGTAACGATACGTTGCGTTACCGTCAACGAAATTGGATCAACGACGTAAACCGTACGACCTTTCTCACCATCATTGATGATCCGCATGGTCCCATCCGGTGCGGTTTGAACAACGCACTCGTTATATGCGGCGAGCAACCGGTTACTCAACTCTTCGATTGGTTTCGTCAACCAAATACGCAGTGGTCCGAAAATACCAACGTAATGTGGTAGTTCAATCTGATCTTTACGACAAAACATTTCAAAATCGACTTGCTGTGGGCGGTCAATATCTCCCGAGTGATGAAGCATCCGACGGATTGCTTGTCCGTCATTGAAGCTCGCTAAACGAGTATCTGCCTTTGAAAATTGAGGAAAACGCTTTGATTGGTTCGATTCGATCGTTATTCGACGAACGATAAAAATTCTATGTTTGTTGAGGTCAGCAATAAGGCGATAGGAAATAGTAGTTTCTATGGGCGGCGCTTTTTCGGCGTTTGCCGCATCTTGAACCGTAAGCGAACTCCACTTGTCAACGCGAACGTCAAAAGTTCGAACCGATGCTTGGCTTTCAAGAATTCCCTTCATTAAGCTGTAGGCATGCGCGTACTTTTCGTCGATTGGCTGTCCAAAAAGTTTGGATGACGTTGGAACAATTGCGGCAATGACGATTGCCAAATTCAAGATTCGCAAAGGTAAAATCCTTTCACGTTGGGATTCATGTATATCTCGCCGTTATACTTGACTATGGATACCAACCGATCCCGGTTGTATCGCGAGATTCCACTTCAGCAAACGTCGACATCGTTACGCAACGCGGTCGACAAAAATGGCGAATCTGTTCGCTTGAAATCAGTCTAATTTCTTGTTCGAAAGTAAGACGTATTCTTGCTAAATTCCTATGGATCGCACTCGACTGGAGGACATTCGTCTGGAGGACACTCGTCTGGAACTGGGCAGTCACCTGTAATTTCAGGAAGATACATTCCAAGTAACCCAGACTCCAGAGTCATCCTAGATGAACAAATTCCGTCTTCTCCCTGAACAGCATCATTGCATTTACAAATATACTGATGGCCACAAAACTGAGGAAAATCTCCCTCGCGATAGTCATCTCCACCTTCTTCGGATTCTCGCCAATCGGCGTAGAAGTACGACATTCCCGGATCTGAAATGTCGACGACCCCACATTCTGTGTTGTGTCCCGAACACGTATCACCCAAACAATTGGCACCCATGAAATCGTCGCACGAACTTTCGACATACACAAGACAGTCGGTATACTGTTGTGCAAGCGAACACTTCTGCCAAGTTGTTAATGCGATCAACGCTAGCGCAAAACACTTTAATCTAGCTGTCACGTTACGTTTCAATTCTTAGTCTCCTAATTAGGGCTCTTCCGCAGAAACCGTGGGTGGTTTTCGTGATCCGCAATCGATTTTAGCCGTGAAATACAAGGAAAACACTGGACTGAGTGATTGCAAAAACCAAGGTTCGCTTTCTAATCGG
>JAWXCK010000229.1:0-25111 GCA_034408855.1 Pirellulaceae bacterium
GCAGGTGATGCGTGAAAACAACAGAGTAAACCTCAGTTGAGAACCTCTCGTTTGACCAACATTCGAAGCAAAGACAATGTCTTGCTTCAGATCTACTTTGCATCCTTTAGAAGGAGCTTAGCGACTAGCCGATTTTTGACGTCGCCCATTGGATTGACTCGGAGTGGATTTCTCAGAGTCCTCCTGATGAGCATCGTTCTTTTCGTTCTGTTGATAGATCCAAGTGTGCGCAATATCTGCGACCTTGGCTAGCAACGGAAGTTCATCGCGACCGAAAGACGCACTGGATTCCCAGCCGGTATCGGTCTTATAGATTCGTGAAAACGTGATTCCGAAGCGGGTTCCCGCATCGGTTTCATTTCGCCAGATGGCGGCTTTCACTTTGCCCAAACGCACTTCATGAACGGGTTTAACAGCAGCCATAATAATCCTCATTTCATATTTCGAGAAGCAATTAACCGTTCACGCATCACCGTTTCTCTCGGTCAGTGGACGTTTATGAGGGGAACATCCAATCAACGAGCAAGGACATAGTATCAATTGCACAGCGCTAAGCAAATCGATTGCATCTCACGATATACCGACCATCGAAAGCCCAATAAGTACGGGCGGATAGGATAGATGGAAAAATCGTCTCGTGCATTGCGGATTTGACCGTGCTATAATGGGTGAGTTACCCAATCACTGATGGAGACTGGACTTGATATGACCGAGATTCGTGTGGAAGCAACAATAGAAAGCGATGGAGAATTGCATCTTCGTCAATTGCCATGTCGAAAGGGAGATCGAGTGTCGGCTGTCTTATCCATCCCGACGCATTCAGAAGATGGAGAACGGCAAGCAGCTCGAAAACGATTTCTCGAGTTAGCGAAAAACTCGACGTTCACTTCCGTTGAGTCGTACCCATCGCGAGATGAATTGCATGGACGCGATTGATACCAACATTTGGATTTATAGCCACGATAGTCGAGATAAAGGAAAACAGCGAATAGCCCTAGAGTTGATAGCGGCTCCTAGAATATTAGCACTTCCTTGGCAGGTAGGTTGCGAATTTATCGCGGCAAGTCGTAAACTCGCTCCCTATGGATTTACTGAGGAAACGGCATGGGCTAGCCTTGACGAAATGCAAGCGATGGCTGACCAAATTCTTGTTCCAAGTACAGCACACTGGCGGACTGGCAGGAATCTCATCGCAAAATACCGACTTTCCTATTGGGACGGTATGTTGGCCGCCGCCTGTCTAGAAGGAGGAGTGCAAGCGCTCATCACTGAAGATTTCGGCGGCTCGACGATGATAGAAGGAATGAAGATCGTCAACCCGTTTGCAGCTGCTCCGAACAGTTAAGCTTGCTCGATTACTTCTTGGACCAACATCGCGATCGCCGCCGCGAGAAAATCCTCATCCGACTTACCGTCGTGTCTCTCCGACAAGAAGGCTAACCCATTGTTGAGCCGACGTTCAACATTGATCCTAGTCTGGCTCGACAACGTCTTGAATCAACATCGTGATCGCAGCCGCGATAAAATCTTCAAAAGTTTTCCCGTCGTCTGCGGCCGCTTCGCGCATCATTGCCTCATGTTTCTTTGTAACTTCTAAGGTTTGCCGAACAAGATCCTTGATCGACAGCCAATCGATATCGGAGCCATACGTGCCGTCGCCGTCAATCGATTTATTCCACGGTACGTCGCTCGCCGCGATCGGCTGGGTGTAGTATCCACGTTCCTTTAGTTTTGCCACGAATCGCTTGGCCTCGGCTTTGGTATGGAAGGTCATCAACTCGCCATCGTTGTAGGCTTGTCGAGCCCACGGGAACGGCGACCACATCTCGTCGAGGGTCAATAGATGACCGACACCCATATCGGTAATCAGGTACTTAGCGCGACTTGCCACCATTTCTTAGATCCTTGTTGATTACGTTCTTGGTTTATGGCAATTTTGAAGAACCTAGTGAAGCGGAAGTTGGCTCTGCGAAGACGCAACCAACCGAGGAATAGCTGGGTCGAAAGGGTCGAAGAGCTTTGTCTCTTTGTTCCGAAAGAGCGGTGCTTGAGGGGAAGGCTATAAAAAGCCTCCCCTCCCCGCTCGGTTTTTGTCGAGGTTGGTTATTGAATGTTCTTGCTTTCGGCGGTCAAAGCGCGATGGTTTCAATTACACTTCGACCGCATCTTCTCTATGAGACGCCGACTCTTCCAGCGCTCAAACTGGTCGAGAAGAGTCCGACGATTTCGTGGTCACACCGCCAAGACTTCACCACGCTTTCTAAGCCCCATCGCTCATGGGAATCATGGTGGCAAAAAGACCACGAGCCATCTCAAGAATCAAGTATTCCTCTTCTTCAGTGCAGCGAAAGATTGCCGCATAGGTATAACCTGCTTGGTGGCCATGCTTCGGATACTCGGCATACCCCAGTTTTTCGATGCCAGCCGCTTGGAGTTGTTCAGCGAGTGCCTCAAACTCCTTCGCTCTGGCGACCTGGTACCGTTTGTAAGGGTTGTTGTTGAACAACACCGCGACTCCAGTGCTAGTCAGGTATCGAGTACCGATGCGTTGGGGCATGCAATTCTCGTGGGCATCCCGCGCTTGTGTGGACGCCAATCGATCCCATTTACTTTTCATAACAATTTTCTCCAAAAGAAAGAAGCCAGTGGTTAGACAACGATTGCGTTTGCAATGTTGCCAGGACAAACGCCTCGAGTTCGTCAAGGACGCAAGGATGACACAGGAGCTCGCGAAGAATAACCAAAAAGTCCGATCGCACCAACCGTTCACGTCGCCAGTCATGGTACAGATTCAAAAAATGCGCACCGGGCGTCCCTCGCATTGCGATCGTGTTGGGGTCATCGGAGAGGTCTGCCAACGCCGTCAGGATCAGGGCTGCGAACCAGCTGGTTCGCGTAAGGCACGCATCTGAAACGAACTTCTCGAACGGGGCTGACATCACGGATTTCTCAACTTAAAACGAAGGTTAATGGTTGCTTTCAAATAAGTAGTCGTTGTCCAATCAAAAATTGCGCAGGAATCCGGGAAATTTTTTTCGCTTGGTTACGCGTTCCGCGAGGGAATGGCATCGATTGTCGCCGCGTGAAGCATTGCTTCGGTGGCGACTCGATTTATCGCAACCATCTTCTCATTGATAGGTTAGAGGTAAGCTTCCCATGAACTCACCGCCGTCGGGCTACTAGCTCCGACGGCGGAAACGACAGCTTTGTCGTCCCCCTACAAGTCGATGAGCGATCGAAAAAGTTGCAATGAATCCGAGTAAATCGCCGACAAAGAGCGATTCCTGCCGCCGCCCGCGCCGGTATGCAGCAGATTCGCGAAACCAAAATCTCGTGGGACGATATCGTTGGGATGTTTCCGTCGGCCTGGATTATTGTTGAACAGACTGAGCCGTTAACTGGGGCTTTGAACCATCGGGAATTCGTCCCAAGTTCTGCCGTCGAGCTCGCGGCCGGTCAGGTGTTTGCGAGTTCCACCCCATTGTTTGAAGAAAAAAGGGACATTTTGTTCGAAGCATTGATCGCGAATCCGAAGTACCCAATCTTTTTGCATCGGACGAGCCCGAGGTCCACTTTCGCCCCCCACGATTACCCAATGGATGCCAGCCAAATCGATTTTCCCAAGATCTTCCAGCAAGGGCTCGATCGATAGAAACGCCAGTGAAGGAGCCGCTTCTCGAAGAGCATCGATTCGTGGTAGACCGTGCTTACGATTCTCGACGCTAACTCCCCACCAAATATTCCGCAGCTCACGGTACGGGGCAAGACGTCCCGAGAGGAGACTGGCCATCCGATCAGCTCGTTTGGTAAGAACTTGGTAGGTATGCCAATTCGCATCGATCATGGCCCTGACGACCAGTTCGATAAAATCCTCAGGAACATCCTTATGAAAAAGATCGCTCATCGAATTCACGAAGATTTTTCGAGGCTTTTTCCACTTCGAAGGATCGCTCAGCTTTTCCGGCACAAGTCGAAGATCAAAGCCTTGCTCATAGGGATGGCCAGGAACACCCCGAAAGCGTTCAGCGAATATTCTCGCATAGCAATGAGCACAACCTGGACTAATTTCCGTACAGCCACGCAATGGATTCCAAGTCCCATTCGTCCATTCGATGTAAGACATAATACTCACGATAGATCCCTTTCTAAATTGAATTCAAACTATTGCAGATCCGCTAGCGAATCGAAGCCGATTCTTCGTTTCGATGCCCCGTCGCCGCAGCGTTGCAGGCGATAATCAAAGCATTCTCAATATCAGCCCAACTCGGACGCTCCTTGTTCAGCCAATACTTTTTTAACAAGTGAAACGAATTGTTATCGGCTAGCTGACGGCGGATCTCACGTGCAATGTCAAAGTCGAGACCATTCAGGAATTTGAAGCGGTTCAAAACGATTTCGAATTTTGGCAAAAGCTTCCGATGCTTTTCATCGAGCTCAATCAGCCCTTCGGAAGCACCGATTCGAACAAACATCGTTAAGACGAAATCACGGTTGTATTGTTCCGCTGACTTTTTCTTGTGAGCCGCGAGCCTAGTTCGAGAATTCTTGGATAACATGTGGAATGCCTTTTCTGAAGGAAGGAAACGGGTTTGAACGGGAGGCAAAACGATTCTTTGATCCTGAGTAATGCCTCGTAAAATCTCGGGGGTTTGGGGGCGGAGCCCCCAAGGTCTTTGCAGTAAACAATTCGTTCACCCTGCTTGTGCCGTCGCACAAGCAGGCTTCAACAACTTGTGCTGCCACCAAGCAGCCTGCACCAAAGCATCGACTACCGATTGCAAGTGGTAGAAAGTCGGCGAACCATGCGAGAAAGCCCGAGTTGTGACTTCAGCACGAACCGACTCGACCTTCAACATCGCATCCAATTGCTCCAAGAAGTCGTCTTGGATGTCCAATCGAATTCGAAGTTCGAAATAGCGCCGAATAAGTAGTTGAATGAAGCTAGCCAGCCATGCATCGACTTCGATGGATTCGTCATCCAAGCGATACTTCGCAAGCTCCTCTAGGTAGCCGCGAAGCTGCGCCTCTTGCATCGTCGTGAGCGTAGCAGCAAATTTGATTGCGTTGAGCGTACGGTACATGGGATCTCCAAAAGTTCAGTGGGAAGGCAAATCGGTGAAACGACGGCAAGCAACGGAGACTGGTTTCAGTCCCCTTCTAAAGAATGACGTCGTTGGAGAAGTACAAACGGCGCAAGATTTCTTCACAACTTGCCAAATATTTTCCGCATTCGGCAGAAAGCGTCCGCGATCGACATCGAGATCCAACTTGCCAGCCAACTATCGATGCGGCACCCATTGCCATCCGTTGAAGATTGAGTGCATCCGCTTCGGATGCTCTCAATCTTCAACGGAATTACGAGGACTATAGCCAGAGACAGTACCATCTGCTCTGAGATGGTTCTGACTCTGGCGACAATGACCTCGACCGTCGATATTCGCAAAGCTTCAATCGGAGTATAGGCAGTGAAGTCAAATAAAGGCAAAAGCGACATGTCTGTCGTCTGTGCTAGTTCGATCCGAAGCATATGGGTTTGCTATATCGACCGAAGTTCTCACGGACAACTCAAATCCGTCGTCCGCTATCAGAGGTGCAACATGAAAGCCAGTCGATCACCGATAATTGGCACCCATAGCCGTCGGGCCAAGCTTGAGTTGCATCCGCTTCGGATGGTGCTCAAGCTTGGCCTCAAACCAAAGTACGTTTGGCAAGGAACAGTACCATCTGCACTGAGATGGTTCTGTTCCTTGCCGCTACTTCATGAAACAGATGCATTTAACCTTGAATTCTCATTCGCCAACGGTTAAGCGGCGCGGCACGCACCTTGGGGCTTGATACCTCTGGAGCCCGCCATTGACGAAAGAGTGTGGGCGTCAATATGGATGGTCGATCGTTCAAACTAAGCATTTCGCTAAGCATAGGAAGATGGTGAGCAACGCGTAGCAGTTGATGACCATCTTCGTATGCAAAGTAGTACTGCTGTGCGAGAGAATGAGTGGTAGCGGGCTTTGGCGCTACCTCTCTTTCTCGCAGCGAAAACGAGATTGATCCGAACTATCACCCATGCTTGTCGCTTGTACCGTTATTCGAGTCTGACGATAGATCGCTTTGCTGTTCGCTACTCGCAACGATCGCCAGCGTCATAATCGTTTGCCGAACATGATCCGGAAGGAAGCTCCAGCATTGAGCGAGTTGAAGGAGTTCTTGATCGACAATTAACGACGATGAAGGACAACCATTGCTTTTGCCATACTCCCCATTTACTCCCAGCGTTGTTCCCTCTTCACGCAATTCATTGGTAGCAAACGTCTTAGAACAATTCAAATCCTGACTTCGGAACCGAGGGTTAGAGGTTCGAATCCTCTCGGGTGTACTTAGGTTTTCTCGCGACTCTTCGCGACACGTTGTGCCAAGTCCTGAAGTAGCAAGGAGTTGGCTCGACACCTGAACCGAGGGCTCGACCGTAAGTGGTTCGACCGGTTGTGACGCTTGGGGACAAGAAACGTCATTCAAAGCTACTGGTTTACTCCCAGTACACTCCCAAGGTTTTGGAAGAGCATCAACAGCCCGCTGTTTTTCAGTAAGGTCCGTATGCGTGTAAATACCCAAAGTAAGCCGTATGTCGGAGTGACGTGCAAGCTCCTGGGCAACCTTAGGCGAAACCTTCGCTTTGCTAAGGTTAGTAATGAAGGTGTGACGGTTTGCGTGGAAGTCAGCAAATCGCCCTTGACTATCCTTATATAAGAGGAAATCTGTTCGTACTCGATCTTGTCGTTCCACTTCGGTCTTGGATTCCAATAGCCAGTGGGTTCGAGCGGCTTGCCAAGGCGATTAACTGTTTCAGGTATTTTCGCCAAACGATTCCGGAACGCGTCAGTACGAAGCGAAGCAATGCTGAGGCATGCAACGATTCGCAAAAATTTTAGTCGCAGCCGAAAAGTCGATCAAAAAAAATTCGAAAAAAGGTTTGTGCCTAGTTGACTTTGCGTTTCTGCTAGTTGAAAACTCTAAAGTGCGTTGCGTGATGTAGCATTGTTGCAAATCAAGTGCGTAAAAGCAGGAACTCAAAGGGTTCGCAAGAAAGAGGCAATTCTAATGGGTGGGTACTTCCGTAGACTACTGCGTTCAAAGCGATTTCGCGCACTCGCTGGTTGCATTTTCAAAAAGCGTTCCCGACATCGCTTTCGAATAGCATTTTTCGAAACGTTGGATCGACGTGAGCTCATGGCGGGCGTTCCGATTCATAACTTCGATGCATGGATGCATGCTGATAGTCCTCAATACGCTCAAAGCTTTGAGCAACTCGGTACTAATTCCGATTCGAGAATTGCTTCTGCCCAAGCGGAAGGCGAAGGTGGCGGGAGTCAAAACCATCCGCCTGTTGGACTTGGCACGACCAAGCTAATCGATCGGCACATTGTAGCTTCCATACAGGCTATTGATTTTGGATTCAGTGATCCGGCGGACAGCCCTGCCAATCAGCTTTTCTCAATTGTTGTATCATCGCTTCCATCTTCAACCTTCGGAGAACTTCAACTTGCCGAGACTTCGGTACAATTGAATCAAGAGATACCGCGATCACTAATCCCCTATCTTACGTTCAAGCCAAATCCGAATTTGACCGAGAACGTTTTGGCGAACTTTGAATTCTACGTGCGGGACGATGGTGGTACGCAAAATGGAGGTGTCGATTTAAGTCAGGATGATAGCGTTCTTTATCTTGACATTCGCGATTTTAACCAACCGCCCTCCGGTACGGACGCGCGCATTTTCGTTCGTGAAGATGATCAGTATGTGTTTGGTGCAGCGGACTTCGGATTTTCGGACGGATATGACTTTCCACCGAACACGCTTGCCTCAATAAAAATCGATAGTTTACCGAACGCTGCAATTGGCGAACTGCAATATAGCGGTCTTACCATTGTTCCCGGCATCGAGATCCCGTCGAACATGCTGTCTCAGCTTGTTTTCAAACCGAAGGTTAATTTTCACGGATCAGATCTTGCTGGATTTGACTTTCAAGTACGAGACAACGGTAGCAATGGTATTGGAGACAATCCGCTTGATCCAACGCCCAATGCAATTTCGTTTAATATCCAGAGTGTTAACGATCCCCCGTTGGGGACCGACGCAGTCAAAGCCCTCCGAAACGGGACGACTTACACTTTTCAACTGAATAACTTCGGCTTCTCCGATCCGTTTGAGGGCGATAGTCTTAAGTCCATTCGCATTGAATCATTACCACCGATCGAAGATGGAGTTCTCCGGATACGTGGCGCGCGCGTAAAGGTTGGGGACGAGATTCCCGTTGGGGTCATTTCTAAATTTACTTTCACGCCAGAAACAACCAAACTAGGAGCCTTTTCAACGAGCTTTTTGTTTCGTGTTCGCGACGACGGTGGGGTCGCTTTCGGGGGACAGGATTTTGCACTTTCAAGCAATTCTTTCACGTTCAATGTTTCGAGTGTCGAAGGTGGGCCTGCACCGTCGAGAACGCCGATTGCCCGCCTTGTAAAGGACATTTTCGAGGGATCGACGGCATCAATGCCATCATGGCTGACTGACGTCAATGAAACGTTGTATTTCGTTGCATCCGATAACGACCATCAGAATGAGCTCTGGAAGTCGGATGGAACTAATTCTGGTACTGTCTTGGTTAAGGATCTTGTACTCAATGGAAGTTCGAGTCCCGCATGGTTAACGAACCTAAATGGGACGTTGATTTTTACCATATCTCGACCGACCGGTGGAAGCGAGCTATGGCGATCGGACGGAACGGAAGTTGGGACTTCATTGATTCAAAGCTTTCCGTGGAATTCTGGATATAGTTCACTGTCGTCATTGGTAAATTTCAACGGGAAACTTTTCTTCCGTGCGACTACTCCAGATGGGGATTCAGAACTTTGGACTTCCGACGGAACGGCGAACGGGACAGCGTTGTTCAAGAACATTAACGCCAATGGAAGTTCCAATCCGTTAGGTCTCACGGTAGTCGATAACAATCTCTTTTTTTCCGCCACAACAGAAGCCGGACGCGAGCTTTGGCGTTCCGATGGAAATGTGACAGGAACGATGATGGTTTTCGATCTTGGGGAGACCTACACTCCAGATGGCAATCAGGGTTACGACGAATACTACAATCCAATTCCATACGGGCCGGTAAATACTAGTTCATATCCGACGGAACTAACCAATGTAAGTGGGACGCTCTTTTTTAAAGCGACAACCCGAAGTCTAGGAACGGAGCTTTGGAAATCAAACGGCAGCACAATTGAGCTCGTTCGAGATATCGTTCAAGAGCAGGACTCGTATGGGAATGGGTATAGTTCTGACCCTTCCCAGTTAACGAACGTCAATGGAACATTGTACTTTACCGCATTTGATGCCGGAATCGGCCTTGAGCTTTGGAAATCCAACGGGACAGTAAGCGGTACGGTGGCAGTAAAAGATATCGCGCCGAACTATTATGATGGGTACTATGATGTCGTAGGAAGCTCGAGCCCATCGCGTTTGACCAATGTTAACGGAAGACTATATTTCAATGCCTATACGCCTGAGGACGGACTCCAAATATGGTCGTCAGATGGAACTGACAATGGAACATCCATTCTTACACCCGAGAGTAATCCAGGGCTCGGTTCGACTTTTCCAGAAGAGATGGTCGTAATCAATGAGACTTTCTATTTTCCGTTTCACCGCTCCGATACGGGAGTCGAACTTTGGAAGATGGTCCCAAACCATTCGCCTCGAGGGGCAAGCGGTTCTAGATCTCTCTTTAATGGAACGGACTATATTTTCCGTCCGAGTGACTTCAATTTCTACGATCCGTTGGATTCGAACGCGTTTTACCGCGTAAGAATTTCGACTTTGCCTGAAAACGACCGTGGAACGTTACTTCTACAAGTCAATAGTGGCGCGAATCAAGTCCCAATAGATCTCCCCGTTTCCATTGGGCAAGAAATTCCAGTTGGCTTAATACCCCAACTCCGCTTCAGGCCCAATTCGAATCGTGCGAACAGTTTTTCTGCCTCATTCAAATTCCAAGTCAGAGACGATAGCGGAACTGCGCTCGGCGGCGTTGACCTTGATCTTACGCCGAACACATTTGTCTTAAACGTATCGGTCGCTCCAAACTCAGCGAATAATGTCCCTTCCTCGTCGTCGCCACGAATTGCACTGGTTAAAGACATTTTTTCAGGTACGGGTAGCTCGGAACCATCGTGGCTCACAGAAGTTAATGGCGTCGTTTACTTCAGTGCGTCTGATAGCGTTGCTGGTAGCGAACTCTGGAAGTCGGATGGAACAAAAAGCGGTACAAGTCGAGTTAAAAATATTTCGTTAGATGGCGGCTCCAACCCGTCGTGGCTGATAAACTTTAACGGAACGCTCTTCTTTACGGTATCTCGCCCCACCGGGGGAAGCGAACTTTGGCGATCAAATGGCTCAAGTGGCGGGACGTTTCGAGTCTTAGAGTTTCCGGCAGCTGAAGGTGTTGATTCGCTTTCGCATTTGGTAAGCTTCAAGGGGCAACTCTACTTCAGTGCGATTGACGCCAATGGCGACCAAGAGTTGTGGAGGTCGGATGGAACTTCGACTGGAACCGCTCGCTTCGTCGATATAGATCCTGTTGGAAATTCTTGGCCATCAGAACTTACGGTTGTTGGCGAAACACTTTACTTCGTCGCTTCAACTCAAGCTATCGGTCGTGAACTTTGGAAGACCGATGGAAACGTAGCTGGCACCATGTTTGTGCGAGATATTGCGGAGAATCGAACAGGTTATTCGTATCAGTATGATGAGTATGGATATCAACTTCCAAACGCCGTACCGTACACAATTGTAGAAGGTTCTTATCCCAGTGGGCTTACGAACGTATCGGGAACTCTGTACTTCGTTGCATCCACTCGGGCGGAGGGACAAGAGTTGTGGAAGGCGACGGGTAACTCTGCACAGATTGTTCGCAACATTGTTGGGGAACAGGACTCCTATGGAAATGGATATGGTTCGCAACCAACTTCGTTGACGAACGTCGGTGGTGTTCTGTTCTTCACCGCGACGACTTACAACGGTGAAATGGAGCTATGGAAATCTGACGGAACGGATTCTGGCACTATCATAGTCAAGGATATAAATCCTTCCTATGAATACGGTTCCTATGGAAGTTCCAACCCAACGCGGCTAACGAACGTGAACGGAACCCTCTATTTCGAAGCCTATAACCCTGACGATGGAATTAAGATCTGGACTTCGGACGGAACACCATCGGGCACTTTCCGACTTGCCGAGGGCATGAATCCTGGATTTGGGGCAAGACTTCCAAATAATTTGCTTCGTGCAAACGGGATGTATCTATTTCCGCTCGAAATGGAAGGAAGTGGCATCGAGTTGTTCGGAATGGTTCCGAACCGAGAACCCTCGGTTGCTCCAATCGAAAGGTCGACCAAACGTGGCGTTAACTACGCATTCAAGACCGCAGATTTCGAACTAATAGATGTTGACTCTCCCAAGCAATTCCTCAAATCGATCGTAATCGAAAGCTCGCCGCCCGCGACACTCGGTTTTCTCTACCTTCAAGTAAGCCCGAGTAATATTATTTCCGTTCTTCCTGGAATGGAGATCCCATTTGCTTCAATCGACAAACTGCTCTTTTCGCCAAATTCATTTACCGTTGGGGACCAGATTGGATCGTTTGACTACCGCGTGCGCGACAATGGAGGGGTAGCCATGGGTGGTGTTGATCTTGCGGTCAATTCCAGTCAATTCTCATTTAAGGTGCTAGCGCCAAGTCACGCTCCGTCGGGAGTCAACGCGACTCGCATGATTCAAGCGAACGGAACCTATTCGTTTCGCCAATCTGACTTTGCGATCAGCGATTCACTCGACACGCCAAATAACCGATTAAAATCAATTATCATTTCGACGTTGCCCGATGCGCAATTTGGCGTGCTAAGCCTTAGCGGCGTTGTCGTTATAGCAGGCCAAGAGATACTGTCTGACGCAATTCAATATCTGCAATTCGCTCGAGCGCTAGGCGCTCCAGCCAGTAATCCGCAATCATCGAACCCAATTAGCTTCCAATTTAGAATTCGAGACGACGGCGGCACGGCTCTTGGTGGAGATGATCTGTCACTTGAGCCCGCTAATTTTCTCTTGCACGATTTGGGTGAGTCGTTCGTCAATCATCCACCTTCAGGCAATAGCACGACCAAAGACATCGTTCTGAATTCCCTCTACGCGTTTTCAACTAGCGATTTTGGCTTTACAGACGCTTTTGATCGAAACTCGCAGCTTCACTCGGTCGTATTCACGACTATTCCAAGGCCAGATCACGGGGTGCTTTTTGTTGACCAAGACAACAACGGAGAGATAACTGCAGGCAGCACAGAGCAATTGACGGCTGGCGACACCGTTATTGAATTAAACATCTCCAAACTGCGATTTAAACCGGCGAGCAATTTCTTAGGTATCTCCGTTGGTTCGTTTACCTTCCAAGTTCGCGATAATGGCGGTACCACGAACGGAGGTGTAGATTTAGACCCATATCCAAAACGATTCGCGTTCAACATTAACCAGGTTGCCGTCAATCATCCTCCGATCGCCAAGAGTTCGATCTTTTCTATCGTCAAGAACTCTACGTTTGCGTTCACGGTTGCCAATTTTGAGTTTGATGACCCGAATGATTTTCCCAAAAACGGTTTCAAGAGCATCATCATCCAGTCTCTGCCCGACCCGGCTCAAGGTACACTCAAACTGAATGGTGCCGAGGTCGAATTTGGTAAAGTCATTTCGACAGATGCAAATGCACCATTCTCTATTTCGAATCTGGTGTTTACTGCGAAGTCAGGTTTTTTAGGCAATGAAGCTGGTGCATTTTACTTCAGCGTAGTTGATGACGGAGGAACAGGATATGGCGGAAGCGACACGTCATCGAACTCATATCGAATCGCGTTCAATATTTTCGACCCGGCGACCGTCAATGAACGCCCCACGGGATCGGATAGTTCACAAATACTTTACCGAGGGAGCGTTTTCCGATTCCAAGTCGGCGATTTTGGATTCAGTGATGCTGGCCAGCTTCCTGCGCCTGAAAATCATTTTAAATCCGTTGTGATCGTCCAACTTCCGAACCCCGTCGTAGGACAATTGACTTTTGACGGAATGGTAGTGCAACCCAATCAGGAGATCTTGATCGATTCGATTTCGAAACTTGTCTTTGTGCCCAATTCGACTGCGTCGAACAACGCGATCACTTCATTCGCGTTTCGTGTAAGCGATGACGGAGGTGGCCAAGATACGGCACTCTCGCCGAACACGCTTTCCTTTACCATTAAGGCAGTGAATACGCCGCCAACTGTCGAAATTTCTAATCAGGTTCTATTGGAAGATAGCCCTAGCACGTGGGTGTCAATAGCGGTATCCGATCTCGAATCGCTCAATCGGGACCTAACGTATCGAATTTACTCCAGCAATACAGCGTTGCTTGACGCTCAGCAAATTGTTGTGCGTGACATGAGCTTGGTAGGCGTTCCCGCTACCATGCAGATCTTGCTCACGCCTAAACCCAACCAATATGGGAGTTCCGTTTTAACACTTGTGGTAAGTGACGGGCATGCTGAAACCGAACGTACTTTCTCCGTTTTAGTAATGCCCGTAAATGACCGACCGACCGTCCCAAGTTTTGTGAAGACGGCAATCGCAGCTTACGGAACACGTGTGCAGTTGAATTGGACGGAGCTCGGTTATGACGATGTCGATGGTATCGCGATTCCGGAGTTTTTTCTAGTTGAACCACCTAAGGCAACAAATCCGTCGACTGGTATTGCAAGTATCGCTTACGGCATGCTCCAACTCGGTGCCGATCCAACCGACTCAGGATCTCAGCCGATTCCGATCGTTATTGGAATCCACTACTCGAAGTCCTTAATCGACCAACGGGGGCTCTACTTTGTTCTGCCTTCCACATCAACTACACCGATTCCAGGTGCAGTGCGATTCGTTTATCGTGGATTTGACGGCGCATTGGAAAGCGAAAGAGCGATAGGGATTCTGCAATTTAAAACGCAAAATCTGACCTCGGACAGCTTGTCGATTCGATTACTACATGATCCAAACGACGACGGCGGCGGAGAGGAACCCGCACCAGTAAACGACCCAACGCTGATTGGATGGCTCAATGGACTCGTTCAAGAATCGGATCAAATTCGCGTCGACTTCTATCATGGAGAAGTTGGAAATACTGCCAGTGTAACCCCAAGCGGTAGCATCGTACTATCGTCAAGTGACCAAAGCTTTGTTTATGATCCACGAAGCTTCGACCCAACCTTCGGGACCCAAAGCGGTACTCAAACCGTAACTAAAAAGATTTCGTATCGTCTTGTTCATACGTCCTATTCAAACGGTACGGCGACAACAAGTGTATTTGGTTGGAAACTTCTGACGTTATTCGATCTCCCAGCCAAGTCGATTTCGCTCACAGGCTTTAGCTTCCAGCCAAATGCCGATCAAAATCAGAATGGGTTGCTTAGCGGAGTTGCGGAAGTAGCGGTTGGTACCGGAGCCTTCATCCCGACGAAGATGACCGTCGAGTTTTCTCGCGACGATACTTTCTTGAATACAAGTTCCTTTTCAACCGATGAAGACGGGCAATTCTTGTTTCAGTTGCCGAATGGGACAGTCCTTTCAAGTGGAATTGTCTACGTGCGCGGCCGGTGGTGGGATGATAGTGCAAGGGGTGTTCGGATCGGAGCCTGGCAATCAGTAACGCTCGATAGTCCTCCCAGTATCGTCTTCCCGGAAATGTCATTAGCGATCGACAGTAGTCATCGGATCGCCGGTGATGTCGCATTGGCTGGGATTGCACCGCATCGCGTTCTCGTAGAGTTGAAAGTCAATGCGGGCACACCGCATGAAATTGTGGAACGAGTAGGAATCGCGCCCAATGGCTACTATTCTTTTGAAATCCCGCACCTGATTGCCGGGAACAATCTAGTCGTTGGAAGAGTCGTCATCTGGGATCGGATCACAAGCAACTGGATTTCGTCAACAGTAAGCTACAACGGTGCCTTTACGTATTCGCCTCCCGCGCTTCCAGGCTTCAATCCAGCGATTCACCTTCTAAATGACACGGGAACGACAAACGATCGGCAATCTACCGATGTAACGCTATCTGGCCAACTGATGGGCAATGCAGATCTCAATGATATCAATATTGAATTTCGTTTTAATGGCGAAACAGACAGGATCAGGGCGACCATACAACCTGCATCAGATCGAACGTTCCTCTACTCACCGCCAATATCAGTAAACAATTGGACGCTAATTGAAGCCCGAGTTACCCGCTGGAACCAACTCCTAAATGTGACTGAGTATGGCCCCTGGAGCGGCAACAGTTTTCTGCGATTGCCGCTCGCTTCCCCGCTAATCGTCATTGCGAATCTACGATTGGTGGAAGACGACGGTGGAGACTCCCATGATCGCAAGTCGACGCGGATCGCGATTCAAGGCAACGCTGCTAAAAGTGGAAAAGCCGAAGCTACGAGGATTCAATGGGGACAATTCGACACCCTTACTAACAACATCGTTATCAAGGGAGAAGTTGTGTCGAATGCTCAAGGTGATTTCACGATTTCGCCGCCCTACCTTTCCCTCGGAGCGCATACGCTCTATTTTCGCGGGCTCTCTCGCAATACATTAAGCCAGAATCTTGAGCCTGGAGCTTGGTCATCATTCGAATTCGAACGGCTGCCTACAATTGCCAAACCTGCGCCGATCATAACAGAACGTCGCCTTCTTAGTGATTCAGGGATCGACGGCGACAATATCACTCGCAATCCCACCGTCGTAGGACGCGTGACCAATGCTGACACCGTTAGTGGTTTGCCCGTCGAAATTGACCTTGATGGGGATCTAACTCCCGACGCGACAGTCTTTACTGGAATAGACGGTACGTTCATTTACTCGCCATCAATATCGCAACCAGGCGTAAAAGTCTTCAATTTGCGGGTAAGCGAATACAATTCTGTTGCGCAAGCTCAAAACTATAGCTCTTGGAGTCCAATAACGTTTACACTCGCATCGTCAGCCGACCAGCCCGATATTGCTCCGTTGGTCAAGGATATCGTTTTCGATGACTTTGCAATCGACATCGACTCTCGACTTCAGGTTCCGATCCTCAAAGGACGGATTACGAACGAGGGGTCCGTCGCAGGCAAGTGGATCGAATTCGACTTGACCAATAATCCGATCCTAATTGATTGGACTACGACAACCGACGACTATGGACGGTTTGTCGTTGCGTTGAGCGGTCTTCCGACCGGAAATCACTCGATTGTTATCCGCACTCGCGAAACAGGCGAGTTTACCAAAGAGCAGCTCGTTGGAACTACGACTATTTCAATTACACATGTTGCGCAGTCTGAATTGTCCCCGAGTGCTCCAACAATCCGCTTGACCAGTGATGACGGAGTGAGTGGTTCCGATCATGTGACGAGCGATTCTCGAATTGAGGGAGACGTTGCCAACGATTTACAATTTGAGAATACGATTGTAGAAATTGATTTCGATCATGATAGTTACCCCGATTCCGTTGCGGCCGTTTCCACTAGCGGCATGTGGTCAACTGCTCCAAATGGTTTAGTGGCAGGGCAGAACAGTATCAAGGTTCGTTCGAGAACAGTCACATCAAGCGGTCAAATAATCCGGAGCCCATGGTCTGCTCCGTTGACGTTCGAGCTGCTCGCGTCACCGACTCAGTCATTGCAAATATCAAATATTGGCCTAACGACTGATAACGGTTTTCCAAATGATCGTGTAACGAGCATTCCAACCATTAGCGGTAGCGTCATCGGTCGCAACAGTAACCAACCGGCCGTCATCTCATTCGACCACGATGGCGATGGTCGCATTGATGGTACAACGAATATTGCAGCTAATAACACATTCAGCTATTCACCCGCAGGACTATCACATGATGCCTGGATTTCGATCCAAGCAAGACCTTCTTTCGAAAATGCCGTCGACGGTGGCGGTTGGGTTGGATTTGATTTCGTTTTTGCTACCGATCCCAATTCAGAAAATGCGCTGCAAAAAGCAAGGTTGATAGTTGAATTCGAGCAAGTCAAACTAGATACGATAAACGCCGGAACGGACGCTCGACTTGCAAGAATCGCTGAAGATCGACTGAGTGATAGTCAGCGTGAAACGAGTTCTAACGACGCCAATGCCGAACGCAATTCATTGCTATTGGCCTCCCAACAAGCATTGTCAGAGTCGCGTCAAGTTGCCAATGAAAACCTGACGTTGGCGTTAAACCAAGCAAGTAGCGCATTTGCGCTCTCGATGCAGTCCTTTGTCGGTAACTCGCAAAGCTTCACCTTCAATGCGCTTTCCGTTCCCGATTCACCGCACTACGGGCTGTTACAAATCCCGGACGATTCGTCTCTCACACAACCACCGACCTCGATACCAACGTATTCTGGACCAAGTCTAAATATCGATGATGATGACGACTTCAAGACAGCGAAGCAAGCTGCTGAAGATGCGTTCGATAGTGTTGTAAGAAATAGTGCTCGCGTTCGCCAGGTAAGCGACAATGCGGCAAATGTTAAATTCCAAAATGCCATCAGCCAATCCGCAGCGGTTAAGAAGTCGGAGCTAGATAGAGCAAAAGCTGGTTTTGATAACGCTTTGACGGTCGCACTGTCAAACGATTTGAGTATAGCGCAAAACCTATACTCCGCCGCAATCGCACACGCCGAAGAAAAGTACGAAGCGCGGCGCGTTGCCATTGAAAACGAGCTCGTAGCAATCCTCGATTGGGCCGACCTGAATCACCCCGATGACGACGTCGAAAGGCTCAATGGCTTAGACGATGCCTATAAAGTCATGGTGAACGCGTCGGCCACCGCCTACACGCTTTATAGAGATGCACCACCAGAAGATGTCGATCCAGATTCTGCTGAGTATCGCGCACAGTTAGAGTCGCTACTGTTGGCAAATCTAAGCGACCATGTAGCAGCACAGAATTTTCGCGGTTCGGCAATCGCTAATTACGATCATGATTGGTTCTTAGCTAGACATACAGAATTTTTGACCAATGCGTTGAAAGGTTTTGAAAATGTGCGCGACTATAAGATCGAGAAAAGTGAGGCGGTCGAAACATATAGCGTTGCAATCGCGAAGCACCACCAAGAGAAAAGGATACGAGAAATTTCCGCAACGTCGGTACGCGATTTGGCGATCGCGGTAATCGAACAGGATCACAAAAACAGAGTCGCCGCCGCTTTGAAGGAACGAGATATCAGCCTAGCGACCAGTGCTTCGACTGAAACGCTCGCAGTAGAAACCGCTCGCGCAGATATGGTGCTTGCAATAGCGACTTTCCGAAAAGCGACGGCAGAATCGATCAGGCAAAACGAAGAAGCGAGCGAAGGAAGCGTTAGCCATTGGACGGAATACCAAGTTAAACTAGAGCAAAACGAATATAAGTTGCAAGTTGAAGTTAACAAGGTAGACAAGGCTTACTGGGGGGAAATTACAAATAAGCAATTGGGACGTGATCTCTCGGACATTGATTCGAAAGAAGATCGCGATCTAGCGGTCGCCAAATCGCAGTACGACAATGCGGTTCGTCATGATGATGCGCAAACCGAATATTGGACTTCCTTCTCCGATGCAACTTTCGAACTAGAAACCAAGCAAGCAAGGTCGTTGTACTTATTTGAATCGGGATTTGCAAAAGCCGAGCATAAATACTCAGTAGATTCGAACACGTTGAGATTCCAATCGGCGTCTGCTGCCCTCGATTTAGAGCTTAACGATGCCTTAGATCGACTTTCAGCTCTCGAACCGTTCCTTCCCTATGAGGCACTCATCGTACGACTTGCAGCAGTTTTTGATCGGGTTTTGCATACCAAACAACATCCCATTACCGTTTCTCATCTTACACAGCAATTCAAGTTACAATGGAAATTCGACTTGGACGATGCTAAGACACATCTCGGCCTCCATACAAGTACGAGCAATCAAGATGCTAAATACAGCCTTGAGATCAATTCGGCATTGCTTGAATATCAATCCGCGACGGCCGCAAGTGACTGGCTTGAATCGGTCGAAATATCGGATGCCAACCGCACGTTAACCAAAGCCACTTCCGCTCATCAGCTCGCCTATGTTCTTGCGACCGGCCCGAAGGAAAAGGAACGCACGGATAAAAAGCGTTCTCATGAACAAGAAAAGAGCGTCGCGGATGT
The DNA here is from genome assembly GCA_034408855.1 of Pirellulaceae bacterium. GTDB lineage: Bacteria > Planctomycetota > Planctomycetia > Pirellulales > Pirellulaceae > JAIYDQ01. The sequence continues at coordinate 19,251 of JAWXCK010000229.1, forward strand.
CGAAGCTTGGAAGACCTTCCTGAAAGATGAAGCGACCGACTACCGAGATGCGATCGGGGCGTGGAACGCAAGCGTTGCGACGCCCTGGTCTAATTATCACTTCAATTTAGCTACAATCGAATACGATCGTGCAATAAGCGCCGGTAATAATGCAGTTGCGTATGTTAAAAAAATGCAGATCGCTGTCAATCGACAAGGACTGTCGGCTTCCGCCGCTGCCCTCAAACTATCAATCGACCTCGAAAGAGCGGACAAGAAGTTTCAAGATGACGTTGCCGATGCGAAGCATGCCTACGTTGCAAGCGATGCTTACTTTAATTTCGCTTATGATACGGCTAAAGAGACCTATCGATATACGGCTCTTGAAATCGATCCCACTAAAGACAGCTTACTTTCTCTGACGCTTCGAGTTCGAAATGACGATTATCAGTTTGGAGCAGATCGCTGGATAGACTTCCTCGATGCATCTTATCGGCAACAGATTGATCAGGACGTTTTGAGCGCCGACACCGAAACCGCGTTTCAACTGATTGATGACGATGTCAACGCGGCATTTGCGATTGGGTATAGCTATGTTTTTGCGACGCCAGATTCTTCTTGGCACTTCTGGGTTTGGGCAGTAAGAGATGATCTTACTTACCCCCAACAACGTGCAATTATGGATGCAGCTGAGGCTGACAAAAAGAGCCTTGTTGAAGCGGCTGCATTGTCGTACCGAAACATTCAACGCACTGCGTCCTTCGCCGTCTATGATATTGGAAGACAAAGATCGTTTCGAGAACTCTCTCATCAACAACGGGTTGACGCTGATTTTGCCAAGGTAGATCTCAATCACATCACGCGAAAAGCTCAGATTGCAAATAATTTCGCAGATGAAAAATTCGCGATCGCATCAACGCTTGCCGAAGATCTTCGAAGCGCCAGGGTTAACTTGGAGACAGAGGATATCACCGCTGGGCTCAAATACGATAAATCCAATGTCGTCGCTGATCAGACTTTCATTGTCGATTCTGTCAAAGCCCAGGGCAATCGATCCGAGAATGAGCTCATTGCGGACTTAGCCCGGCGAGAGAATACTATCGCAGCTCGCGGGATCTATGAAGTCGCTCTCTATCAGGCAGACGCCCAAAGCAAGACGCTTGGCAAAACGACACTGACACGCACAGCCCTCGAAAATCTAGAATACGAAGCCGCGACTGCGCAAGCTGTGAAAGCCAACGCGCTGCGGATCGTTCGCGACTCCTACGAAGATGAAATATCGGCTTCGCAACTTGCTCAACTGCGAAGTACGAACGCTGCCAATCTCAAGCGTGCCTACGACGTCAAAACTACTGAAATTCAATATATGACTAGTTCATTTCCCATTGAATTAGATCATGGCGAATCGATTGCTCGAGCCAATGCTCAAATGACAAAGGCTAGCACGATCGCTGACGCTCAACTTGCCAAGGACGACGAATACGCTAATTCAGAGTTTTCCGTCAACCGCGAACTGGCAATTCAAGGTATGAAGGATTCCAATGCTCAGTTAGCAGAAAGTTTTGCTCGGCTTACGTCGGATACGAATTTCCGATACATCAAGTCGGTGTGGGGTTCAACCTACAATGAGGAGGAAGACGAGCTGGAAAATAGTGAATTGACGGAAACGTTGAAAGCCGCTCGCACCGAATACCTGACTTCTCTCTCAACCGCATTTGAACTCCATATTTCGGCAATTAATCACGCTAACGTTCTGTTGGTCAGCAAACGCGGACAAGCACAAGTCGACCTTGCAACCCATCGTGGTGACGCGGGTTACCATTTCGCCGATTCCGTTGCCACGGCTGACAACACCTATCAATCCGACATTTCTGCTACTCGTCTGACGCGGGTTACCTCCATTGCAGGTGCTGACGCCGATCTCAATAAGAACATCGCCGCGATCCAAGTCACCTTTGTCCAGAGTTCAGAAACGGCAGTCGTCAACCGAATCTACCGTGCCCCGGCATCCGGCCAAAGTGAATGGAGTGCGAATACAAACTATGCATCGTCGCTAGCACTGGCAGACATGCACTTTTTTGTCGCCAATGCGACTAGCGAACAAAACCTCGCCCTGACCGCTGCCATACTTCCCACCGGAACATCGCAAGATGGGTTTAATTCACTCTATTTTGCTTCCAAGGTCAATTGGCTAAACGATATTTCATCGGCCTATATTCAGCAGCATGTCGATTACGCCAGCGCGGACTCGATGCTCGAATATAACTTAGCCGCTACCCATCAAACGTTAAGCGTCAACCGAGCGGTCGAGGAAAGAAAATACGTTGATCTCGAATCAAGCAAGACAATACTTCTCAAGCAGAATCTGGCTAAAGATGCGAATACGCGAGATATCTCGTTAACCAAGATCGACGGTGAACGCCGTATCGATAAATCCAAACATACAAAAACGTATGAGATTGATATCGCAACGGCTGAAATGAATTATGCCACAGCCCTAGCTATCTTGAAGAACCCGACGGGAATACTACCCGGCGCAGCGGATGCCGCCGCTCTTGCCCAATTTACCGATGATGATTTTGCGTTCTACATCGAAAATCGAGTCGATTACTTCGACGAGGAACAAAAAATTCCGCTCACTGACGCTGAAAAAGCTCCTTGGCTTAGTATTCGAAATGCTGAGCTCAAAGTCGCCAAGCATAAGTGGCAGCTTGCAGAAAACAAAGGACGCGAGGAATATACCATTGGCGATAGCTCCAACCCTTTAGCAATAAGCGGCTTGGCCCAGATCGAACAGACGTATAGTGTCGACGTTGCTGGACACCAGCAAGGGTATGCTAAAGCTATCAATGCACTGGCCGAAACACGCGATAAAGCGTTTACTACGCTCCAAATCGTTGCTTGGAGTAGCGAAGTTGGCTTTAAGAACGCCCATCGAACTTACAAAGGGTTATCCGATCTCGGATTCTGGTCGGTGCGAGAATCGCAACGCGTTATTGCTCATCAGTATATCGATACGGCAATGGCGACTCCTTGGTCAGAATATCTAGTCTATGCGGCCAATGCTCGCGTAGCTGCCTTCAATGCTTTGACACCCGTCTATAGCGACCTGATTGACAGTCGCAACAGTTCGGAGTTGCTCCACCAAACTCAATTGTCCAATGGCTACCGAATTCGCGAAGATGCACTTACGGAAGCTCGGAAATTGAATTCCGATCAATCGGCAGACGCAGCGAAGATGGCGGCTGTCGCGAGGGCATCGGCGGAAGCGGCGTATCTCGAAGGTGTGGCTCCGGTCGCGAAAGCATTTTTAGACAAACAAGTCGCCCTGCTTGCCAATGACTTAACGACCGAAAGCGAATTCGAAGCGAATAAGCTTGCCTTCTACGCAGACGAAGCCGAAGTATTTACGGCTCGGTATGTTGCGATTGCCAAGCTTGATTACGACTTGGCCAGCGCGACCTTAGACGCCGATCGAAGTTTGCTGAAGAGCAAATCGACGAGCGAACGAGACTATCGAGAAGTCGAATCGAAAGCTTATGTTGCTTCGATCACCCGCTGGTCGGGGTTCGATAAGTATTTTGCGATGGCTCATGCCAGCACAATGGCAACGGCTGCGGCTAATGCTGCGACATCGGCGGCTACTGTCTTCCCTCTGCCTTGGTTGCAATACGATGCGGATGTTTTAGCTGCTCAATCGAACTTCGTGCAGTTAACCGAACCGGCCGCGCATCAATACCGTGTCGACGTAGCGACGATTCAATCGACGTTTGAAATAAAACTGGCAACGTCCGAATCGACAGATGAAAAAGCTAAAGTGAACTCGAGCTACAAGCAGGGAGATTCCAATGCTAAATCGAATGAAGCATTGGCGAAACGCGATGCTGAACGAATTTTGGAGCTTGCTAAGAACGGGACTTATTCGACAGCGTTACCTGAGTTGAATCGACTGGGCCAAGTAGAGTATAAAATCCTGCAGAATCGGACGAGCTATAGCAAGGTAACCGGTCCAACCCTCTACGATATCCTGCCAGGCTGGATCAACTTAGACTCGGGATGCTGCGTTCGCAGCGAAGTTGAACTCGATTTGATCGCGCTTCCACAACTGAGGCAGATCAATCTAACCACCCCAGTCGATACAGAAGCCAAGGATTACACCGAGTACAAACCCGACTTCAACCCGAACAGAAACGTGGCATGCAAAGCATCTCACGAGCGATACAAAGTGGTCGAGCGAGATTTCTTCGATCTCGAATCGATCATCGCCTCCATTTCCGACGAGCGCTATTCGCAGACCGAGTTATACGGAACGCAGTTTAGCGACTACAACATCTACACCTTCAGTGAACCAACGCTTCCAGCGAACATCGGGTCGAAGCGTACAGAAATCACCAGTACGCCAACCACCTCGCCGCCCCTCGGCACCGCCCGCTCCCAAACCCTCCCCTTCAGCCTCGTAGCCCCAATCAACGCAGGAGATGCTACAGAAGCAAACAATTTAGCCGCCTCATCAAATCACCTACCATCCGTCTCTGTGTCCGATGGCTCAGATTACGACGCCGAAGCGGTGCGAAATATTCTTCAATCCTTGGATGCACAGCTGGATGAGTTCGTTGCGAAGAACGTATTGATTGTTGGAACCAAGATTGAGAAGCGGCCTTCGCTTTACCCTTTCGACGCTAACACTTCCTCATATGAATCAAGCTCGGCAACGGGTGGTTCGACTGGTGCCGAACTACTTGGAACCGTCGTCGAAAAAGGGCTCAATCGTCACATCGTTAGCAAGCCAGCCGCATTCAATACAGTTGTCGTCGAAGCCAAGTCCGGGACCAGCAGCTATAAGGTTGCAACAGATGCTGCGGGGAAGGTAGTAAAACAAGCGGCGGAAGTAGGTATGCGAAAAGCGGGCTACCTCGACAGCGAAATAGTATTTATTGAGAAACTCAACAAACTACTATCCGATGGTGTGCAAATCGATGCAAAATCGGTCGGAGATTTCGCGACTGGAGTTTACCACGGTTTTATCGATGGGGTTCAAGATGGTCTCTTAGGAATGGCCGTTAAGGGCGGAGTTTATGTCGTCAATCACTTTGGGGAATTAGCCTACGGTGCCGGAAAATTCGCTTATCACGCGACTCAACTTCGTCCTGAAATTCGATACCCTGTTAAATGGGTAACCGGATACGACATCGGAGCCAACGAAGAGGCGGTCATTCTAAAGAGTCTTCAACCTGTATTGGAAGTCGTCACGGAAATTATCTCGGTTTATGAAAAGTCGAGAGACGATTTCATTCGTGCGATATTGACAAACGACAGGGCGTATTTTGATGAGCTCACCGGAAAACTTTCCTTCGCGGCTGTTGAAACCTTACATGTTGCACGTTTGATCCTCAGTGAGGTAGGAAAAGCGATACTCGATTCAACCCCCGAGCAAGCAGGCAAACTGATTGGCTTGTTGCTTTATGAAGCGGTTGAATCAGGAGCGATGGTAATTCTTGAAGCGTTACTCACCACTGGAACGCTTGGTACGGCGGGTTCGGCCGCACCAGTAACGGTACCTGCCGGCGCGGCGTTGATCGGCGCACGAGCGGCGGCAATTACTCGCTTCATTGCAAAGATCGAGAAATGGCCGGGAATGGACGTTCCCTTAGTTGCGAGGGCTATCGAACGACTCGTCGAGCTATCTGTATGGATGAATAAATTCCCCGTTTGCTTTGTCGCGGGAACGAAAATTCATACCGACCAGGGGTTAAAGAACATCGAAGATATTCGACCTGGAGACATGGTTTTGTCGCGGTCGGAAAACGCTCCGAATTCGACGAATCGCTATCAACGAGTTGTTGAACTCTTTGAGACCCATCCAACACGGCTTTACAAACTGA